>NZ_JBIAKL010000007.1:0-355810 GCF_042872445.1 Micromonospora sp. NPDC005257 | reverse complement strand
TCAACCCCCCATCAGGCTGCCGCTTCCGCACCCGCTGCTGGAAAGCCACCGACCACTGCGCCACCGAAGAACCCGCCCTGGTCACCCGCGACGGCGGCGGACAACTCACCGCCTGCCACTACCCGGAGAGCGGACCGGTCGGCGTGCCGGCCGGCGAACCCGTGGAGGTGTCGAAATGAGCCTGTCACCGGTCGAGGGCGTCGCCCTCGCCGAGATCGAGTCCACCGGCGAGGGCGACGAAGGCGGCAAGAAGGAGTTCGTCGGCCGGTCACCCGGCCAACTCGCCCTCGCGCGGCTCAAGCGGGACCGCACGGCGCTGATCAGCGGCGGCCTGCTGGCGTTCTTCTTGCTCGTCGCGCTGGCCGTCCCGCTCATCGAGGCGCTGTACGGGGTGGGGCCGAAGGAGCAGTTCCAGAGCCGCCTCGACGGCTACGGCATGCCGTTGGGCTACGCCGGCGGCGTGACCGGGGAGCACTGGTTCGGGCTGGAGCCCGGTCTCGGCCGGGACATCTTCATCCGGATGGTGCACGGGCTGCGGACGTCGCTGTTCATCGCGTTCGCGGCGGCCGTGGTGACCGCGGTGATCGGGGTGACGCTGGGAACGCTCGCCGGCTACCTCGGCGGCTGGCTGGACACGGTGATCAACTGGATCACCGACCTGACCCTGGCCATGCCGTTCCTGATCATCGCGCTGGCCCTGATGCCGACCGTCGCGCTGCGCTTCTACGGTCAGCGCGAGGCTGTGCCGGCGTACTTCCAGATCGGTGTGCTCATCGCGATCTTCGCCCTGTTCGGCTGGACCGGTACGGCCCGGCTGGTCCGGGGTCAGATCATCGCGCTGCGCGAACGCGAGTTCGTGGAGGCGGCGCGGGCCAGCGGCGCGGGCCTCGGGCACATGCTGTTCCGCCAGTTGCTGCCGAACGCCTGGGCGCCGATCCTGGTCGCCTTCTCGCTGGCGGTGCCGCAGTACATCACCAGCGAGGCCGCGTTGTCGTTCATCGGCGTCGGACTCACCGACGAGACACCGAGCTTCGGCCGCATGATCTATCGCAGCCTCGACTACCTGCAGACCGATCCGGCGTACGTCTTCTTCCCCGGCATCACCATCTTCGCGCTCGTGTTCGCCTTCAACCTCTTCGGTGACGCGCTGCGCGACGCGCTCGATCCGAAGTCGTCCCGGTAGGAGGCCGGCCCATGACGCGATTCCTCATCCGCCGGCTGCTGTCCGCCGGGCTCACGCTGTTCGCGGTGAGCGTGCTCAGTTTCCTGATGTTCTTCGCCCTCCCGCGGGATCCGGTCACCGGCATGTGCCCGAAGAACTGCAACCCGGAGCGACTGGAACGGGTCCGCCAGGAGTTGGGCCTGCGTGATCCGCTGATCAGCCAGTACGCCGGCTACATGAAGGGCATCTTCACCGGCCGGGACCTGGGGAGCGCCCAGGGCGGCCGGTGCGACGCCCCCTGCCTCGGCTGGTCGTACGTGTCGAACGAGGCGGTCTCGGACACCATCGCCCGGGTGCTGCCGGTGACGCTGAGCATCGTCATCCCGGCGGCGATCCTCTGGCTGCTGCTCGGCGTCGGCCTGGGCATGCTCTCGGCGCTGCGCCGGGGGAGCTGGCTGGACCGGGCGGCCATCGGCTTCTCGCTCACCGGCGCCTCGTTGCAGCTCTACTTCGTGGGCGCGGTGCTGCTCATCGTCTTCGTCTACAACCTGCGCCTGCTGCCGGTGCCGAGCTACACGTCGTTTTTCGACAACCCGCTGAAATGGACGAGCGGGCTGGTGCTGGCCTGGGTGGCGCTGGCGTTCCTCTTCTCCGCGATCTACGCGCGACTGTCCCGGGCACAGATGCTGGAGACGCTGTCGGAGGACTTCGTCCGGACCGCGCGGGCGAAGGGTCTGGCCAAACGCAAGGTGTACGGCCGGCACGCGCTGCGCGCCGCGATCACGCCGGTGGTGACGATCGCCGGCCTGGACGTGGGCGGGGCGTTGGGCGGCACGGTGATCACCGAGACGACCTTCGGTCTGAACGGGATGGGGCGTACCGCTGTCGACGCGGTCCGCTCAGGTGACCTGCCGACCATCATGGCGACCGTGTTGATCGCGGCGGTCTTCGTGGTGCTGGCGAACGTGGTGGTGGACCTGCTCTATGCGGTGATCGATCCGCGGGTGCGGCTCGGCTGAACCGCGACGAAATTTATCGTCAACTGTTATCCAACTTGTAGTTTTTCTTCTTTACGATCCTCGGGACGTCGGCGGATGCGCTCGGCGCACGGGTGGAGGAGGTAGGACATGCGACCACGCGCAGCGGCCGCCGCTGGCGGTGCCATCGCACTGGTTGTGGCACTCGGTGCCTGCTCGGAGAACACGGGCGAAGGCACCAAGGTGGACAGCAACCGGCAGCAGACAGGGGTCATCGCGACCGACCCCAAGGACTCGCAGGGACCGGCCGCCGAGATCGACGGCGCGGCCAAGGGCGGGACGTTCACCATCATCCGGGAGACCCCCATCTCCCACCTCGATCCGCAGCGGACGTACTCGTTCGCCGGCCTGATGACAAACCCGCTCTTCGCCCGCTACCTGACCACCTGGAAGGACGACGGCAAGGGTGGCCTGGTCCTCGTGGGTGACCTGGCCGAGACCCCGGGCAAGAACGTCAACAACGACTGCAAGGTCTGGGAATTCACGATCAAGGACGGGGTGAAGTTCGAGGACGGCAGCCCGATCACCTCCAAGGAGATCGCGTACGGCATCGCCCGCTCCTTCGACCCGGACCTCACCGGCGGCCCCACCTACATCCAGGAGTGGCTGGCCGACACCGCGCAGTTCGACACCAAGTGGGACTTCAAGAAGAACAAGACGTCGCTGCCGCCGGGCCTGACCACGCCGGACGACAAGACGCTGCGCTTCGAGTTCGCCAAGCCCCGCTGCGACCTGCCGTTCGCGGTCTCGCTGCCCACCAGCGCCCCGCTCAAGCCGGAGAAGGACACCGGGGTCAACCTGGACCAGAAGCCGTTCTCGTCCGGCCCGTACAAGATCGCGGAAAACCAGGTGGGCGTCCGGATCACCCTTGACCGAAACCCGAACTGGGATCCGAAGACCGACCCGGTGCGGCACCAGTACCCGGACAAGTTCGTCTGGAACTTCGGCCCGACCGCCGACGCGGCCAACAACCGGGTCATCGCGGACAACGGCGCCGACCAGAGCGCGCTCGCCTTCAACGGCGTGCCGGCCTCGCTCGTGGCCAAGGTGGCCGGTGACCCGGCGCTGAAGTCCCGCACGCTGCTGTCCCCGACCCCGAGCGCCAACCAGCTCGTGATCAACACCCAGCGGGTCAAGGACCTGAAGGTCCGCCAGGCGCTCAACTACGCGATCGACCGCGAGGGCATGATCAAGGCGCTCGGCGGCCAGACCGTCGCGCAGCCGCTCACCACGCTGATGCCGCCGTCGACCATCGGCTACAAGGCGTACGACGCGTACCCGGCGGGCGCCAACGGCAACGTGGAGAAGGCCAAGGAGCTGCTCGGCGGCCAGACGCCCGCGCTGGTTCTCGGCGTCGCGGACAACACCACCGAGCAGCAGCAGGCGGTCCAGCTCAAGGGCAACCTGGAGCGCGCCGGCTTCAAGATCACCGTCCGGAACATCCCGGACGACGCGAAGCTGGACGAGGTGAAGAAGAAGAACAACCCCTGGGACCTCTACATCGGTAACTGGGCGGCGGACTGGCCCAGCGGCGCGTCGATCCTGCCGGTGCTCTACGACGGTCGCACCATCAAGGCCGAGGGCAACAGCAACTCGTCCTACTTCAACGACGACGCCATCAACGCCGAGATGGACCGCATCCAGGCGCTGCCGCCGTCCGAGCAGGGCCCGGAGTGGGGCAAGCTCGACGAGCGGATCATGAAGGAGCACGCGCCGGTGGTGCCGCTCTACGTGGACGTCGCGTACCACGTGCACGGCTCCAAGGCGGGCGGGGTGTTCATCTCCTCCGTGTTCGGCTACCCGAACTTCGTCAACGCGTACGTCAAGCAGTAGCCGTACCGGTAGTTGAAGGAAGGGCCCCTTCTCAACGCGTTGAGAAGGGGCCCTTCCTTCACAAGTAGCGGCGGAGGAAGTCCAGCTCCAGCCGGAGCAGGCGCTCGGACACCCCGCCGGCGGCCAGGTGGCTCGCGCCGGTCAGCGGCAGCACCGCGTGCGGGCGGCCCGTCGCCAGCAGCGCGGCCGACAGCCGCAGCGTGTGCGCGGCCAGCACGTTGTCGTCGGCCAGGCCGTGCACCAGCAGCATCGGCCGGGCCTGCGCCGGGTCGCCGAGCGGCTCGGCGGCCAGCTCGACCAGCGAATGGTGGGCGTAGATGTCCATCCCGTCTTCCGGCATGCCCAGGTAGCGCTCGCTGTACGCGGTGTCGTACAGCGCCCAGTCGGTGACCGGCGCGCCCACGATCGCGCACTTGAACAGCTCCGGGTGCCGCAGCACCGCGAGGCCGGCCAGCCAGCCGCCGAACGACCAGCCGCGCACCGCCACCCGCCCCAGGTCCAGGTCCGGGTGCTTGTCGGCGAGCGCGGTGAGCGCGTCCACCTGGTCGGTGAGGATCACGTCGGCGACCCGGCGGTGGATCGCCTTCTCGAACGACGGCGCGATGCCCGGGGTGCCCCGGTTGTCGACGGTGACCACCGCGAAGCCCTGCTCGGCCCACCACTGTCGTTCCAGCCAGGCACTGCGGGCCGCCACCACCTCCTGGTGGCCGGGGCCGCCGTAGACGTCCAGCAGCACCGGCAGCCGGGTGCCCTTGACGTGTTCGGCCGGGTAGAGCACCGCGCTGGGCAGCCGCCTGTCGGTCACCCGGACCATCGTCGGCCGAGGCGCGTACGAGCTGGTGGCGGCGAACGTGCGCAGCTCGCCCACCTCGCGGTCACCGTGCCACACCCGCCAGCGGACCCCGGGGTGCTCCAGCGACGCGATGCCCACCGCCAGCGTCGACCCGCCGATCGAGGCGGTGTGCCAGCCGGGGTCGCTGCCCATCCGGCGGGCGTCCATGCCGCCGCCGATCGTGGTCCGCACCCGGTAGAGGTGGCGCTGGCTCGGCTCGCCCTCGCTCGCCTCCACCAGCAGGTCCGCCGCCGTGTTCGGGCCGTTCGGCAGCCGCCCGACCACCCGGCGCACGTACAGCGACGGCGGGGTGAGCAGCGTGCCGTCGGCGAACAGGCAGCGGGCGTCGTACCCGTCGTGGGCCAGCTCGCCGCCGACCAGCACCCGCCCGTCGGGCAGGTGCGCGGGCGTGCCGGGGATCGGCTCCACCCAGCGCGGGTCGGCCAGCTCGGCGTGCACCTGCGTCTCACCGGTGCGCGGATCCACCGCGAGCACCAGGCCGTGCTGCTGCGAGCGGCGCAGCACAGTGATCAGCGGGCCGCCCTCGGTCCAGTCCACCGAACTCAGGTACGGATAGGTCTCCCGGTCCCAGTGCACGTCGACCCAGCCGCCGTCGAGGTCGAGCAGGTGCAGGCTGACCTCCGCGTTCGGCCCGCCCGCCACCGGGTACGCGAGCGACGTGGGCGGGCTCGCCGGGTCGGCCGGGTCGTGCAGGTACCAGCGTTCCAGGCGGGAATCGTCGACCCGGGCGGCGAGCACGCTACGCCCGTCCGGCGCCCACCAGTAGCCCCGGTAGCGGTGGAACTCCTCGGCGGCGATGTGCTCGGCGAGTCCCCAGGTGACGCCGCTGTCCTCACCGGCGAGCAGGTTGTCCGTGCCGTCCGGCTCCACCACCCGCAACTGGCCCCGGCGCACCCCCTCGGCGGTGTCGGTGACGTACGCGAGCCGCTCACCGGCCGGGTCGGGGCGCGGGTCGATCACCGGTCCGACGGCCGCCACCTCGACCACGTCACCGTGCACCAGGTCGGCCCGGAACAGCCGGCCGGCCAGCGCGAACGCGGCGACCCGGCCGGCCGAGTCCAGCGCGTACGAGCCGATGCCGCCGGAGCTGAGCCGCAGCCGCTCGCGCAGCGCCCGCTCACCGGGGGCGAGGCGGGCCGGCTCGGCGTCGGCGCCCAGCAGCGCCGCCGGGTCCGCGACCAGTCGTTCCTCGCCGCTGTCGACGTCGAGCAGCCAGAGCGCGTCGGCCGGGTCCTCCGGTCCCGCGGAACGCAGGAAGATCACCCGGGCGCCGTCGCCCGTGACGGAGACGGCGCGTGGCGCCCCGTGGCTGAACCGACGGGTACGGGCGGCCAGCTCGGGAAAGTCCACGCCTGCAGCGTAGGCGGGCGCCGGGGGGTGATGTGGCCGACCTGGGCGGACGCATCACCGTCGAGGGAGCAGGACCGCCGGTTAGAGTGACGGGCGTGACGACGCTGCCCGACCGACGCCTTCTGCTGGTCCACGCGCATCCCGACGACGAGTCGATCGGCACCGGCGCGACGATGGCGCACTACGCCGCCACCGGCGCCCACGTCACGCTCGTCACCTGCACGCTGGGCGAGGAGGGCGAGATCCACGTCCCGGCCCTGGCCCAGCTCTGCGCGGCCGAGGCGGACCAGCTCGGCGGCTACCGGATCGGCGAGCTCGCAGCCGCCTGCGCCGCGCTCGGCGTCACCGACCACCGGTTCCTCGGCGGTGCGGGCCGCTATCGCGACTCCGGCATGATGGGCCTGGCCACGAACGAGCACCCACGGGCGTTCTGGCAGGCCGACCTGGACACGGCCGCCGGGTACCTGGTGGAGGTCATCCGCGAGGTGCGCCCCCAGGTGCTCGTCACGTACGACCCGGACGGCTTCTACGGCCACCCCGACCACATCCAGGCGCACCGGGTGGCGATGCGGGCGGTGGAGCTGGCCGCGGCCAAGGGGATCGCCCCGGCGAAGGTCTACTGGACGGCCATGCCGCGCAGCGTGCTGGACGCCGGCCTGGAGACGTTCACCGAGTCGTCGGACAACCCGTTCGCCGGCATCGAGAGCGCCGACGAGCTGCCGTTCGGCACGCCGGACGCGGAGATCGCCGCCCGGATCGACGGCACCGACCAGCACGCCGCCAAGGAGGCGGCGATGCGGGCCCACGCCACCCAGATCCCGGCGAACTCCTGGCTCTACTCGATCGCGGGCAACTTCGGTGGCGAGTTCATGGGTGTGGAGTACTTCACGCTCGCGGCCGGTGAGAAGGGCCCGGGCGCCGGCCCGTACGGCTGGGAGGACGACCTCTTCGCCGGGATCGCCCTGGACGACCCGCAGCGGTCCCCGGTCGTGGCGGCCGGTCTCCGGTGACGCTGCCGGCCGTACCCGTGTCGACCCTTCCCGAGCAGCCGCCGACGGCCGCGACGCCGAGCCCGGCGGAGCGGGCGCTCGACCGTGCGCTGCGCGTGGCCGGCGGCGTCGTCACGGTCTGGGCCGGCGTCCTGCTGGCGCTGCTCGAACTGATCATCGCGACCTGGGCCTGGAATGTCGTGCAAGGGCTCTCCGGGGCCGCGCAGGCGCTGGTGGGGGTCGGCGCGGTAGCTGTCGGCGCCGTCGCCGTGGTGGCGTCGACGGTGCTGCTGGGCTCGTTCGCGCACAGGTCGACCGGCGGCCGGTGGGCGATCGTGCTGGCCGCGCTGCCGTGGTTCGTGGTGATCGTGGCGGGTGGTGTCCGTACCGTCGAGGGTGATCTCGGGCTGGTCGGCGACAACGTGCTCGGCCTCGCGCTGATCGTGACCGGCGCGGTCACGTTCGCGGTGGTGGGCTTCCGGCACCTCGTGACGCCGCCCTCTCCCCGGTGAGGTGCTGACGCCGCACCGGCGGCGGTGGTAGACATTCCTGCCAGAGGCCCGCCGAGGGAGCGGGCGGTACGGCGGGAGGCGTGCGATGGGTCAGCGGTGGCGTGCGGTCGGTGTGCTGGCGGCCGCGTTGTTCGCGGTGAACGTGGTGGCCCGGCTGGTCACCAGATTCGCGTTCCCGGACGACGACACCGCCTCCGGCCGGGTCTCGCTGGCGATGTTCCTGGTCATCGGGCTCATCCTGGCCGGTGCCGCGTTCCGGTGGGGCGCCGGACAGCCGGTGGGCCGCTGGGCCGGTGAGCTGGCCGCCGCGGTCGTGGTCGCGCTGGCGCTCACCGTGTTCGTCGGTCCGCTGGTTGTCGGGGAGAACCCGTTCGGCGGGGGCGCGGGCCTCTTCTTCGCCCAGATCTGGCTCTATCTCGCGGCCACCGCGGCGGGCGTGCTCGTCGGTTACCTGATCCTCACCGCGCTGGGCCGGGACTACCGGTCCCGCCAGCTCAAGCGGTACGCCGAGATGAAGCGCGTCCGGCCCCGCAGGATCATCCGGCGCTGACCGCCCTGCGGGCTCAGCCCGCCGGCGCGACCCGGGTCAGGTAGGTGTGGTGGGTGGTGAACCCGAGCCTGCGGTAGAGCGCGACCGCGCCGGTGTTGCTCTGCTCCACCTGGAGGAATGCCTGCGTGGCGCCCTCGGCCGCGCCCCAGCCGGCCAGGGCGCGGACGACGGCTGCGGCGAATCCCCGCCGACGCGCCTCGGGCAGCACTTCGAGCAGGCTGACACCGAGCCAGCGGCCCTCGCCGGTCACCGTCCCCCGGCCGATGGCGAGCACCCGGCCGTCGACGCGCAGCTCCGCGAAGCGGACCCGGTCGACGGCGGTGAGCACGTGCCGCGCGGCGTCCGGCAGGCCACCCTTGCGGCCGGCGGAGATGGCCAGCCAGTCGTCGGCGGGCGCGACGGCCAGCGTCACCGGCGGCGGGGCGTCCGCGTCCGCCGGCACGTCGGCGCGCCCGGGCGGCGCGTCGGCGGGGGCGGCCTCCGGCGGGGCGGTCAGGGCGCGCAGCGGGACGGTCTGCACCAGTACCGGGGGGCGGGACGTCCAGCCCCGCGCGTCCAGTTCCGCGCCGACCGGGGCGGCCAGCGGCAGCGGGGTGTTCACCAGGGCGGGCCTGCCGCGCTCGGCGTACCAGCGCTGCACCGCGTCCAGCGCGTCGGGCAGCGGGCGGTCCGGGTCGCCCACCGGCAGCGCGCTGTTCGCCCGGCCGGTCCAGCCGTCGGCCCAGCGCAGCCGCCAGTCGCCGAGCCGTCCGCGCACCGGGGCGGGCCACGCCTCGTCGGCGGCCAGCTCCAGCGCGACCACCGAGGCGGCGGTGGGCCGGCGGGCCGGCGGCACGCGCTTGGCCCGGTGCACCTCGGTCACCGGCACGCGCAGCGGCCCGGCGTCGGTGGACAGCGTGATGTGGGTCTCGCTCAGCTCGACGAGCTCGCCGAGGGCATCGGAGAACAGCGTGCGGCCCTCGCGAATCCCCACAATCCGGCGGACCACGATCCGGTGTCCCACATCCTGCTGTCGGAGCACGATCGACCCCCTCCCCGGCGAGATACTAGGCTCTTATCGTTGCGGTTGATCGCGACGAGTCTTGCGGAGGAGAAGACCGGTGACCTACATCATCGCCGAGCCGTGCGTGGATGTGCTCGACAAGGCATGCATCGAGGAGTGCCCGGTCGACTGCATCTACGAGGGCAATCGGATGCTCTACATCCACCCCGACGAGTGCGTCGACTGTGGTGCCTGCGAGCCGGTCTGCCCGGTGGAAGCGATCTTCTACGAGGACGACGTCCCGGAGCAGTGGAAGGACTACACCGGGGCGAACTACGAGTTCTTCGAGGACCTGGGCTCGCCCGGTGGCGCCTCGAAGATCGGCAAGGTGGAGAAGGACGCCACCTTCGTCGCCGCGCAGCCGCCGCGCGGCGAGGGCCACTGAACCGGCGTACGCCGGTCTCGGCTCGGCTGCCCGACTTCACCTGGGACACCCTGGACGCCGCGGCCACCACGGCCGCGGCGCACCCGGACGGTCTCATCAACCTGTCGATGGGCACGCCGGTCGACCCGGTGCCGGAGCTGATCCGCCGGGCCCTGGCCGACGCGTCGAACGCGCCGGGCTACCCGCTGACCGCCGGTACGCCCGCCCTGCGCAACGCGATCGCCGCCTGGGTCGCGCGTGCCTGCGGCGCGGGCGTGGACGGCCTGGGCGTGCTGCCGACGATCGGCTCCAAGGAGCTGGTGGCCGGGCTGCCCACGCTGCTCGGGCTCGGTCCCGGTGACGTGGTGGTGGTGCCGTCGGTGGCCTACCCGACCTACGAGGACGGGGCGCGGCTGGCCGGGGCGACGACGGTCCGCACCGACTCGCTGACCGCGCTGGGCCCGGATCCCCGGGTCCGCCTGGTCTGGGTCAACTCGCCGGGCAACCCGACCGGCCGCGTGCTGCCCGCCGCCCACCTGCGCAAGGTGGTCGAGTGGGCGCGCGAGCGCGGGGCGGTGGTCGCCAGCGACGAGTGCTACCTGCCGCTGGGCTGGGACGCCGAGCCCGTCTCGGTGCTCTCACCCGAGGTGTGCGGCGGCTCGTACGACGGCGTGCTGGCGGTGCACTCGCTGTCCAAGCGCTCGAACCTGGCCGGCTACCGGGCCGGGTTCGTCGCCGGCGACCCGGCGCTGGTGGCCGAGCTGCTCAAGATCCGCAAGCACGCGGGCCTGATCGTGCCGGCCCCGGTGCAGGCCGCCATGGTGGCCGCGCTCGGCGACCAGGAGCACGCCGACGCCCAGCGCGAGCGCTACCGCGTCCGGCGGGAGAAGCTGCGCGAGGCTTTCACGGCCGCCGGCTTCACTGTCGAGCACTCCGAGGCCGGGCTCTACCTCTGGCTGACCCGCGACGAGGACTGCTGGGAGACGGTGGACTGGCTGGCCCGCCGGGGCATCCTGGTGGCCGCCGGCGTCTTCTACGGTCCGGCCGGCGCCCGGCACGTCCGGGTGGCGCTCACCGAGTCCGACGAGCACGTCGACGCGGTGGCCGGGCGGCTCGCCGGGTCGTGACGTGGCGGGCGGGGCCGGCGGGCTGGCGCGGGCGGCGGTGGTCGGCACCGGGCTGATCGGCGGTTCGGTGCTGCTGCGGCTGCGCGAGGCCGGGCTCGACGTCACCGGCTGGGATCCGGATCCGGCCGCCCGGCAGCAGGTACGCGACCGGGGCGTGGAGACGCCCGACACGGTCGAGGAGGCGGTCACCGGCCGGGACGTGGTGTTCCTCTGCGGCCCGCTGCCGACGCTGCCGACGATGCTGGCCCGGGTCGCCGCCGTGACCGAGGACGGGTGCGTGCTCACCGACGTGGGCAGCGTCAAGGCCGAGGTGAGCACCGCCGCCACCGTGCAGGGGCTCGGGCACCGGTTCGTGCCGGGCCACCCGATGGCCGGCGCGGACCGGGCCGGAGCGGGCGCGGCCATCGCGGACCTCCTCGACGGCGCCGCCTGGGTGCTCTGCCCGGGGCCGACCGGCCTGGCCGCGTTCCGGCGGCTGGCGACGCTGCTGGTGGACGTCTTCCACGCCCGGGTGGTGCCCATGTCCGCCCCGGAGCACGACGGCGCCGCCGCGCTCGCCTCGCACGTACCGCACGTGCTGGCCGGTGCGCTGGCAGGCACCGTGCACCGGTCGGCGCTGCGGGACGCGGTGCTGACGCTGGCCGCGGGCAGCTTCTCCGACGGCACCCGGGTCGCGGGTGGACCACCCGAGCGGACCGCGAACATGCTGCTCGGCAACCGGGACCGCGTGCTCGCCGAACTGGACGCGCTCGGCGCGTTCCTGAACGAGCTGACCGAGGCGCTGCGCGGCGGCGACGCCGGTGCGCTGGCCGACCGGTTCGCCGAGGGGCGCGACGTCCGCTCGACGCTGCGGGCACGCTCGTTCACCCCGCACCGGCGGGAGTTCCCGGCCGCCGCCGACCACGCGGGCGAGCTGGCGTACCTGCGGGAGCTGGGCGCAGCGGGCGGCCACCTCAGCGAGGTCCGGGAGACGGCCGGCGCGGTCACCTACATGGCGCACCTGCCGGCCACCCCGCCGTTAGGCTGAGCGGCATGGCGGACGCACCGGTCGTGGCGGTACGCGGTGAGGCGTACCGGGAGGTCGCTCCCGAGCTGGCCCGGTTCACCGTGACGGCGGTGGCGCGGGACCGGGACCGGGAGACCACACTGACCCGGCTGGCCGAACGGGCCGCCGCGGTGCGCGCGTTGCTCGACGCGGCCGAGCCCGCGGTGGAGCGCCGGGAGACCGGCCAGGTCCATGTCCGGCCGGTGACGAAGCGCTCCGGCGACCGGGTGGTGGCCTACCAGGGCAGCGTGAGCACCACCGTGACGACCACCGACTTCACCGCGCTCGGTGACCTGATGCTCCGCCTGGCCGACCAGGACCAGGTCGAGGTGGCCGGCCCGGTGTGGTCGCTGCGACCGGACAGCCCGGCCTACCGGGAGGCGCGGCACGCGGCGATCGCCGACGCGCTGGTCCGGGCCCGGGAGTACGCCGAGGCGCTCGGCGCCCGGGTGGTCGCCTTGCGCGAGTTGTCCGACACCGGGATGAGCGCGGCGCCGCCGATGATGGTCAAGGCGGCGTACGCGCGGTCCGGCGAGCCGGAGTTCGAGCTGGAACTGGATCCGGCGCCGCAGCCGGTGCAGGCGGCCGTCGAGGCGCGGTTCACCATCAGCGAGCCGGTGCTGGGCTGATGCCGGCGGCGGAGGTGCTCACGCTCGACGAGCTGGTCGCCCGGGCGCGGGCGCTGGCCGACGACGGCCCGCGCCAGCTGCTCGGCATCGCCGGGGCGCCGGGGGCGGGCAAGTCCACCCTGGCGGAACGGATCGTGGCCGCGCTCGGCCCGGTCGCCCGGCTGGTCCCGATGGACGGGTTCCACCTGGCCGGGTCCGCGCTGGCACGGCTCGGCCGGGCGGGCCGCAAAGGCGCGCCGGACACCTTCGACGTCAATGGCTTCGTCTCCGTGCTGCGCCGGTTGCGCCGGCTGGAACCGACGTCGGTGTGGGCGCCGGAGTTCCGACGTGACCTGGAGGAGCCGGTTGCCGGGGCGATCGAGGTGCCGCCCGAGGTGCGCCTGGTGGTGACCGAGGGCAACTACCTGCTGCTGCGGGACGACCCGTGGGAAGAGGTGCGCACCCTGCTGCACCAGATCTGGTTCCTCGACCTGGACGCGGAGGAGCGGCTGCGCCGGCTCGCCGCGCGTCACGAGGCGTACGGGAAGTCGCCGGAGCAGGCGCGCGCCTGGGCGCTGGGCAGCGACGAGGACAACGCCCGGCTGGTTGTCGGCACGGCCGGGCACGCCGACCTGGTGGTAAGCCTGGCCGACCCGCCGCGGTGACGCCGGGCGCGGCCGGCTCACGAGGATTCGTGGACGCTCCGGACCGGGCGGGCCGGGTTGCCCACCGCCACGACGCCGGGTGGCAGGTCGCGCGTCACCACCGCGCCGGCGCCGACCACCGTGTCCTCGCCGATCGCCACCCCGGCCAGCACGATCACCCCGCCGCCGAGCCAGACGTTGTCGCCGATGGTGATCGGCTGGGCCGACTCCCACTTGGCCCGGCGCGCCTCCGGTTCCACCGGGTGGACGGCGGTGAGCAGCTGCACGTTCGGTCCGATCTGGACGTCCGCGCCGATGCTGATCCGGGCGACGTCGAGGAAGACCGCGTTGAAGTTGACGAAGGTACGCGGGCCGATGTGCGTCTGGTAGCCGTAGTCGCAGTACAGCGGCGGCCGGATCCAGGCGTCCTCGCCGAGTGAGCCGAGCAGTTCGCGCAGGGCGGCGAGGCGGCCCGCCGGGTCGTCGGCGGAGCTTCGGTTGAAGCGTTCGCTGAGCCGGGCGGCGCGCTCCAGGTCGGCGGTGATCGCGGGATCGTCGGCGATGTACCGCTCGCCGGCCAGCATCCGGTCCTTCATGGAGGTCATCACCTGATCGTCGCGGCCCGCTCGGTGGCGCGGCAGCGATTCGAGCGGATCAGTGGCTTCCCGATACATACGCGGTATGCAATCCTGATACCCGCGTCGATGTCTCTCTCATCGATGAAACGTCCGAAGAAGGAGGAAGGTTGCTCCGGAATCGCAGAAAGATGACGGCGTTCGGCCTCGGCCTGACGCTGGCGCTCGGCCTGCCGGTGCCCGCGCTGGCCGCCGCGCCGACGACGTCGAACGGCCCGGCGGCCCGTACCGGCCCGTCCGCGCCCGCGGGCGCCCGCCCGGTCACCGTCACCCTGATCACCGGCGACCAGGTGACAGTCGCCGCCGGTGGCCGTGCCGCGGTACGCCCCGGCCCCGGCCGTACCGGCGTCGAGTTCCTGGTCCGTCGCGACCGCGACCACCTGACCGTGCTGCCGCAGGACGCGCTCGCGCTGGTCCGCTCCGGCCGGCTGGACCGCCGGCTGTTCGACGTGACCGGGCTGATCGAGGCCGGCTACGACGACGCGCGCCGCGACACCGTACCGCTGCTCGTGTCGTACCGGCCGGGGGTGGCCCGGCGGACGGCGGCCCCGCTCGCCGGCACTCGGGTGATCCGCGACCTGCCGGCGATCGCCGGCGCGGCGGTCGTCGCCGGCAAGGGTGACACCGGCGCGCTCTGGAAGGCGGTGAGCGCGGACCGCTCCGGCGCCCGGCTCGACGCGGCGGGGGGTGTCGACCGGATCTGGCTCGACGGCCGGCGGCGGGTGACGCTCGACCGCAGCGTGCCGCAGATCGGCGCCCCGGCCGCCTGGGCCGCCGGATACACCGGCAAGGGCGTGCGGGTCGCGGTGCTCGACACCGGCGTCGACCTGACCCACCCGGACCTGGCCGGCAAGGTCGCCGAGTCGCGCAACTTCACCGAGGAGACGGACCCGGACGACATCGTCGGCCACGGCACGCACGTGGCCTCGACCATCGCCGGCAGCGGCGCCGCCTCCGGCGGGAAGTACCGGGGCGTCGCGCCGGACGCCACGCTGCTGTCCGGAAAGGTGTGCGAGGTCTACGGCTGCACCGAGTCGGCCATCCTGGCCGGCATGCAGTGGGCGGCGGCCGAACAGCACGCCACGGTCGCGAACATGAGCCTCAGTGGCGGCGACACGCCGGAGGTGGACCCGCTGGAGCAGGCGGTCGAGACGCTCACCGAGCAGCACGGCACGCTCTTCGTGATCGCCGCCGGTAACGACGGTGCTGACGGTTCGGTCGGCTCGCCGGCCACCGCCGACGCCGCGCTCGCGGTCGGCGCTGTCGACCGGGACGACGCGCTCGCCGACTTCTCCAGCCGCGGCCCCCGGGTCGGCGACGGGGCGATCAAGCCGGACATCACCGCGCCGGGTGTGGAGATCGTGGCCGCCCGGGCCGCGAACGGCCAGATCGGTGACCCGGTGGGGGACCGGTACGTCTCGCTGTCCGGCACGTCGATGGCCACGCCGCACGTGGCCGGCGCGGTCGCGCTGCTCGCCCAGCAGCACCCCGGCTGGACGCCCGGCCGCTACAAGGCGACGCTGATGGCCTCGGCCAAGCCGCACCCGGAGCAGACCGCGTTCCAGCAGGGCGCGGGACGGGTCGACCTCGCTCGCGCGATCACCCAGCAGGTGACCAGCGAACCGGCGTCCGTCTCGTTCGGCCTGGCGGCCTGGCCGCACACCGACGACAAGCCGATCAGCCGGACGGTCACCTACCGCAACGGCGGGAACGCCCCGCTCACGCTGGACCTGAGCACCGGGTTCACCGGGCCGGGCGGGCGGACCGCGCCGGCCGGCATGCTCACCCTCAGCACCTCCCGGCTCACCGTTCCGGCGGGCGGCACCGCCCAGGTGACGGTCGTGGTGGACACCCGGCTCGGCGGCGCCGACGGCTACTGGACCGGCCGCCTGCTCGCCCGCGCCGGCGACGCGGTGGCGGTGACCCCGCTCGCTGTCGACCGCGAGGTGGAGAGCTACGACCTGACCATGACCCACCGGGACCGCTCCGGCGCGCTGGCCGGTTCCTACTACACGAGCCTGCTCGGGCTCGACGACGGCAGCTACCACGACGTCTACGACACCGGGGGCGAGGTCCGGATCCGGCTCCCCAAGGGCCGGTACGGCGTGCAGAGCCTGATCTTCGCCGACGGCGACCAGGGCTCGCCGGAGGTCGCCTCGCTCACCCAGCCGGAGCTGGTGGTGACCGGGAACCAGCGGCTCGCACTGGACGCCCGGCGGGCGAAGCCGATCCGCACCACGGTGCCGCAGCGCGGCGCGGCGCCCATGCTGATCGACCTCACAGCGGCGTGGGAATTCGGCGACTACTACGCCAGCTTCGGGCTCTGGACCGACAGGTTCGAGGGTCTCTACTCCGGCCAGCTCGGCCGCGACGTCTCCGACAAGGTGTTCGTCGGCTCGCTCGCCAGCCAGTGGGCCGAGCCGACCGCGCCCGAGCGCAGTCCGTACTTCTACGGCCTGATCGACCTGTTCCCGGGCCGGTTCCCGACCGGCTTCGTCCGGCACTACCAGCCGGCCGACCTGGCCACCGTCACCAGCCGGTTCGCCGCCGGCTACACCGGCATGGAGAACGAGCGGGCCGTGTACGCGGAGCCCGACTACAACATGGGCGGCTCGGCGGTCGCGCTGCCGGTCCAGGTGCCGGGCAAGCGGGTCGAGCACTTCAGCACCACCCGTACCCGCTGGAGCGGCGACCTGGCCTTCGGTGAGCGGGACGAGGACGGCTGGCTGGAGCCGCGTGCGGTGCTGGAGTCCGAGTCCGCCCGCTACCGCGCCGGGCACACCTACCGCGACGAGTGGAACAAGGGCCCGTTCGGTCCGTCGTTCCCGCAGCCGCGCTGGCCGGAGCAGAGCATCACCCGTACCGGCGACACCATGATGGTCTCGCTGCCGATGCACAGCGACGCGGTCGGGCACCCGGGCGGCTCGCTCAACGACACCGAACTGACCCGGCTCTACCGCAACGGCAAGCTCGCCGGCGAGTCGCCCTACGGCGGGTACGGCGAGTTCACCGTCCCGCCGGGCGCGGCGAACTACCGGTTGGAGACCACGGCGACGCGCGGCTTCACCGACCTGAGCACCGAGGTGTCGGCGAGCTGGACGTTCCGCTCCAAGCGCGTGCCGGGCGACGTGCCGGCCCGGCTCCCGGCCATGGCGGTCCGGTTCACCCCGCCGCTGGCGACGGACAGTTCCGCCCCGGCGGGCCGGACGTTCACCGTGCCGGTGTCGGTGCAGCGCCAGCCCGGCGCACCGTCCGGCCGGGTCGTGGCGCTCACCGTCGACGTCTCCTACGACGGCGGGAAGACCTGGCGCAAGGCGGCGCTGAAGAAGCAGGGCGGGGCGTGGACGGCCACCGTCCGGCACCCGGCCGGCCCGGGATACGCGTCGCTGCGGGCCACCGCCCGTGACGACGCCGGCAACACCGTGACCCAGCGGATCATCCAGGCGTACCGCCTGCGGTGAGCCGGCCGTCCGGGTCCGCGCGGTGAGCGCGGACCCGGACGGGGGTACGGCTCAGTCGTTGGCGTGCAGCGCGGCGTTGAGCGTGATGCCCTGGCCGGTGCGGGGCTTCGCCTCCAGCGCGCCGGTCACCGAGTTGCGCCAGAACAGCAGCCCGTCGACGCCGGACAGCTCGCGGGCCTTGACCACCCGGCCGTCCGGCAGGGCGATCTTCGAGGCGGCGGTGATGTAGCAGCCGGCCTCCACCACACAGTCGTCGCCGAGCGTGATCCCGACACCGGCGTTCGCGCCGACCAGGCTCCGCTCACCGATGCGCACCTTCTCCGTGCCGCCGCCGGAGAGCGTGCCCATGATCGAGGCGCCGCCGCCGATGTCGGAGCCGTCGCCGACCACCACACCCTGCACGATGCGGCCCTCGACCATCGAGGTGCCGAGCGTGCCGGCGTTGAAGTTGACGAAGCCCTCGTGCATGACGGTGGTGCCGGCGGCCAGGTACGCGCCGAGCCGGACCCGGTCCGCGTCGGCGATCCGCACCCCCGACGGCACCACGTAGTCGGTCATCCGGGGGAACTTGTCCACCCCGTACACGGACAGGTGGCGGCCGGCGGCCCGCTCGATGACGCGCAGCTCGTCCACCCGCTCCGGCGGGCACGGCCCGGCCGAGGTCCAGGCCACGTTCGCCAGCTTGCCGAAGATGCCGTCGAGGTTCAGCTCGTTGGGCCGCACCAGGCGGTGGGAGAGCAGGTGCAACCGCAGGTACGCGTCGGCGGCGTCCTTGATCGGGTCGTCCAGCGAGCCGATCAGCGTGGTCACCTCGACGGTGCGCAGGCCGGGCAGTGCCCGCTCACCGATCGCGCCCGGCGGCAGGTCGAGCACGTCGGCCTGGTCCTCGCCGGGCACCAGCGGCAGCTCGCCCAGGCCCAGCTTGCCGGTCGGGTACCAGGCGTCGAGCATCTGGTCCTCGGCGGTGACGGTGGCCAGGCCGATGCCCCAGGCGGATGGTGCGGACGTCACGATGTCACCTTTCTCCTCCGGCAACGGCGTCCGCCGCTGCTCGCGGCCGCGGGCCTCGCCGAACGTGTTCCCTGGCCCGCCGAGGTTGACGGTACCGTGCGAGACATGCAGAACCCGTTGACCCCCGAGGTCCTGGCCGATCCGGTGGCGCTGACCCGTGCCCTGGTCGACATCGAGTCGGTATCCCTCAACGAGAAGGCGATCGCCGACTGCGTCGAGGAGGTGCTGCGCGGTGTGCCGCACCTGACCACCTACCGGCACTCGAACACCGTCATGGCTCGTACCGATCTGGGACGGGCGCAGCGCGTGGTGCTCGCCGGCCACCTGGACACCGTCCCGCTCAACGGCAACTTCCCCTCCTCCATGCGCGGCGACCTGATGTACGGCTGCGGCACCTCCGACATGAAGTCCGGGGTGGCCTTCGCGCTGCATCTGGCGGTCACGCTGCCCGACCCGCGCTACGACGTCACGTACTTCTTCTACGAGGCCGAGGAGATCGAGTCGAAGTACAACGGGCTCACCCTGGTCGCGCAGAGCCACCCCGAGTGGCTGGAGGCAGACTTCGCGGTGCTGCTGGAGCCGACGTACGGGATCGTCGAGGCGGGTTGCCAGGGCACCATGCGGGCGGTCGTCACCACGCACGGCGAGCGGGCCCACGCGGCGCGCTCCTGGCACGGCGTGAACGCCATCCACGGCGCGAGCGAGGTGCTGCGCCGGCTGACCACGTACGAGGCCCGCCGGGTGACCATCGAGGGCTGCGACTACCGCGAGGGCCTCAACGCGGTACGGATCACCGGCGGGGTGGCCGGCAACGTCATCCCCGACCGCTGCGACATCGAGATCAACTACCGGTACGCCCCGGACCGCGACCCGGCGGGCGCCGAGGCGCACCTGCGCGAGGTCTTCGCCGGCTTCGAGCTGGCGGTCACCGACGCGGCGGCCGGTGCGCCGCCCGGGCTGGACAACCCGGCGGCGCAGGAGTTCCTGGCGGCGGTCGGCGCCGCGCCGATCGGCAAGCTGGGCTGGACGGACGTGGCGCGGTTCGCGGCCATGGGCATCCCGGCGCTGAACTTCGGCCCCGGCGACCCGAACCTGGCGCACCACAAGGACGAGCACGTCGAACTGACCAAGATCCGGGACGGCGCGGCCACCCTGCACCGCTGGCTGGCCCCGGCCTGACGAGCTGAGATCCCGGGGGCCCGCTCCCACCGTGCGGGCCCCCGGGATCGTCAGACGCTCGTCGTCAGAGGCGCGTCCGCCTCGCCGGTCTCACCGGTGAGGTCGGACCGGTGGGTCTCCATCATCCGGGCGCGACGGCGCTCGGCCACCACGTCGCGGATCCGCCGCTGCATCTGACGGCGTATCCGGATCATCTCGCTGTTATTGATCAACGCAGGCTCCTCCCCCGAAGGCGCGTCGCCCGGGCATACCGGGTATGTGAATAGTAAGACGTACGTGCGACCGAATTAGTTGCCCGGATCCCAAAGATTTCTCCGGCTCCCGGGCCCGCGCGCCGCGCCGGTGCCGCTCTACTACGGTGGCCCCATGGGCGAGAGCAGGGGAATGTCGGCCGGGCGAGGCCAGTCGGGGGAGCGGAACCGGGGAGAACGGCACCGCGGCGCGGTCACGCTGCGAAACCGGGCGATTCCGACGAGTACGGCGGATCAGCGGCTCCTCGACTCCCGGGGCCGCAGCGACTGGAAGACCAAGGACGCCTGGCGCGCGCTGCGGATCCTCTCCGAGTTCGTGGAGGGCTTCGACACCCTCGCCGACCTGCCCCCGGCGGTGAGCGTCTTCGGCTCCGCCCGCAGCAAGCCGGACAGCCCGGAGTGCCGGATGGCCGAGGAACTGGGCGGCGCCCTGGCCCGGGCCGGCTACGCGGTGATCACCGGCGGCGGCCCCGGCGTGATGGAGGCCGCCAACCGGGGCGCCGGTGAGGCCGGCGGCCTCTCCGTCGGGCTCGGCATCGAGTTGCCGTTCGAGCAGGGCCTCAACGACTGGGTCGACCTGGCCATCGACTTCCGCTACTTCTTCGTCCGCAAGACCATGTTCGTCAAGTACGCCCAGGCGTTCGTGGTGCTGCCCGGCGGCTTCGGCACCCTGGACGAGCTGTTCGAGGCGCTCACCCTGGTGCAGACCCGCAAGGTGACCCGCTTCCCGGTCGTGCTGATGGGCACCGACTACTGGCGAGGGCTGCTCGACTGGCTGCGCGCCACAATGGCCGCCGAGGGCAAGATCGGCCCGGCCGACCTCGACCTGATCCGGCTCACCGACGACGTCAACGAGGCGGTCCGGCACATCGTGGAGGCCGAGGCGGTGCTCTCCGCCGAGCAGGAGGCGGTCCGCGAGGAGGCGGTCGCCCGGCTGACCGACGACCAGCGCGCCGCCGCCGAGGCTGCCCCCGAGGGCCCGGCGGGACGGAGCTGACCCGTGGCGAACGTCTGTGTCTTCTGCGCGTCCTCCCGTACCCTCGACGCCCGCTGGCTGGCACTCGCCACCGAGACCGGTGAGGAGCTGGCCCGGCGCGGGCACACGCTGGTCAGCGGCGGCGGCTGCGTCGGGATGATGGGCGCCGTGGTGCAGGGCGCGCGGGCGGCCGGCGGGCGCACCGTCGGCGTCATCCCGCAGTCCCTGGTCGACCTGGAGGTCGCCGACCTGGACTCCGACGAGCTGCTGGTCACCGACAGCCTGGCCAGCCGCAAGACGCTGATGGACGAGAAGTCCGACGCGTTCGTCGCGCTGCCCGGCGGCCTCGGCACGCTCGACGAGCTGTTCGAGGTCTGGACCACGGCCACGCTCGCCCTGCACGCCAAGCCGATGGTGATCGTCGACGTGGACGGGTTCTACCGGCCGCTGCTCGACTGGATCCGCGGGCTCGGCGAGCAGCGGTTCCTCAAGCCGGCCGCGCTGGACCTGCTGCTGGTCGCCGACAGCGTGCCCGCCGCCCTGGACCTGATCGACGCCCGCCTGACCTGACCGCCTCGCGCCCGCCTCCCGCCCCGCCTTCGCCTCCCGCTGGCCTTTCGCCTCGCCGATCGGTGTCAGCGGGGGTGGCGGTTGTCGCGCGACCTGGGATGAGCTGCGGCGCGCGGAGTGGACGTCGGTTTCCGGGTGTCGTACCGGCGTGGTGGGATGTCGGTGATGCAGGCGTACCGGTTGGTGCGCCGGCCCGGCGGCGCGGGGGCGGGGGTCACCCACGACGCCGGGGCGGGGCAGGGGGTGGGTCGGTCCGACGGGCCGGCCGAGGCGGAGCCGCGATCCGGGGGGTCGGCGGGCGATGCCGCGCACCCGGAAACCGCCCCGCCGCACCAGCCCGGGAGCACCTCGCCGAAAGCCGTGGCCGGACAGGGCACGAACGCTGATCCGGTGCAGGCCCAGGTGATCGCGCACACGGACGGGCCGATGCTGGTGGTGGGCGGTCCCGGCACCGGCAAGACGACGACGCTCGTCGAGGCGGTGGCCGCCCGGGTGGCCGAGGGCGTCGACCCGGAGCGGATCCTCGTGCTCACCTTCGGCCGGCGCGGCGCCACCGAGCTGCGCCACCGGATCGAGGCGCGGATCGCCGGGGGCGGACACCGGGTGATCCGGGAGCCGCTGGTACGGACGTTCCCGGCGTACGCGTTCGGGCTGCTGCGCCGCGCGGCGGCCGAACGTGGTGAGCCGTCGCCCCGGCTGCTCACCGGTCCGGAACAGGATCTGATCATCCGGGAACTGCTCGACGTGGTGGGGGAGGAGCCCGGCGACGACCCGGTCGGCTGGCCGGAGGACATGCGTCCCGCGCTGCGTACCCGGGCGTTCGCGCAGCAGCTCCGCGACCTGCTGATGCGTGCCGCGGAGCGTGGCGTCGGCCCGGTCGAGCTGGCCCGGCTGGGCGAGAGGCTGGGCCGCGCGGACTGGCCGGCCGCCGCGCGCTTCCTGCGGGAGTACGTGGCCGTGCTCGCCCTGCGCGACGTGAGCAACCGGGGTTCGGTGGCGTACGACCCGGCGGAGCTGGTGCGCGCCGCCACCGGCATGCTGCTCGACGATCCCGAGCTGCTCGCCGCCGAGCGCCGCCGTCTGTCCCACGTGTACGTCGACGAGCTGGCCGACACCGATCCGGCCCAGCTCGACCTGCTCGCCGTGGTGGCCGGAGGTGGACGGTCAGTCGTGGCGTTCGCCGACCCGGACTCGTCCACGTACGCGTTCCGCGGCGCAGACCCGGCGGGTGTGACCACGTTCCCGCACCGCTTCCGCACCGCCTCCGGTGCGCCGGCCGCACAGGTCACGCTCACCACCTCGTACCGGGCCGGGCCGGAGCTGCTGGCGGCCACCGCCCGGCTGGCCCGGCGGCTGCGCGGCCCGGCGGCGCACCGGCGGCTGCGCCCGCTGCCCGGCGCCCGGGCCGGGGCGGTGGAGGTGCGGACGTTCCGGTCCGCCACCAGCGAGTCGGCGTGGCTGGCGCACGCGTTGCGCGAGGCGCACCTGCTCGACGGTGTGCCCTGGGCCCGGATGGCGGTGCTGGTCCGCTCCACCGGCCGGCAACTGCCGTCGCTGCGGCGCGCGCTGCACACCGCCGGCGTGCCGACCGTCGTGCACGGCGAGGACCTGCCGCTGCACCTCCAGTCGGCGGTCGCCCCGCTGCTGCTCCTGCTGCGCTGCGCGCTCGAACCCGACCGGCTGGACGAGGAGGCGGCCGTCGCGTTGCTGCACTCGCCACTCGGTGGCGCCGACCCGCTGGCCGAGCGGCGGCTGCGCCAGGGCCTGCGGGCGCTGGCGCTGGCCGCCGGTGACCGCCGTCCCTCCGGTGACCTGCTGGTGGAGGCGTTGCGCGACAGGGCCGAACTGGCCACCATCGAGCGTCGCTGGGCCGCGCCCGCGCAGACCGTGGCGCACCTGCTCGCGACCGCCCGGGAAACGGCCGGTCGGCCCGGCGCCACAGTCGAGGACGTGCTCTGGGCGGTGTGGCGGGAGAGCGGGCTGGCCGAGCGCTGGGCCGGGGCGATCACCCGGGGGCGGGCGGCCACCGGCGAGCACGAGACCGCCCAGCGCTGGCGGGCCGAGGCCGCCGACCGGGACCTGGACGCGGTGCTCGTGCTCTTCGACGCGGCGGCCCGGTTCACCGACCGGTTGCCCGGCGCGCGTACCGAGGTGTTCCTCGACCACGTCCTCGGGCAGGAGCTGCCCGCCGACACGCTCGCCGCCGCCGCCGACCGGGGCGACGCGGTACGCCTGCTCACCGCACACGCCGCCAAGGGCCTGGAATGGGATCTGGTCGTGGTGGCAGGGGTGCAGGAGGGCGTCTGGCCGGACCTGCGCCTGCGCGGCAGCCTGCTCGGCTCGGAGCGGCTCGTCGACGTGCTCGCCGGTCGCGCCGACGGGGCCGGGCTGCGGGCCAGCCTGGTCGGGCAGACGTCCGCGCTCCTGGACGAGGAGCGGCGGCTGTTCCACGTCGCCATCAGCCGGGCGCGGCGGCGGCTGCTGGTCACCGCCGTCGCGTCCGCCGCGGTCGGCGGCGACGACCACGAGGAGCAGCCGAGCCGCTTCCTGCACGAACTGGCCGCCGCCGACCCACCCGCCACCGGCGGAACCGGCCCGAACCCGACCGGCCCGACCGGCCCGGCCACCCGAGGGCAAGCTTCGGACGGGCCGGTGCCGCACGGGGACGAGCATCCGCAGGACGGGTCGCCCGCCGCGCTCCCGGTCACCCTCCCGCCGCGTGGGCTCACCCTGTCCGCGCTGGTGGCGGAGCTGCGTACCGCAGTCACCGACCCGGCGACGCCGGTCATCCGGCAGCACGCGGCGGCGGGTGAGCTGGCGCGGCTGGCCGCCGCCGGGGTGCCCGGCGCGCACCCGGACGACTGGTGGGGGTTGCGCGGCCTGTCCGACGACCGGCCGCTTGTCGACGAGGGCGAGCCGGTGCGGGTCACCCCGTCGGCGATGGAGAGCGCGCTGCGGTGCAGCCTGCGCTGGCTGCTGGAACGGCACGGCGGCAGCGGCCCGGCGAGCGCTGCGCAGGGCGTCGGCAACCTGGTGCACGCCGCCGCCATGCTCGCGGAGGACGCGAGCGTCGACCGGGAGGCGTTGCTGGAGTACGTGGCCGCGCGGTTCGACGCGATCGAGCTGGCCGCCCGGTGGATGGCCGGTCCGGAGCGGCAGCGCGCCGAGGCGATGGTGGACAAGCTGCTGCGCTGGCTGGCCGGCAACCCGCGCCGGCTGCTCGCGATCGAGCACGAGTTCGCGGTCCGCCTCGACGATCCGTCCCGCCCGATCGAGCTGACCGGCCGGGTCGACCGGCTGGAGGTCGACGCCGAGGGGCGGCTCGTGGTGATCGACCTGAAGACCGGCAAGTCGACGGCGGTCACCGAGCGGGAGGTGGCCGAGCATCCGCAGCTCGGTGCGTACCAGGCGGCGGTGGAGGCGGGCGGGTTCGCCGAGTTCGGCGAGGAGCCGGGCGGCGCCGCGCTGGTGCAGCTCGGCACCGGCGCGCGTGACGCCAGGGAGCAGACCCAGGCGGCGGCCGGGGAGGGCCCGGAGGCCGGGTGGGCCACCGCGCTCGTGCGCCGTACCGCCGACACGATGGCCGCCTCGACGTTCGCCGCCGTGGCCAACTCCAAGTGCCGGGTCTGCCCGGTACGCACCAGCTGCCCGGTCTCCGGCCAGGGCCGCCAGGTGGTCGAGCCACCACCGGACAACCAGCCGTGAGCGCGAGGAGTGAGCCGGTTTTGCCAGCCCCGCAGTCGCGAACAAGGACCGGGCCATGACTGTTCAGCCGGCGCTGTTCGGCGCCTCCGCCACGCCCGCGCCGCGCGCCGCCGACGCCGGGCCCCGCTACACGCCTGTGGAGCTGGCCAAGCTGCTGCGGCTGCCCGCGCCGACCCGGGAGCAGGCCGCGATCATCGCCGCGCCGGTGGAGCCGCTGCTGGTGGTCGCGGGCGCGGGCTCGGGCAAGACCGAGACGATGGCCGCGCGGGTGGTCTGGCTGGTCGCCAACTCCTACGTACGTCCCGAGCACATCCTCGGCCTCACCTTCACCCGCAAGGCGGCGGGCGAGCTGGCGCACCGGGTCCGGACCCGCCTCGACCAGCTCATCCGGCGGCTCGGCCGGCAGGGGCGGGACCCGCACGACGACCCGCTGGCGGGCGAGCCGACGGTGTCCACCTACCACTCGTACGCCGGGCGGATCGTCACCGAGCACGGGTTGCGGGCCGGGTACGAGCCGACCACCCGGCTGCTCACCGAGGCGTCTCGCTGGCAGCTTGTCGATCTGCTGGTGCGCAACTACGACGGCGACATGTCCGAGGTGGACCGGATGCCGTCGACCATCACCGACGCCGTGCTGGCGCTCGCCGGTGAGCTGGACGAGCACCTGGTCGACCCGGACGAGCTGGCCGCCTGGACCGGCCGGTTCTTCGCCGACGTGCAGTCCCGGCCCGGCCGGGTCTACGCCGACGTCCGCAAGGCGCTCCAGCTCCAGCGGACCCGGCTGAAGCTGCTGCCGCTGGTGCGCGCGTACGCCCGGCGCAAGGACGACTTCGAGGCGATGGACTTCGCCGACCAGTTGGCCCGCGCGGCCCGGGTGGCCCGCGACCACCCCGGCGTCGGCGTGATCGAGCGGGACCGGTTCCGGGTGGTGCTGCTCGACGAGTACCAGGACACCAGCCACGCCCAGGTGGTGCTGCTCAACGCGCTGTTCGGCGGCGGCCACCCGGTCACCGCGGTCGGCGACCCGTGCCAGTCCATCTACGGCTGGCGCGGGGCCAGCGCGGGCACGCTCGACCGGTTCCCGGCCGAGTTCGCCCGCACCGACGGCAGCCCCGCCGACGTGCTCAGCCTGACCACGAGCTGGCGCAACCGGCCGGAGATCCTCGGCGTCGCCAACACGCTGTCGGTGCCGCTGCGGGCCGCCGGCGCGCGCGTGCCGGAACTGCACGCCGCGCTCAGCGTCCGCGACCCGATCCCGCACCGCACGCCGGGCGGGCAGGCCGGTGGCACCGTGCACTGCGCGCTGCTGGAGACGTACGCCGACGAGGCCGACTGGATCGCGGACAGCGTGCTGGCGGCCTGGCGGGGCGCGGCCGGAATGTCGGGTGCGCTGCCCGAGCACATCCCCGCCGACCGCCGCCCGACCACAGCGGTGCTGGTGCGGGTGCGCAGCCAGATCCCGGCGATCGAGGCGGCGTTGCGCGCCCGCGGGCTGCCGGTCGACGTGGTCGGCCTGGGTGGGCTGCTGGACACCCCTGAGGTACGGGACGTGGTGTGCACGCTGCGCGTGCTCGCCGACCCGACCGACGGGGCGGCGCTGCTGCGGCTGCTCACCGGCGCGCGCTGGCGGATCGGCCCGCGTGACCTGGTCGCCCTGCACCGCCGGGCCCGCGCGATCGCCCGCAGCCGCCGGGAGGTCACCGGCGACGAGGGCCCGGAGATCATCGTGGACGCGCTGGACGAGGCGACGCTCGTCGAGGCGCTGGCCGACCTGGGCCCGGCGCAGGCGTACTCGGCCGAGGGCTACGCGCGGCTGCGCTCGTACGGGATGGAGCTGGCGCTGCTGCGCTACCGGCTGGACCAGTCGCTGCCGGAGCTGATCGCGGACATCGAGCGGACCATCGGGCTGGACGTCGAGGTGGCGGTCCGGGCAGGGCGGGACGGCGCCGGGGACGCCGGGCTGGCCCGCGCCCACCTGGACGCGCTCGGCGACGTGGCGGCCCGGTTCAGCGGTGAGACGCCCGGCGCCACGCTCGCCGGTTTCCTCGCCTACCTGGCAGCCGCCGAGGACGAGGAGCGCGGGCTGGCGCCGGGCGAGGTCGAGGTGGTGGCCGGCGCGGTGCAGGTGCTCACCGCGCACGCCGCGAAGGGCCTGGAGTGGGACGTGGTGGCGGTGGCCGGGATGACCCGGGGCGTCTGGCCGGGGCCGGTCCGCAACTCCGACCACTGGCTGGGCGGGCTGGGCGTGCTGCCGTTCCCGCTGCGCGGCGACGCGGACGGGCTGCCCGAGCTGGCCCTGCCCGAGGCGGAGGACCAGCGCGCGGTGGCCCGGTCGCTCACCGAGTTCACCGACGCCTGGCGGGCGCACGACGAGCGGGAGGAGCGCCGCCTGGCGTACGTGGCGGTGACCCGCCCCCGCCGGCTGTTGCTCTGCTCCGGCTACTGGTGGGGGGAGGGGACGAAGCGGTTCCGCGGCCCGTCGGTGTTCCTGCGCGAGGTGCACGACGCCTGCCTGGCCGGCCCGGGCGGGCACGTGGTGGACGCGTGGACGCCCGAGCCGGCCGGGGACGCGGTGAACCCGACCACCGAGACGGTGCTGCGGGCCGAGTGGCCGGCCGACCCGCTCGGCGCCCGCCGGCCCGCGCTGACCGAGGCGGCGGCGCTGGTCCGCCGGTATCTGGCCGACCCGGAGGCGGCCCGCCGTGAAGCGGCCCTGATCGCCTCGACCGGCGCGGCGGATGATGCCGAGGTGACCCGCTGGCGGCGGGAGGCGGATCTGCTGCTCGCCGAGCGGGCGGAGCTGGCCCGGCAGGCCGAGGCGGTCGAGGTCGAGCTGCCCGGCCAGCTCTCGGTGACCCAGCTCGTGGCGTTGCGCCGCGACCCCGAGGCGCTGGCCCGGACGCTGCGCCGCCCGATGCCGGCCGAGCCCAACCCGTACGCCCGGCGCGGCACCGCGTTCCACGCCTGGCTGGAGCAGCGCTTCGGCGCCGACCGGCTCCTCGACGTGGACGAGCTGCCCGGCGCGGCGGACGAGGACGCGGCGCCGGACGAGGCGCTTGTCGAGTTGCAGGAGCGCTTCCTGGCCAGCGAGTGGGCCGACCGGGTGCCGGTGGAGGTGGAGGTGCCGTTCGCCACAGTCATCGCGGGAGTGGTGGTCCGGGGCCGGATGGACGCCGTGTTCGCCCGTCCGGGCGGGCGGTACGACGTGGTCGACTGGAAGACCGGGCGGCAGCCGGCGGGCCGGGAGGCCGACGCGGCGGCGGTGCAGCTGGCGGTCTACCGGCTGGCCTGGGCGGAGCTGGCCGGGGTGCCGGTGGAGCGGGTCGGCGCCGCGTTCCACTACGTGCGGGACTCCGCCACGGTCCGCCCGGCCGATCTGCTCGACGTGGACGGGCTGGCCGCGTTGGTGGCCGCCGTGCCGGAAATCCCGGGGGATCTTCCGCAGCACGCGAACCCGTGATACGTTAGCCGGGTTGCAGTTTTGGTTTCCAGAGACTCTGTGTGCGCCTGGCGGATTGTGGCCCCAGGCGCGCTTTGTTGTGTCCGGAGTTCTCCGGGCGGGGCGACCAGCAGCGACAAGCACGCCGCGTATTCCACGCGCGGGGTGCTCCTCTCCGGCCCGCAACACGTGCGGGCCGACCGTTCCGTCAAGGAGACGAAACACATGGCAATTGGCACCGTCAAGTGGTTCAACGCTGACAAGGGCTTTGGCTTCATCACCCCGGACGACGGCGGCGCCGACGTCTTCGCCCACTTCTCGGCGATCCAGACCTCCGGCTACCGGAGCCTGGACGAGAACCAGCGGGTCGAGTTCGAGGTGACCCAGGGCCAGAAGGGCCCGCAGGCGGAGAACATCCGCCCGCTCTGATCTTCGGATCAACCGGCACCACCACCGCGCCCTCTCGGGCGCGGTGCACGGGCCGGCCCGCCTCTGCTGGGCCGGCCCGTCCCTTCGGTTCGTGCTTGTGACCACCGGTGACGCCGGTGACGCGCCGTAACCCGGCGCCCCTCCTCGACACGTGCCGCGTCGAGGAAGGCTTTCCGCATGACCACGACCCTGCCCACGTTCGCCGCCACCGGCCTGGCTCCGGCGCTCATCTCCGAGCTGGCCGCGCAGGGCATCTCCGCGCCGTTCCCGATCCAGACGGCCACGATCCCGGACTCGCTCGCCGGCCGGGACGTGCTCGGCCGGGGCCGTACCGGCTCGGGCAAGACGCTCGCGTTCGGGCTGCCGCTGCTGCACCGTACGGCCGGCCGCCGGGCCCGCCCGGGCCGCCCGCTCGCGCTGGTGCTCGTACCCACCCGGGAACTGGCCGCGCAGGTCACCGCCGCGCTCACCCCGTACGCCGCCACGCTCGGACTGCGCTGCGCCACGGTGGTCGGCGGGCTCTCGCTGACCCGGCAGGCGGCCGCGCTGCGCGCCGGCGCCGAGGTGCTGGTCGCCACGCCGGGCCGGCTGCACGACCTGATCGACCGCGGGGACGCCCGGCTGGACCAGGTGACCATCACCGTGCTGGACGAGGCGGACCAGATGGCCGACATGGGCTTCCTGCCGCAGGTGACGAAGCTGCTGGAGCAGGTCGCGCCGGGTGGGCAGCGGATGCTCTTCTCGGCCACCCTGGACCGCGGCGTGGACCGGCTGGTCCGCCGGTTCCTGACCGATCCGGTGACGCACTCCGTCGACCCGGGCACCGCCACCGTCACCGCGATGACGCACCACGTGCTGCACCTGGAGGCGGACGACAAGCAGGCCGCGCTGGCGCACATCGCCGCCCGCGAGGGCCGCACCATCGTGTTCATCGCCACCAAGCACCGCGCCGACCGGGTGGCCCGCCAGTTGCTCGCCAAGGGCGTACGCGCGGCGGCGCTGCACGGCGGCAAGTCGCAGCCGCAGCGCACCCGCATCCTGGAGCAGTTCCGCACCGGTCAGGTCACCGCGCTCGTGGCCACCGACGTGGCGGCCCGGGGCATCCACGTCGACGGGCTGGACCTGGTCGTCAACGCCGACCCGCCGGCCGAGGCGAAGGACTACCTGCACCGGGGCGGCCGGACCGCGCGGGCCGGAGAGTCGGGCACCGTGGTCACGCTGGTGCTGCCGGAGCAGCGCCGCGACGTGGCCCGGCTGATGAGCACCGCGGGCATCAACCCCAAGACCACGCGGGTACGCCCCGGCGACGGCGAGCTGACCCGGCTCACCGGCGCCCGGGAGCCGTCCGGCGTGCCGGTGACCATCACCGCGCCCGCCGCCGCGCACCCCGCTCAGGCGACCCGTCCCCGCCGTCGCCCGCGCCGCCGCTGATCGCAGTCCCGCCTCTGCCCGGTCTCGCATCCGGGTAGCTCGCGTCCGGCCACCCGTGCCCGACCTGGCCGCGTCCGACCTGGCTGAGCGTCCCGGCTCGGCGGTCCGGCCGGCCCGGTCCTGAGTCGGGAATCAGTCGACTTTCGGTCGCCTGCCCGACTGCGCAACGGACATGTGTCCCCCATGCTGTCGCATGGGGGACCGGTCGGGGGGTCGGCCGGACGCGGAGGGAGTGGTCATGGCGGGGGACGTCGGCTCAGGCGGAGCGCGGGAAGTGCTGCTGGTGCTCGCGGTGGCGGGGGCCGGCCTGGCGCTCGCGGCGGTGGCCGCGTTCGGGCCCTGGCGGCCGTCGGACGGCGGCCCGGCGGATCGTGGCGCCGCCCGCAGCTTCACCTCCGGGATGAGCGCCCCGCACACTCGACAGCCGGGGGCCGTCCTCGACCCGGCGCAGCCGCCGGCGCCGTGACCGGACGAGCGTCAGGGCGCCGTGGCCCGGTCGCTCAGCAGGTCGGCGAGCGTGGTCCGGTCCACGACCAGGGCGATCGCGCCGTCGACCGCCAGCCACACGTCTCGCAGCCCGGTGGCCACGCCGTGGTAGCCGGTCCGGTCGGCGGGTATGCCCCGGACGCTGGTGATCGCGCCGCCCACCGCGCGCAGCACGTCGCCCACGCTGATCTCGGCCGGCGGGCGGGTCAGCGCGTACCCGCCCTCGGTGCCGCGGTGGCTGTTCAGCAGTCCGGCCCGCCGCAGGTCGAGCAGGATGCCCTGGAGGAAGCTGAGCGGGATGTCCTGGCTCTCGGCCAGGCTCGCCGCCTTGACCAGCTCGCCGCCGCCGGCTGCCGGGTCGCCGGGGGACCCGGCGGCGTCGGCGACGGCGAGCATGGCCCGGAGCGCGTAGTCGGCGCGCGCGGAGATGTACACGACGTCAGTTGCCGGCCTGGTCCAGCACGCCCCAGCGGCGGCGGATCGCCTTGTCGGCTGCGCCGAACGCGGTGTCCACGAGCAGGCCCACCACCAGGATGACGATCATGATGGCCATCAGGCGGGGCGCCTCGCTCAGCTCGCGTGCGTAGGTGAGCTGAGCGCCGATCGAGGTGCGGGTGGCGATGACCACCAGCAGCTCACCGGCCATCAGGCTGCGCCAGGCGAACGCCCAGCCTTGCTTGAGCCCGGCCACGATGGCGGGCAGCGCGGCCGGCGCGATCACGTACCGGTAGAGATTGAGCCCGCGGGCGCCCAGGTTGCGGCCGGCGCGGACCAGCAGCGGCGGCACGTAGTCCACGCCGTGGATGACGCCGTTGGCGACCGACGGCGCGGCGCCGAGCACCACCACGAAGAAGATCGCCTGCTCGCTGAGCTGGAACAGCAGGATGGCCAGCGGGAACCAGGCGATCGACGGCATTGTCTGCAACGCAGTGATCATCGAGCCGAGCGCGGCCCGGAGCACCTTGACCCGGGCCACCGCCAGGCCGAGCAGCAGGCCGACCGCGACCGCGGCGGCGAAGCCGACCGCCGCCCGCCGGGCGGTGGTGGCCAGGCCCTCCCAGAGCGCCGAGCTGAGCAGGTACTCGCCGAGGTCACCGAAGACCACCGCCGGGCCGGGTAGCGCCCACGGCTCCTTCCACCCGGACCAGACCACCGCCTGCCAGATCGCTACCGCGAGCGCGAGCGCGGCGAACTTGGGCCAGGTGGCCGACCACAGGCGGCGTACCGTGGACGGTCCCTTCTCCCGGCCGGCGATCTCCAGCGCGTCGAGTCCGGAGATCTCCGCGTCGGCCCGTGCCGACGCGGACATGGTGTCACTGGCCATGCCGGCCCACCTCCTTGCGCAGCCGGTCGGTGACCTCGGCGGCGATGGCCGAGACCTCCGGCGAGTCGATCCGCCGGGGGCGCGGCACGGCGACCTCGGTGGAGTAGATGATCCGGCCGGGCCGGCTGGAGAGCAGCACGATGCGGTCGGCGAGCCGGGCCGCCTCGCGGACGTTGTGCGTGACGAAGAGGACGGTGAGCTTGCGCTCGGTCCAGATCCGCTCCAGCTCGTCGTGCAGGATGTCGCGGGTCATCGCGTCCAGCGCGCCGAACGGCTCGTCCATCAGCAGCACCGGCGTCTCCAACGCGAGCGTGCGGGCCAGCGCGACCCGCTGCCGCATGCCGCCGGAGAGCTGGTGCGGCCGCTTGCGGCCGAACTCGGACAGGTGAACCGTGCGCAGCAGCTCGGCCACCCGTTCCTTGCGCTGGTCGCGGGGGAGCCCGCGCAGCTTCAGCGGCACCTCGACGTTGCCCTCGACGGTCAGCCACGGGAACAGCGCCGGCTCCTGGAACATCAGGCCCGGGGTGACGCCCTCGCCCAGCTCGACCGCGCCGCCGCTGGCCCGGTCCAGCCCGGCGACCAGGTTGAGCAGCGTGCTCTTGCCGCAGCCGGACGCGCCGACCATGCAGACGAACTCGCCCGGCGCGATGTCCAGCGACAGCCCGTCCAGCGCCAGAACCGCCTGCTCGCCCTGGCCGTACACCTTCGTCACGCCGCGCAGCGCGACCGAGCCGGTCGCGCTGCGCGGGGTCGTGTCCGTCGACGTCACGGCTGGCTGACCTCGGCCTTGCCCTGCGCCTTGAGCACCTCGTTGAGGTACTTCAGGTCGTAGAGGCCGTTGAGGTCGACCGGCTGGGTGAGCCCGACCGCGACCGCGTGGTCCAGGCCGGCCTTCAGCGACGACGGGATCGGGTCGTTCGTGAACTCCAGCGTCGGCCACGCCTGCTTGATCAGCTTGAGGTCCAGCGGCTTGCCGGTGATCTTGCCGATGTGGTCGGAGACGGCCTGCTGCGCCTCGTCCGGCTTGGTGTTGACGAACTCGTTCGCCGCGACCTGGCCCTCGACCAGCTTCTTCACCAGGTCCGGGTGCGCCTTGAGGAACTTGGTGCTGACCAGCAGGTTGGTGATGACGAACTTCTTGTCCGGCCAGAGGTCGCGCTCGTCGACGAGCACCTTGCCGCCGGCGTTCACCAGCCGGGAGACGAACGGCTCGGGCACCCAGGCGCCGTCGATCGCGCCGCTGCCGAACGTCTCGACCGTCTGCGCGTTCTCCTGCGGCACGACCTTGACGTCGCCGCCGCCCTCCTTGGTGGTCTCCAGGCCCTTCTCCTTGAGCCAGTAGCGCAGCGCCACGTCCTGGGTGTTGCCGAGCTGCGGGGTGGCGATCTTCTTGCCGCGCAGCTGCTCCACCGAGGTGATGCCGGGCTTGACCACGAGCGCGACGCCGCCGGACGCGGCGCCGGAGATGACCCGGACCGCCTCGCCCTTGGACTTGGAGAAGGCGTTCACCGTCGGGTTCGGACCGATGTACGTGGCGTCGAGCGCGCCGGAGAAGACGGCCTCGATGGCGGCCGGGCCCGCGTTGAACGTCTTGGTGTCCAGCTTGACGTCGCTGCCGAGCTTCTCGGCGAAGATCCCCTTCTCCACGCCGACCACGGCCGGGGCGTGCGTGATGTTGGGGAAGTAGCCCAGGCGCAGCGTTACCGGGCCGGACGCGGCGCCGGCGTCGCTGTCCTCGCCGCAGGCGGCGGTGGTGCCGAGCGTGGCCGCGCCGAGGGCGGCCAGGGCCGCGAGGGTGGCCAGGCGGCGCAGGGGAAGCCGTCTCATCGAATGTCCAATCCGCAGTATTCCTATTTAGTTGGTAGGAAGAGTGGGGCAGCTCGCGGGCGGCGTCAAGCCCTGTTTCCGGGCCGCCCCCCGCGACCTGGGATTTCCCGGTAATCCCACCTGTTCGGTGGAGAAGGCGTGGCCGGTCGGCCAGCCACCGGCACCGCCGTACGGTGGGCCACGGCACACCGGCGGTGGAGCCGGTACCGAGGCGCTAGTGTCGATCTCGTGCCGACGCGGAGAGCGAAGATTCCAGCGACGAAGTACCCGGTCGAACGGTTCACCCTCGACAACGGCCTGCGCGTGGTGCTCACGCCGGACCGCAGCGCCCCGGTCATCGGGGTGGCGGTGGTCTACGACGTCGGCATCCGCTCGGAGCCGGAGGGACGCACCGGATTCGCGCACCTCTTCGAGCACCTGATGTTCCAGGGCTCGGAGAACCTGGAGAAGCTGGCCCACTTCCGGCACGTCCAGGGCGCGGGCGGGACGTTCAACGGCTCCACCCACCTGGACTACACCGACTACTTCGAGACGCTGCCGGCAAACGCCCTGGAACGGGCGCTGTTCCTGGAGGCCGACCGGATGCGCGGCCCGCGGCTGACCGAGGAGAACCTGCGCAACCAGGTCGACGTGGTCAAGGAGGAGATCCGGGTCAACGTGCTGAACCGGCCGTACGGCGGGTTTCCCTGGCTGACGCTGCCCCCGGTGATGTTCGACACCTTCCCCAACGCGCACGACGGCTACGGCTCCTTCGTCGACCTGGAGTCGGCCACCGTTGCCGACGCCGCCGACTTCTTCCGCGGCTACTACGCCAGCGGCAACGCGGTGCTCGCGGTCAGCGGTGACATCGACGTGACCGAGGCGACCGAACTCATCGAGCGGCACTTCGGGGACGTGCCGGCCCGGCCCGCCCCGCAGCGGCCCGACTTCGCCGAGCCCGACCTGACCGCCGAGCGGCGCAGCACGTACACCGACGCGCTGGCCCCGCTCCCGGCGGTGGCCGGCGCGTGGCGGGTGCCCGACCCGATCGACGACTTCACCGGTTACCTGCCCTATGTGGTGCTGGCCGAGGTGCTCACCGACGGCGACGCCTCCCGGCTGGTCGAGCGGCTGGTGCAGCGCGACCGGTCGGTGACCAGCCTCGGCGGGTACGTCGGGTTCATGGGCGACCCGTTCGACGTGCGCGACCCCACCGCGCTGCTGCTCCAGGCGCACCTGCCGCCCGGCGGTGACGTGGACAAGGTGCTGCGCACCATGGACGAGGAACTGGACCGGCTGGCGACCGACGGGCTGACCGAGGGGGAGCTGGCGCGTACCCAGGCCCGGATGGTCACCCACCTGCTGCGCGACACGGACGCGGTGCTCGGCCGCGCGCTGCGGATGGCGGTGCTGGAACAGCAACGCGGCGAACCCGGCCTGCTCAACGACCTGCCCCGGCTGGTCGGCGAGGTGACCGAGGAGCAGGTCCGCGCCGCCGCCGCCACACTGCGGCCCGAGCGCCGCGCGTCCGTCGAGGTCATTGCCGGAGGTGGGCGGTGAGCGCGAGGAGTGAGCCGGTTTTGCGAGCCCCGCAGTCGCGAACGGAGATGGCCCAGTGACTACGACCACCGTCCGGCCGCTGCCGGCGCTCGGTCCCAACCGCCGCCTCAAGGTGCCGAAGCAGGCCGAGCGCACGCTCCGCAACGGCCTCACCGTGATCGCGGTACGCCGCTCCGCCGTACCGCTGGTCGAGCTGCGGCTGTGGATGCCGTTCGGACGTACCCACCTGGCCCGTGGCGCGATGCTGGCGCAGACCATGCTCTCCGGCACCGAGGCGCACAGCGCCACCGAGCTGGCCGCCGAGTTGCAGAAGGTCGGCGGCGGGCTGACCGCCGGTGTCGACCCGGATCGGCTGATGCTTTCCGGCGCGGGCCTGGTCACCGGGCTGGACCGGATGCTGGAGCTGCTGGCCGAGGTGCTCACCGGCGCCGCCTACCCGGCCGACTGGGTGGAGACCGAGCGGGACCGGCTGGTCGACCGCATCCAGGTCGCCCAGAGCCAGCCGTCCCACCTGGCCCGCACCGCGCTGCTCAAGCGGGTGTACGGCCGGCACCCGTACGCGGTGCAGACGCCCGACCCGGACCAGGTCCGGGCGGTCCGCCCGGCCGCGTTGCGCCGGCTGCACGCCGAGCGGGTGCACCCCGCCGGCGCGGTGCTGGTGCTCGTCGGCGACGTGGCGCCGGAGCGGGCGCTGGACGCGGCCGAGAAGGCGCTCGCCGGGTGGCGCGGTGACGGCCACATCGCCGAGCTGCCGCCCGCGCCGCCGCTGGAACCCGGGCCACTGCTGCTCGTCGACCGGCCCGGCTCGGTGCAGTCCTCGGTACGCCTCGCGCTCCCGGCGGTGCCCCGTACGCATCCGGACCACGCCGCGCTGCAGCTCGCCAACCTGATCTTCGGCGGCTACTTCTCCTCCCGCTGGGTGGAGAACATCCGTGAGGACAAGGGCTACACGTACGGGCCGCGCTCGCTCGTGGAGCACTCGGTGGCCGGTTCGCTGCTCGTCGCCGGTGCCGAGGTGGCCACCGAGGTGACAGCGGCGGCGCTGGTGGAGACGACCTACGAGCTGGGCCGCCTGGCGACTGTGCCGCCGAAGCCCGACGAGCTGGATCAGGCGCGTCAGTACGCGCTCGGCACGCTCCAGCTCGGGATGTCCACCCAGGCTGGTCTCGCGTCGCTGACCAGCGCGTACGCCGGCAACGGGCTGCGGCTGGACTTCCTCGCCGAGCACGCCGCCCGGCTGGCCGCCGCGACGGTGGACGACGTGGCCGAGGTGGCCGCCCGTTACCTGGCGCCGGCGCGCGCGGTCACCGTCGTGCTCGGCGACGCGGCGCGGGTGGCCGACTCGCTCGCCGCGCTGACACCGGTGCGTACGGAATCGGCATGAGCGGCGAATCCGCGCCGCCGCTGGCCCGGTCCACGCTCGACCGGGCCGCGCACCGGCGTGCCGACCCGGCCTGGCTGACCGAGGCGTGGGAGCGGGCCCGGGTGCTGGTGCTCGACTCCGCCGCCGAGGGGAGGGCGCTGGTCCGGGGCGCGGCGGCCCCGCCGGAGCTGGTCCTGGTCGCTCCCGGTGAGCTGACCGAGGTGCCCCGGTCGGTGCCGATGTTCCTCGGCGTCGAGCCGGACGGCGTCCCGGTCTTCGCTGTGGACGGGCCGCTGCCGGTGCTGCCGGACACCCGTCCGGCCCACCTGCGCGAGGTCGGCCATCTGATGACCGACCGGGACGCGGGCCTGTTCACCACCGGGCTCGCGCTGCTCAACTGGCACCTGCGGCACGGCTACTCGTCGACGACGGGCAAGCCGACCCGCGCCGACGAGGCCGGCTGGTCGCGGATCGACCCGCACGGTGACCGGGTCTGGCCGCGCACCGACCCGGCCATGATCGTGCTGGTGCACGACGGGGTGAACGGCCCGGACGGCCGCTGCCTGCTCGGCAACAACGCGACATGGCCGCGCACCCCGGGCATGCGCCGCTATTCCTGCCTGGCCGGATACGTCGAGCCCGGCGAGTCGGCCGAGGCCGCCGTGCTCCGCGAGGTCCGCGAGGAGGTCGGCGTCCCGGTCGACGAGATCGCGTACGTGGGCAGCCAGTCCTGGCCCTTCCCGGGCTCGCTGATGCTGGGCTTCCTGGCCCGCGCCGACGCGGACGCGCCGATCCGGGTCGACCTGGCCGAGATCGCGCACGCGCGCTGGTTCACCCGCCGGGAGATCGGCGCGGCGCTCGCGGACGAACCGGTGCCGGTCGGTGGGGGAGACCGGCTGGTGCTGCCGCCGCCGTCGTCGATCGCGTTGTTCCTGGTGCACCGCTGGCTCGACGGCCACTGCTGACCACCTGCCCGGGCGCCGAGATGGACGCGGCCCCGACCCGGGCCGTCGTTGCCGCGACGGCCGCGGGCCGGGAACACGTTCCGTCGTGGCCGGGTGTGGCGGGGAACGGCGAGGGAGGCCGGTCCGGCCGGCGACGGACGTGAGCGTCCGGTCATCCACCGTCCCAGCGGTACTGGTGCCAGGCGGCGGGCTCCTCGATCGGCAGCACCTTGACCCGGTGCCGGCCGGCGCGTACCGCCCCGACGGCGGACAGCGCGCGGGCGAGCAGGAGGGCGGCGTCCCGGTCCTCGGCGTGGACGACCTGGCGGCGGGGTTCCGGCGTGCTCTTCTCGTCCCGCAGCCGGCGACCGCCGGCCCAGGCGGCGGCGATCTCGGCGTCGGCGACGGTACGGATCTCGGTGCGGACGATCAGGAACCGCATGGTGTCCCCCGGACAATCGGCGGTTACACGCTGGAACTTCCACGTCACTCCCGCGTCATGTTACGCCGATGTTTCCGCCCGGCAAGGGAAACGCACCACCTCGACCGATCGGGGGATCCCAGGTCAGCACCGTTGTCGAGGACGGACAGGTGAGGGGGCCGCCGGTTCGCGCCGACGGCCCCCGTGGTTCGCCGGATCAGTCCAGATCGAACTGACCGCTCTTGGTGCCGGCGAGGAAGCCGAGCCAGCCGGCCCGGTCGAACAGCAGGACAGGTCCGCTCGGGTCCTTGCTGTCCCGCAGCGCCACCGTCGCCGGCCCGGAGTCGAGCGGCGCGACCTCCACGCAGTTGGAGGTCTGGCTGCGGGTGCTCTTGCGCCAGGCGGCGCCGGCGAGCCGTGCCGAGAGGGCGGTCGTGCTGGTGCGGGTCTCGTTCATGGTGCTTGCTCCTGGTGAGGTGCTCCGATGGGGACGAGCGGCACCCGCGCGGGCAGCGTCCGTGTCGGATCACCGCTCCTTGGTGAGGCGCCCCGAGTCCCGGCGACGTTGGGCCGGCGCCGTTGCCGGCCCGTACGCCACCGTGGACTCGACTGCCGTGCCGGTCAGCCGTCCTGTCGCCTCGATCAACCAGGAGAGGGTGTCCGATGCGGAGAGCGCCGACGAGCATAGCCACTCGAACACCACTTTATAGCGATTTAGGGTGTTTGCCTCGGTCGACATGACGTCGGTGAACCCACCTTCGATGGCGAGCGTCTCCGGATCGAGGGGATCGGCGAACCGGTAGACCGAGAACGCGGTCGGCGGAAGGAACCAGTCACCGACCCGGGTGTCCCGCAGCAGCAGGCGCAGCGTCACGTTCGGAAGCTGCGCCATCTCGCACAGGTGGACGAGCTGCTCGTGCAGCACCTCCGGCGGCCCGGCCCGGCGGCCGAGCGCGGCCTCCTCCAGCACCGCCGTGTAGCGGGGCACGTCGGGGGAGCGGGTCAGCAGCGACTGGCGGGCCTGCCGGGCGCGTACCTCGGTCTCGGGATCCTCGCTCTCCGGGTCGCCGGCCTCGGCGGCCACCTGCGCTGCGGACATGATCCGGTGCCGGGCGTACCCGGGCGTCTGCAACAGCCCCGGCACCAGCACCGGGTTGTACTCGGAGATCTCCGCGCAACCGCCCTCCAGCTCGGCGAAGGCGCGCTGCTGCTGGGTCATCACCGGGAAGTTGCGCAGCCAGCCGCGCATGTCGCCGGCCTCGTGGGTGATGCCGGTCAGCTCGGCGCGCTGCTCCTCGTCGGCGCCGTAGAGCGTCAGCAACGCGTCCACGTCGTCCGGGTCGGGACGGCTGCGGCCGTTCTCCAGGCGGGACAGCTTGGATGCGGAGGCCCAGCCGATCCGCTCGATGACCTGGTCACCGGTCAGACCGGCCTGTTCGCGGAGCCGGCGCAGCTCGGTGCCGAGCCGGCGACGGCGCAGAATCGGGCCTGGTACGGCAGGAGGCACGGCGTCCTCTTTCCCGTCGACCGTCGCTTGACGCAACGGTAACTGTATGAAATTCGCCCCCCACGGTCAGTATGGACGGCGCGACCGGCGCCGGAGGTTCCGGCGAGGGCGTGTCACGTGACAAAAAGAGGACTGTGGAGGGCGTCTTCACCTGCGCCCGCCCCCGACGCGCCCTGGTGGCGCACCCCCTCCGGAGGGAATCGATGCGCACCGTCCTGCGCCGCCCCGACTTCCGTCTCCTCTTCGCCGCGCTCGTCGCGAGCATGGCGGCGGAGTCGGTCCTGCTGCTCGCCCTGGCCGTCTGGGTCAAGGACCTGACCGGTTCGGACAGCATGGCCGGGGCGACCATCTTCGCGGTCATCGCGCCGATGGCGCTCGCCCCACTGGTCGGCTGGGTGGTCGACCGCTGCCGCCGGCGACCGTTCTTCATCGCCGCCAACCTGGTCGCGGCAGTGCTGCTCAGCCCGCTGCTCGCCGTCCGGGACCGGTCCGACGTCTGGGTGATCTACGTGGTCGCCGCGCTCTACGGGCTGTCGTACATCACGCTCGCCGCCGTGCTGAACGGACTCATCCGGCATCTGGTCCCGGCCGAGCTGCTGGCCGACGCGAACGGACTGCTGCAGACCGTCCGGCAGGGCCTGCGGCTGATCGGGCCGCTGACCGGGGCCGGTGTCTACGCCGTGGTGGGCGGATGGTTGCTCGTCGTCATGGCCATGACCGGCTTCCTGACGGCGGCGGCGGTGGTCGCGCGGCTGCGCGTCGTGGAGGGCACACCGCCACGGCCGGCCCGCCGCGGTCCGTCCGAGCTGAGCGCGGGGCTGCGCCACCTGACCGGCGAGCCGGCGCTGCGCCGGGCGCTGCTCGGGTACGGGCTCGGCTCGCTGGTGATGGGCTTCACCGAGTCGCTGATCTTCGCGTACGTCGATCTGGGCCTGCGCCGCGACGCCGCGTTCGTCGGCGTGCTCGTCATGGTGCAGGGCGTCGGCGGCCTGGCCGGCGGCCTGTTCTCGGCCGCCGTGGTCCGCCGGTTCGGCGAGGTCGGCGCGCTCGCCGCGGGCGTGACGTTCTTCGGACCGGCCGCGCTGGCGCTCGCGTACCCCCGGTTGTGGCTCGGGGTGGTGGCGCTGCTGCTGGCCGGCCTCTCGCTGCCGCTGACCATGGTGGGGTTGAACACGCTGATCCAGCGGCGGACCCCGCCGCGGCTGCTGGGCCGGGTCACCGCCGCGTCCGAGGCCCTGGTCAGCGGTCCGCAGGCGCTCTCCATCGGCAGCGGTGCGCTGCTCGTCGGCGTGTTCGACTACCGGCTGCTGTTCGCGGTGGTGGGGGTGGTCACCACGGCGGCCGGCCTCTACCTGTGGCGGGGTCGCGGGCTGACCACGCCGGTCGCGGCGCCGGTCCGGATCCCGGCGCCCCGGTGGCCGGCCGACGACGGGGTGCTCAGCCCCGGGGGGTCCTGAACGCGACGAGCGGCCGCACCCGATCCGGGTACGGCCGCTCGCGGCGTCGCGGGAGATCAGCCGGGCAGCGCGGCCAGGTGCTGCTTGACCTGGGTGATCGAGGGGTTGGTCAGGGCGCTGCCGTCGGCGAAGCGCAGCGTCGGGACGGTCTGGTTGCCACCGTTGACGCCCATCACGAAGTCCGCGGCCGCGGGGTCCTGCTCGATGTCGACCACCTCGTACGCGATGCCCTCCCGGTCGAGCTGCGACTTCAGCCGGTGGCAGTAGCCGCACCACGGGGTGGAATACATCGTCAGCATGGTCTGCTCCTCCAGGGGGTGACTCGCGCCCGGTCCGATCAGGCCAGGCTAACCGCTGCAACGTCGGACGATGCTGGGATGATTCCCTGCTGTGGGTGTTCACTCAGGTGCGGAACGGGTGCTGGCCGGACTGGATCCGGAGCAGCGGTCCGCGGTCACCGCCCCGGCCGGGCCGGTCTGCATCCTGGCCGGCGCCGGCACCGGCAAGACCCGGGCGGTGACGTCGCGGATCGCGTACCGGGCGCTGACCGGCGACATCGCCGGTCGCCACGTGCTGGCGGTCACGTTCACCGCCCGTGCCGCCGCCGAGATGCGAAGCCGTCTCACCGTGCTCGGGGTGCAGGGTGTGCAGGCGCGCACGTTCCACGCCGCGGCGCTGCGGCAGGTCCGCTACTTCGCGCCCCGGCTGCTGGCCGGGCGGGCCATGCCGGAGCTGCTGGACAGCAAGGTGCGGGTGGTCACGCTGGCCGCCGCCAAAGTCGGCCTGCGCGCCGACCGGGCCGCCGCGCGGGACCTGTCCGCCGAGATCGAGTGGGCCAAGTCGTCGCTTGTCGAGCCCGGGGAATACGTGGTCGCCGCGGCCAAGGCGCTGCGCGAGACGCCGTACGAGCCGGCCCGGGTGGCCGACGTGTTCGACGCGTACGAGCGGCTCAAGCGCGGCAACGGCGTGATCGACTTCGAGGACATGCTGCGCGCGGCGGTCTGGGGCATCGAGGAGCACCCGGACGTGGCCGAGCAGGTGCGTAACCAGTACCGGCACTTCGTGGTCGACGAGTACCAGGACGTCAACCCGCTCCAGCAGCGGCTGCTGGAGGCGTGGCTGGGCGGCCGGGACGACCTGACGGTGGTCGGCGACGCCAGTCAGACGATCTACTCGTTCACCGGGGCCACCTCGTCGTACCTGGTCGACTTCCCCCGGCTGCGTCGGGGCGCGACTGTGGTCCGGCTGGTCCGCGACTACCGCTCCACCCCGCAGGTGGTGGGGCTCGCCAACGCGGTGATCTCCCAGGCCCGGGGCGCCGAGGCGCGGCTGCGGCTGGAGCTGCACGGCCAGCGCCGGCCCGGCCCGGAACCGGAACTGCGGATCTTCACCGACGAGCCGGCCGAGGCGAACGCGGTCGCCGCCCGCTGCCGGGCGCTCGTCGCGGGCGGCACCCCGGCGCGGGAGATCGCGGTGCTGTTCCGCACCAACGCGCAGTCCGAGGCGTACGAGAAGGCGCTCTCCGAGGCCGGGGTGCCGTACGTGCTCCAGGGCGCGGAGCGGTTCTTCGAGCGGCCCGAGGTGCGCCAGGCGATGATCGCGTTGCGCGCCGCCACCCGGTCGGCCGACCCGGGGACCCCGCTGCCGGCCGCCGTGGTGGAGGCGCTCACCGCCGTCGGCTGGGCGCCCGACGCGCCCCCGCCCGGCGGCGCCGCCCGTGAGCGGTGGGAGGCGCTCGCCGCGCTGGTCCAGCTCGCCGAGGAGTACGCGGCGGAAGCCGAGGACGAGCCCGGCCTGACCGGCTTCACCGAGGAACTCGCCCGGCGGGCCGCCCAGCAGCACGTGCCCACCGTCGAGGGGGTGACGCTCGCGTCGCTGCACTCGGCGAAGGGGCTGGAGTGGGACGCGGTGTTCCTGGTCGGGCTGGCCGAGGGCACGCTGCCCACCACGTACGCGAAGACAATGGAGCAGGTCGAGGAGGAGCGGCGGCTGCTCTACGTCGGGATCACCCGGGCGCGGGAGTGGCTCTGGCTGTCGTACGCCACTTCGCGCTCGCCCGGTGGCCGGTCCCGGCGGCCGTCGCGGTTCCTGCCGCAGCTCGACCGCTCCGGCGGCGGGGAACGGGCCCGCGGCGGGGAACGGGCCGGCGGCGCCGGACCGGCGCGGCGGGCCGAGCGGCGCCGGCCGCAGGTGGTCTCCTGCCGGATCTGTGGCGCCACGCTGCTCGCCGGCGCGGACCGCAAACTGGGCCGCTGCCCGACCTGCCCGTCGGACATCGACGATGAGCTGTACGAGCGCCTGCGCGAGTGGCGGCAGCGGGTGGCCGGCGCGCAGAAGGTGCCGGCGTACGTGGTCTTCACCGACGCCACGCTCACCGCGCTGGCCGAGCGGAAGCCCGGCCGCACCGAGGAACTGGTGGCGATCGCCGGGATCGGGCCCCGAAAAGTGGGGCTTTACGGCGATACGGTGCTGGCCCTGGTGGCGGGCTCCACCGTGGACGAGGTCTGCCCGCAGAAAACTTTCGAAATCTAGCCTTAAATCGTTTGCCCTCCCCCGAGGGCGAGGAATAGCCTCAGGACACACCTCGCGAGCGGCGTCGTTCTGGCTGCTCAAGGGGGATGAGTCCGTGGTCGGCACGAGGAGAGTAGGGAGGTGGCACCAATGAAGATCTTCAACTATGAGCGTCTCGCGGCGATGCCGTCTGCCGTCGCTCCGCTGTCGGCTGTCCGGGTGGCCCTCGCTGCTCGACCGTCGGTTCCGCAGGTGCACCAGGTCCAGGTTCAGGCCGAGCTGAACCTGACCGTTGCGCCGATCGCCGGAGTCGAGGGGACCAGTGGCTTCGCGGGCATGGGCATCGATGGCGCCAAGAAGCGCACGGATGTCCGCGGCGTTCCACCTCGAGGTAGACCGGTCTGATCCATCAGACGCCGGCTCACCTCGAGGCCGCGGAACCCGCTACCGGGATCCGCGGCCTCAGTTTTTTGTCCCGCCGAAGTACGTCGGAATGCGATCCACGAGATCGAAGTGAGAGAGAGGTGACCGGAGGATGAGTCTGGCGTTGGCCCCACTCGACGTGAGCGTCGAGGTGGAGGCGAACCTGCCCTGCCGGAAGTTCGACCCCGACCTGTGGTTCTCCGACTCGCCCGCCGAGCTGGAGCTGGCCAAGTCGCTCTGCGGGGACTGCCCGCTGCGCGTCGAGTGCCTGGCCGGCGCGGTCGAGCGAGCCGAGCCCTGGGGCGTCTGGGGCGGCGAGATCTTCGAGCGTGGCGCGGTCGTCCCGCGCAAGCGGCCCCGTGGCCGTCCGCGCAAGGAGGACCTCGCCCGTGACGCGCAGCTCCGGGTCGAGGCGGAGGCGCGACTGGCGGCCAGCGGGCTGTCCGAGTCGCGGAACTCCGTCCGGCTGGCAGCCTGACACACCTACGAACCGAGCCCGACCGATGCCGGTGTCCCTCCACCGGCCGACCTGAGAGAGAAATTCTGATGCTGAACCTGCCGAACGGATTCGAGATGCAACTACTCCACGAAGCGTTGTCCAGGGCCCGAATGCGCCGGCCTCAGGCCGGTCGCACCACCACGAGCACTGAGGCAACCCGTTCCGCCCGTAACGTCGCCATGCGGAGTCGCAGCCAGTCGGCCCGCGACCTGGGCGTTCTGTAGAACGAACACATGAGGAAGGGGCGGTGACCGACAGGTCACCGCCCCTTCGCCGTTCCTCGGCGCAGGATGGTGCTCAGGGCACCGGCGCGAAGCCCGGCAGCCAGCGTTCCAGGATCGACCGGTAGGACGCCTTCGCCTCCAACTGGCAGAGCACACCGATCGAGCCCAGCGTCACCCGGTGGATCATCAGGTACGACGGGGGCAGGTTGAGCTGGCGGCTGAGCTGGTAGGCGGGGGAGCGCGGGCTGGCCAGCCGGGTCGCCTCGGCGCGCAGCCAGGCCCGGGTGAAGCGGAACTCGTCGGCGGCGATCGGCTCCAGCATCGGGCGGAGGAAGTCGAGCACCGACGGGGCGTCGATCGACTCGGTACGGCTGACGAAGCCCTCGGCGCGCAGCCCCTCCACCACCGCGTCGGCGTCCCCGCGCAGCGCCAGCGCCGCGATCCGGCCGATCGGCTCCGGGGTGCCCTGCGGCATCCGGGCCACCGCCCCGAAGTCGATCACACCGAGCCGCCCGTCCGGGAGCAGCCGGAAGTTGCCCGGGTGCGGGTCGGCGTGCAGCAGCCCGGCCCGCTCCGGCGCGGACAGGTGCAGCTCGGCCATCAGCCGGCCGGCCTCGTTCCGCTGCTCCTCGGTGCCCTCCCGGATGATCTGGGACAGCGGGATGCCCTCCACCCACTCGGTGATCAGCACCCGCGGCGCGGCGTCGAGCACCTCCGGGATGAAGATGTCCGGGTCGTCGGCGTACGCGGCGGCGAACGCCCGCTGCGACTCCGCCTCCAGCTCGTAGTCCAGCTCCTCGGTGATGCGTTCGCGCAGCTCGGCCAGGAGCGGCTTCACGTCCAGCCCCGGCTGGATGGCCCGGAACATGCCGCCGAGCCGGGAGAGCTGCTTGAGGTCGGCCAGCAGGGCGTCACCGGCCCCCGGGTACTGGATCTTCACGGCCACGTCCCGGTGGAGAGGGCCACCGGCCGGGCCGTACCCCGGGTCGCGCCAGACCGCGCGGTGCACCTGCCCGATGCTCGCCGCGGCGGCCGGAGTGTCGTCGAACTCGACGAACCGGTCGCGCCAGTCCGGGCCGAGTTGCTCGGCCAGCACCTTGTGCACGGTGGCCGCCGGCAGCGGCGGCGCGGCCTCCTGGAGTTTGGTGAGCGCCTGCCGGTAGGGCGCGGCGACCTCCTCGGGCAACGCCGCCTCGAACACCGAAAGGGCCTGGCCGAACTTCATCGCCCCGCCCTTGAGCTGCCCGAGCACGCTGAACAACTGCTCGGCGGTGCGCTGCTGGATCTCGGCGGAGATGACGTCGGACGCGAGGCCGGTCATCCGCTTGCCCATGCCGAGCACGGTTCGACCGGCGAACCCGAGCGGCAGGGCGGCGAGTTTGGCGGTGCGGGACACGGCCCGGCGCGGGATGTCGGTCACCCGGCCATTGTTACCGACTCGGGGCCTCCGCTGCTGCCGTGCGGCGGGTAGCGACCGGCACCGACCGGATCGGGCGACGCCGGCAGCAGTCACAGGAGGGGTGCGGCGGCCACCGTCGGTGACGGACACGGCCGGGACCGCGGATCTCCACCGCGCCGCCGAGCGTCTCCGGCTGGCCGCCGTCGAGCTGGGCCAGCACCTCCGCCGTCGCGAAGGCCGCCGCGGCGAGCCCGGTGGCGACGGCGCAGGCCCGCTCGCCCCGGTCGGCGGCGAGCTGGGCGGCCAGCGCGGGCCAGTCCGGATCCCGGTCGCCGCGATGCAGGTCGAGGCAGCGCAGGCAGGGACCGGCGGGTGGGCGGACCAGCGGACCGATCACCGGTACGCCGCCGCGCAGATCGAGCAGCAGATGCGGCTGGCGCCGGCGGGCGTAACCGGTGGCGAGCAGTTCCGCCGGACGGTCGACGCCGAGCTGCACCACCAGGTCCGGCCGGGTTCCCCGCAACGGGGCGGTGACCGTGCCGGGCGCGCACCGCTCCAGCGCCGCGCGTACCGCCGGTGCCAGCGGCCGGCCCAGCTCCGCGGTGGTCAGGCCGGTCCCGGCCAGGTCGCCGGCGCCGACCGGGCCGGCCAGATCGGGTACGACGTGCCCGACGCCGGCCTGGGCCAGCGCGACGGCGACCGTCGCGCCGAGCCGTCCCGTGCCGGTGACCAGCACCCGCGCGCCCCGGCGGCGGCGCAGCAGCCGAGCCGGGGTGCCGGGCAGGTCGGGTGACGCGAGCGCCAGCGCGGCGGCCTCGGCGGCCAGCCGGGCCCGGGCCGATCCGGTGAGGTCACGGGGGAGCAGCGCCTGCGCCGGCACCACCAGTCCGTTGTCCCGGAGCGTGTCGAGCAGGGCGCGGGCCTCGTCGGACGGGATCCGGGCGGCGCCCGCCTCGGCGAGCACGGCGCGTTCGCTGCGGGTGCCGTCGAGCAGGTCGAGCAGGCGGGCGGTCCCGGGCGAGGAAATCTCCAGCAGGAACGCCCGGCCGGGCTGCTCGCCGAGCTGGAGCGTGTGCCGGTCGCGCCAGAGCCGGGTGAGGCCGGGCAGCAGGATGGGGCGGACGAGCGGTGTCGGATCGGTCACGCAACTCATCGTGACCGTCTCCACGCGATCCGTCACTCGTTGTCCACAGCCGCGCGTGCCGTGGCCAGCGTTGTCCACAGGATCTCGCCGGTTTTCCACAACCAGCCGGTAGTTGTGTCGGCTACGCGACGGGGGAGGGCGGCCACCGGCCGCCCTCCCCCGTGTGTCCTACGGGTCAGACCTTGGCCTTGCCCAGGATGCGGTTCACTGTTGTGCCGCATACCGGGCACTTGCCCTTTGCCATGTTCATGCCGGTCTTCGAGACCTCCACGTGCCCCTCGAAGTCCCGCTTCTCCTTGCACTTCACGCAGTAACCGTTGTAGGTCTGGGCCTGGTCGGCCACGGTAGCCTCCTCGTCTCGTCCGCCGGAGGTGTCCGGCGGGTCTCCCTGCGGCGGCCCACGCGTGGCACCGGCGCCGGGGGTTCTCCGCGGCCAGTCACCTGACCGTGGTTGGCGGACCCTACCCAGGTCTGGGCGGTTCCATGTCAGCTGTACGCCGACTCTGTGAGCAAGTCGACGTCGAGAGTGTGCATGCCGAGTAACGTCGGATAAGTCAGTTTCGCGCGGACACGCCGGATGAAATGCGCCCAGCTCCCCTTCGCGCCGCCCCGCCGACCGTCACCCGTCGTAGATCACTTAACGTGAACAGGGCCGGTCAGGTGATGGTCAGCTACCGTCGCAAAGAATTTTTTCCGGACTCCGGACAATCAACCGCCATTTTCCGGGCGCGTGTCGTCGTGTTGACTCTTGCGGAGCCCTGGTCAGTACGCATTAGCTTTCCCTCGTGACAGTCAACCGAGGCTGCGCGGACCGGTAATGGCCGTGACGCGGAAGCCCGTCGTCGAGGTGCGGCGCAGCCAGCGTCGGCGGCGCACGGTGTCCGCGTACCGGGACGGGGAGCGCGTCGTCGTGCTGATTCCCGACCAGTTCTCCCGGGCCGAGGAGAGCGAGTGGGTCGACCGGATGCTCGCCCGGCTCGCCGCCCGTGAGGGCCGGCTGACCCGCTCGGACGCCGAACTGCTCGCCCGCGCCGCCCGTCTGATCGACCTCTACCTGACCGAGTACGGATCGGCCGCCGTGCCGGCCAGCGTCCGCTGGGTGACCAACCAGAACGGCCGCTGGGGCTCCTGCACGCCCGCCGACCGCACCATCCGGCTCTCGCACCGGGTCCAGGACATGCCCGACTGGGTGATCGACTACGTGCTGCTGCACGAGCTGGCTCATCTCATCGTGCCCAGCCACAACGCCGAGTTCTGGGCGCTCGTCGCCCGCTATCCGAGATCGGAGCGGGCCCGCGGCTACCTGGAGGGCGTTGCCGCCACCGCAGCCGTCCCCTGACCACCCCTGGCCGCGGCCGGCGTCTGGTCCGCTCCGTCGCGCCGACGTCATGATCGAGGGCGGACCCGGCCGGCGGTGGGGTTAAGGTCAGCGGATGTCGCGACGTGTGGTGGTGGCGCTGCTCGGCCCGGTGACCTGGTCGCCGCCCGGAATCGATCCGACGCGCTGGCGTACCGCGCTCGCCGAGGACGTGGTGGACCTGCTGGCCACTCTGAACGAGGTGGAGACCGCGGTGGCGGTCACGGCCCGGGACCGATGGCTGGCCGACGCCGTGGTCTGGCCCGGCACCCAGGTGTACGAGGTGGCCGAGCCGACGCCGAACGCGGTGTTCGCGGCGTTGGCCGGGGAGTCGTCCGCGCATGGATCCGAGAGCGCGGCGGCTCGGGGCCGGGTCGTGGACACCGGTGACCGGGCGGCCCACACGGGCGGCTACGACCAGGTGGCTGTGGTGGCGGCGGACGCGCCGGACGTGCCCGGGCTGACGCTCGGCAAGCTGCTCCGGCCGCTCACCACCCGGCCGGTGGCGGTGGCCCCCGCCGAGGGAGGCGGAACCGGGCTGCTGGGGGTGGCGGCGCGGCTGCCCGTACCGGAGTGGTTGCCGGCGCTGGATCTGGACACGACCGAGCCGGCCGAGGTGCGGCGAGCGGCGCCGAGCCCGGGGGACGTGGCGGTCACCGCCGGCTGGCGCCGGATGCGCGGCCCGGCCGACCTGACCGCCCTCGATCCGGCCGTCGAGGGCTGGGAGGCCACCCGCGCCCTGCTGTCCGGCCACCCCGTCTGACACCCCGCCGGGCGGCGGGGCGGGGCCGGGGGCGCAGACGCGGACGGGGCCCGCACGGTGATCCGTGCGGGCCCCGTCGCGTACGCGTCAGCGCTTGTCGTCGTCCTCGCCCGGGGCCTTCTCCTCCGGGGCGCCCGGTGCGGAGAAGTCGAAGTTCGCCAGCTCGTCGTCGAGATCGGTGCTCGTCGTGGCGAACGCCTCCGGCGCGGCGAAGTCGTCGTCGGAGGGCAGCAGGTCCGGGTGGCCCCAGACCGCGTCCCGGCCGGCGATGCCGCGGTGCTCGGTGAGCGCCGCCCACAGCACCGACGCCTCACGCAGGCGACGGGGCCGCAGTTCGAGGCCGACAAGCGCGGCGAACGTCTGCTCGGCCGGGCCACCCGCCGCGCGGCGGCGGCGGAACGCCTCGCCGAGGCGTACCGCGTTGGGCAGGCGGTCACCGGCGGCCCTGTCGACGACGTGGCAGACCCAGCCCTCGACCAGCGCGAGCACGGTCTCCAGCCGGGCCAGCGACGCCTTCTGCGCGGGCGTGTCCTCGGGCGTGAAGATGCCCTCCAGCGCGATCGCCTGCATCGACTCCGGGTCGGTCGGGTCGACCCGGCCCATCGCCTCCTCGATCGCCTCCCGGTTGACCCGGATGCCCGCGGCGTAGTTCTCCACCGCCGCCAGCACGTGCCCGCGCAGCCACGGCACGTGCTGGAACAGGCGCTGGTGGGCGGCCTCGCGCAGGGCCACGTACAGGCGTACCTCGTCCTCGGGCAGCTCCAGGCCCTCGCCGTACACCTTGATGTTGGCGGGAACGAGCGCGGCGGTGCCGGCGGGGCCGAGCGGCAGGCCGATGTCGCCGGCGGAGAGCACCTCGGCGGCGAGCGAGCCGAGCGCCTGGCCGAGCTGGCCGCCGAAGAGGGCGCCGCCGAGTGTGGCGACCATCGACTGCATCGGGCCGAGCTGGGCGCGGGCCTCCGGCGGCACCAGGTCGCCCATCGCGCCGACCATCCGGCTGGCCACCGGGTCGCAGAGCTTGCGCCACACGTCGAGCGTCTTGAAGATCCACTCGTTGCGGTTCCAGGCGACCGAGCTGCGGATGCCGGAGGGCCACGAGGTCGCCGGCTCCAGCCAGAGGTCGGCGATGCGCAGCGCCTCCTCGACCGCGTTGCGTTCGAACGGCGACACCGCCGGGTCGCCGGCGGCGGCGAGCTGACTGGCGGCTACCTGCCGGGCGAGGTCCCAGTTGACCGGTCCGCTGCCCGGCGCCGAGAGCAGGTGCTGCAACTGCGACATGAACTGCTGCATCGCCGCGGGATCGTTGGGGTCTGGTGGTTGACCACCCGGGAGCGCGAAGCCGAACGGAATATCAGGCACGACGTCTACGGTACGCGGGCCCCGCCGCAGGTCGTGCCACTCGGCGTTGCGCTGAGGGCGAAGTCCGCCGGTCACCGCGCCGGATGGCGGGGGACGGATCGGTACGCTCTGGCGCATGAGACGTCGCGGCGTGACCGTCCTGCTCGGTGCCCTGCTCACCGCCCTGCTCAGCGTCGGCGTGCTGAGCGTGCCGCTGCCGTACGTGGTGCTCGGCCCCGGTCCGACGGTGAACACGCTGGGCCGCGAGGACGGCAAGGAGGTCATCCAGGTGACCGGCCGCGCGACGTCCACCTCCGCCGGTCAGCTCCGGCTCACCACTGTCGGTGTGCAGCCGACGGTGCGGCTGCGGTCGGCGCTGGCCGGATGGTTCTCCTCGGACGAGGCCGTGGTGCCGCGGGAGCTGGTCTACCCGCCGGGGGAGTCGCAGGAGGAGGTCGAGAAGCGCAACGCGGAGGACTTCCAGAACTCGCAGACCAGCGCCGAGACGGCGGCGCTGCGCCAACTGGGCTACCCGGTCAAGGTGCTGGTCAAGGCGGTCACGGCGGGCGGCCCGTCGGTCGGCGTGCTGCGGCCCGACGACGTGCTCACCTCGGTCGACGGGGTGCAGGTGACGAGCGCGGCCAAGCTGACCGAGCTGATCCGGTCCAAGCCGGCGGGCACCGCGCTGAAGATCGGCTACAGCCGGGGCGACACCCCGGGCACCGCCACGGTGACCAGCCGCGAACAGGACGGCCGGCCGCGGATCGGCGTGGAGATCGACCAGCAGCAGCCGCACCCGTTCAACCTCAAGATCGACCTGGGTGACATCGGCGGTCCCAGCGCCGGGCTGATGTTCTCGCTCGGCATCATCGACAAGCTGGAGCCGGCCGACCTCACCGGTGGAAAGATCATCGCCGGTACCGGCACCATCGACGACGAGGGCCGGGTCGGCCCGATCGGCGGCATCGCGCAGAAGCTGGTCGGCGCCAAGGACGCGGGCGCGAAGGTGTTCCTGGTGCCCGCCGACAACTGCGCCGAGGCGGTCCGCAACCCGCAGCCGGGCCTGCCGCTGCTGAAGGTCGCCACGCTCGACGAGGCGTTGAGGGCGCTCGAAGCGTTGCGGTCCGGGGGACAGCCGACGCGCTGCTGAGGCGGGCCGGCCTGCGGCCACCGGGCGGATCGTGACGTGACCTTGACCCGACGTGCTCAGGAACACCCCGTACTCTTGGTGCCTGGTCGGAGCCGATCACATCGAGCGTGCGGAGCCAAACAGTGGTCATGCGTAGCAGTCCCTTACCGAGGATGAGCCGGCGCGGACGCGTCACCATTGGTGTCCTGATCGGGGTGTTCGTCTTGTTCACCCTCCTCGGGTGGGGCGTCAACGCCTGGACGGACTGGCTCTGGTTCGGCGAGGTCCGCTACACCCAGATCTTCACCGGCGTGCTCGTCACCCGGCTGCTGCTGTTCCTGGTGATCGGCGTCGGCATGGCGCTGATCGTCGGCGGCAACCTCTGGCTGGCGTACCGGCTGCGGCCCCGGATGCGTCCGCACTCGGCCGAGCAGGCGACCCTGGAGCGCTACCGGATGCTGCTGAGCCCGCGGCTCGGCACCTGGATCGCGCTCGCCGCCGCCGTCGTCGGGCTGTTCGCCGGCCTCTCCGCGCAGAGCCGGTGGGCCCAGTGGCTGCTGTTCCGCAACGGCGGCGACTTCGGGGTGAAGGACCCGGAGTTCGGCGTCGACGTCGGCTTCTACGTCTTCCAGCTCCCGTTCTGGCGCTACCTGCTCGGCGTCGGCTTCACCACCGTGGTGCTGTCGCTGCTCGGCGCGCTCGCCGTGCACTACATCTTCGGCGGGGTGCGGCTCCAGGGCGTCGGCGACCGGATGACGAACGCCGCCCGGGCCCACCTCAGCTCGCTGGTCGCCGTGTTCGTGCTGCTCAAGGCCGTCGCCTACGTGCTGGACCGGCGAGCCATGCTGCTGGAGTACAACGAGGGTGCCAAGCTCTACGGCGCCGGCTACGCCGACGTGAACGCGCTGCTGCCGGCGAAGGAGATCCTCGCCTGGATCTCCATCGTGGTGGCCCTGGCGATCATCGTGTTCTCCAACGCGGTCATGCGGAACCTGGTCTGGCCGGGCATCTCGCTCGCCCTGCTCGGCGTCTCCGCGGTGGCGATCGGCGGCATCTACCCGTGGGCGGTGCAGACGTTCGAGGTCAAGCCGAGCGCCCGGGACAAGGAGGCGCCGTACATCGAACGCAGCATCAAGGCCACCAGGTCCGCGTTCGGCCTCGACGGCACGAAGACCACGCCGTACGCCGCCAGCAACCTCGTGCCACCCGCCAGCCTGGCCACCGACACCTCGGTGGTGTCGAACATCCGGCTGCTCGACCCGCAGCTCGTCTCCGAGACGTACACGCAGCTCCAGCAGGTCCGTGGCTTCTACGACTTCGGCTCGAAGCTGGACATCGACAGGTACTCGGTCAAGGACAAGACCTCCGACTACGTGGTCGGCGTCCGTGAGATCAACTACGGCGAGCTGACCGACCAGCAGAACAACTGGATCAACCGCCACACCGTCTACACCCACGGGTACGGCCTGGTGGCCGCCCCGGCGAACCAGGTGGTCTGCGGCGGCCAGCCGTACTTCGTCTCCGGCTATCTGGGCGAGAAGGCGCAGGAGGCGTGCTCCGCGCCGACCGAGGAGATCCCGGCCCAGCAGCCGCGGATCTACTACGGCGAGCGGATGGAGGCGGGTGACTACGCGATCGTCGGGCAGAACGGCGACCGTAACGTCGAGTTCGACCGGCCCACCTCCACCGGCGGTGAGCAGTACTACACCTACACCGGCGAGGGCGGCGTCAAGATCGGCTCGTTCCCGCGCCGGCTGCTCTACGCGATCAAGGAGCAGGAGTCGAACTTCCTGCTCTCCGAGGCGGTGAACGAGAACTCGAAGCTGCTGTACGTGCGTAACCCGCGCGACCGGGTGGAGAAGGTCGCGCCGTTCCTCACGCTCGACGGCGACCCGTACCCGGCGGTGGTCAACGGGCGTGTCCTGTGGATCATCGACGGCTACACCACCGCGGCGACCTACCCGTACGCCGAGCGGGTCAACCTCCAGGCCGAGACGACCGACGAGCTGACCGGCCGGGGCACGTTCCAGCTCGCCCGGGAGAACGTCAACTACATCCGCAACTCGGTGAAGGCGACAGTCGACGCGTACGACGGCACGGTCAAGCTCTACTCGTACGACGACACCGACCCGGTGCTCAAGGCGTGGAACAAGGCGTTCGGCGGCGACCTGGTGCTGCCCAAGGGCGACATCCCGGCGGAGCTGGCCGAGCACTTCCGCTACCCCGCCGACCTGTTCAAGGTGCAGCGCAACCTGCTCACCAAGTTCCACGTCACCGACCCCGGCGACTTCTACTCCGGCCAGGACTTCTGGCAGGTGCCGAACGTGCCGGACGCGCCGGACAGCGGGCAGAAGCAGCCGCCGTACTACCTATTCACCCAGTTCCCCGGGCAGGAGGGGCCGCGCTTCCAGTTGACCTCCGCGGTCACCCCGAACGGGCGGCAGAACCTGGCCGCGCTGGTCTCCGGGTCGTACATCGACGGTCAGCCGAGACTGGAGGTGCTGGAGCTGCCGGACCAGACCCGGATCTCCGGGCCGACACAGGTGCACCAGCAGATGACGAACAACGGCGACATCCGGCAGCAGCTCAACCTGCTCTCCTCCAACCAGGCGCAGGTGCAGTACGGCAACCTGCTCTCGCTGCCGTTCGCCGACGGCATGCTCTACGTCGAGCCGGTGTACGTGAAGAGCAGCAGCCAGGACGCGTACCCGCTGCTGCAGAAGGTGCTGCTCTCCTACGGTGACGGCGGCTCGTACGTGGTGCTCGCCAACAACCTCAGCGACGGCATCAAGCAACTCGTCGAGCAGGGCAAGCGGGCGCCGAACAACAACCCGCCGCCCAGCACCGACGACACCCCCACGCCGCCGCCGACCGGGGGTGACAACAACAACACGCCGCCGATGAGCGGGGAGCTGACCCAGGCGGCCGCCCGGGTGCAGACCGCGATCGGCGAGGTCAAGGCCGCGCAGGCGTCCGGTGACTTCGAGCGGTACGGGCGCGCGCTGAAGGCGCTGGACGAGGCGATGAGCGCGTTCCAGCAGGCCCAGGCCGCGGCGAACAGCTCGGGCAACCCGGCGCCGTCGGGCAGCGTCTCGCCGCCGGCGCCGACCTCACCCGCGCCGTCACCGGGCGGCTGACGCCCTGACCGACACCACGAGCCCGTGGTCCGGGACCGCAACGGTCACCCGGACCGCGGGCTCGTCCCGTCCCGTCGAGCGGACGCCCCGGGCGGCGCCGCCACCGGTGGGTACCCGTTTTGCGCCTCCCCGGGGCGATGCGCTACGGTTGTCGAGCCGACGCGGGGTGGAGCAGCTCGGTAGCTCGCTGGGCTCATAACCCAGAGGTCGCAGGTTCAAATCCTGTCCCCGCTACTCGTGACGAAGGGCCCCGGAGTTCTCTCCGGGGCCCTTCGCCGTTACCGACCCCTGCTCGGGCTCACCCGGGGCGCAGAGGCGATCCCAGGCTGCTTCCGGGGGTCACGGTCCTCTCCTCCTCACGGTCGCGCGCGGCAAGGTGAAGGGCGCGCTCCCGTACTCTGTCCCGGTTCGGCCAGCGGTGTCGGGATGATGCCCGCCGGCCCTCCGGGGACGCCCGCGACGGAGCGCGGCCGGGATCGGGTACCCGGCTGATCTCCAGGATCGGAGTGCGATAAGCTATGTGAGCCGACGCGGGGTGGAGCAGCTCGGTAGCTCGCTGGGCTCATAACCCAGAGGTCGCAGGTTCAAATCCTGTCCCCGCTACCAAGGTTCAGGCCCGGAATCCACGGATTCCGGGCCTGAACTCATTCCGGGGTCGTCTCGGTGAGGGCGAGCAGCCGCGACAGCAGGACGCCGATCAGCGCCACGACGAGCGTGCCGGGCAACTCGGCGACATCCACCCCGTCCGCCGTGCCCGGGTTGCGGGTCTCGGCGAGGATGGGGGCATGTCTGCATGGAACAAGTGGTGGGGCCGCCTGGGCGCGGTCCTCGGTACGGTCGTGCTCTCGGTCTTCGTGCCGGTCGCGGCCTGGGCGTCCACCGGCACCGGCGAGATCGTGGTGGAGGCGGCACGCCGGCGCTCCCGCGGTGGGTTCGGCATCGTCGGCCTGCTCTGCTGCCTCGTGGTGGTCGGCGGCATCGTGCTGCTCGTGTTGCTGCTCACCCGCGGACGCCGCAACCGTCCCCCGCGCTGACGCGGATCCGCCCCACCCCCGGCGCGGGGGTGGGGCGGGCTACCGGGCCAGGGCGGTGTTGGCCTGCGCCATGAAGCGGGAGGTGGCGGTGCGGGCGCCGGCCCGCTTGGCGCGGATGCTCTCGGCCGCCTCGATCAGCAGCGTGCGCACCTCGGCGTGCCCCTTGGGCGGAGGTGCGGGCGACGGCCCGGCCAGATCCTCCAGCTCGGCGCCGAGCGCGGCCATGCGCCTCTCGGCCCGGCCGGTGACCTCCTCTGCGACGAACGAGCGCACCTGCTTGCTGGCGTTCAGGCCGCGTTCCAGGCCGAGGAGACGGCCGGCCGCCACGTTCGTGGTCAGGAAGTCGAGCACGTCCACCACCGCCCCCGGGTGGCGGGTGCCCCGGAAACCGGCCCAGTACATCGACGCGCGCGGCCACTGCGCGGCGGGCGTACCCGGGAAGGCGACCGCGCCCAACTCGTCGTCGGTCAGGCCCTGCAGCTCCGGCAACTGGTGCGACCAGGCGAAGGAGGCAGCGGCGTGCCCGGTGACCACGAGCTGGCGGGCCAGCTCGCCGCTGTCGGCCTGCTCGACCAGGGCGGCGCTCGGTGTGGCCCGGTCGAAGCGCGCCACCTCCCAGAACTCGAACCAGGCGAGCAGTTCGGCGGAGCCGAACCCGAGCTGCCGCCCCTGGTACAGCTCGCTGCCCTGGCCCCGCAGCCACAACCAGAACGCCCGGTAGTCGCCGGAGGCGTCCATGGTGCCGGCCACCCGGTTGCCGGAGGCGCGCGTGACGCGGGCGGCCCAGGACGCGTACTCCTTCCAGGACATCCCGGTACGCGGCTCGGGCTGGCCCAGCCGGCGCAGCAGCCGGCGGTTGAACACCAGCGCCGCGCTCGTCTGCGCGGCCGGCACACCGACCGTCCGCTCGTCCACCTGGCCGTAGCGGGCCAGTTGCTCCGGCACCTCGCGCAGGTCGAGCCGCTCGTCGGCGACATACCGGGTGAGGTCGAGCAGGATGTCCCGGCCGGCGTACTCGGCGAGCAGGGTGTCGTCGATCTGGAACAGGTCCGGCGGGTTCCCGCCGGTGGCCTGGGTGGCGATCCGGTCGTAGTAGCCGCCCAGCCCTTGCCAGGTGACCCGGAAGCTGACCCGCGGGTTCTGCTGCGAGTACAGCCGTAGCGCCCGCTCGGTGGCCGCGGCCCGGCGGGCGCCGCCCCACCAGAACACGGACAGCTCGACCGGGCCGTCGTCGGCGGCCACCTCGTCCGGGCTGCATCCGGCGAGCACCGGCAGCCCGGCAGCCAGCGGCAGCCCGGTGAGCGCGCCGAGGAACCGTCGCCGGTCGAACCCGGGACGGGGTACGGACTGCACAGCGCGCACGGGTCTCTCTCCGAAGGTGGGGTGGACGGATCATTTCACCGGCCCCCGGCCGGGTGTCAACGCCGGGCGTCCGTGCCGGGCGGACGGCGACGGGCACGCCGAGCGACCCGCGCCGGTCATGGTGTACTAGCGCCGTGGAACTTCTGCACTCGGGCAAGGTCCGGGACGTCTACGCCGACGGCGACGACCTGATCCTGGTCGCCACCGACCGCGTCTCCGTCTACGACGTGGTGCTGCCGACCCCGATCCCGGACAAGGGCCGCCTGCTCACCGCGCTGTCGCTGTGGTGGTTCGAGCAGCTGTCCGACCTGGTGCCGAACCACGTGATCTCGGCTACCGACGTGCCGGCGGAGTTCGCCGGCCGGGCGATCCGCTGCCGGCGGCTGGAGATGGTGCCGGTCGAGTGCGTGGCGCGGGGCTACCTGACCGGCGGCGGCTTCGCCGAATACCAGCGCGCCGGCTCGGTCTCCGGGGTGCCGCTGCCCCGCGGCCTGGTCGAGGCGTCGATCCTGCCCGAGCCGATCTTCACCCCGTCGACAAAGGCGCCGAAGGGCGAGCACGACGAGCCGATCACGTACGAGCAGGTGGTGGACAAGGTCGGGCCGGAGGTGGCGGAGCGGCTGCGGCAGATCACCATCGACGTCTACCGGCGCGGCGCGGAGATCGCCGCCGAGCGGGGCATCCTGATCGCGGACACGAAGCTGGAGCTGGGCTGGGCGCCGGACGGCACGCTGGTCCTCGGCGACGAGGTGCTCACCTCCGACTCGTCCCGGTTCTGGCCGGCCGAGTCGTACCAGCCGGGCCGCTCCCAGTTCTCCTACGACAAGCAGTACGTGCGGGACTGGGCCACGGCCGGCGGCTGGGACAAGCAACCGCCCGCGCCGGAGGTGCCGGCCGAGGTGATCGAGGCGACCCGGGCCCGTTACGTCGAGGTGTACGAGAAGCTCACCGGCAACCGCTGGGACTGACGCTCAGTCGGCCCAGTCGAGCGTGCGCTGGACCGCCTTGTGCCACTGGCGCAGCTGGCGCTCCCGGTGCGCCGGGTCCATCGTCGACTCCCACTGCGCGTCCGAGCGCCACTTCTCGCGCAGCGTGGTCAGGTCGGGCCAGAACCCGACTGCCAGACCGGCGGCGTACGCGGCGCCGAGGCAGGTCGTCTCGGTGATCCGGGACCGGACCACCGGCACGTTCACCACGTCGGCGAGGAACTGCATGAGCAGTTCGTTGCCGGTCATCCCGCCGTCGACCCGCAGCCGCCGCAACGCCACGTCGGAGTCGGCGTTCATCGCGTCCACCACCTCGCGGGTCTGGAAGGCGGACGCCTCCAGCACCGCGCGGGCCAGATGCCCCTTGGTGATGTAGCCGGTCAGCCCGGCGATCACGCCCCGGGCGTCGCTGCGCCAGTGCGGGGCGAACAGGCCGGAGAAGGCCGGCACCACGTAGCAGCCGCCGTTGTCGTCGACGGTGCGGGCCAGCTCCTCGACCTCCGCTGCGGTGGAGATCAGGCCGAGGTTGTCGCGCAGCCACTGCACCAGCGAGCCGGTGACCGCGATCGCGCCCTCCAACGCGTACGCCGCGGGCTGGCCCTCGATCCGGTACGCCACGGTGGTGAGCAGGCCGTGCCGGGACGGTACCGGGCTGGCGCCGGTGTTGAGCAGCAGGAAGCTGCCGGTGCCGTAGGTGCACTTGGCCTCGCCGGGCTGGAAGCAGGTCTGCCCGAACAGCGCCGCCTGCTGGTCGCCGAGCGCGCTCGCCACCGGCACTCCGGCCAGCACCCCCTGGGCGGTGCCGTACACCTCGGCCGAGCTGCGGATCTCGGGCAGCACGGCGGCCGGGATCCGCAGCGCGTCGAGCAGCTCCGGGGCCCAGTCGAGCGTCTCCAGGTCCATCAGCATCGTGCGGCTGGCGTTCGTCACGTCGGTGACGTGCCGGCCGGTCAGCTTCCAGATCAGCCAGCTGTCCATGGTGCCGAACAGCACCTCGCCGCGTTCGGCGCGCTCGCGCAGACCGTCGACGTGGTCGAGCAGCCAGCGCAGCTTCGGGCCGGCGAAGTAGGTGGCGGGGATCAGGCCGGTGCGGGTCCGCAGCCGCTCCTCGTCGTACGTCTCGGTCAGCTCGCGCAGCAGCGGGCCGGTGCGGGTGTCCTGCCAGACGATCGCGTTGGCCACCGGGCGACCGGTCGCCCGGTCCCACACCACCGTGGTCTCCCGCTGGTTGGTGATGCCCACCGCGGCCAGCGCCTCGGTGCTGATGTCGGCGCCGGTCAGCGCCTCGCGCACCACGTGCTCGACGTTCGTCCAGATCTCCTCGGCGTCGTGCTCGACCCAGCCGGGCCGGGGGAAGATCTGCCGGTGCTCGCGCTGGGCCACGGCGACGATCTCACCGGCCCGGTCGAAGACGATGCAGCGCGAGGACGTGGTGCCCTGGTCGATGGCGGCGACGAACTCTGCGGTCACGGCAGCACCGTACCCGCCGCGACCGCCCACCGTCTTCCTCCGGCGACCCGTACGATCATCAGACGTGCGTGACATTGCCGTGTTCAGCGGGACCGCCCATCCGGACCTCGCCACCGAGATCTGCGCCCACCTCCACGTTCCGCTGCACCCGGTCCGGGTGTCCCGGTTCGCCAACGACTGCCTTGAGGTGCAGTTGCAGGCGAACTGCCGGGAGCGCGACGTCTTCCTCATCCAGCCGCTGGTGCCACCGGTGCAGGAGCACCTGGTCGAGCTGCTGCTCATGATCGACGCGGCCCGGGGCGCCTCGGCCGCGCGGATCACGGTGGTGCTGCCGCACTACGCGTACGCCCGGTCGGACAAGAAGGACGCGCCGCGCATCTCCATCGGCGGCCGGCTCGTCGCCGACCTGCTCACCTACGCCGGCGCGGACCGGGTGCTGGCCATGACGCTGCACTCGCCGCAGGTGCACGGCTTCTTCAGCGTCCCGGTGGACCACCTGCACGCGCTGCGCGAGCTGGCCGCCCACTTCAAGGGGTACGACCTGAGCAACGCGGTGGTGGTCTCGCCGGACCTGGGCAACGCCAAGGAGGCCGCCGCGTTCGCCCGGATGCTCGGCACGCCCGTCGCGGCCGGGGCCAAGCAGCGCTACAGCGACGACCGGGTGCAGATCAGCACGATCATCGGCGACGTGACGGACCGGGACGTGATCGTGCTGGACGACGAGATCGCCAAGGGCAGCACCGTGATCGAGCTGATCTCGCACCTGCACGAGCGGCGGGTCCGCTCGATCCGGCTGGCCTGCACGCACGGCCTGTTCTCCAGCGGGGCGCTGGAGCGGCTGAGCGCACAGGAGGGCGTACTGGAGATCGTCTGCACGAACACGGTGCCGATCCCGGCCGAGAAGCGGGTGCCGAAGCTGGGGGTGCTGTCGGTGGCGCCGGCCCTGGCCGAGGCGATGCGGCGGATCCACAACGGGGAGTCGGTGAGCGCCCTGTTCGGCTGACGGCCCTGGGTCAGCCCTCCAGTGGGCCGGTGACGGGCTGCCGGATGGTGAGCGCGGCGGTGATCCGGACGACGGTGCCCGCGTCGCCGCTGTCCACCTCCATCGAGTCGCTCAGCTCCCGGGCCAGCCAGAGACCCCAGCCGCCGGCGGTGTCCGGCGCGGGCCGGTCCCGGTCGCGCAGCCGCCGTTCGCTGATCCCGGGCCCGTGGTCGGCGACCTCGCAGACCAGGTCGTCGCCGCGCTGCCAGAGCCGCAGCCAGCCCTGCCCGCCGCCGTGCCGGACCGCGTTGGTGATCAGTTCGTTGACCGCCAGCACGAAGTCGTCCAGCCGTTGGCCGGAGAGGCCCGCGCCGTGCGCGTGTGAGCTGACCGCGTGCCGCAGCCCGGTCACCTGCGCCTGGTCGAAGGCCGTGGCGAGAAGCAGGGAAGGTTCGATGGGCACAACCGTACGCGGTGCGGGGAGTTCTGCGTTTGTCATGACCCCGTCCCGACGATGGTTGTCGACGACTTTCGCGGCATTTCCACCGTACGTCAGGGTTTCTCGGGCCGCACCCCCGGGGTGCCCTGGACCGGCTGTGACAGGGTGACGCACATGCCGTCGTCCTCCGGCCTTGAGGGCCCGTTCTGGCGATCGATAGCGGTGTTCCGCTTCGCCGCGCTCGCGTACGTCGGACTGGTCGTGCTGCGCGACGCGGGCCGCTACGCGCACCCGGTCGCCGCGGGCGGTGTCCTGCTGGCGATGCTGGCCTGGAGCGGCGTGACGGCGGCCGGGTACGGCCGGCCGGCCGGGCGGCGCTGGCCGCTGCTGCTGACCGACCTCGGCGTGGTGCTGGCGCTCATCCTGGTCACTCCGTGGGTGGTCGGCAGCGCCGCGCTCGCCGCCGGGGTGCCGATGCTGACCGCCGCCTGGCTGGCCGGGCCGGTGCTCGCCTGGGCGGTCGCCTGCGGGCGGCGTGGCGGCGTGATGGCCGCGATCGTGCTCGGTGGCGCCGACCTCGCCACCCGGGACCGGATCAGCCCGTCCGCGCTGACCGGTGCGATCCTGATGCTGCTGGCCGGTGTGGTGGTCGGGCACGTGGCGCGGCTGGCGGTGGAGGCGGAGGAGCGGTTGCAGCGGGCGGTGGAGCTGGAGGCGGCCACCCGGGAACGGGAACGGCTGGCCCGCGACATCCACGACTCCGTGCTCCAGGTGCTCGCGCTGGTCCGGCGACGTGGCGCGGAGCTGGACGGCGAGGCGGCCGAGCTGGCGCGGCTGGCCGGCGAGCAGGAGGCGGCGCTGCGAGCGCTGATCGGCCGGGCGGGGGCGGCGCCGGACCCGGCCGGGGCCGAGCAGGACCTGCGTGACCTGATCGACAGGTACGCCTCGGCCACGGTCGGGGTGGCCGCGCCCGCCACACCGGTGCCGCTGCCGGCGCGTACCGCCGGTGAGCTGGCCGCGGCGGTCGGCGCGGCGCTCGACAACGTGGCCCGGCACGCCGGCGGGCGGGCCTGGGTGCTGATCGAGGACGAGGAGGAGACGGTGACCGTCTCGGTACGCGACGAGGGACCGGGCATCCCGGAGGGGCGGCTGGCGGAGGCCGCCGCGCAGGGCCGGCTCGGGGTGGCGCAGTCCATCCAGGGCCGGGTGGCGGACCTGGGCGGGGAGGTGCGGATCGCCTCCGTGTCCGGCGCCGGCACCGAGATCGAGCTGGTCGTGCCGAGGAGCCGCGGATGAGCGTCCGGGTGATGGTGGTCGACGACCACCCGATGTGGCGCGAGGGCGTGGCCCGCGACCTCACCGAGGCGGGCCATCAGGTGGTGGCGACCAGTGGTGAGGGGCGGCAGGCGGTACGGGTGGCCGCGGCGGCCCGCCCCGACCTCGTGGTGCTCGACCTCCAGTTGCCGGACATCTCCGGCGTCGAGGTGATCCGGGGCCTGCGCGCCGCGCTGCCCGACGTGCGGGTGCTCATGCTCTCGGCCAGCGGGGAGCCGCAGGGCGTGCTCGACGCGGTCAAGGCCGGCGCCACCGGCTACCTGGTCAAGTCGGCCGCTCCGGCGGAGTTCCTGGACGCGGTGCGCCGTACGGCTGCCGGTGAGCCGGTGTTCACGCCCGGCCTGGCCGGACTGGTGCTGGGGGAGTACCGGCGGCTGGCCGCCGCGCCGCCCGACCCGGACGACGACGCACCCCGGCTCACCGAGCGGGAGACCGAGGTGCTGCGCCTGGTGGCCAAGGGGCTGTCCTACAAGCAGATCGCCGACCGGCTGGGCCTGTCCCACCGGACCGTGCAGAACCATGTGCAGAACACCCTGGGCAAGCTCCAGTTGCACAACCGGGTCGAGCTGACCCGGTACGCCATCGAGCGGGGCCTGGACGACTGAGCGGTCAGTGCGCCTCCGGCGGCCGGGTCTCGTGCACCGCCAGCTCCTCCGCGCTGGCCCCGCCGCCGGCCGCGCCGGCGTCGTAGGCGACGTTGTCGGTCTCCTGGTCGGTGTGCGCGCCCTCGTCCGGCTCGACCAGCCGGCCCACCTGGTGGTCGGCGACGGTGCCGAGCTGCCCGTGGTCGTACACCGAGACCGGGGAGTTCGGGTCCGAGACCGGGCCCGGGTCGATCACGTCGGCGTCGAGCTGGGCCCGGGCGGCGGCCTCCTCGCTCTCCGCCTCGGCGGCGATGGCGGGGTCGACCGGGCCGGCGAGTGGATCGTCGGCGGGGCGCTCGTACCGCTCGCGCTGGAGCTTGTAGTCCAGCGACTCGCCGTCGAGCTGCTCCTCCGCCGTGGTGCCGAACTGGTCCACGGCGACCGGCGTGCGGTCACCGGGCAGCTGGGCCGGCTCGGGGCCGTCCGCCTCGCGCCCGGTCAGCACGTCGTCGTTCGCGGTGGAGTCGTCGTCGGCGGTGTCGGGCAGGCCCTCCGCCTCGGGATCGGACACGGGGGTGGGGTACTCGTCGTCGCGCATGCTCGGGATCTACCCACTGCGCTCCCCGCCCTAACCGCAACCGGCCGGGTGGATCGGGAGCAACGGGGCGAAAAGGTGCCTCAGTTGCGGAATGTCACCTCGTCCTCGGCGTACAGCACGCACCACACCACCTTGCCGTCGGGCAGGGCGGTGCTGCCCCAGCGCCGGGCCACCGTGTCGATGAGCAGCAGCCCTCGTCCGCCCACCGAGTCCGTCGGCGCCGCCCCCCGGTACGCGGGCCGGCCGGTCGAGTGGTCCCGGACGGCCAGGTGCAGCGCGCCGCCGCGCGGGGCCAGCCGGAGCGTCATCGGGGTGACGGCGTGCGCCACCACGTTGTTGACCATCTCGGTGACCGCGATGCAGGCCGGCTCCGCCAGCTCCGGCAGCCCCCATCTGGCGCACCCGTCGGTCACCAGCACCCGCGCCTCGCGGGCGGCCTCGACCACCGGGGGCAGTTCGGCGTCGAGCGGCTCGGGCGGCGCGTCCGGCGGCGGCGCGGCCGGATCGAGCAGCAACTCGGCGGCGGGCCAGTCGGCGACCGCCCGGCAGACCTCGTCCAGCGCGTCGCGTGCGCCCGGATCGGTGATCCGCACTCCGGACAGGTCCACCAGCAGCACCCCGGGGCGCTGCCACAACCGGGTGAGCAGCGCGTCCCGCACGGTTTCCACCTCGGACCGGTCGAGCACTCCGGTCAGCCGGACCGTCGGGGAGGAATCGTGGGTCTCCACCAGGCAACGCGCATCCGTCGGCATGATCGTCCCATTGTGCACGTCGGTCCGCGCCCGCGCACCGGTCCGGTCGACGGGACTCATGGCCGACCGGTCCGCGACCGGCGGCTGAGCGCCGCCACCGTGCCGGCAGCGGTGCCGGCGGCCAGCCCGACGGCCGCGGTCAGCCGTAGCACCTGACCGCGCCGGCCGGACCACCCGTCGGTCCGCTCCGCGGCCGAGTCCGGCGTGAACACGGCGCCGGAGGAGTCGGCGCGTACGCCGGGGCCGAACTGGGTGCGCGCGGTGTACCAGCCCAGCACCCGCTCGGCCACCGCCGGCGCGAGCCGCCACTGGAGCCCGATCAGCCGGGCCGCGCCGCCCGCGTACGCCTCCCGCCGGGGCCGGCGCAGCAGCTTGACGATCGTCTCGGCGACCATGTCCGGCGGGTACACCGGCGGCGGCGGGGTCAGCTCCCGGCCGGAGTGGTTGGCCGCGTGCCGGAAGAACGGCGTGTCGACGGTGGCGGGCAGCACCGTGCAGACCGAGATGTTCCCCCGCCCGGTCACCCGCAGCTCCTGCCGTACGGTGTCGGCCAGCCCGCGGATCGCGTGCTTTGTCGCGTTGTACGCCGACTGGTACGGCATCGCCACCTCGGCCAGAACCGAGGCGTTGTTGACCAGCACCCCGCCGCCGGCCGCCTCCAGCCGGGGCAGCGCGGCCCGCGTCCCGTACACGGCGCCGAGCAGGTTCACGTCCACCACCCGGCGGAACTCGGCCACCGGGATCTCGTCGAACAGCCCCACGGCGCCCACGGCGGCGTTGTTGATCCAGGCGTCGATCCGGCCGAACTCGGCCACCGCCCGCTCGGCCAGCCGCTCCACCGCCGCCGGGTCGGTCACGTCGGTGGGCGCCACCAGGGCCTGCCCGCCCAGTTCCCGGCAGAGTACGGCGACCCGGCGCAACGCGGACTCGGTCCGGGCGGCCAGCACGAGGTTGGCACCCCGACGGGCCAGCGCGTACGCGGTGGACGCGCCGATCCCGCTGGAGGCGCCGGTGACGACGACAGTGGCGTCGGAGAGGCTGCGGGTGAGCGGCATTCCCTGTCGGTACCCCCGGCCCGGGCCGTCATGCCGACCGATCCGCCGCTGATCGGGTTCGGTCGGCTGTCCCGTCGTCCCGGACGGCCGTGGTCGGGTGACCCCGATCTGTCAGGTTTGGGCGCACCAGGCCTGGGTTAATGGGACGCTCTGACCGGAGACCCCGCTCGCGAGAACGCATGGAGGTGCACCATGCGCGTCGGCCTTGTATGCGCGCACGCCGGCTCGTCCACCGACGGTCCCACCGTCGGAACGCAGGAGCATGTCGCGCGCGTGGCGGCGGAACTCGCCGCCCGGGGCCATGACGTCCGCGTCTACGAGCGCCGTGCCGCGTCCGCCCAGCCCGCCCTGACCGAACTCGACGGCTACCGGGTGGAACGTGTCCCGGTCGGCCCCCCCGACACGCTCTCCACCGCCGAACTGGTCCCCTTCGTCGCCGAGTACGGCCGCTGGCTGGCCGGGCAGTGGGCCGGTGACTGGACCCCCGACGTGGTGCACGGGCACTACTGGGTCGGCGGGCTGGCCGCCGCCCACGCGGTACGCGCCACCGACATCCCGGTGGTGCAGACGTTCCACTCGCTCGGCGTGGAGCAACTGCGTCACCTCGGCCGTGACTACACCGGGCCGGGGGAGCGCATCCCGCTGGAGCGGGCGCTGACCCGGGCCGTGGACGCGGCGGTCGCCCAGTGCAACGACGAGGTCGACGAGCTGACCCGGATGGGCCTGCAACGCACCGCCGTGGCGATGGTGCCGACCGGCGTGGACACCGGCTGGTTCCACCCGGACGGTGAGGCGGCGCCCCGGGACCAGCGGCCCCGGATCCTCTCCGTCGGCGGGCTCGCGCCCGGGCACGGCCAGGATGACCTGATCCGGGCGATGCGGCTGGTCGGTGACGCCGAACTGGTGATTGCGGGCGGCCCGCCGGCCGAGCGGCTGGACGGGCACGCCGAAGCGCGCCGCCTGCGCGAACTGGCCGAACGCGCGGGCGTGGCGGAGCAGGTGAAGCTGGTCGGCGCGGTGCCGCACGACCAGATGGCCACCTGGTACCGCTCCGCCGACGTGGTGGCCTGCACGCCGCACTACGCGGCAGCCGGGCGGGTGTCGCTGGAGGCGATGGCCTGCGGCGTGCCGGTGGTCGGGTACGCCATGGGCGGCATCGCCGACGCGGTGGTGGACGAGGTGACCGGCAAGCTGGTGCCGCCGGGTGACGTACGCACGCTCGGGGTCACGCTGCGCCGGCTGCTGTCGGACAACGCCGGGCGGTTCGCGTACGGGCACGCCGCGGTGGACCGGGTCCGGTGCAGCTACACCTGGGAACGGACCGCCACCGCGCTGGAGCGCCTCTACGAGCGGGTGATCGGCCGGCGCCGTCCGGCCACCCCGACCGAGCCGACGGCGCCGGTCGAGGTGACAGCGCCGGTCGAGGTGACAGCGCCGGACGAGGTGGTCGTCTCCGAACGCGGGCCGGTCGAGGCGGCCTGAAGCGGCACCAGCCCGGCGCCCACCGCCGCCTTCCGGCGGTCGCGGGCGCCGGTGTGGTGGTGCTGCGGTTCGGCGTACCGAGTCAGGCCGACCACCGCCGCGAGCGTCACCAGGAAGCCGAGTCCGGCCAGCCATTCCCGGCCGGGCCAGATCTTGTCGTTGAGCAGCAGCAGTCCGACGATCGCCGCGGGCACCGCGCCGGCCGCGTCCATCGCGGCCACCGCCGCCGTGGTCGACCCGCGTTGCATGGCCAGCCCGAGCAGGAGCTGACCGATCACCGAGTGGACGATCAGCAGGTAGAGCAGCGGATCGCGGACGAACGCCTCCACCGATCCGGCCGAGGCGAGCGGACGGGCCGCCACCGCCGCGGCGGAGAACGCCATCCCGGCGAGCGAGCCGAGCACCACGGACCCGAGCGCGCCGTGCAGCCGGGCGGCGAAGAAGCCCGAGCCGGCGATCGCCGCCACCGCCACCGCCAGGCCGACCAGCCCGGCGGTGCCGAGCTGTCGTGACGGCGCCGGCTGCGCCGACAGCACGAGCGCGGTGATGCCGGCGAACAACAGCACCAGCAGGACCATCTCGGCGGCCGGCAGCCGCCACTTGAGCACCAGCACGCCGAGTACGGCGGTCACCCCGAGCCCGGCCGCCACGCTGGCCTGGACCAGGAACAACGGCAGGTCCCGGCGGGCCAGGAAGGCCAGCACGAAGCCGACGACCTGGCAGGCCAGGCCGATCAGGTAGGTCCGGTGCCCGGCGAGGCGCAGCAGCAGCCCCGGGTCGAACGTGTGGTGCACGGTGGTCCGCGCGGCGGCGATCGACTGAAGGAGGTTGGCGAAGCCGTACGCGATGATCATCGCCGCCAGGAAGCACCAACCAGAGGAAACCACCTGGCGAGGATAGAGGCTCTCCCCGGGTCAGCGCTCGGCTGGACGGCCGAGCCGGGTCAGGATGTCGTCGTGCAGCGCGCCGTTGCTGGCCACGGCGCTGATGTCGGCGGAGTCCACGCCGGCCGGTGCGGGCCGCCCGGCCAGGTCGGTGATCCTTCCGCCGGCCTCGGTGACGATCGGCACCAGCGCGGCGATGTCCCACAGCGACAGTTCCGGCTCCACCATCACGTCCAGTGCTCCCTCGGCCAGCAGCATGTAGCCGTAGAAGTCGCCGTACGCACGGCTGCGCCAGGTGTCGCGCATGAGCTGGAGCACCGCGTCCAGCCGGCCGGCCTGTTCCCAACCGGTCAGCGACGAGTAGCAGAAGCTCGCGTCGGCGAGCTCGGTGACGCCGGAGACCCGGATCGGCGTGCCGTCCGTCGGGCCGGTGCCCGCGAACGCGCCCGCGCCGAGCGCGCCCCACCAGCGGCGGCCCAGCGCCGGGGCGGAGACCAGGCCGAGCACCGGCCGGTCGTGTTCCAGCAGCGCGACGAGCGTGGCCCAGACCGGCACGCCCCGGACGAAGTTCTTCGTGCCGTCGATCGGGTCGACCACCCAGCGCCGCCCGTCCGGTCCGGCCGGCGGCTGCTCGCCGTACTCCTCGCCGAGCAGGCCGTCGGCGGGACGGTGGGCGGCCAGCAGCGCGCGGATCTCCCGCTCCACGGCGGTGTCGGCGTCGGAGACCGGGGTCAGGTCCGGCTTGGACTCCACGCGCAGGTCGAGCGCGCGGAAGCGGGCCGAGGAGACGGCGTCGGCGGCGTCGGCGAGCAGGTGGGCGAGGGCGAGGTCGTCGGCGTACCCGGTCATGTCCGACACGCTAGCGGCGGCGGCCCGACCCGCGACGGCGGGTCGCCGCCGGTCCGCCGATCAGGAACCGGCGAGCGGGTCGCCGGGGTTGCGCTCCGGCTCGCGCGGGTCGCCCTCGCCGCTGCGGGAGGCCAGCAACCGGCGGTACGAGGCGAGCCGGCGGGCGTCCGCCTTCCCGGCGGCCACCCAGGCGTCGAGCGCGCAGTCCGCCTCGTCGCCGGTGTGCGGGCAGTTGGCCGGGCAGTCCACTGTCGCCTCGACCAGGTCCGGGAAGCCGTGCAGCAGGCTCTCGGCGGACACGTGCGCCAGCCCGAAGCTGCGTACCCCCGGGGTGTCGACGATCCAGCCGGTGTCGCCGTCGGCGCCGGGCTCGGCGGGCAGGCGCAGCGCCACCGCGCTGGTCGAGGTGTGCCGGCCCCGGCCGATCGCGCTGACCGTGCCGACCGCCCGTTCGGCGGCCGGGACGAGGCGGTTGACAAGCGTCGACTTGCCCACCCCGGAGTGGCCGACCATGACCGAGACCCGGCCGGCGAGCAGCGCCCGCAGCGCGGCCAGGTCGGAGTCCGGGCGGATCAGCACGTACGGCAACTCCAGCTCGGTGTAGTAGCCGAGCACCGCCTCCGGGCCGCCCAGATCGGCTTTGGTGAGGCAGAGCAGCGGCTCGATGCCGGCGTCGTACGCGGCCACCAGACAGCGGTCGATGAAGCCGGTACGCGGCGGCGGGTCGGCGAGCGCGCTGACGATCACCAGCTGGTCGGCGTTCGCCACCACCACCCGTTCCAGCCGCCCCTCGGCGGTGGTCTCGTCGTCGTCGGCGGTACGCCGCAGCACCGAGGTCCGTTCGGCGATGCGCACGATGCGGGCCAGCGCGCCGGACGCCCCGGAGGTGTCCCCGACCAGTCCGACCAGGTCGCCCACCACCACCGACTTGCGGCCCAGCTCGCGGGCGCGCATGGCGGTCACGAGCGGCGCGTCCGGCCCTGCCCCGGACAGCACGCACGTGTAGCGGCCCCGGTCGACGGCGATGACGAAGCCCTCGACGGCGTCGTCGTGCCGGGGCCGGGTGCGCGTACGCGGGCGCGACGACCGGCCCGGTCGGATCCGGACGTCGTCCTCGTCGTACTCGCGCCGCTTCGTCGTCAGGACGTCCCCCCGCTGTCAGTTCTTGCCGGTCACCATCCCTGACCATAGTGCCGGGAACTCCGGCATGGTCTTGGAGGTGCACGCCACGTCGTCGACCTCGATGCCGGGGACGGCCAGCCCGGCCACCGCCGCCGCGTGCGCCATCCGGTGGTCGGCGTACGTCTGGAACGTGCCGCCGCGCAGCGGACGGGGCCGGATCTCCAGCCCGTCGTGGGTTTCGGTGATGTCCGCGCCGAGCGCGGTGAACTCCTTTGCCAGCGCGGTCACCCGGTCGGTCTCGTGGCCGCGGATGTGGCCGATGCCGGTGAGCCGGGACGGGCCGTCGGCGAGCAGCGTGAGCGCGGTCAGCACCGGGGTCAGCTCGCCGACGTCGGAGAGGTCGGCGTCGAGCCCGCGCACCCTGCCGGTGCCCCGCACGGTCAGGCCGTCGGTGCCGAGGCTCACCTCGCCGCCCATCCGGTGCAGCAGCTCTCGTAGCCGCTCGACCGGCTGGAGGCTGCTGTGCGGCCAGCCCTGTAGCGTCACCTCGCCGCCGGTGACCAGGGCGGCGGCGAAGAACGGCGCGGCGCCGGACAGGTCGGGTTCGATCTCCCAGCCGCGCCCGGACAGCGGGCCCGGCTCGACCGTCCAGACGTCCGGCGTGGTGTCGTCGACGGCGGCGCCGGCGGCGCGCAGCATCTGCACCGTCATCCGCACGTGCGGCGCGGACGGCACCGGCGGCCCCTCGTGCCGGACCACGACGCCCCGGTCGAAGCGGGGCGCGGCGAGCAGCAGCCCGGAGACGAGCTGGCTGGACGCGGAGGCGTCGATCACCACGTCGCCGCCGGTCACCCGGCCCGCGCCGAGGACGACGAGCGGCAGGCTGCCGGCCGGGGGCGCGTCGATGCGGACGCCGAGCGCGCGCAGCGCGCCGATCAGGGGCCCGAGCGGGCGGGTCCGGGCGTGCGGGTCGCCGTCGAACGTGACCCGACCGGCGGCCAGCCCGGCCACCGGGGGCAGGAAGCGCATCACGGTGCCGGCCAGGCCGACGTCGACGTGCGCCGGGCCGGCCAGCGGATGCGGGCGGACCAGCCAGCGGTCGTCGTCCGAGATCGACACGTGGGCGCCGAGCGCACGCAGCCCGCCGGCCATCAGTTCGGTGTCCCGGGCGCGCAGCGGCCGGGCGAGTGTCGACGGCCCGCCGGCCAGCGCGCAGAGCACCAGGGCCCGGGCGGTCATCGACTTGGAACCGGGCAGGCGCAGCGTCGCGGCGACCGGGTCGCTCGCGGTCGGCGCGGTCCACGGCTGCGGGCACGTCGCGATCGGATTGCTCACGGTCACATTCTGCCAAGCGCGCGGCCCGGTGGAAGCGTTCGTCGCCACTGCTCCCGTTGGGCGGGACAGCCGGAACGTCCGAATGCGGCTAGCGTGGGCGCCATGTGCGGGAGGTACGCCACGACCCGGAGCGCCGCCGACCTGAGCGCGCTGTTCGAGTCGGCCGACGAGACCGGCGGGGTGGCGCCGGACTTCAACGTCGCGCCGACCGATCCGGTGCCGCTGGTCCGGCTCGCCCCGGAGGGGCACCGGCTGCTCTCCCTCGGCCGCTGGGGCCTGCTCCCGCAGTGGTCGCGCAGCGCCGCCGGAGCCGCCCGCATGATCAACGCGCGGGCCGAGACGGTCGCCACCAGCCGGGCGTACGCGCCGTCCTTCGCCCGCCGCCGCTGCCTGGTCCCCGCCGACGGGTGGTACGAGTGGGTCCGCCTCGCCGACGGCGGACGTCAGCCCTACTTCATGACCCCGCGGGACGGCTCCGTCCTGGCCTTCGCGGGCATCTGGTCGGTCTGGGAGGCGGCCGGTGCGGCCCGGCTCACGTTCAGCGTGCTCACCACCGCTGCGGTCGGCGAGCTGGCCGAGGTGCACGACCGGATGCCGCTGCTGCTGCCGCCGGAGCGCTGGGGGGCCTGGCTGGGCCCGGCCGAGGAGCCGGCGGAGCTGCTGGCGCCGGACGCCGGCCTGCTCGCCGGGCTGGAGATCCGGCCCGTCTCCCGGGCCGTCGGCGACGTCCGCAACGACGGCCCGGAACTGATCGCGCCGGTGGCCCCGGCGGGCGTCGAGACGGTCGCCGAGGCGACCCTGTTCTGATCACGCTCCGCCACATCGGCGTGTACCTTTTTGCCGGGGTTGCGCCGGAAAGTCGGCCGGATGTTCAGTCACTTTCATTGAAGACTCTTGTCCTTACGTATGCGAATGCGATAGAACACAGCGCCGGTGATGGGCGTCTGTTCGCACGGGGCGAATGGCATTCATCGATCTTGCAGAGATCTTCGCCGGTTCCCACGGGGGAGGTGGGTGAATTGACACGGGCACGCATGCCCCGTCCGCACGAGGTAGCCGCCGCGCGGCGCGATCCGCGACTGCTGCGGGCGCTTGACGAACGACGCCAGGACGACGCCTGGCGCACCAAGGGCGCCTGTCAGAACGTCGATCCGGAGACGTTCTTCCCGGCGCCGAACGAGCCGGCCGACGCCGCCGTGGCGCTCTGCCGCACCTGCGACGTCCAGGGCTCCTGCCTGGCCTGGGCGCTGGAGGTGGGCGACTGCCACGGCGTCTGGGGCGGCACCACGCCGCGTGAGCGGCGAGCCATGCTGGTGGCCTGGCGCAGCGAGGTGCAGCCGGATCCGGACGCGCTCGACGACGCCGGCCCGCCGGTGCGTGATCGTCTGCTCACGCTGGTTCCGCTGAGCTGATCCCGACGTCGCCCGTGTCCCGCCGCGGTGGGCCACGGGCGACGTGGGGCGTTTCCGCGCCCGGCCGCCGGTGGGCCGCCCGCCCGCGCAGAATGGGCCGGTGCGGCACGATGACGAAATCGACACCCCGCGAGGCCCCGCCCGGCTGCGGTTCGACCCGCCTGCCGGCGGCGCGACGGTGCTGGTGCTCGGGCACGGCGCCGGCGGTGATGTGGACGCGCCGGACCTCACCGCGGTACGGGACTCGGCGCTCGCCGCCGGGGCCGGGGTGGCCCTGGTGACCCAGCCGTACCGGGTGGCCGGGCGCCGCGCGCCCGCCCCCGCCGGGCACCTCGACGAGGCGTGGACGGCGGTGCTGGCCGAGCTGCGCCGTCGTGCCCCGCTGGTACGCCACTGGGTGGTCGGGGGCCGGTCCAGTGGTGCCCGGGTGGCCTGCCGTACCGCCGTCGCCGTCGGGGCGGCCGGAGTCGTGGCGCTGGCGTTCCCGCTGCACCCGCCGGGGCGACCGGAGCGTTCCCGGGCCGGCGAACTGCGCACCGGGCTGCCCACGCTCGTCGTGAACGGCGACCGGGACCCGTTCGGCGTGCCCGAGCCGGGCCCCGGCATCGAGGTGGTGGTCCGGCCGGGGGAGCGCCACGACCTGCGCGGCGATCCGGCCGGGACGGCCGCCGTCGTGCGGGACTGGCTGCGCGTACACGGATGGTCGTCCTGACCGGGCGGCGCGCGCCGTGACCGTCCGCCGCGGCGGGTCGTTGCACCGGTTGGTGCCGGCCGCCCGGTTCGGGCGTGCCGGGGCCGCCCTCCCAGGCCCTTCCTGGTCCCAGCGTCGGTCGCGGCCGAGGCCGGGACCAGGATCGGGTGGGGCCGGAGGAATGCCGCACCCCGCACCTCGCGTTACCCCCTTGGACGACGACAGAGCCAGCGGCGAGGGGGGTGACCGGTGCGGATCGAGACACGGAGCCGGGAACGGGACGAACGGGACGAGCACCAGCTCCGGCGGCTGCTCGACGCGCCGGAGTGGCCCGCGGCGGCGTCGGTCGTGAGCACCGGCACACACTCCGGAAGTGAATCTGCCGGCAAGTGGGTACGCGTATCCTCGGCGGGAAAGCATCCGACGCGAGGGGATGTGCGGTTGACCACCGAGAAGACGGACGAGCGCAGGGCCCGCTTCGAGCGGGACGCGATGCCCTTCGTCGATCAGCTCTACGCTGCCGGGCTGCGGATGACCCGCAACCCGGCGGACGCGGAGGACCTGGTTCAGGAGACGTACCTGAAGGCGTACGCCGCCTTCCACCAGTTCGAGCAGGGCACGAACCTGAAGGCCTGGCTCTACCGGATCCTGACCAACACCTACATCAACACCTACCGCAAGCGGCAGCGCCAGCCCATCCAGGCGCCGACCGAGGAGATCACCGACTGGCAGCTCGCCGAGGCCGAGTCGCACACGTCCAGCGGCCTGCGCTCGGCCGAGACGGAGGCGCTCGACCGGCTGCCGGACAGTGACGTCAAGGAGGCCCTCCAGCAGTTGCCGGAGGAGTTCCGCATGGCCGTCTACCTGACCGACGTCGAGGGCTTCTCCTACAAGGAGGTCGCCGACATCATGGGCACGCCGATCGGCACCGTGATGTCCCGTCTGCACCGTGGCCGACGTAATCTGCGAAAGCTGCTGGAGCAGTACGCGGCGGAGCGGGGTTTCAGCGCCGCCTCGTCGAAGAAGGGTTCGACCGCCGCCGCCGGCCGGGAGGTGTGACCGTGAGCTGTGGACGACCGCACGAGACGGACTGCCACGAGGTCCTCGCCGAGGTCTACCTCTACCTCGACCTGGAGTGCGCCGAGGAGCGCCGGGTACTGATCCGGCACCACCTGGACGAGTGCGGGCCGTGCCTGCGCGAGTACGGCATCGAGCAGGAGGTCAAGGCGTTGGTTGCCCGGTGCTGCGGCAACGAGGCGGCGCCGGAGAAGCTGCGGGAGCGGCTGCGCCTGCGGCTGACCGAGCTGGTGGTCTTCGAGACCACCCAGTCCCGCGAACTGGCCGACTGAACGACAGACGCGACGGCCCGGGTCCGATCACGGACCCGGGCCGTCGCGCATGTCCGGCGCCTGCGCCGCGCTGATCCGATGATCAGGAGTTGGGGCGCTTGCCGTGGTTGGCGCTGCTCTTCTTACGGGCCTTCTTCTTGCGGGCCTTCTTCGCCATGCTCTGCCTCCTTGTGCTGGTCACGGTTCCGTCCGCGGCTGGGCGCGGCGGAGGTCGCGGGTGCGGCCCTCCGGGCTCGCCGATGGCCGACCCGCACGATGCTAGTGCCGTGGCCGCCCGCCGGGGCGCGGTGGGGCGGATCGCGCGCCGGTGGTGCGCGGGCCGGCGTGACCGGCGTCATGATTGGATACCGTTCGCAGGATTGTCGGGGAGCTGTCGGGGGAGAGGGAGGGCCGCAAGATGGCCGAGGAGATCCGTGCCGAGATGGTGGCCAACGTCTGGAAGGTCGTCGTGTCGGCCGGCGACACGGTGTCCGAGGGCGACACCCTCGTCATCCTGGAGTCGATGAAGATGGAGATCCCGGTTGTCGCCGAGTCCGACGGCGTGGTGCAGAGGCTCGCGGTCAACGAGGGTGACGTGGTGCAGGACGGCGACCTGATCGCGGAGATCGGTTGACCGGCCTGCGGGTGCGTCGCGCCGAGCCGGCGGACCTACCGGCCGTGGCCCGGCTGACCGTTGCCGCGTACGAGGCGGACGGCCAGCTCAAGGACGAGACCGGGTACACGTCGGTGCTCGCCGACGTGGCCACCCGCGCCGAGACCGGCGAGGTGCTGGTGGCCGTCGACGACGCCACCGGCCACGTGCTCGGCGCGGTGACGTTCGTGCTGCCCGGCACCCCGTACGCCGACCTCGCCGGCCCTGGCGAGGGCGAGTTCCGGATGCTCGCGGTCGATCCGGCCGCCCAGGGCCGGGGCGCGGGCGCGGCGCTCGCGTCCGCGTGCGTGGCGCGCGCGACGGAGCTGGGCTGCACGGCGGTGGTGATCTGCGTACGCGCCGGGATGGCGGCGAGCGCACACCGCCTCTACGAGCGGCTGGGTTTCGTCAGGTGCCCGGAGAAGGACTGGATGCCGATGCCCGGCATCGACCTGCGCGGCCTGCGGCTGGACCTGACCGCGGCCCGCTGAGCGCGGCTCAGGAGTCGCTCTCCGCGCCGATCTTGGCGAGCAGCTCGTCGGCGACCTCGAGCGCGATCCGCTTGCGCTCGTCGTCGGTGATGCCGGGCGCGCGTACCGCGAACCAGCTGGTGTGCACCGCGAACAGGGTGAGCGCGGCGCGGAGCTGGGCGGCGGGTGAGTTGTCGCCCCGGCACAGCTCGTGCGCCAGGCGCATCATCCGGTCCCGCATCTGCTGGCCCGCGACGAGGCTCTTGAGCACCGTCTGGTTCTGCTCGAAGAAGCGCATCACCTGGGGCAGGTCGCCGGCGAACATGCTGTCGGCGTACCGGCCGAGCAGGGTGCGCCGGGTCGCGAGGGTGGGCGGCTGGTCGGCGGCCCAGGCGATCAGCTCGTCCATCCGGCGCAGCCGGTCGTCGACCAGGCTGGTGACGATCTCGTCCTTGCTCTTGAAGTGGTAGTAGAGCGCCGCCTTGGTCACGCCGAGCCGCTCGGCGATCTCCCGCAGGGACGTCTTCTCGTAGCCCTGCTCGGTGAAGAGTTCCAAGGCGACGGCCTGGATTCGCTGCCGCGTGCCACCTGTGGTCTCCCTCACCAGCCGACATCCTTTCAAAGCGCTTGACGTGTGCCCGTCGTCAGCTTACCGTCCGGCTAGTAAGTGAACTAGCCGGGCGGCAAGTAAGTTGATCACGTGACCTGCGGGGGAGCCTACCGATGAGTCAACCAGCCCAGGTGACCACCAGACCCAATGTCCGGGTCGTCCTGTTCGGCCTGATGATCGCGATGATGCTCGCGATGCTCGACAACATGATCGTCAGCACCGCGCTGCCGCGGATCGTCTTCGAGTTCGGCGGCGCCGACCACTTCACCTGGGTGGTCACCGCGTACGTGCTGGGCACCACGGTCTCCACGCCGATCTGGGGCAAGCTCGGCGACCTCTACGGCCGCAAGTCGGTCTTCCTCACCGCCGTCGTCGTGTTCCTGGTCGGCTCCGCGCTCTGCGGCATGTCCGGCTCCGGCGTCTTCGGCGGCACGGACACCGGCATGATCGAGCTGATCGCGTTCCGTGCCGTGCAGGGCCTCGGCGCGGGCGGCCTGATGGTCGGCGTCATGGCGATCATCGGTGACCTGGTCCCGCCCCGTGAGCGGGGCCGCTACCAGGGCATGATCGCCGGCATCATGGCCATCGCCATGGTCGCCGGCCCGCTCGTCGGCGGCTTCATCACCGACAACCTCTCCTGGCGCTGGGCGTTCTACGTCAACCTGCCGTTGGGCGGCGCGGCGCTGCTGGTCCTCGCCACCACCATGCACCTGCCGAAGTACCGCACCGAACACAAGATCGACTGGCTGGGCGCCGCGCTGCTGTCCGTCGGCATCACCGCGATCGTGCTGGTGACCACGTGGGGCGGCAACGAGTACGACTGGGTGTCGCCGCAGATCCTCGGCCTCGCCGCGCTGGCGGTGCTCGCGCTCGCCGCGTTCGCGCTGGTCGAGCGGCGCGCGCCGGAGCCGATCCTGCCGCTGAGCCTGTTCGCCAACCGCAACTTCGCGCTGATCTCGGTGATCGGTTTCCTGCTCGGCTTCGCCATGTTCGGCGCGATGAACTTCCTGCCGCTCTACCAGCAGACCGTCCAGGGGGCGTCGGCCACGAACAGCGGTCTGCTGCTGCTCCCGCTGATGTTCGGCATGCTCGTGGTGTCGCTCGTGGTCGGCCGGACCATCACCAAGACCGGCCGCTACCGGATCTTCCCGATCATCGGCGGCGTGGTGATGACCGCCGGCCTGGCCCTGCTCAGCCTGCTGGACGTGGACACCAGCAAGGCGCAGTCCTCGCTCTACATGATCGTTCTCGGCGTTGGCATGGGCTTCCTGATGCAGACCTCGATGCTCATCGCGCAGAACAGCGTCGAACAGAAGGACCTCGGCGCGGCCAGCGGCGCGGCCACCTTCTTCCGGTCCATCGGCGGCTCGTTCGGCGTCTCCCTCTTCGGCGCGATCTTCGCCAACCGCCTCGCCGACTCCGCGGCCGGCCCCGCGTTCGCGGGCTCGGGTGGCGGCGAGGGCGGCGCGATGAACCTGGAGGCGCTCAAGAAGCTCACCGGCCCGGTGCGCGAGGCGGTGCTCGGCGGCCTCTCCGACGCCATCTCGCACGTCTTCTTCTGGGCGGTCCTGTTCACGGTCGCCGTACCGGTGCTCGCCTGGTTCATCAAGGAGGTGCCGCTGCGCGCGACGAACGACGTGCCGCCGGCCGGCGCCACACCGGAGGACGAGGCCGAGGCCGCGCTCGGCCGGGCCCCCGTCGCCTGACGCACGCACGGTCGCGGCCCCGCCGCCCCCGAGGGGGTACGCGGGGCCGTGCCGCGTCTGGCCGCGCCGCGCGGTCAGACGCGGCGGAACAGGGCGGTGAGGCGTCGCCAGAGACGCCGCAGCGGTCCGCCCTCGGCGTCGGCGATCAGCCCGTCGGCAGTGGCGCGTGCCGCCGGGTCGAGTGCCGGGGTGGCTCGCGCCAGGTACGCCAGCGACACCGCCACCGGGGCCCGCCGAGCGGATCCGGCCGCCACCTCGGCGATCCGCCCGGCCACCAGCGTGGCCACGTCGGCGCGCGTGTCCGGGTGCACCCAGGCGGCGGTGACCAGGGCGAACAGTGCCGCGTCGGCGGCCGGGCCGAGATCGCCGACGGCCAGTTCCCGCAGCACCCGACGGCGGGCGGACCGTTCCCACGGCTCGTCGGTGCGGTGGTGCAGCAGGCCGAGGCAGGCCCAGACCCGCGCGCAGCGCGTCCACAGTGCCGGGTCCTGCCCGCCGAGCACCCGGCCCAGCGCGGTCGCCGGCGCCTCCGGCGGGTGTGCCAGCAGGGCGAGCAGGTCGGCGAGGTCCAGTGTGGCCAGCCCGACGGCGGCGTCGTACGCGGCTGGTGGGTGCGGCCACGCCGGGTGCGCGAGCTGCTGGAGCCGCCGTACCGCCTCGGCCGAGGGGGCGGGGCCGTCCGGGGCCGGGGCGTCGTCGCCGGCCGCCGTCACCTGCCCGAGCCAGGGGCGTCCCCGGCAGCACTCGGCGAGATCACCGTGCTCGTGCGTGTCGTCCGGGTGGTCGCGGACGAAGTCGGCGAGCGCCACCAGGTGGTCCACGTTCCCGTCGCGCAGGTAGCGCAGCCGGTGCGCGGTGTGCACCGCGCAGTCGAAGTCCGGATCCTTCGCCAGCGCCCGGTCGACCCAGCCCAGTGCCGCGTCGAGCCGGCCGTGGTCGGCCAGCGTCCCGGCGATGTCCGCGTAGACCGCGAGGTCGTCCGGGTCGAGCGCGACAGCGCGTTCCAGCGCGGCGAGCGCCTCGCCGGTGCGGCCGGCGCTGCGGTACGCGTACCCGAGCCACACCTCGCCGAGTTTGGTGGGCTGTGCGCGTACCCCCCGGGTGGCCCAGGTGACGGCGAGGGTGACCTCGCCGAGACGCCGGGCCAGCGCGGACGCCGCGCCGAGCAGCAGCGGATGGGCCGGATGGACGGTGATCGCGTTGCGGGCCAGCGTGAGGTACGGCTCCAGCGGCTCGCGCAGCCGGCGCGGCGCGGGGTCGGGCGCCGCCGCGCAGACCTGCATGAGGATCCGGGCGGTGCGTTCGGGATCGAGGCGTTCCGGCAGGTCGGCGGCGGTCACCCAGGGTACGGCGGCCCACGGGGCGACGGGCGCGTAGCCGGTGGCGGCGGCGAGCAGGTCGAGCCCTTCGGCGGGGCGGCCGGCGGCGGCGAGCAGGTGCGCGCGGGCCACCACGGCGCCGACGAACGCCTGCTGACCGAGCGGGAAGAGGTCCAGGTCGCCGCCGCTCGCCGCGTTCAGCCGGGCGAGCGTCTCGTGTGCCTCGGGCAGCGTGGGGGAGCGGACCAGCGCGGCGGCCACGTGGTCGGCGGCGTGCCGCAGGTCGCCCTCGTCCAGCGCCAGCCGGGCCAGCGCGAGTTCCTCCTCCGCCGAGAGCGCGGCGTCGTCCTCGGGCACGTCGTCCTCTCGCCGGTCGGGTCGGTCAGCCGGGCAAGCCTAGGGGATCTTCCGTCGATTAGTGATCCACTGCGCACTCCTGCTCGTTGCGTTGATCTAGATCGTCGAAACGTGCAAGACTGAGCATCGAACGCGCGGGAAACGCGCAGAAGGAGGTTCTGGAGTGACGCGAGCAGGGGCCGGTATGGCCGCCGACATCGACGAGCAGCCGGCCGGTTACGAGCGTCTGCTCTCCACCGAGCACGCGGCGGCCGTCGCCGAGGTGGCGGCCGTCGTCGCCGAACGCCGCCCCCGGCACGTGGTCTTCACCGCCCGGGGCACCTCCGACCACGCCGCGCTCTACGCGGCCTACCTGACCGAGATCCGCCTCGGGCTGCCCGCCGGACTGGCCTCACCGAGCGCGATCACCGTCTTCGGCGCCCGGCCCGACCTCTCCGACGCGCTCGTCGTCGGCGTCAGCCAGAGCGGCGGCTCGCCCGACCTGGCCGAGGTGCTGCGGGTCGCCCGCGCCTCCGGCGCGCTCACCCTCGCCGTCACCAACAACCCCGGCTCGCCGCTCGTGGAGACCGCCGAGCTGAGCGTCGACATCGCCGCCGGCCACGAACGCGCGGTCGCCGCCACGAAGACCTACACGGCCGAGCTGCTCGCGCTGCTCATGCTGATCGAGGGCGTACGCGCCGGCGACGGCGTGCTGCCCGCCGAGGAACGCGCCGCCCTGAGCCGCCTGCCCGAGCTGGCCGCGCAGACGCTCGCCGACGACACCCCGGCCCGGCTCGCCCCGCGCTACCGGTTCGCCGCCCAGCTCGTCACCACCGGCCGGGGCTACGCCTACCCGACCGCCCGGGAGGCGGCGCTGAAGCTGATGGAGACCTCGTACCTCCCGGCGCTCGCCTTCTCCGGCGCCGACCTGCTGCACGGCCCGCTCGCCATGACCGACCCGGACGTCCCGGTGCTCGCCGTGGTCGGCTCCGGCCCCGGGGGCACGTCGATGCGCGAGGTGCTGCCCCGGCTCGGCGAGCGCCGCGCCGACGTGGTGGTGGTCGGCTCCGCCGACGTCGGCGAGACCCGGATGGCGGTGCCCGAGGTCGACGAGCGGTACGCGCCGCTGCTCGACATCCTGCCGCTGCAACGGCTCGCGCTGTCCCTGGCGCTGGCCCGGGGCGAGGACCCGGACGCGCCGCGCGGCTTGAAGAAGGTCACGGCGACGATGTGAGGCCCGGCGTGGCACGCTGTGTGGCGTGTCCACCCTCCGTGACCTCGCCGAGGAGCACACCGCGCTCCGTCCGGCCGACATCGACCACCTGCACCGGATCGCCGGCGACTGGCAGTTGCTGTCCGACCTGTCCTTCGCCGACCTGCTGCTCTGGGTGCCGGTGGACGGTGACGGCACGTTCCTCTGCGTGGCCCAGGTCCGTCCCACCACCGCGCCGACCGCCTACCTGGACGACCAGGTCGGGCGCATCGTCGGCGGGGCCGAGGTGGCCCACCTGGAGGTGGCCCACCGCCAGGGACGGATCTGGCGCGAGGGCGACCCGGTCTGGTACGGCGACGTCCCGGCCCGCCACGAGGCGATCCCGGTCCGGCTGCGCACCGGCGACGGTGAGGCCGGCGAGGTGATCGCCGTGGTGGGCCGGGACACCAACCTGTCCACCGCCCGCACCCCCAGCCAGCTCGAACTGAACTACCTCACCACCGCCGACGACCTGGCCCAGATGATCGCCGACGGCACGTTCCCGCCGCCCCGGCACCCGGGCGAGACCACCTCGGCGCCCCGGGTCGGCGACGGCCTGGTGCGGCTCGACGCCAACGGCAAGGTCACCTACGCGAGCCCGAACGCGCAGTCCGCGTACCGCCGCCTCGGCTACGCCTCACATCTCGTCGGGGAGGACCTCGCCAAGCTGCACCGCCGGCTCGCGGGCGATCCTCTGGAAGGCACCGACGCGGGCAACGCCGTGCTCGCCGCGCTGCGCGGTGAGGCGCCACCCCGCCGGGAGATCGACGCCCGTGGCGCCACCATGCTCACCCGGGCGCTGCCGCTGATGCCCGCCGGAGTGCCGATCGGCGCGCTGGTCCTGGTCCGCGACATCACCGAGGTACGCCGCCGCGACCGCGCTCTGATCACCAAGGACGCCACCATCCGGGAGATCCACCACCGGGTGAAGAACAACCTCCAGACCGTCGCCGCGCTGCTGCGCCTCCAGGCCCGCCGGGTGGCCATGCCCGAGGCGCGGGTGGCGCTCGAAGAATCGGTACGCCGGGTCGCCTCGATCGCGCTGGTCCACGAGACGCTCTCCATGTCCAGCGACGAGGCGGTCGAGTTCGACGGCATCGTGGACCGGGTCGCCAGCGCCGCCACCGAGGTCGCCGCCACCGAGGTGAGCGTCGGTATGCGCCGCCGCGGCACCTTCGGCGTACTGCCCGCCGAGATCGCCACCTCGCTGGTGATGGTGCTCAACGAGTTGCTGCTCAACGCCGTCGAGCACGGCTTCCCGCCGGCAGACGAGGACGCCGGGCCCGCACCCGCGGACGCGCCCCGGCCCGAGGTGGTGGTCTCCACGCACCGGGCCCGCAAGCAACTGCACGTCGCGGTCACCGACAACGGCCGGGGACTGCCCGAGCAGTTCGACGCCGAGCGCGGCGGAAACCTGGGTCTCCAGATCGTCCGGGCGCTGGTGACCGGCGAGCTGCGCGGCACCATCGCGCTGCGCAACGGCGCCGACGGCGGCACCGAGGCGACCATCGTCGTACCGCTGGCCCGCGGCACCACCGACCGCCTCACCGGACGAGCAGGGCCACCGTGATCCCCGGGCGCGGCCACACCTGCCGCACCGTGTAGCCCGCGCGCAGCGCGTCGCCCTTCGCGCCCGGCACCGCCGCCAGCGGGTCCGCGCGCCGGCCGGTGACCACCAGCCAGACCCGGTCCACCCCGGCCAGGCAGCGCGCCGGATCGTCGCACTCCACGGCCCAGAGGCTCGCGTTCCGACGCTGGTCGCGGACCACGAGCACGTCGCGCGGCAACCTCGACCCCAGGTGGTACGCAATGCCCAGATCGGGGAACAGCCAGCCGTTGCGGGACGCGTAGACGATCGCGTCGCCCGGCCGCTGCTCGGCGCGGACGACCCCGGCGGCGCCCGCGTAGTCGACCGGTGCGCCGCGCGGCCACTCGTGGGTGCGGCGCAGGGCCGCCTGATCGGGCAGCCCGAGCAGCCCGGCCAGGACCACCACCGCGAGTCCCGCCGCGATCCGTACGCGTGGCGACGTCGGCCCTTGCTCTGCTTCCCCGGGCGCGGCAGTGCGGCCGGCTGCGGCGGGTGTCGCCGTGCGCTCGGGTTTGGCGGGCGTCGCTGTTCCCGGTGTCCGGGCCGGCGCGGGAGTGACCCGCGCGGCAGCCAGCGCGGCGCCGGCCAGCACGCAGGCGAACGGCACGGTGAAGACGAGGTAGCGAGTCACCCAGAGCGGCACCGTCGTTCCGGCGGCGAAGACCAGCACCACCGGCAGCAGCACAGCGGCGGTGGGCAGCAGCGCACGGCGACCCAGCCGGGCCGCGCCGAGCGCCGCGAGCGCGAGCACGAACCCGCCGACGACGCCGCTCTGCGACAGCGCGCCCGGTAGTGCCGCCAGGTCGGGCAGCCGCGCCGGGTCCACCCAGTCGAGCTGTCGACCGCGCTGCCCCCGGGCGACCAGCGCCAGCGGGGTGACGAGCACGACGACCGGCACCAGCGCCAGCAACCACCCGGCCAGCACCCGTCGGCCGGGCGCCGACGCCTCCCGAGCCTCGCCGGTCACGTCCTGCGGTTCCGCTTCCGGCGCGTCCGTGCCGTGCTCCCTTCTCCCGGGATGCGGTGACACCCGTGGCGTTCCACCGGCGCTCGATCTCGTGGCTGGGTGGAACGCTGTGGGTGTCTGCGGGGCGCCGTGACACCCGTGGCGTTCCACCGGCGCTCGATCTCGTGGCTGGGTGGAACGCCGTGGGTGTCTGCGGCGTGGCCGGCTCGCGTCGGGCATCTCGGCTCGGAACTGGCCGGGCGGATCGACGACCGCCGCGGGGCCACGTGCGGCGGTCAGCAGCACCACCACGGCGTGGGCGGCGAGCAGCGTGAGCGCGAGCAGGTGGAACAGGCCGAGCGCGGCGACCGCTGCGGCGTACCCCGCCCAGCGCCACCGCCCTCCTCGGCGCAGCGCCTCGACCAGCAGCAGCGTGGCCAGCACGGCGAGCAGCGTGGCGAGGGCGTACGGGCGGGCCTCCTGCCCGTACCGGGAGGTGACCGGCAGGACCGCGAACAGCAGTCCGGCCAGCAGCCCGGCCCGGTCACCTGCCAGGCGTGCCCCGAGGCGGGCGGTGAGCGCGGCGGCCATGGACATGGCGAGCGCGGAGGGCAGCCGCAGCGCCGTCGGCGACGCGCCGGCAATCGCCGTCCAGGCATGCATGAGCAGGTAGTACGGCCCGGTGGCGGCGTCGATGGTGCGGGTCATCCGGGCCAGGTCGGAAAGCGGGCGGGTGGCCGCGCTCCAGGTGGCCAGCTCGTCCCGCCAGGGTTGGGCGTGCCCGATCCCGGCCAGCGTCACCACGAGCGTGAGCAGCCCCGGCACCACCCACACCGCCCAGCCGGGAAGGGCGCGAACAGACGCGGGCGGGAACCTTCTCACCCCCGTAGCGTCACACGCCCGCTCCCGCTCACCCGCCCGCTCCACCATTTCCCAATCAACGGTGCGGGGGCAGGGAGGGCGGGAGGGGGAAAGGTGTGAGTCGATCTCGGGGGGCCCGTGATGTGGGATCACAGTGCGGAGCTGTGGTCGCGCGGGGTGTGGTGTGGCAGCATGAGGCACATGACCGCCGCTGTCGTCCGCCGCTTCGTGGCTCGCCGCCACGTCGATTACGGCCGCGTGCGCAGCGCGATCTGTCCGGCCCACTGACGACGCCCGACCCTTCCGTCTCGGGCGCGTACTCGCGCCGGCCGTCAATCGACATCGCCGTCCACGGCCCTCTCCCGGGCCGGCCGCCGCGTCCGCGCTCGCAGCACCGCAGCAAGCAATGGAGGACGCCGCGATGGCGGTCAGCAGCACCCCGACCCGTCCCGACAGCCCGGCGCCTGCCGCCCGTGCGCCCCGCCGGCCACGCGGCGAGGGGCAGTGGGCGCTCGGGCACCGTGAGCCGCTCAACCCCAACGAGCGGATCAAGAAGGACGACGACCCGCTGAACGTGCGGGACCGGATCGAGAACATCTACGCCCACCGGGGTTTCGCCTCGATCGACCCGCAGGACCTGCGCGGCCGGTTCCGCTGGTGGGGCCTCTACACCCAGCGCAAGGCCGGCATCGACGGCGGGCGGACCGCGGTGCTGGAGCCGCACGAGCTGGAGGACGAGTTCTTCATGCTCCGGGTCCGGGTGGACGGCGGCCAGCTCAACCTGGCCCAGCTCCGGGTGATCGCGGACATCTCCCGCGAGTTCGCCCGGGACACCGCCGACATCACCGACCGGCAGAACATCCAGTACCACTGGATCCGGGTCGAGGACATGCCGGAGATCTGGCGCCGGCTGGAGGCGGTCGGCCTGCAGACCACCGAGGCGTGCGGCGACTGCCCCCGGATCGTGCTGGGCAGCCCGGTCGCCGGTGTGGCCCGGGACGAGGTGCTCGACCCGACCCCGGCGATCGACGAGATCGTCCGCCGGTACGTCGGCGACAAGGCGTACTCCAACCTGCCCCGCAAGTTCAAGACCTCGATCTCCTGGCTGGTCGACACGCCGTACGAGGCGAACGACATCTCCTTCCTCGGCGTGGAGCACCCGGAGCACGGACCCGGGTTCGACGTATGGGTCGGCGGCGGGCTCTCCACCAACCCGATGCTCGCCAAGCGGCTCGGCGTCTGGGTGCCGCTGCACGAGGTGCCGGACGTCTGGGCCGGTGTGGTCGGCATCTTCCGCGACTACGGCTACCGCCGGCTGCGCAACCGGGCCCGGCTGAAGTTCCTGGTCGCCGACTGGGGCGTGGAGCGCTTCCGGGAGGTGCTGGAGAAGGAATACCTCGGCCGCGCGCTGCTCGACGGTCCGGCCGCTGACCTGCCGGCCAAGCCGGTCGACCACATCGGCGTGCACCAGCAGAGCGACGGCGCGAACTACGTGGGCGCCGCCCCGGTGGTGGGCCGCGTGTCCGGCACCCAGCTGGCGCAGCTCGCCGACGTGGTCGAGGCGCACGGCAGTGACCGGGTGCGGCTCACCCCGTACCAGAAGCTGCTCGTGCTGGACGTGGCGCCGGAGCGGACCGACTCGCTGGTGGCGGCGCTGCGCGGGATCGGCCTGGAGGCCCGGCCGTCGGCCTGGCGGCGCGGCACGATGGCCTGCACCGGCATCGAGTTCTGCAAGCTCGCCATCGTCGAGACCAAGCGGCGCGGCGAGGAACTGGTCGCGCGCCTGGAGGAGCGGCTGCGCGACTTCGACGCGGACATCTCCATCCACCTCAACGGCTGCCCGAACGCCTGCGCCCGCACCCAGGTCGCTGACATCGGGCTCAAGGGCCAGCTCGTGGTCGGCCCGGACGGCCGGCAGGTCGAGGGCTTCCAGGTGCACCTCGGCGGGGGCCTCGGCATGGCCCAGGGGCAGACCGCCGGCTTCGGCCGCAAGCTGCGCGGCCTGAAGACCACAGCCGATGAGCTTCCGGAGTACGTGGAACGGCTCGCCCGCCGCTACCTGGCCGGCCGGACCGAGGGTGAGACGTTCGCCAACTGGGTGATCAGAGCCGACGAGGAGGAGTTGCGATGAGCGACGCCAGATCTGCGCCTCTCTACTGCCCGTACTGCGGGGAGGAGGACCTCCGACCGCACGAGGCCGGACACGGCGCCTGGGAGTGCCACGCCTGCGCGCGGGTCTTCGTGGTGAAGTTCACCGGTCTGCTGAGCCGGGCGGTGAACCGGTGACCGGCCTCGTCTCCGCCGCCGGCCTCGGCCTGATCGGCCCGGGCGGGCCGGCCCGCCGCGACCCGGAGGAGTTGCGCGCGCTGGCCGAGGAGGCCGGCCGGGAACTGGCGGACGCGTCCGCGCTGGAGATCGCGCGCTGGGCGGTGGAGACGTTCGGTGAGCGGTTCTGCGTGACCAGCTCGATGGCCGACGGCGTGCTGGCGCACCTGGTCTCCCGGGTCGCGCCCGGCGTCGACGTGGTGTTCCTGGACACCGGGCTGCACTTCCCGGAGACGCTGCGGGTCCGCGACGAGGTGGCCCGGCGGATGCCGGTGCGGGTGCGCTCGATCCGGCCCCGGATGACTGTGGGCCAGCAGGACGGCCAGTACGGTCCGCGCCTGTTCAACAGGTCCCCGGACGACTGCTGCCAACTGCGCAAGGTGGAGCCGCTGGAGCGGGCGCTGTCCGGGTACGACGCCTGGGCCGCCGGGCTGCGCCGGGACGAGTCGCCGACCCGGGCGAACACGCCCGTGGTGGCCTTCGACGCGCGGCGCGGCAAGGTCAAGGTGAACCCGATCGCGGCCTGGACGCAGCGGGAGGTGGACGCCTACGTGGCCCGGTACGACATCCCGGTGAACGAGCTGTTCGCCCGCGGCTACGGCTCGATCGGCTGCTGGCCGTGCACGCGGCGGACCAGGGCGGGGGAGGACGCGCGCGCGGGGCGCTGGGCGATGTTCGAGAAGACCGAGTGCGGCCTGCACACCTGAGCGCGGGGCAACCGGTGGTGCTGGTGGCCCACGGCAGCCGTGACCCGCGAGCGGCCGAGGCGACCCGGGCGCTGGCCCGGGCCGTGGCGGCCACCTGGCCGGGCCGCCCGGTGCTGCCGAGCTGGCTCGACCACACCGATCCCGGGCCGGCCGAGGTGCTGCGCGGGCTGGCCGCCGCCGGTCACTCCCGGGCGGTCCTGGTGCCGCTGCTGCTGACCGCCGCGTACCACCGGAAGGTGGACATCCCGGCGGCGGTCGCGGAGGCCGGCGCGGACATCGAGGTACGGGTGACCGACGTGCTGGGGCCGACCGGCGACGGCGTGGACGGCGGGCTGCTGGACGGACTGCGCCGCCGCCTGGCGGAGGCGACCGGCGACGGGCCGGGCGGGCTGGACGCGGTGGTGCTGGCGGCGGCGGGTACCCGGGATCCGGCGGCGCGATCCTCCGTGGGCCGGGTCGCCGCGGCGTTCGGTGCCGGGCTGGGTGTGCCCTGCCGCGTCTCGTACGCCTCGGCGGCACCCCCGGAGGTCGGCGGCGCGGTGGCGCGCCTGCGCGCGGCGGGCGCCCGCCGGGTCGCGGTGGCCGCCTACTTCCTGGCCCCGGGCCGGTTCCACGACGGGGTACGCGCGGCGGCCCGGTCAGCCGGCGCGGTGGCGGTGGCGGATCCGCTGACCGACCTGCCGGAGCTGGCCGACCTGGTCCGGCGACGGGTGGACGCGGTGCCGGGCTGACCGGTCCGGAAACAGCAGAACGCCCCGGCCGGAATCCCGGCCGGGGCGTCAGCGTGTACGGGTCAGGCGGAGTGAGCGCGCAGCACCCGGAGACCGCCGCGGCGCTTCACCGCGCGACGCTCCTCCTCGCTCATCCCACCCCAGACACCGGCGTCCTGACCGGACTCCAGCGCCCACTGCAGGCACTGGTCGGTCACGGGGCAGCGCCGGCAGACGGCCTTCGCCTGCTCCACCTGCAGGAGGGCCGGACCGGACGTCCCGATCGGGAAGAACAGCTCCGGGTCCTCGTCGCGGCAGACCGAATCGTGGCGCCAGTCCATGGCGGCAACACTCCTCATTCTTGGTGGCTGGTCAATAACGCTTCGTTGCTATTCCTATATGCGTCCGCATTGCCAAATGGTGACGGTCAGCATCCATCAATTCGGCGCAGCGTGAGCGGGCTGTGGGGTGCCGGACCTGTTGGAACAGCTCAACCGAACGAGCATATCCAGGCAATGTCCCGGCAACACGAGTTCGCTTGTGAATACTTTCACGAACGACAGCGATGTCAAGGGTGACGCTCGGAAAAACTCCGAACAGTGAGCGGGCTCACCACCCATTTGTCCGGGTTTGCCAGTGCCCTGGTTACCCGGCGTGCCACAGTCGATAATCAATGTAGTACGTCCCGCGTGACGTTGCTGACATTTCCGGCACCTTCCTCGGCGTGGCGGCCACCGCACCCGCGCGGCGGGGGTCCGCGTCAACCGACAGGGATACCCGAGGCCTAGCAGATTACTCTCAGTGCGGCCGGAACGGACGTGAACCGGACTTTCTCCCGCTCGCCGAGATAGTCCCCGTCCAGCTGGAACGACAACGGGCGCTCCGAGACGAGCGTGAACTCCGCCACGTCGTGCAGCCGCAGCACCTGCTTGCCGTGCGGATCCGGTCGCTTCGAGAAGAACTGGGTCGCCGTACGGGCCGTGCTGGCCACCCGCAGCCGCCGCAGCGCGAGCACGTCGAGCCCCAGGTCGAAGGACGCCTCCGGGTTCGGATTGATCTCCCGGTCGCCCAGGTACGTCCACGGCGCGGTGTTCTGGATGATCGCGGTGGCCAGCCCCGTGGCGGGCGCCTCACCCGGGCGCTCCAGCGTGATCGACGGGTGGCGGCGGTCCGAGCCGACGAAGTACTGACTCGCGGTGGAGCGGAAGTAGAGCGCCGGTGTGGAGACGCGACCCCGCTTGCGGGCCTGTTCCACCCGGCGGATGACCGCCGCGTCCAGCCCGAAGCCGGCGCAGAACGTGAAGTAGCGGTCGTCCGCCCGGCCCAGCCCGATCGTGCGGGAGCGGCCCAGCCGCAGCCCTTCCAGGATCATGCTGGTGCCGTCGGGCCACTCCCGGGGCAGCCCGAGCGCGCGGGCGAAGACGTTCGTCGAACCGCCCGGCACGGTGGCCAGCGCGGGCAGCCGCTCGGCCGAGGTCTGCCCGGTACGGAACGTCGGCGGCTCCGCCGCCATCAGGCCGTTCACCACCTCGTTGACGGTGCCGTCACCGCCGAGCGTGACGACCAGGTCGACGCCCTCCTGGGCGGCCTCCCGGGCGAGATCCGTGGCATGGCCCCGTCGGCGGGTGTAGCGCACCGACAGGTCGACTTCACTGCGCAACGCCCGGACCAGCACGTCCCGGCTGCGCTCGCTGGTGGTGGTGGCCTTCGGATTGACCACCAGGACGGCCCGCATGGGCGGCACAATACCGCGCCTACCCACCGGTATCGTGGCGGCCGTGACGATCGACTCCGACCCGCTCCCCGGCACGCTGCGCGCGGCGGTGCTCCTGCTACATGCCCAGGCGGTGGCGCTGGGGCTGATCGCGGTGTGGCTCATCTGGTCCGACCTCACCGCCGAGACGACGGATCTGACCTCGGCGCTGCTGGTGACCGTCTTCGCCGTCGGCGGCGCGGTGGCGCTCTGGGCGCTCGGCGGCGCGCTGTCCCGCCGCCGGGCCGGAGCCCGCGCACCGGCCATCGTGCTCCAGCTCATGCTGCTGCCGGTCGGCTGGTTCATGATCGAGGGCGGGATGGGCTGGCTCGGGGTGCCGTTGATCGCGCTCGGGATCGGCATGGTCGGGCTGCTGGTGAGCGGTCCGACCAACCGCGCGCTGGGCTTCGGCGAGCCGGCCCGCTGAACGCGATCCGCCTCGGTCCGGCCCCTGTCGGCAGGCGAGGACCGGGCCGAGCCGGTCAGTAGCCGCCGGCGCGGCGGGTCAGCAGCGAGATGGTGGCCCGGCCGCCGGACGCGTGGGCGTTCGCCCCGGTGGTCAGTGCCGTCAGCACCTTCCACGCGAACGACGACTCGGACGGGAGCGTGGCGCCCCGGACCGTCGGCACCGTCACCTCGACGGCGAGCGCGTCCTCGGTGACCGCGAACCGGCACTCCAACTCGGCGTCGCGGGTGGCGATGGCGAGCAGCATGGCGCACGCCTCGTCGACGGCGATACGCAGATCCTCGATCTCGTCCAGGGCGAACTGGAGCCGGGCCGCGAGGCCGGCCGTGGCGGTGCGGAGCACGCCGAGGTAACCACCGTCGGCGGGCACGGTGAGATGGACGACGTCGTCGTCGGTCGTCGGGTGCCCGGTCAGTTGAGTCACGGCTCCTCCCCCCGGAGCGGAACTCTACCCGGTCAGGGGGCGGGCCGCGTGGGCGCGGCCGTCGCGTGCGTGGCGAGCTCGCGCAACGCCGGCCCGGCCAGGCGGTACGGGGTCCACTCGTCCATCGGCGTGGCGCCGATCGCGGCGTAGAAACGGGCCGCCGGGTTCCAGTGGATCATCCACCACTCCAGCCGCTGGTAGCCGCGCTCGACGCATATCGCGGCGAGCGTGGCGAGCAGCATCCGGCCCGCGCCGGTGCCTCGGGCGGCCGGGCGGACGTAGAGGTCCTCCAGGTAGATGCCGTGCACGCCGGCCCAGGTGGAGAAGTTGAGGAACCAGAGCGCGAAACCGACCGGCCGGCCGGACGCGTCGACGGCGACGTGGCCGTACAGCGCCGGGGAGGGGCCGAACAGGGCCGCGTCGAGCTGCTCGGAGGTGAGGTGGCACTGCTCGGGGGCGCGCTCGTACTCGGCGAGTTCGTGCACCATGACGACCACGGCCGGTACGTCCTCGGGACGTACCGGCCGGATCGTCGGAGTGCCGTCGGGCGACGACGTCACGCCTGCTTGGTCTCCCAGAAGATCTTCGAGATCTCGTCGATCTTCGCCAGCAGCTCGTCGGCCTTCGCCGGGTCGGTGCCACCCTTGGCGCCGGCCGCGCCGGCCAGCTTGGTGGCCTCGTTGAACAGCTGGTGCAGGTGCGGGTACTTCTCGAAGTGCGGCGCCTTGAAGTAGTCGGTCCAGAGCACCCACAGGTGGTGCTTGACCAGCTCCGCACGCTGCTCCTTGATCAGGATGGCGCGGGTACGGAACTCCGGGTCGGTGTTGGCCTGGTACTTCTCGCAGATCATTTTGACCGACTCGGCCTCGATCCGGGCCTGGGCCGGGTCGTATACGCCGCAGGGCAGGTCGCAGTGAGCGCTGGCCGTCACCCGGGGCGTGAGGATGCGGGGAAGGCGCATCAGGGTCCTCCATGGGTTGTTTGCGATGATCCAAGACGACATTACTCCTGGAGACGCCTTCCGGGGCTGGGAGGTGACATGACGCCCACCGGTGAACCTCCGGCTCTGCGCGGCCCGCTGGTGCCGGTGCTGGTGAGCGGCCCGTCCATGTCCCCGACCCTGCGTCACGGCGACGCGGTGCTGGTCCGCACCGGAGGCCGGCCGGTACGCCCCGGGGACGTCGTCGTCGCGGTGTTCCGCAGACGTCCCGACCTGCTCGTCGTCAAGCGGGCGGTGGAACCCCGCGACGGCGGATGGTGGTTGCGCGGCGACAACGAGTTCGTCACCGACGACTCCCGGGCGTACGGCGTGGCCGACGTCCGGGGCCGGGTGGTGGCACGCTGGTGGCCGCGTCCGGGACGGGTCAGGGGACGGTGACGACCGGAGCGGATATGACCCCGCTCACATACTGGGTGCCGAAGCGTGACTATGCTCGAAAAAGTGCCCGGGTGACCCCCGCACCGCCGCGCCGACGGTCGCTGACCAGCGCTGACCACGCCGGCCGGTCCGTCTGCTCGACAGATCCTGGAGTCACCATGTCTTCGTCCACCCCGGACCCCGCCGATCCCGTCTTCCGCCTGCACGTGGGCGGCAAGATGGCAGTCGCCTCCACCGTGCCGCTGACCAGCCGCGAGGACCTCTCCCTCGCGTACACCCCGGGTGTCGCCCGGGTGTGTGAGGCGATCGCCGCCGACCCCGCGCTCGTCGACACCTACACCTGGGTGTCGCACACCGTCGCCGTGGTCACCGACGGCTCCGCCGTACTCGGTCTGGGCAACATCGGCCCGCGCGCCGCGATGCCCGTGATGGAGGGCAAGGCGGTGCTGTTCAAGCAGTTCGGCGGCGTGGACGCGGTGCCGGTCTGCCTGGACACCCAGGACGTGGACGAGATCGTCGCGACGGTCAAGGCGCTCGCGCCCTCGTTCGGCGGCATCAATCTGGAGGACATCAGCGCCCCGCGCTGCTTCGAGGTGGAGCGCCGGCTCGACGAGGCGCTGGACATCCCGGTCTTCCACGACGACCAGCACGGCACCGCGATCGTGGTGCTCGCCGCGCTGCGCAACGCCGCGACGCTGCTCAACCGCAAGCTCGGCGACCTGCGGGTGGCGGTCAGCGGCGCGGGCGCGGCCGGGGTGGCGGTCACCAAGATGCTGATCGCCGGTGGCGTCGACCCGGACCGGGTGGTGGTGTGCGACTCGCGCGGCATCATCGGCCGGCACCGCGAGCTGACCGGCACCAAGGCCGAGCTGGCCGAGATCACCAACGCCGAGGGCCGGCAGGGCGACATCACCGAGGCGCTGCGCGACGCGGACGTGCTCGTGGGCGTCTCCGGCGGCCAGATCCCGGAGGCGGCGGTGGCCGGCATGGCCCCCGGCGGCATCGTGTTCGCGCTGGCCAACCCCACCCCTGAGGTGCACCCCGAGGTGGCCGCCCGGCACGTGGCGGTGGTCGCCACCGGGCGCAGCGACTACCCGAACCAGATCAACAACGTGCTCGCGTTCCCCGGCGTCTTCCGGGGCGCGCTGGACGCCGGGGCCACCCGGATCACCGACTCGATGAAGGTGGCCGCCGCCGACGCCATCGCCGGCGTGGTGGCCGAGTCGCTGACCGCCGACGCGATCGTGCCCTCGCCGCTGGACCCGCGAGTCGCCCCGGCGGTCGCCGAGGCGGTCGCGGAGGCCGCCCGCCGCGACGGGGTCGCCCGTCGCTGAGAGGTAGGGAAGGGCCCTTCTCCACGCCTCCGGCGGCGGAAGGGCCCTTCTTAACTGCTGCTCAGCTTGTTACCGTGCCGATCATGCGTGCTGCCTTCGCCTCGGCCTTCGACCCCGACAACCCGCTCGCCGCGCTCGCCGTCGGCGACCGTCCCGAGCCGACCCACCAGCAGGACGACTGGGTCACCGTGCGGGTCCGGGCCAGCTCGCTGAACCACCACGACCTCTGGTCGCTGCGCGGCGTGGGCCTGACGGCCGACCAGCTTCCGATGATCCTCGGCTGCGACGCGGTCGGCACCGACCCGGACGGAAACGAGGTGGTCATCTACCCGGTCGTGCCCACCCCGGGTGACCCGCGCGGGGTCTCCATCCTCTCCGAGCACTACCAGGGCACGTTCGCCGAGCTTGTCGCCGTACCCCGGATGAACCTGCTGCCGCTGCCCGACGGCCTGTCGGCGACCGACGCGGCGTGCCTGCCCACGGCCTGGCTCACCGCCTGGCGGATGCTGACCACCAAGGGCCGGGTCGCCGACGGCGAGTCGGTGCTGGTCCAGGGCGCCGGCGGTGGCGTGGCCACCGCGGCTGTCGCGCTCGGCGTCGCGCTCGGCAAGCGGGTGTACGCGACCAGCCGCGACGCGGCCAAGCGGGAGCGGATCACCGAGCTGGGCGCGACCGCGCTGGAGCCCGGCGCGCGGCTGCCGGAACGGGTCGACGTGGTGGTCGAGACGGTCGGCGCGGCCACCTTCGACCACTCGCTGAAGTCGGCCGCCCCGATGGCCCGGATCGTGGTCTCCGGCGCCACCGCCGGGCACGAGCCGAAGGTCAACCTGCGCCGGGTCTTCGCCATGCAGCTGGAGATCCTCGGCACCTCGATGGGCACGCCGGGCGAGCTGACCGAGCTGCTCGCCTTCTGCGCGGAGCACGAGGTGCGCCCGGTGGTCGACCGGGTGGTGCCGTTCAGCGAGATCTCCGAGGCGTTCGCCCGGCTGCACTCCGGCGACGTCTTCGGCAAGGTGGTCGTCGACCACACCGCCTGAGGTGGACCGCTTGTGAGGGAGGGCCCCTTCTCTACGGAGTAAGAGGCCCTTCCTCACAGGCGGTCGTCGAGGGTGGCCAGGCCGCCCCGGGCCGCGTCGGCGGGCAGGCGCTTCTTCGCCGCCGGGTCGCCGTAGAGCGTCCAGCGGAGGAACTCGACAGTGGTGTCGGCGACCACGCCGATCGCCTTGCCGTCGCCGAGCAGTGCCCGGCCGTGGTCACCCTTGGGCAGGCTGAGCATCGCCTTCGGCCACGGCACCGCGTCGTACACGGCCTTGCCCGCCGCGTACGACACCACCTCGTCGGCCTCGCCGTGCACGAACAACTGCGGCGCGGCGGCGCCGGCGAACGCGGTGCCCACGCCGAGGGCGGTGCCGGCGAAGACGATGCCCGCGTCCAGTCGCTCGTCCCGGCTCGCGGTGAACAACCCGATAGTGGTCACGCCGCCGGCGCTGTGCCCGGTCGCGGCCACCCGCTCCGGGTCCAGCCGGCCGCGCAGCGGGTCGCCCGCCTTCTCACCGAGCGCGAGCACCCGGGTCAGCACGTACGACACGTCGGCCGGCTGGTTGAGCACGTCCAGCGGGTTTCCGTCGCCGCCCCGCGAGGTGTGCGGGAAACGTGGCGCGGCGACCACGAAACCGGCAGCCACCCAGCGGGTCAGCAGCGCCTGGTAGTCCTCCGGCCGGGCACCCAGCCCGTGGCTGAACAGCACCACCGGGAACTTCCCGTCCGCCGCCGGGGCGGAGCGCTCGACCGCGCCACCGGCGGCGCCCGCCGCCGGGTACCAGAGCGTCACCGGCAGCGGCCGGTCGCCGTCGCGGTTCAGCTTCACCTGGCGTACGCCGACCGCGAAGCGCTCCGCGGGCGCCTTGCCGGCGGGCACCTGCGGGGCGGCTGAGCTCGTCGTCGGCGGGGTGTCGGGAGTGGGCCGCTCGGCGGGGGTGGCCGGCCGCTCCGAGCAGCCGGTGAGGGCGGCGGAGAGCAGAGCGGCGGTGACGAGGGCGGCGGGACGACGGCGCATGGACTCGATTGTGCCTCGCGATCCCGGCCACCAGCCCCGGTCAGCGCAGCGGGTGACCGCCCGTTGACGCCCGGAGACGGGCCAGGTCGGCGGCGTCCTTGGCCCGGCGGGGACGCTCCGGCATCCAGACCGGGAACATCTCCTTGAACTCGATCTGAGCGGCCGCGCTGATCACCGGCGCCGACAGCGCGCCGATCCGCCCGGGCGGGCCGCCCAGCATCCCGTCGGGCAGGGGGGTGCCGGCCCACGGTCCGGCGCCGACGACGACCCGGCCGTCCGCGTCCAGGTCCAGGTACGCGAAGCTCAGCTCGACGTCGCCGCGGAGCAGGTCGAGCTGTGTGGCCGGCGGCATGCGGGGGTCGGGCCGCCAGCCGAGCGCGCCGAGCCGGTCGGCCAGCGGTTCGGCGTCGCGCCGCCAGCAGTACCAGTCGACGTCGACGTGCGGCCGGGTCACCTCGCCGAGGTGGAAGTCCATCGCCCAGCCGCCGCGCAGCCACACCTCGATCCCACCGGCGCGGCTGACGCCGACGACCTCCCGGATCGCGCCAGTTGCCGCCCCTCCAACCCGTCCACCCCGCGCACGCTACCGGTCGCTCTCCCCCTCCCGCCCACACCCGGTCGATCAATGGGTTGGCGGCGCCGGATGTCCGGATTGTCCCATCAACTTCATGATGGAGGGGGAGGGACGGCGGTGCGTCAGGTGGGGAGGGAACGGGTCGTGAAGGCGGTGTCCGGCGCGGTCGCGCCGGTGGGGAGGCGGTGCAGGGCCTGGCGGTCGGCGTAGAGCGTCCAGCGCAGGAAGTCGGTGGTGCTGGTCAGCACCTGGGCGAAGCCCGGCCGCCCCGGCGTCAGGTACTCGCCGTGGCCCTGACCGGTCAGGCTCAGGAAGGCGGCCGGCCCGAGACAGCGGGCGTACGCGGCCCGGCCGATCGACTCCGGCACGATCCGGTCGGCGCTTCCGTGCACGAACAGCATCGGCGCGAGCGGCCGGGAGAGGCCGGCGACCATCCGGCCACCGGCGATCACGATTCCGGCCCGCAACGGGGACGGGTGCCCGGAGGCGAACATGCCGAGCGTGGTGTGACCGCCGGCCGAGTGCCCGGCGGCGGCGAACCGGTCCACCGCCATGTGCGCCCCGAGCGGGTCCCCGGGACGGGCGCCCAGCCGGACCAGGTGGCGGACCAGCCGCCAGGCGTCGGCGGGCTGGTTGCGTACGTCCTCGCGGGTGAAGTTGCGGGCGCGCTGGTTCGTACGCGGATACGTGGGCGCGACCACCACGAAGCCGGCGGCGGCCCAGCGGCTGGTCAGCGCCGCGTGCAGGGCGGGCAGGCTGCGCAGGCCGTGGCTGTAGAGGACCACCGGGAACCGGCCGGCCGCGAACGGCGCGCCCGGCCGGACGCGCGGTCCGCTCTCCGGGCGAGGGCCGTCCGGTACGGCGTGGCCGGAGCCGGCGGGAACCGGGCCGGCGGACGGGCCGGGCGGCACGGCCGAGGTGGCGCCCGATCGACCGATCGCGGCTCGTGCGCGACCGGGCGCGACGGCAGCGGAACCGGTCGAGACGGGTGTGCGCGGCGGTCTGACCGTGTCCGGCGGCATGCCCGGCAGGTCGGCCGGGTACCAGACGGTGACCGGCAGCGGCCGGATGCCGTGCGGGTCGAGCGTGAACTGTCGCATCCCGACCGCGTACGGGCGGTCCGGCGCGGGCCGGATGCCGGCCGGGGCCGGGTCGGGGGCAGGGGCGGCCGTGCCGCAGCCGGCCAGCAGCGCCGTCGTCAGCACGGCGACCAGCCGTAGTCCCCTCACACCTGCACGGTAGGCGGCCGGACGGGCCATCCGCGCCCGCCGTCCGGCCGGGCCGTGCCTCCACCGGCCGGACCGGATCCGCGCGCGACCGGACGGCCGGCACGACACCGGCCCGGCGGGACGGTGCCGGTCGGCGGGCTTCGCTAGGGTCACGCCCATGGCTGAGAACCAGACGGACCCGAGCGGCAACACGGCGCAGTTCCGTGCCTTCGTCAACACGCCCGAGCCGGCTGCGGCGGCGTCACGTCCGTCGCGCCTGCCCCTGATCGCAGGCGTCGCCGTCGCCGTCGTGGTGGTCGTCGCCCTGGTCGTCTGGCTGGCTCTCCGCTAGCCGCCAGGGCCCGTCGGCCTCCTGCTTGCCGCCGCGGTCAGCGGTCGGCGGCGAGCACCTCACGGGTCTCGCGGGCGATCTCCCGCTCCTCGTCGGTGCCGACCACGAGCACCGCCACCTCCGCGCCGTCCGGGGAGACGACCCGGTCGCCCCGGCCGTCGTTGCGCGCCGGGTCGACGGCGATGCCCAGCCGCTCCAGCCCGGCCAGCGACGCGGCACGGACCGGTGCGGCGTGCTCCCCGACCCCGGCGGTGAAGGCGATCGCGTCGACCCGGCCGAGCAGCGCGTAGTACGCGCCCACGTAGCCGGTGATCCGGCGGCAGTAGACGTCGAACGCCAGCGTCGCGTCCGGGTCACCGGCGTCGCGGCGGGCCAGTACCTCCCGCATGTCGTTGACGCCGGTCAGCCCGAGCAGGCCGCTGCGGTGGTTGAGCAGGTCGTCGATGTCGTCCACGACCATGCCGCCCTCGCGGCGCAGGTGGAAGATGACGGTCGGGTCGAGGTCGCCGCTGCGGGTGCCCATCACCAGGCCCTCCAGCGGGGACATGCCCATCGAGGTGGCCACGCTGCGCCCGCCCTGTACGGCACACGCGCTCGCCCCGTTGCCCAGGTGCAGCGTGATGGTGTTGATCTCGTCGTACGGGCGGTCGATCAGGTCGGCGACGCGACGCGAGACGTACGCGTGCGAGGTGCCGTGGAAGCCGTAGCGGCGTACGCCGTAGCGCTCGGCGGTGTCCTTGTCGATCGCGTACGTGGCGGCGGCCTCGGGCAGCGTGTGGTGGAACGCGGTGTCGAAGACCGCCACCTGCGGGGTGTCCGGCAGCGCCTCCAGCGCGACCCGGATGCCGGCGAGGTTGGCCGGGTTGTGCAGTGGGGCCAGCGGCACGAGATCCTCGATCGCGGCGACGACAGCGTCGTCGACGCGTACCGGCGCGCTGAACTTCCGCCCGCCGTGCACCACCCGGTGACCGACGCCGGCCAGCCCGGTCAGGTCGAGCCGGCCGATGATCTCCCGGACCGCGCTCTCGTGGTCGGCCGGCCCGCCGCCCGGTTCGCCGATCCGCTCGACAGTGCCCTTGTCCAGGACGTCGTCGCCGTCGTACAGCCGGTACTTGACCGACGAGGATCCGCTGTTGAGGACCAGGATGCGGCTCATTCCGACGCCTCCACGGCGGCTTGGATGGCGGTGATCGCCACCGTGTTGACGATGTCCGGAACGGTAGCGCCCCGGGACAGGTCGTTCACCGGCCGGCGCAGGCCCTGCATGACCGGCCCGACCGCCACCGCCCCGGCCGACCGCTGCACCGCCTTGTACGTGTTGTTGCCGGTGTTCAGGTCCGGGAAGATGAACACGGTGGCCCGCCCGGCGACCGGGCTGTCCGGCAGCTTGGTGGCCGCCACCTGCGGGTCGATCGCCGCGTCGTACTGGATCGGCCCCTCGACGAGCAGGCCGGGCCGGCGTTCCCGGACGAGCGTGGTGGCCGCTGCGACCTTCTCCACGTCGGCGCCGGAGCCGGAGCTGCCGGTGGAGTACGACAGCATCGCCACACGCGGCTCGATGCCGAACCGGGCCGCCGTGTCGGCCGACGAGATGGCGATGTCGGCGAGCTGGTCGGCGTCCGGGTCGGGGTTGACGGCACAGTCGCCGTACACCAGCACCCGGTCGGCGAGCAGCATGAAGAAGACGCTGGAGGCGACGGAGACGCCGGGCACGGTCCGGATGATCTCGAACGCGGGCCGGATGGTGGCGGCAGTGGTGTGGGTGGCGCCGGAGACCATGCCGTCGGCGTGGCCGGTCTGCACCATCATCGTGCCGAAGTAGTTGGGCTGCGCCACGATGTCGTGCGCCAGCTCGACGGTGACGCCCCGGTGGGCGCGCAACCGCGCGTACGCCTCGGCGAACTCGTCCCGCCACGGACTCGTCAGCGGGTCGACGACCTGGGCGTCACCGAGGTCGACGCCCAGTTCCCGGGTCCGCCGGGCGATCTCGTCCGGGCGGCCGAGCAGTGTGAGTTCGGCGACGCCCCGGCGCAGCAGCACCTCCGTCGCGCGCAGGATCCGCTCGTCGGCGCCCTCGGGCAGCACGAGCCGGCGGCGCTGGGCGCGGGCCCGGTCGATCAGGTCGTTCTCGAACATCAGCGGGGTGACCCGCGCGGAGCGGCTGACCCGCAGCCGGCGGGCCAGGTCGTCGGTGTCCACGCAGCGCTCGAACGCGCCGAGCGCGGCCTCGACCTTGCGCGGGTTGGCGGTGCTGGGGCGACCCTCGATCCGGCTGGACGCGGACACCGTGTCGTAGCTGTCGCTCGGCACCGACAGCACGGGCAGCCCGGTGTTCATCCGTTCGACCAGCCGCATCGCGCGCGGGTCGGGCTGCTCGCCGAGCGTGAGCACCAGTCCGGCCAGCGACACCTGCCCGGCCACGTGCGCGGCGCCGGCGGCCACCAGCAGGTCCGCCCGGTCGCCCGGGGTGATCACCAGCGCCCCGTCGGTGAGGTGGTCCAGCAGCGTCGGCACGTGCGCCGCGCCCACCACGTAGTCGAGCACGTCGCGGTCGAGCGCGGTCTCGTCGCCGGTGAGCACCGTGCCGCGCAGCGCCGCCGACACCTCGGCCACCGTCGGCGCAGACACGGTCGGCACCTCCGGGATCGCGTACGCGGGCACCGGCAGCTCGGGCAGCGTCATCGGCTCCGGCACGCGGTTGGCCAGCGCCGCGATCACCGTCGCGCCGAGGTCGACCAGATCGTGGTACGCGCCACGCAACGCCGCCGCGATCGTGTCGGGCGACTGCCCGAACCCGTCCACCACGGGCACCACGACGCTGCCGAACTCGGTCGCCAGCCGGGCGTTGAAGGCCAGCTCGCGCGGGCCGGTGCCGTCGCCGTAGGCGAAGTCGCTGCCGACCACCACTATCGCCGGGCAGCGCCGCTCGACCTCCCGGTAGCGGGTGACGATCCGGGAGATCAGCTCCTCCCGCCGGCCGTCCGCGACGAGCGCGCTCGCCTCGGCGTACGTGGCGCCGTACAGCTCGTCGACCGGCAGTTCCATCCGGTAGCGCTCGGTGAGCAGGGCGAGGATCGGGTCGGCGCCGTCGCCGGCGACGAGCGGCCGGAACGCGCCTATCCGTTCCACCTGTCGGGACAACAGCTCGGCCAGCCCGAGCGCCACTGTCGATTTTCCCCCACCCGAACCAACGCCGGTCAGGTACACGCTGCGCGCCACGGCACCCAACCTACAAGATCGCGGTCGGTGTTGCCCGTTCTGCCTGGTCACACCGGCTAGCCGGGGGATAAGGCGGAAATTTTTCGCATCTACACTTGGTCGCGTGGAAGGCCCGACCGCGCTGATTCCCGTCGTACCGGAATCGCCCCCCGTCTTCGTCGACCCCAGCGGGCGGCGACGCCGGCGGCTGCGTCGTCTCGCCTACTGCGCCGGCGCGGCGGGTGTGATCTACACGATCATGGTCGGGGTCAGCTTCGCCGGCGGGCCGATCACGCCGGCCACCGTGATCCCGTTCGTCGAGGAGACCACCGAGCAGCCGCTGCCGTCGCCGAAGCCGCCCGCGTCGCCGGCACCCGCGGTCACCCGCCCCACGCCGGACACCCCTGCCGACATCCGTACCGCCCCGCCGGGGGCGCCGGTTACCTCCGTCACCCCCGGCGGCACGGTCCCGCCGAGCCCTCGGTACGCACGGCCGACCCGGAGCGCCCCGAGCGCGCCCACCGTCACCCGTCCGGCGCCGGCCACCACCGCGCCGCCCACCGCCCCCACCGCCGAGGTGCCGCCGCCAGTGGTCGATCCGCCGGCCGTCGACCCGCCCGCCGATCCCGTCGCGCCGGCCGCGCCCGCCGATGACTGACCAGGCGCCCGCCCGGCGGTCGACAGGTGACCAGCCCACGGTTCCGCTGGACTCCCGACACGTGCACGCCGTCCGCCGGCAGCGGGCCGGACCGCGGCCGGACGACGCGCCCACAGTCGTCCTGGACCCCCGGCGGATCTCCGGCTCCCGCCGCTCCCGCCGGCGTCTGCTGCCCCGGCCGAGCTGGACCCTGGTCGTCATGGTCATGGTGGTCCTGGCCGGCCTGCTCGTCGTCGAGGCGTACACGAACGCCGCGTTCGTGCCCGACAACCGGGTGAAGCCCGGCAGCCAGCGGGAGGTCCCCAGCTCGGTGATCGAGGGCGGCCCGATCGTCAACGTCAGCCCTGAGGGCCGAACCCAGTCGCACCGCCTGCCGGCGCGTACCGTCGCGCTCACCTTCGACGACGGGCCCGACCCCCGCTGGACGCCCGAGGTGCTGCGCGTCCTGGACAAGTACCAGGTGAAGGGCACCTTCTTCGTCATCGGCTCGCAGGTCGTCCGCAACCCGGACGTGACCCGCCGGCTGGTGGCCGAGGGCCACGAACTGGGCGTGCACACATTCACCCACCCCGACCTCGCCGCGCTGCCGGACTGGCGGCGGGAACTGGAGTACGCGCAGACCCAGCTCGCCGTCGCCAGCACCACAGGTGTCCGCCCGTCGCTGCTGCGCTTCCCGTACTCGTCCCGCGCGGACGCCTACAGCGACCGGGACTGGCCGATGCTGCGGCAGGCCGGCCAGCTGGGCTACCTCACGGTGGTGAACGACGTCGACAGCCGGGACTGGGAACGTCCCCCGGTCGAGGAGATGGTCGCCAACGCCACGCCGGCCGGCACGGCCGGCACCGTCGCGCTCTGGCACGACTCGGGCGGCGACCGGTCCGGCACCGTGGCCGCGCTGGACCGGTACATCCCGATGATGCTGGAACGCGGCTACCGCTTCACCACAGTCAGCGAGGGGCTCAACCGGACGTTTGCGGCGGCGGGCGTGTCCGGCCCGGTCGGAGGGCAGACGGCGGCCCCGCTCGGCGAGCGGTGGCGGGGGCACATGCTGGTCGGCGCGGTACGCGTGGCCGACGGCATGTTCGGAGTGCTCGGCGTCTTCTTCCTGCTCGTCGGCGTGCTCACTGTGGGCCGGGCGCTGCTGCTGTTCGTCGTGGCGCCACGGCACGCGCGCCGCCGCCGTCGCCGCGACTGGTCGTGGGGTCCACCGGTCACCGAGCCGGTCTCGGTGATCGTGCCCGCGTACAACGAGCGGGAGGGCATCGCCGCGGCGGTCCGCTCGCTGGCCCTGGGTGACCACCCCGGCGGCATCGAGGTGGTGGTGGTCGACGACGGCTCGACCGACGGCACCGCCGACCTCGTGGCGGCGCTGCGCCTGCCGAACGTCCGGGTCGTGCGCAAGCCCAACGGCGGCAAGCCCAGCGCGTTGAACACGGGCGTCGCGCTGGCCCGGCACGACCTGATCGTCATGGTCGACGGCGACACGATCTTCGAGCCGGACTCGGTCCGCCGGCTGGTCCAGCCGTTCGCCGACCCCCGGGTGGGCGTGGTCGCCGGCAACGTCAAGGTCGGCAACCGCCGCGGCCTGATCGCCAAGTGGCAGCACATCGAGTACGTCATCGGCTTCAACCTCGACCGCCGCCTCTACGAGACGCTGCGCTGCATGCCCACCGTCCCCGGGGCGATCGGCGCGTTCCGGCGTCAGGCGCTGGAGCAGGCCGGCGGCATGCCCGACGACACGCTGGCCGAGGACACCGACGTCACCATCGCCATCGGCCGGGCCGGCTGGCACATCGTGTACGAGGAGAGCGCCCGCGCCTGGACCGAGGCGCCGACCACGATCGGCCAGTTGTGGAAGCAGCGCTACCGGTGGAGCTACGGCACCATGCAGGCGATGTGGAAGCACCGGCGCTCGGTGACGCAGAGCGGTCCGTCGGGCCGCTTCGGCCGCCGGTGCCTGTCGTTCCTGACCCTGTTCGGCGTGCTGCTGCCGCTCGCCGCCCCGGTGATCGACCTGCTCGCCGTCTACGGGCTGGTCTTCCTGGACCGCAGCGACACGGTGGTGGCCTGGCTGGCGATGCTGGCGCTCCAGTTCCTCACCGCGGTGCTGGCCTTCCGGCTGGACCGGGAGAAGCTCGGCGTGCTCTGGGTGCTGCCCCTGCAGCAGTTCGTCTACCGCCAGGTGATGTACCTGGTGCTGCTCCAGGCGGTCGGCACCGCGCTCACCGGCGGCCGGCTGGGCTGGCAGAAGCTGCGGCGTACCGGAGGCCTCCGGGTCACCGGGCAGGGCGCGACCGGCTGAGACCGGTCAGTCGTCGTCCGGATCGTCGAGCCGGGCCAGCCAGGTGGCGAAGCGCTCGATCGGGGTCTCGAACTCCGGGTTCAGGTCGACGAAGTCACGCAGCCGCTCGCCCAGCCACTCCAGGCTGACCTGCTCGTCGCCCCGGCGCTCGACCAGCTCCTCGATGCCACGGTCGGTGAAGTACACGGTGTTCCTCTCGTCGTACGGCAGCGGCCCGCCCCGGGTCGGGGCGGGCCGCTGCCGGTGGTGTCACGGGCGGGGGAGAGCCGCCTCGATCAGCGCGTTCTGCTCGACCTCGTGCATCTTCGCCGAGCCGACCGCCGGAGCGGCGGCGGCCGGCCGGGAGATGCGGCGCAGCCGCACCTCGGGCAGGTGCTCCAGCAGGTTGAGCGCGACGAACGACCAGGCGCCCTGGTTGGCCGGCTCCTCCTGGACCCAGGCGAAGTCCTCGGCGTTCGGGTACTGCGCCAACGCGGCCCGGACCTCTTCGACGGGCAGCGGGTAGAGCTGCTCCATCCGGAGGATCGCGGTGTCGGTCACGCCCCGCTCCTGCCGGGCCTGGAACAGGTCGTAGTAGACCTTGCCCGAGCAGAGCAGCACCCGCTTCACCTGCTCCGGCGCCGGAGCCGCGGGGTCGGCCAGCACCGGCTGGAACGTGCCGGTGGTGAAGTCCTCCACCGGCGACACGCAGAGCTTGTGCCGCAGCAGCGACTTCGGCGTGAACACCACGAGCGGCTTGCGCTTGGGCGACATGGCCTGGCGCCGCAGCAGGTGGAAGTAGCTCGCCGGGGTGCTCGGGATGGCCACCCGCATGTTGTCCTCGGCGCAGAGCTGGAGGAACCGCTCCGGGCGGCCGGAGGTGTGGTCCGGGCCCTGGCCCTCGTGGCCGTGCGGCAGCAGCAGCGTCACCGCGGAGCGCTGGCCCCACTTCACCTCGCCGGAGGAGATGAACTCGTCGATCACCGACTGGGCGCCGTTGACGAAGTCACCGAACTGGGCCTCCCAGGCCACCAGCGCGTCGATGTTCTCCACCGAGTAGCCGTACTCGAAGCCCATGGCCGCGTACTCGGAGAGCAGCGAGTCGTGGACGAAGAAGCGCGACCGCTCGCCGTCGGCGGTGAGCGACGCCAGCGGCAGGTAGTCCTCGCCGGTCTTGGCGTCGACCACCGCGGCGTGCCGCTGGACGAACGTGCCGCGGCGGGAGTCCTGCCCGGCGAGCCGGACGGTGACCCCGTCGTGCAGCAGCGTGCCGAACGCGATGATCTCGGCGAAGCCCCAGTCGATGCCGCCCTCGACGGACATCTTGCGGCGCCGCTCCAGCAGCTGCTGGATCCGCTTGTGCGGGGTGAAGCCCTCCGGCAGGTTGATGTGCGCCTCGCCGACCGCCTTGATCACGTCGGCGTCGGTGGCGGTCTCGACCTGCGGCTCCGGCTCATCCGTCCGCGCCGGGCGGCTGAGCTGGCGCGGCGTGGTGGCCGCGTCCCGGGTGGCCTTGAAGACCCGCTCCAGCTGCGACTGGTAGTCGTGCAGCAGCTCCTCCGCGTCCTCCACGGTGATGTCGCCGCGCCCGATCAGCTCCTCGGTGTAGAGCTTCCGGACCGACCGCTTGGAGTCGATGATCTGGTACATCTGCGGGTTGGTCATCGACGGGTCGTCGCCCTCGTTGTGCCCGCGCCGCCGGTAGCAGACCATGTCGATCACGACGTCCTTGTTGAACGCCTGCCGGTACTCGAACGCGAGCCGGGCCACCCGGACCACTGCCTCCGGGTCGTCACCGTTGACGTGGAAGATCGGCGCCTGGATCATCCGGGCCACGTCGGTGCTGTAGAGGCTGGACCGGCTGTACTCCGGGGCGGTGGTGAAGCCGACCTGGTTGTTCACGACCACGTGCACGGTGCCGCCGGTGCGGTAGCCACGCAGCTGGGAGAGGTTGAGCGTCTCGGCGACCACGCCCTGGCCGGCGAAGGCGGCGTCACCGTGCACCGCCAGCGGCAGCACGGTGTAGCCCTCCAGCTTGAGGTCGATGCGGTCCTGCTTGGCCCGGACGATGCCCTCCAGCACCGGGTCCACGGCCTCCAGGTGCGACGGGTTCGCCACCACCGACACCTTGACCGCGTACTCGCCGTCCGGGGTGGTGAACTTGCCGTTCTGGCCGAGGTGGTACTTCACGTCGCCCGAGCCCTGCGTGGACCGCGGGTCGAGGTGCCCCTCGAACTCGGAGAAGATCTTCTCGTACGGCTTGCCGACGATGTTCGCCAGCACGTTGAGCCGGCCGCGGTGGGCCATGCCGATGACGACCTCGTCCAGCCCGGCCTCGGCGGAGCACTCCAGCACCTCGCCGAGCAGCGGGATCAGCGACTCGCCGCCCTCAAGCGAGAAGCGCCGCTGGCCGACGTACTTGGTCTGGAGGAACGTCTCGAACGCCTCGGCGGCGTTGAGCCGGTTTAGCACGTGCTTCTGCTCGTCGGTGCTGGGCTTCTCGTACTTGCGCTCGACCCGCTCCTGGATCCAGCGCCGCTCCTCCGGGTCCTGGATGTGCATGTACTCGATGCCGACCCGGCGGCAGTACGAGTCGCGCAGCACGCCGAGGATCGAGCGCAGCTTCATCCGCTGCTGGCCGGCGAAGCCGTTGACCGGGAAGACGCGGTCGAGATCCCAGAGCGTGAGCCCGTGCTGGAGCACGTCCAGGTCCGGGTGCTTGCGGATGGTGAACTCCAGCGGGTCGGTGTCGGCCATCAGGTGGCCGCGCACCCGGTACGCGTGGATCAGCTCGTGCACCCGTGCGGTCTTGTTGATCTGGCCTTCGCTGTCGACGGCCACGTCGCGCATCCAGCGCACCGGCTCGTACGGGATGCGCAGCGAGGTGAAGATCTCGTCGTAGAAGCCGCGCTCACCGAGCAGCAGCTCGTGCATGACCTTCAGGAACTCGCCGGACTGCGCGCCCTGGATGATCCGGTGGTCGTACGTGCTGGTCAGCGTGATGACCTTGCTGACCGCGTTCTCGGCCAGGGTGGCCTCGCTCATGCCCTGGTAGGGGGCCGGGTATTCCATCGCGCCGACGCCGATGATGGCGCTCTGCCCCTGCATCAGGCGCGGGATCGAGTGCACGGTGCCGATGCCGCCCGGGTTGGTCAGCGAGATCGTGGTGCCGGCGTAGTCGTCCATGGTCAGCTCGTTGCGGCGGGCACGCCGGACCACGTCCTCGTACGCCTGCCAGAACTGCCGGAAGTCCATCTGCTCGCAGCCCTTGATGGACGGCACCACCAGGTTGCGCGAGCCGTCCGGCTTGACCAGGTCGATCGCGATGCCCAGGTTGACGTGCTCCGGACGGACCATCGCCGGCTTGCCGTCCACCTCGGCGAAGGAGTTGTTCATCTCCGGGTGCTCGACGACTGCGCGCACCAGCGCGTACCCGATCAGGTGGGTGAAGCTGACCTTGCCGCCGCGACCGCGGGCCAGGTGGTTGTTGATCACTATGCGGTTGTCGACGAGCAGCTTGGCCGGGACGGCGCGCACGCTGGTCGCGGTCGGGACCGACAGCGACGCGTCCATGTTCTGCACGATCTTGGCGGCGACGCCGCGCAGCGGCGTGGTGCCCGCGGCGCTCGCGGTGGGCGCCTTGGCGGCCGGCTTGGCCGGGACCGACTTCTTGGCCGGCTCGGGCGTCTTGGCGGCCGGCTTCGCGGCGGGCTTGGCGGCGGGCTTGGTCGGGGCGAGGGCGGCCTTCGGCTCGGACTTGGCCGGCTGCGCGGTGACGGTGGCCGCGGCCTCCTGCTGCGCGGCCGGCTCCGGCTTCGCGGCCGGCTTGGCCTGTCCCTCGGGGCGCGGTGTGGCGGCGCCCGGGGCCGGACGGTAGTCGGCGAAGAAGTCGTGCCAGGCCGAATCGACGCTCGAGGGGTCGGTGAGGTAACGCTGGTACATCTCCTCGACGATCCACTCGTTCGGGCCGAAACCCGCCAATGGGTTCTCCTGCGAAGTCTGCTGGGTCGACACGGCCGCTAATCGCCTCTTTCACGCGGTTGTGAATGTCACGGTGGCCCCCGGTGACCCCCGGTTGCCGACGCTGGGTAAACCGATGCCAAGGCTACGCCGTGCGCTACGCGCAGGCATTCTCGCCTCCGGCTGGTGGTCCGTTTCACAGAAGATGCCAGAAGTTCGGCAAACGCTGCGTGACCCGCCCGCTGCTGCTAGACGACGAACCCCGGCCGATGACGTCGGTCACCGGCCGGGGTCCGCCCCGGACCGTCAGGTCAGGAGATGTCGCGCTTGCGGATCGTGGCCACGCCGACCGCGCCGGTCAGCACCGCGTATCCGATCAGCACCGCGGCGCCGGCCCAGCGTGGCGGGTTGCCGGGGATCTCGGTGCCGGCGACCATCAGGCTGGACGCGAGGGACGGCACCAGCAGCTGGAGCTGGTTGATCCAGTCGCCGAAGCGCCCCGCCAGCAGGCCGATGGCGATCGCGGCGCCGATGGTGCCACCCAGGTAGAGCAGGATGCCGGTCACCGTCGCGCCGATCTGGCTGCGGATCAGCACGCCGAGGCCGACGCCGAGCACCGACCAGAGCAGGTAGGCCAGCCCGTTGAGCGCGATCGCCCCCCAGACCTCTCCGCTGCCGAGCTGGCTGCCGATGTCCGACGCGCTCAGGATCATCGGCGCGAAGATCAGGTTGAGCACGGTGGTGACGAGCCAGAACAGCAGCGCCAGCACGCCGGCCGCGGCCAGCTTGGCCAGCATCACCGCGGTGCGGTGCGGCGCGGTGAGGAACGTGGTGGTCACCGTCTGGTGGAAGAACTCGCTCGTCACCACGACGATGCCGAGCAGCAGCACGATGAGCAGGCCGAAGAACTGGCCGTTCGTGTAGAGGTTGGCGGCGATGCTGTCGGCGCTGGAGATCGCCTGCACCTGGTCGGCCTGCTCGGCCGGAATCTCGCCCAGGTTGTCGCTCGCCAGCGCGTCGGTCTGCAACCAGTTGAACAGCAGCGCCAGCACCCAGAGCGGCAGGCTGATCAGCCCGAAGATCCACCAGGTGCTGGTGGTACGGATCTTGAGCAGTTCGGATCGGACAAGCGTCATCGGATCTCCGCCTTTCCGGCCGTCAGCTCCAGGAAGACCCCTTCGAGGTCGGGTCGCTCGGTGGTCAGCTCGTGCAGCTCGACCTTCGTGGCCAGCGCGACCCGGCCCACCGTCGGCGCGTCCACGCCGCTGACCAGCAGCGCGCCGTGCGGATCGGTGTCGACGGTGGCCGACTGCTCGCGCAGCGCCGCGGCCAGGTCGTCCGCCTGCGGCGTGCGTACCCGCACGCGGACATCGTGTGTCATCGAGGCCATCACCTGGTCGACCGGGCCCTGCCGGACCAGCTTGCCGGCCGCGATGATCACCACGTCGTCGGCGAGCAACTGCATCTCGGACAGCAGGTGGCTGGAGACCAGCACGGTGCGCCCCTCGGCGGCGAGCCCCTTGAGGAAGCCGCGCATCCAGCGGATGCCCTCCGGGTCCAGGCCGTTGGCCGGCTCGTCCAGGATCAGCACCTGCGGGTTGCCGAGCATCGCGGCGGCGATGCCGAGCCGCTGCTTCATGCCCAGCGAGTAGCCCTTGAACTTGCGCTTCGCCGCGGGGGTGAGCCCGACCAGGGCCAGCGCCTCGTCGGCGCGCTCCTTCGGCAGGCCCGCCGCCGCGCAGATCACCCGCAGGTGGTTGACGCCGGTGCGGCCCTTGTGCGCGCTGGACGCCTCCAGCACGGCGCCGACCGTACGCAGCGGGTCGGCCAGGTCGGCGTACCGGCTGCCGCCGATGGTGGCCGTGCCGGCGTTCGGCGTCACCAGGTTGAGCAGCATGCGCAGCGTGGTGGTCTTACCGGCGCCGTTCGGGCCGAGGAAGCCGGTGACCCGGCCCGGCTCGACCGTGAACGACAGGTCGTCCACCGCGCGGACGTTCTTGTACTGCTTGGTCAGGCCGGACACGGTGATCTGGCCGGTCCCGGCACTGGGGCGTGGCTGCCCGTCGGACATCATTCTCCTCTCCTGCCCCGGCGGGCTCGTCGCACGCCGGTGGGGGCGCCGTTGCGGGGGCACCCGGCAACAGCCTTCCAACCCGGCGCAAGGGGGTCAATCAGGCGGGACGCGTATGCGCCGTCCCCCTCCGGGATGAGATCATCCGGTCGGCAGCGCCACCCAGGTGGCCCGGGCGCGGCCGAGCAGTGCGCCGTCCGAACCGTACAGGCTGGTGTGCACCTCGGCCCGGCGCCCCTCGACGCCGACCGCGAGGCCCGTGACCACGCATTCCTCGCCCGGCTGTGGCAGTGCCGTGACCTGCGCGGCGATCCGCCCAAGCACGTACGGCCGGCCGGGCGCGAGCACCGCCCAGCCGCCCGGGCAGTCCAGCGCCGCCCACACGGTCGCGGGTGCCACGGCGGCCGGCGCGTCGAACGGCGCGGCGGTCCGCCCGTCCGGCAGCCGCCCGGGGAAGATCCGCAGCCCGTCCGGGTGCGCTGGGCCGCAGACGTAGCAGCGGGGGAAGGGGTGGTCCACCAGACCGGGGTACGCCCGCGCGGCGTCGGCCGCCGTCGCCCGGTCCACCGGTGGCACCACCGCGTCGACCGGCTCGACCCGGCGTACCTGGGCGACCAGGTGACCGTCCGGGTCGCGTACCTCGCCGTCGGCGGCGGTCAGCGGGGTGTCCAGCGGCGGCGGCCGGCGCAACGTGACCTCCACCGGGCCCCGGTCGTCGATCAGCGCGGCGAAGATCCCGGCGCTCCAGCCGCCGTTGCCGGAGCCGTCCGGCCCCTGGAAGCGGGCCTCGACCAGCATGTGCACCTCCGGTTGACCACCGCCGGCGCCGTCGCGGGCGGTCCGACCGGCAGCCTCGCACACGCCTGTGGCGACCGGGCCGTCCCGGTTCGCACGCCGCGTTCACCCCGCTCTCGTCGGGGACGCGACATAGTCGCGATAGTTTCTTGTTCAGTCGCGATGTATCGCGTTATGCTCCTCGCAGCATCTGGCGGGCCGTGGGTCGGCACGCCGACGAGGGGAGCGCGCCATGGCCAGTTGGACCGTCGAGAGCCCGCAGCGGATCACCGTGGACGAGCCGATCACCCGGCTCGACGCCGAACTGGTCAGCGGCCGGCTGAACGTGGTCGGCGCCGACGGTCCGGCCCGGGTCGACGTGACCCGGATCGGCGGCCGGCCGCTCCTCGTCGAGGTCCGCGACGGGCGGCTGACGATCCGGCACAAGCGCAAGCCCGGCTGGCTCGGCGTCTTCTCCTGGTTCGGCAACCGGATCCGGGCCGAGGTGTCGGTCGCCGTACCGCCGGACGTGCTCGCCAACCTGTCGGTGGTCAGCGGCGCGCTCGTCGCCTCCGGGCTGCGCCGGGAGACCCGGGTCGACGTCACCTCCGGCCAGGTCACGCTGCGCGGACTGCGCGGGCGCACCATCGCGAAGGTCATCTCCGGTCCGGTCGAGGCGCTCGGCATCGGCGGCGACCTGGACCTGGAGACGGTCTCCGGCGAGCTGATCCTCGCCGACAGCGCGCCCGAGCGGGTCCGCGCCCACGCCGTCTCCGGCTCGATCACCTGCGACCTGGACAACCCGCGCGGCAGCGAGATCCGGCTCAGCGCCATCTCCGGCAGCATCACCGTGCGGGTCCGCGAGGACAGCGACCTCACCGTGCACCTGCACACCACCTCCGGCAAGATCACCAGCGGCTTCCCGCAGGTGGACGGCGGTGGGCGCGGGCTCGGCTCGATCAAGGACAGTCACGGCGTGCTCGGTGGCGGTGCGGGTAGGCTCTGGGCCTCCGCGACCTCCGGCAGCATCGCCCTGCTCGCCCGCCCGGTCGCGCCCGCCGACCACGTGGAGGACGTGCCGTGACCGCCGTGTTCAGCCACGGCCGGCTCCGGCTCTATCTGCTGAAGCTGCTCGACGACGGCCCGAAGCACGGCTACGAGTTGATCCGCCTGCTGGAGGAGCGCTTCCTCGGCCTGTACGCGCCCAGCGCCGGCACCATCTATCCGCGGCTGCAACGGCTGGAGGCGGAAGGGCTGGTCCGGCACACCGCCGCGGGCGGGCGGAAGGTCTACGAGATCACCGAGGCGGGCCGCGCCGAGCTGCGCCAGCGCGCCGACGAGCTGTCGACGCTGGAGAGCGACATCGGCGCCGCCGTCGAGGATCTCTCCGCGCTGGCCGGGGAGATCCGCACCGAGGTACGCGGATCGGTGCGCGACCTGAAGCGGGAGCTGCGCGAGGCGACCCGGCAGACCCGGCAGGGCGGCTGGGCGGCGTCCGCCAGCGCCCGGCCCGCGACCGGCGAGGGCTCGGCCCGTCCCGACGACCCGCCGCTGCTCGCCGAGTTCGACCAGCGGCTGGCCGCGTTCACGGTCGAGGTCGGTGCGCTCGTCCGGTCCCGGGGCCTGAGCGACAACCAACTCCGTACCGCGATCCGGCTGCTCGACGGCGCGCTGGACGGGCTGCGGCGGCTGCTCCGCTGATCTCACAGGTTGTTTCCAGCCGGCACGCAGCGCGGTGGCAGCCGGAGCACGGATGATGGGTGCCATGGCGGCTACCCAGACCGAGGCTCGGCTTCTCGTCGTCGAGGACGACCCCAACATCCTCGAACTTCTCTCCGCGAGCCTGCGCTTCGCGGGCTTCGACGTGGCCACCGCGACCAGCGGCAGCGCCGCGCTGAACGCCGCCAAGGACCACCGGCCCGACCTGGTGGTGCTCGACGTGATGCTGCCCGACCTGGACGGCTTCGAGGTCATCCGGATGCTGCGCGAGGGCGGCACGCGTACCCCGGTGGTCTTCCTGACCGCGCGCGACGCCACCGACGACAAGATCCGCGGGCTCACCCTGGGCGGCGACGACTACGTCACCAAGCCGTTCAGCCTGGAGGAGCTGACCGCGCGGATCCGGGCCGTGCTGCGGCGTACCGCGACCGGCGACCAGACCCCGTCCCGGCTCACCTTCGCCGACCTGGAGCTGGACGAGGAGACGCACGAGGTGCACCGCGCCGGTCAGCGGGTGCAGCTCTCGCCGACCGAGTTCAAGCTGCTGCGTTACCTGATGCTCAACGCCAACCGGGTGCTCAGCAAGGCGCAGATCCTCGACCACGTCTGGAACTACGACTTCCGCGGTGACGACAACATCGTCGAGTCCTACATCTCCTACCTGCGGCGCAAGGTCGACAACACCCAGCCCCGGCTGATCCACACGCTCAGGGGAGTGGGATACGTGCTCCGCAAGCCGGCGGCGTGAACGTCGTCCACGACGCGAAGGGCAGGCTGCGCAGCGTCCCGCTCCGGCTGAAGCTCGTCGCCGCCGTCCTCGCGCTCGTGGCCGTGGCGCTCGTCGTGATCAGCGGCCTGACGGCGTTCCTGCTGCGCAACTATCTGATCGGGCAGGCGGACGACCAACTCCGCGGCGGCGCGTACACGGTGGCCAACACGCTCGACAAGGCCGACGGCGGCCCGATCAAGATCACCATCCCGTCCGACTACGTGGCGTCCACCGTGGCTCCCGACGAGCCTCCGGATCCGGCCGGGCCGTACCGCTACCAGGGCCTGCGCGACGAGGAACTGCCGCGGTTCCCCGTCGACTACGCGGGCTACAAGGAGCGGGTGGGCGAACCGTTCACGGTGCGCTCCGAGGACGGCCGGAGCCGGTGGCGGATGCTCTACGCCGACCTGCCCGACGGCCGGATCATCGCGTTCGGGCAGCACCTCACCGGCGTCGACTCCGCGGTCGGGCGGCTGGTGTGGATAGACCTCCTGGTCGGGGGCGCGGTGCTGATCTCGCTGGCGTCCGTCGGCGCCGGGATCGTCCGTACCAGCCTGAAGCCGCTGGTGGAGATAGAACGCACGGCGGCGGCCATCGCCGGCGGCGACCTGACCCGGCGGGTGCCCGACCCGGAGGAGGGGCGGTCGTGCCCCACCTCGGAGCTGGGCCGCCTGTCCCGGGCGCTGAACGCGATGCTGGCGCAGATCGAGGCCGCGTTCACCGCGCGGGCCGCCTCCGAGGCGGCGGCGCGCAGCGCCGAGATGGGCGCGCGGGACGCCGCCGCGTACGCGCAGGCCTCGGAGGCACGGGCCCGCCGGTCGGAGGAACGGATGCGGCAGTTCATCGCCGACGCCTCGCACGAGCTGCGGACGCCGCTGACCACCATCCGGGGCTTCGCCGAGCTGTACCGGCAGGGCGCGGCGCGCGCGCCGGAGCAGACCGCGGACCTGCTGCGCCGCATCGAGGACGAGGCGTCCCGGATGGGTCTGCTGGTGGAGGATCTGCTGCTGCTCGCGCGGATGGACCGGGAACGGCCGATCGCGCTGGCGCCGGTGGAGCTGCCGGTACTGGCGTCCGACGCGGTGGAGGCGGCCCGGGTGGTCGACCCGGACCGGCGGATCGAGCTGGAGCGGGAACCGGGCTCCGGCCCGCTCGTGGTGCTCGGCGACGACGCCCGGCTGCGCCAGGTGATCGGCAACCTGATGGCGAACGCGCTCACCCACACCCCGTCCGACGCATCGGTGACGCTGCGGCTGCGGGCGGAGGCGGGCAACCTCGCCGTGGTGGAGGTGGCGGACACCGGCCCGGGCCTCACGCCGGAGCAGGCCGAGCGGGTCTTCGAGCGGTTCTACCGGGTGGACGCCGCCCGCACCCGCCGGGTCGGCGGACCGATCAGCACGGGCCTCGGCCTGGCCATCGTCGCCGCGCTCGTCGCCGCGCACCACGGCACCGTCGAGGTCGCGGAGACGCCCGGCGGTGGAGCGACGTTCCGGGTGAAGCTGCCGCTGCTCACCGAGGCGACCGATCCGGGCGAGTGACATTCAGAAAACTTCCAGGTCGATCCCAGGCTGGTGACAGTGCTACGGGGAAAGCTGGTGACATGACCGACCACGAGACCGATCCGCAGCGGTCGCCGGCCCCCGCCGACGCCGAGCCGTCGCACCACACCGCCGAGCTGCCCCGCGTCGAGAGCGGGACGTCGGACTCCTCGAACAACCCGGCCCCCGCGTCGGTTCCGGCCGACTCCCCGGCCGCCGGAACCACCACGCCCGCCGGAACCACCACGCCCGCCGGGAACACGAACCCGGCGGGCGGCGCCGGAAACACCGCGCCCGCCGGGCCGTACCCGCCGCAGCCCGCGACGCCGTCCGCCCCGCCGTACCCGGCCTCGGGGCAGCCGCAGCAGCCCCACCCCTGGTACGGGGGGCAGCACCAGCAGAGTGGCTGGAACCAGCAGGGCAACGCGGGCTACCCGTCCACGCAGCACGGTGGGCCGGTGCCGTCCTACCAGGCGCAGCCGTACCAGGGGCAGCAGGGCTACCAGCCGTACCAGCCGGGGCAGCCGACGCCGCAGTGGGGCCCGCAGCAGCCGGCGCGGCCCAGCCGGGCCGGCAAGTTCGTCGGCGCGGGCGTGCTGGCGCTGGCACTGATGTTCGGCTCCGGCGTGGCCGGTGGCACGCTGGCCCTCGCGCTCGACGAGGGCGGCCCCACCCGCACCTACTCCGCCGCTCCGGTGATCAACAGCGCCGACCTGCCCAAGATCGCGGCCTCCGTCCAGGACAGCATCGTCACGATCATGACGGGCAGCGGTGAGGGCTCCGGGGTGATCCTCAGCGCCGGCGGGTACGTGCTCACGAACAACCACGTGGTCGCCGGCGGCGGCGACACCGTCCGGGTGGTCTTCGCCGACGGCAAGAGCGCCTCCGCCAAGGTTGTCGGCACCGACCCGAAGACCGACCTCGCGGTGGTCCAGGCCGAGGGCGTGAGCAACCTGAAGGCGGCCAAGTTCGGCGACAGCAACGCCATGCAGGTCGGTGACCAGGTGCTCGCCCTGGGCAGCCCGCTCGGCCTCCAGGGTTCGGTCACCGCCGGCATCCTCAGCGCCCGCGACCGCACCATCCAGGCGGGCGGCGGCGGCCAGCAGCAGAACCCGCAGCAGGGCGCCAGCTCGATCTCCGGCCTGCTGCAGACCGACGCCCCGATCAACCCGGGCAACTCCGGCGGCGCGCTGGTCAACACCCGGGGCGAGGTGATCGGCATCAACACCGCCATCGCCACCGCCGGGCAGGGCAGCACCGGGAACATCGGCGTCGGCTTCGCCATCCCGAGCAACAAGGCCAAGGACGTGGCCGAGAAGCTCCAGCGCGGCGAGAAGATCAGCCACCCCTCGCTCGGGGTGAGCGTCAACGGCGCCGAGGACGGCGGGGCGCTGGTCGCCGCCGTGACGCCGGGCAGCCCCGCCGAGAAGGCCGGGATCCAGCGCGGCGACGTGATCACCAAGTTCGGCGACAAGGTGATCAACGACTCGAACGACCTGGTCGGCGCCGTGCAGGCCGGCAAGGTCGGCGACCGGGTCGAGGTGGAGTACAAGCGAAACGGATCCAACGAGAGCGCAACCGTGACGCTCGCCGAGACGTCATAGTCCCGAGAACCTGCCTCCCTCCCGGGCGGCGGACGACGGAGCCAAGGGGGTTGGTTCCGTCGCCCGCCGCCCCTCCTCGTTTCTCACCCGGTACGGGTGAGCGCGCCTCACCCGTACCGACGGCAGGCTCGGGGCATGACCACCACGTCCGCCGTGCGTACCGACCAGGAGATCCAGCGCGACGTCCTCGCCGAACTGGACTGGGACGCGCAGACCCGGGCCACCGAGGTCGGCGTGACGGTCGCCGACGGGGTCGTCACGCTCACCGGGCAGGTGGACGGCTACGCCCGGCGGTGGGCCGTCGAACGCTGCGCCCACCGGGTACGCGGCGTGCGCGCGGTCGCCAGTGACCTGGCGGTCGACCTGCCCGCCACGGCCCGGCGTACCGACGCCGACATCGCGATCGCGGCGAGCCGGGCGCTGGAGTGGGACAGCTTCGTGCCCGCCGAGCGGCTGGACGTGACGGTGGCCGACGGCTGGGTCATGCTCCGCGGCGAGGTCGAGTTCGGATTCCAGCGCCGTACCGCCGAACGGGAGCTGCGCCGGCTGCGCGGCGTACGCGGTGTGACGAACCTGGTCGAGGTGCGGCCCCCGACCCCGCCGAGTGACGAGCAGAGGCGGCTCGACCTGCGCCGCCTGCTGGCGCGGCGTACCGGAACCAAGCGGATCGACGCCCGGGTCGACGGCGACACGGTGGTGCTCGACGGCGTGGCGAGCGCCTGGTGGCAGCGGGAGGACGCGGAACGGGCCGCCTGGGCGCTGCCCGGCGTACGGGAGGTGCACGTCGGGATCGAGGTGTCCGGCTGACACGGTCGTTTACCGCTGACCGGGCCGGGAACCCGCGCGCGGCGGGGCACGCCGGGGACAGACGGGGAGGACGCGTAGCCGTGAACCAGCAGTCCCCGGAGCGCGGGTGGGCCGGGCCGTTGCGGATCGCCATGGTGGTGCCGCCGTGGCTGTCGGTGCCGCCGCCCGGCTACGGCGGGCTGGAGACCGTGGTGGCGGGCCTCGTCGACGCGCTGGTCGAGCGGGGGCACCGCGTCACGCTGTTCGGCGCCGGGACCGCGCACGGCACCGCCGCCGAGTTCGTCTCCACCTGCGCCGACCTCCAGTACGAGCGGATGGGGGAGGCGCTGCCCGAGCTGGCGCACCTGGCGCATGTGGACCGCCTGGTCGGCCCGGCCGGCTTCGACCTGATCCACGACCACACCACGATCGGCCCGATGGTGGCCGGCCGCCGCCGGGTGCCCACAGTGGCCACCGTGCACGGCAACCCGGTCGGCGAGTACGGCACGGCGTTGGGCGCCACCGACCCGGGCGTCGGGCTGGTCGCGATCTCGCACGCCCAGCGCCGGGCGAATCCGGGGCTGCCCTGGGCCGGCACCGTGCACAACGCGATGCCGCTGCGGGACATCCCCCGTAAGCGCAGTCCGGGCGCGGGCCCGGTGCTCTGGCTGGCCCGGTTCAGCCCGGACAAGGGCCCGGATGTGGCGATCGCGGCCTGCCGGGCGGCCGGGCTGCCGCTCACGCTCGCCGGCAAGAGCAACGAACTGGCCGAGCGACGCTACCTGGAGCAGGTGGTCCGGCCGTTGCTCGGCGACGACGTGACACTCGTGGTGAACGCGGACCGGGCGACCGCGCTGCGGCTGATGCTGCACGCCCGCTGTCTGATCATGCCGATCCAGTGGGCGGAGCCGTTCGGCATGGTGATGGTGGAGGCGATGGCGACCGGTACGCCGGTGGTGGCGCTGGGCCGCGGCGCGGTGCCGGAGCTGGTCCGCGACGGGATCACCGGTTTCGTCTGCGAGCAACCCGGCGAGCTGCCGGCGGCGTTGCGGGCGGCGGCGGACCTGGACCCGGCGGACTGCGTCGCGCACATGGCGGAGAGCTTCTCGGTGGAGCGGATGGCCGCCGACTACGAGGGGGTCTACCGGGGCTTCCTGGCCGCGCGGGCGGGCACACGGACGGCCCGCGCGGTGGTGCCGGCCGTCGCCGGCTGATCCGTCAGGTCTGCCCGGCCACGAGTTGCGCGGCGGCGGCGTCGAGTCGCCGCGCGTACCCCGGGCTGATGCTGCCCTCACGGCGGCGTTCGTCGATCTTGCCGCGGAGCCGGTCCACGGCGGCGGTCACCGCGTCCTCGCCGTTCGCGGCGACCGCGTTGCGCAGCAGGTTACGCAGGTCCACCCCGACGTCCTCGCGGATCTGGCCCTCGGTCAGCCCGGCCTCGATCAGTCCGTCCACCCGTTCGGCGGCGTCGGCCTGACCGGCGACCGGCGGCCGGGCGCCCCCGGTCGGCGGCGGGGGCGTCGGCGTGGCCGGCGGCGTGGTGGCCGGCTCGTCGGTCACCGGCGGCTCGGCGGGCGACGGCTGCACCGGCCCGGTGGTCGGCAGCACCCGGGGTTCGGTGGGCCGGTCCGGCGTCAGCGCGGGCGCCAGCAGCGCCGCGGCGGCGACAACGGTCACCCCGGCCGCCGCCAGCGTGAGGGTGCGCCGCCGGCCCGGCGGGGCAGCCGGAATCGGCTGCGCGGCGGGGGACGGCTCCGGCACCGGCTGCACCACGGGGATCCGGCCCGCAGCCGGCTGCCCGGCCGGGTCGGCCGGCGGCGGCGGCGAGGTCAGCGCGGGCAGCGTCATGGTGGGCGCCAGCATGGTGGCCGCCTGCGGGTCGGCGGGCAGCAACTGGTCGCGCAGCACGGCGGCGACCCGGCGCGCGGTGGGCCGCCGACGCGGGTCGCGGGCCAGGCAGCGCAGGCAGATCTCCGCGACCGGTCCGGGCAGCCCTGGTACGTCGTCCAGTGTGGGCTCCGGACTGTCCGCGAGCGCCGCGCTCAGTTGCTCCCAGGTCTCCGCCGGGTACGGCGGCTGCCCGGTCAGCGTCTCGAACAGCAGCACGCCGAGCGAGTACACGTCGGTGGCCGGCTGGGCGGGCGCACCGTCGAGCCGTTCCGGGGCCACGTACGCGGGCGTGCCGAACGTGCCGCCGTCCTCGTCGTCGTCCGGCGTGCCGATCCGGGTGGCGATGCCGAAGTCGAGCACCTTCGCGCCGGTGGCCGTCATCATCACGTTGGCCGGTGTGACGTCGCGGTGCACGATGCCGAGCCGGTGGGCCGCGGCCAGCGCCTCGGCGACCTGCGCGCCCGTCTCCACCGCCGCCGGCCAGGGCAGCGGCCCTCCGGTGAGCCGGTGCTCCAGTTCCTCGCCGCTGAGCAGTTCCATCACCACGAACGAGGTGATCGAGCCGTCCGGGGCCACCGTCTCGCCGTAGTCGTGCACGGCGGTGACGTGCGGGTGGTCGAGCTGCGCGGCGGAGCGGGCCTCCTCGCGCACCATGTCGCGGAACCGCGCGTCGGCGGCGAGTGAGGGGGCGAGCACCTTCACCGCCACCACCCGGTCGAGCACCTCGTCGCGGGCACGCCAGATCACCGACATGCCACCGGCGCCGATCCGGTCGATGAGCCGGTACCGACGGGCCAGCAGACGGCCGGCCTGGAGTGTCGCCATCAGCTCGCACCTGCCCTGGGCTCGGGAGCGCTATCAGGTTGCGGGAATGTGTCTGACCTGTCAACAGTCGTCCGGTTGACGATAGCGCTGCGTAACAATGCGGGTGGGTGCCCGTGACGCTCCGGGCCGCGGGCGGGGCGGCCGGCCGGCCGGTTGTGGGCCGCGTGCCAGGATGAACGGCATGGCAGCAGGTCCGGTGGCGTTCGTGCTCGGCGGCGGGGGAGTGCTCGGCGCGGTCGAGGTGGGGATGCTGCGCGCCCTGTTCCGCGCCCGGATCAAACCCGACCTGGTGCTCGGCACGTCGATCGGTGCGGTGAACGGCGCCCTGGTCGCCGCCGACCCGACCGAGGCGGTCACCGACCGGCTGGTCCGGCTGTGGGCGTCGCCCGAGGCCAGCGAGGTGTACGGCGACTCGGTCGCCCGGCAGTTGCGCCGGTTCGCCGCCCGTACCCACCTGCACTCGCCCCGGCCGCTGCACCGCCTGCTGGAGAGCACGCTCGGTGAGGAGACCACCTTCGCCGACCTGGCCGTGCCGTTCCGCTGCTGCGCCGCGAACATCGAGCGCGCCGCCGAGCACTGGTTCCACACCGGACCGCTGGTGCCGGCGGTGCTCGCGTCCGCCTCGGTGCCCGGGCTGCTGCCACCGACCCAGATCGACGGCCAGCACTACATCGACGGCGGGGTGGTCAACTCGATCCCGGTCGGCGAGGCGGTGGCGCTCGGCGCGAAGCAGATCTTCGTACTCCAGGTGGGCCGGATCGAACGCGAGCTGAGCCCGCCCCGGCGGCCCTGGGAGATCGCCCAGGTGGCGTTCGAGATCGCCCGCCGGCACCGGTTCGCGCGGGAGATGGCGGCGCTGCCAGCGGACGTCGAGGTGCACGTGCTGCCGACCGGCGGGCTGGAGCCGCGCGACGACAGTCCGTGGGCGTACCGGGACACGGCGGCGGTTGGGCGACGGATCAGTCGGGCGTACACTGCCTCCCGCCGATATCTGGACACCGCGCTGGAGCGCTGAATGCCGCTGCCGCCCCGCTGGCTACGCCGGCTGGTGCTCGCCCCTGGAGTGGTGCTGCTGGCCTTCTTGGTGGTGACCACGCTGCCCGGCTGGGCGCTGCTGGCGCTGGCCGTGTCCCCACTGGTGCCGGGGCGGCTGCGTCCGCTGCGGCTGCTCTGGATCGGCACGGTCTACCTGGTCTGGGACGCCGCCGCGCTGCTCGCGCTGTTCCTGCTCTGGCTCGCCTCGGGCTTCGGCGCGTACAAGCGTGCGCCGGCCTTCCAGCGGGCCCACTACGTGCTGGCCGGCTGGTTCCTGCGGATCATGTTCTGGCAGGCCCGCTGGACGCTGCGGCTGAGCATCGACGTGGTCGGCACCGACCCGGACACCGCCCTGCCCGGCCGCCCCGAGCTGGTGGTCTGCCGGCACGCCGGGCCGGGCGACTCGTTCATCCTGATCCACGCGCTGGTGAACTGGTTCAACCGGGAACCCCGGATCGTGCTCAAGGAGACGCTCCAGTGGGATCCGGCCATCGACGTGCTGCTCAACCGGCTGCCCAACCGGTTCATCGCGGCCGGCCCGGACGGGCGTGATTCGGTGGCCCGGCAGGTCGGGCACCTGGCCACCGGCCTGGACGAGAACGACGCCTTCGTGATCTTCCCGGAGGGTGGCAACTTCACCCCGTCGCGGCGGCTGCGCGCGATCGACCGGCTGCGCTCGCTCGGCCTGGAACGGATGGCGCGGCGGGCCGAGCGGATGCGGCACGTGCTCGCCCCGCAGCCGGGCGGGCTGCTCGCCGCGCTCGACGCCGCGCCGGACGCCGGCGTGATCTTCGTGGCGCACACCGGCCTGGACCAGATGCTCACCGTCGCGGACGTGTGGCGCGAGCTGCCGATGGACAAGCGGATCGTGATGCGGTTCTGGTCGGTGCCGCCGGAGGAGATCCCGGCCGGCAAGCAGGAACGCATCGACTGGCTGTTCGACTGGTGGGCCCGCATCGACAGGTGGATCGCGGACAACCGCAACGGCGCGGCCGACGCCTGAGCCGAATCACCCGAGCTCCTGTTCGGCGCGGTGGCGGCTGGCGACGTAGGGTGCGCTGGTGGACCAGATCTGCGTGGTGACGACTGTGGTGGACGCCCGCGGGGTCGCGGACGTGCTGGCGGCCGCGGCCGTCGCCGGCCGGCTGGCGGCCTGCGCTCAAGTCGACGGCCCGGTGGACAGCACCTACTGGTGGCAGTCGGCGATCCAGACCACCGCCGAGTGGCAGGTGCGGTTCAAGACCGCGCCGGACCGGGCGGACGCCCTGGTCGACCAGATCCGGGCCAACCACCCGTACGAGGTGCCGGAGATCCTGGTCAGCCGGGAGGACAGCGGCAACCCCGGCTACACCGCCTGGGTACACGAGCAGACCCGGCCCTAGGTACTCCTACTCTGTCCGTCCGCCCGGCCGGTGAGGAAGCTGACCGGGTGGAGAACACCGGCTACCCCTGCCCCGGTTGCGGCGCCCCGGCCGACCTCGTCGCCGGATGCCGAGGTTGCGGCCGTCCGCCCTACCCGCCGGCCGCCGAGGTGATCCGGCTGGACCGGGAGATCATCGAGCTGGCGCCGCGCGTCGAGGCGGCCCGGCTCGCGTACCAGGATCTGTCCGGCCGGCTGGTCACCGCCCGGCAGCAGCGGGCGGCGCTCGCCGCCCGGGTCCGCCAGGAGATCCCCGCGCCGCGGGCCGCCGGTCCCGCGCCGCACCCGGCGGTGATGCCGCCGCACCCGGCGGTGATGCCGCCGCACCCGGCGGTGATGCCGCCGCGTCCGGTTCCCTCCACCCCTCCGGTACGCCCCGGCGGCGCGGAGACCTCCACCCGCGCGGTCCAGGGCGTGCTGTTCGTCCTCGGTGGACTGCTGCTCGGCACCGCCGCGGTGGTGTTCACCGCCGTCGCCTGGACCACGTTCGGGGTGGGCGGCCGGGCGCTGATCCTGCTCGCCGTGACCGCGTTGGCCCTGGTCGCGCCGCTCGTCGCCCGGGCGCGCGGGCTGCGCGGCACCGCCGAGACGCTCGCCTCGGTGGCGTTGCTGCTGGTGGTCCTGGACGGGTACGCCGCCTGGTCGGTGGACCTGTTCGGGGTGACCGCCCTGCCCGGCAGCCGGTACGCGGCGCTTGTCGCGGCGGCCGGCACTGCGGTGGCGGCCGGGTACGGCCTGGTCAGCCGGCTGACCGCGCCCTGGTTCGCGGCGTGGCTGCTCGCCCAGCCGGTGCTGCCGCTCGCCGCGGCGGACTTCCGGCCCACCGCGGCCGGCTGGGCGCTGGTACTGACCGCTGTGGCGCTCGGCGACCTCGCGGTGGTGCTCGCGCTGCGCCGCCGGATCTCCGGCACCCGTACGGCGCCGGCGGTCGGGCGGGTGCTGGGCTGGACCGGGCACGGCGTGGCGCTGGCCCTGGCGGCCGGCTGCGCGCTGGTGCCGCTGGTGGTCGGCCGCGCGGCGGGCACCCCGCTGCTCGCCGGTGGCCCGTTGCTGGTGGTGGCGCTGGCAGTGGTCGCCGGCGCGCTCGCGGCGGGTGGCCGCCTCTGGCGCGCGACGACCGCCGGGCTGCTGGTGCCGGCGCTCGCCCTCGCGCTGATCCGGCCGGTCGGCGAACTGCGCCCGGGGCTGCTGCTGCTCGCCGCCGGCCTCGTGGTGGCGGCGCTCGCCGGTGCGGTCCGGGCGCTGCCGGCGCCGGTCCGGACCGGTCCGCTCGTGGGGGCGCTCGCGGTGGCCGCCGCGCTGGGCCAGGTCGCGGTCGTGCTCGTCGGCGTGGTCGGCGCGGCCACCGCCGGCGCCTCGTTCCCCGCCTGGCAGGGCGGGCGGGACGTGCCGGTTCCGTCCTGGGGCTGGCAGCTCCCGGTGGCGCTGCTGCTGACCGCCGGCGCGGTGGCGCTGCTGACGCCCCGGGCCGTCCGGCCGCTCGCCGGGGTGGCCGCCGCCGGGCTGGTCGCCCTCGCGGCGCCGGCCGTGACGGCGACGCCGTGGCCGCTGGTGCTGGTCGTGGACCTCGCGGTGGCCGTCGCGCTGCTGCTGGCGGCCGTGGTCCGGCCGCGCGGGGGACGGGTGGTCGTCCCGGTCACCGCGGCGGCCGGTGCGGTGCTGCTCGGGCACGCGCTGCTGGTGGGCTGCGCCGCCCCGGCCGGTGCCGTCGCCGTACTCGCCGTGACGGCGGTGCTCGGCGTGGTGCTCGCGGCGCTGGGCCGGCGCGGGCAGGGCACGCAGCCGGTCGTCGGCGGCGTCGCGCTGGCGGTGGCGCTGCTCGCCGTACCGGCGGGGGTGGCCGTCGCGCTGCTGGGCCTGGGCGTGCCGGTCTGGTGGCAACTGCGCGGCGCGACCGCCGCCGTCGTGGTGCCGGTTGTCGTCCACCTCGTCGTCCGTCGCCTGTGGACCGACCTGAGCGGGTACGCCTCGACGGGGCTCGCCGTGGCGCTCGCCGGGGTCGGCCTCGGCCCGGTCGTCGCGCCGGGCGGGGAACCGGTGGCGCCGTACGCCGCGGTGGGGGTGCTGCTGGCGCTCGCCGCCGGGGCGGGTGTCCGGCCGTCGGTCGCGCCGCGGGTGGTGGGTGCCGGGCTGGCCGTGCTGGCGTTGCTGGCCACCGCGCGGCCGGTGCTGGTGGTGCTCTTTAACCTGCCGGTGCTGCCCTGGTCCGGGGTGCCCGCCGCCGCGGCGGCGTCCGCCGGGACGGCCCGTGCCGGGCTGGTGCTGCTGGTCCTGGGCGCCGCTGCCGGAGCCTGTGCCGCGACCGATCGCCGCATCGCGTGGTGGCTCGCCGCGCTGCCGTTCGGCGCGGTGGCGCTTCCGGTGCTGCTGACGGCGGCGGGTGCGCCCTGGCCGGTGGTGCCGGCGGTCGCGTTCGGGATCGGGCTGGCCGCGCTGCTGGCCGCCGCGCTCACCGGCGTCCGCCCGGTGGTGCTCGTGCCGCTCGGGGCGGTGCTGGCCGTACCCGGGTTCGGTGGCCTGCTCGCCACCCGGGCCCTGACGCTCACCGCGCTCGGTGTGCTGGTGGTGGCCGGGGTCGTGACCGGGATGGCCGGACGGTCGACGCCGGTCCGGATCGCGGGGTGGCTGGGTGCTGTGGCGGCGGCCACCGGCTTCGCCGTCACCGCGTCGATCGCGGCCGGGCAGCCGATGCGGACCGGGGCGTTCGCGGTTCTGGCCGTCGCGGCGGTGACGTTGCACGCGGCGCCGCTGCTGCGCGCGGGCCGGCCGGGGGGTGTCGGCGTGAGGCGGGCCGGCGCGTGGGTGCTGGAGGCGGCGGCGCAGGCCGTGGCGCTGCTCGCGCTGCTGCTCGCCCTCGGCTCGTTGCGGCATGCGGCGGCGGTCTGCGTGCTGTGGGGCGTGGCCGTCGGGGTCCGGGTGCTGCGCCGGGGCGAGTCGGCGGCCGGGCGTCGCGTGCTGGCGGCGGTTGCCGCGGGTAGCGAGCTGGTCGGCGCCTGGCTGCTGCTGGCCGCGCGCGGGGTGACGGTGCCGGAGGCGTACACGTTGTCGGCGGCGGCGCTCGCCCTGGGCGCCGGGCTGCTGGCGCTGCGGCGCCGGCCCGGGCTGACCAGTTGGCTGGCGCTCGGCCCGGGACTCGGCGCGGCGTTCCTGCCGAGCCTCGTGTCGGTGCTGTTCTCCGGCGAGCCGCAGCCGTGGCGGCGGCTGGCGCTCGGCGTGGCGGCGCTGGCGGTCGTGCTCGGCGGGGCGGCCCGGCGCTGGCAGGCGCCGGTGGTGCTGGGCGCGGCCACGCTGGTGCCGCTGACGCTGCACGAGCTGGCCCGGGGCTGGGACCTGATGCCCCGCTGGATCTTCCTGGGGGTGGGTGGGCTGCTGCTGATCGGGCTGGCCGCCACCTACGAGCGGCGCCGGCGCGATCTGGTCCGGCTGCGCGACGCCGTCGCCCGGCTCGGCTGACGCACGCGGCGAGCCCTCTCACCCAGTGGTGAGAAGGCTCGCCGTTCGCCTCACCTGATCGGCGAGCCGCCGTCGACCGGGATGGTGTGGCCGTGGATGAAGGACGCGTCGTCGCTGGCGAGGAAGCAGACCGCGCGGGCGATCTCGTGCGGCTCGCCGTACCGGCCGGCGGGCGCCTGCGTGGTCAGGTCGTAGAACGGGAAGTCGCTGGTGATCTCCGCGCCCTCGAAGGCGGCGGTCTTGATCACGCCGGGGCCGATGCCGACCGCGCGGATGCCCTTGTGGCCGTAGTCGTAGGCGATCTGCTTGGTGAGCCCGATGACGCCGTGCTTGGCGGTGGTGTACTCCGCGCCGACCTCGCTGGCGACCAGGCCCGAGGCCGACGACACGTTGATCACGACGCCCTTGCCGCGCTCCAGCATGTGCGGCAGCGTCGCCTTCGTCACCAGGAAGACGCCCTTCAGGTCGACCTCCATGACGAGGTCCCACTGCTTGTTCTCGATCTCCAGCAGCGGCACGTACGCGCCGAACACGCCCGCGTTGTTCACCAGCACGTCGATGCGCCCGTACGCGTCGAGGGCGGCGCTCACCATGGCGCGTACCGAGTCCTCGTCGGTGACGTCGGCCGCCACCGCCACGGCGTCGCCGCCGGCTTCCTTGACGCGCGTGACTGTCGCCTCGGCGCGTTCCAGGGAGAGGTCGGAGACGACGACCTTCGCGCCTTCGGCGGCCAGCTCGACGCACATGGACATGCCGAGTCCGGAGCCGACCTGGTCGGGGCTGAAGCCGCCGCCCGTCACGAGAACCACCTTGTCTGTCAATCCACGCACCGCGCTGTCTCCCGTCTGTCGATGACCGTGCGGCCTGCACCTGTCCGTTCGGATGAATGGCACTCATCTTTACGTATAGGCTAGCTGGTCAGAGTGGGTGCGCCCACTGGCGAGCGGGACCGCTACGGTGTGACGAAGATCGTTTGCCCTGCTCCGGCCCGGCGGGGTAGGGACAGCACCACCATCGGGCCGGGGGTTTGCGGGATTACCCACGGCGACGATCATCGGCAAAATTGGTGACGGAGAGTCGCGTACGAGAGCGTGGCTCGTGGCATCGGGGGCGACATGACTACTTCCACGTCGACGGAACCCGCGGCACGTCGGGGCAGCGACTACGCGCGGCTGTCCCGCCGGATCGCCGAGGCGGGGCTGTTCGAGCGGCGGCCCGGCCGGTACGCGCTCCGGATCGCGCTCACGCTCGGCGCGTTCGTGGCCGGCTGGGTGGTGGTGGCGCTCGTCGGCGACTCGTGGTGGCAGATCCTCCTGGCGGTGGTGATGGCGGTGGCCACCACGCAGGTGGCGTTCCTCGGCCACGACGCCGGGCACCGGCAGATGTTCCGCCGACGCGGACCGAGCGAGGCGGCCGGACTGGTCGCCGGCAACCTCGCGGTCGGGCTCAGCTACGGCTGGTGGGTGGACAAGCACAACCGCCACCACGCCAACCCGAACCACACCGACGAGGACCCGGACGTCGGCGCGGGCGCGCTGGTCTGGACGTACGAGCAGGCGACTGCCACGCGCGGCCTGAGCCGGTGGATGGCCCGCCGCCAGGCGTGGCTGTTCTTCCCGCTGCTCCTGCTGGAAGGGTTCGCGCTGCACGTGGCGAGCGTGCAGGCGCTGGTCGGCCGGGAGCCGGACGGCCGGAGGCGGGTGCCGATGCGGCACCGGGCCGTGGAGGCGCTGCTGCTCGCCGCGCACGCCGCCGGCTATCTCGGGCTGCTGTTCGCGGTCATGTCCCCGGCCAAGGCGCTGCTGTTCGTCGCCGTGCACCAGGGGCTGTGGGGCCTCTACATGGGCTGCTCGTTCGCCCCGAACCACAAGGGCATGCCGATGCCGACCGCCGACGACGACCTGGACTACCTGCGCAAGCAGGTGCTGACCGCACGCAACGTCCGCGGCGGCCGGTTCGTCGACCTGGCGCTGGGCGGGCTCAACTACCAGATCGAGCACCACCTGTTCCCGAACATGCCGCGCGCCAACCTGCGCCGGGCCCGGCCGCTGGTGATGGCGTACTGCGCCGAGCAGGGCGTCCCGTACGCGGAGACCGGGCTGGTCGAGTCGTACCGGCAGGCTCTGGCACACCTGCACGACGTGGGCCGGCCGCTGCGCGCGGCCTGAGCCGATCGGCTGCCGGTAGGGTCGTCGGATGGTGGAGGGCGCGCCGCGGTGGTGGCGCGCGGCGCGGCGGGGCGAACGGGCCCGGCCGCGTCACTGACGACATCGTGCGGAGCTGCGGCATGAGATTCGAGATCAGCAAGGTGCTCGACGCCATCGAGGGGCGGGTCTGCACCGACCCGTCGCTGGCCCGGGCCGTCGTCGACCTGGCCGAGGTCATCCGGTGGCAGAACCTGGACGGCGGCCGTCCGGCCAGCCTGCTGCGGCTCGGCATGGTGATCGACGCGCTGTCCCGGCAGATCGGCGAGGACAGCGTCCCGGTCTACGCGATCGTGCACCGGGCGCTGCTGTCCGACGCCGACCTGACCTCCAACGAGCGGATGGTGGTGCGCCGCTGGGCCGACGACGGCCTGGTGGAGGTGCTCGACCAGCCCGGTGACCGGATGCTGGAGGTGGCCGATCTGCTCGGCCTGCCGGTGCTCACCCGGGCGCGGCTGGACGGGCTCGTCGGGCGGTACCAGTGGATCGGGCAGGCGGGCCGCGTGCTCGCCCCGGTACCGGGGGCCGGCGGGCCGGTCTTCATCGCGCACGTCGGCGGCGGCCAGGACCCGGCCACCGGCAGCCGCTCCCCGGCCGGGGTCAAGCTGCTCTCCCGGAAGTGGCGCTGCCCGGAGCCGGGGTGCGCGCTGTTCGGCGGCGGCGGGGGCGGTGGCGCCTTCGCCGACCTGGCCGCCGTGGACCGGGTGCCGGCCGAGCAGCCGCCGCCCACGCTGCGCACCGGGGCGCCGACCTGCCCCCGGCACGGCACGCGGCTCTCCGACGCCGGCCCGCGCCCGCGTACCGCTGTGCTCGCGGCGCGCATCGGCGGGCTGGTCCGCAAGCGGTTCGTGCTGACCGAGACCGATCCGGTGGCGATCGGCCGGGCGCCCGACGGCCCGGGCGGGGTGACGCTCGGCCAGTGGCTCAACGACGAGGCCCGGCGCTGGATCAGCCGCAGCCACATCCGGCTGGAGCTGCGGGTGGGCGAGGTGGTGGTCACCGACACCAGCACCAACGGCTCCGGCGTACGCCCCGGCGGCTCGATGGCGGAGCACGAGCGGATCGCGCTGGCGCCGCAGCAGTCCCGGGTGCTGGCCGAGGGCGACCTGATCGAGTTGTACCCGGGCGTGCAGGTGGGCCGCGCCGACGACATGAGCAGCGACGCGAAGTACACCCCGAACTCGGTGATGGCCGAGGCGCCGACCATGGCGATGCGACTGCCGCGTCAGTGACGGGCACGTGCGTGCGAAGGCGCCGGGACCGTCGCGGTCCCGGCGCCTTCTCGCGTACGGCTCAGCCGGCCAGCACGGCGGCGAGCTGCGCCACCGCGTGGTCGATCTCCTCTTCGGTGATCACCAGCGGCGGGGCGAGCCGAATGGTCGAGCCGTGCGTGTCCTTCGCGAGGACGCCCCGCTCCATCAGCCGCTCGCACGCCTGCCGGCCGGTCATCAGCGCCGGGTCGATGTCCAGCCCGGCCCACAGGCCGCGGCCGCGTACCGCCACCAGGCCCTTGCCGATCAGGCCGCGCAGTCCGGCGTGCAGCCGCTCGCCCAGCTCGGCCGAGCGGCGCTGGAACTCGCCGGTGGCCAGCAGCCGGACCACCTCGGTCGCGACCGCGCAGGCCAGCGGGTTGCCACCGAAGGTCGAGCCGTGCTGGCCCGGCTGGAGCACACCGAGCACGTCGCGGTTCGCCGCCACCGCGGAGACCGGCACGATGCCGCCGCCGAGCGCCTTGCCGAGCAGGTACATGTCCGGCTCGACGCCCTCGTGCTCGCAGGCGAACGTGGCCCCGGTACGCCCCAGGCCCGACTGGATCTCGTCGGCGACGAACAACACGTTGCGCTCGGTGCAGACCCGGCGCACGCCCGGCAGGTAGCCCTCCGGCGGCACCACGACGCCCTGCTCACCCTGGATCGGCTCCAGCAGCACCGCCACCGTGTTCTCGTCGATCGCCTCGGTCAGCGCGGCCAGGTCGCCGTAGGGGACCACAGTGAAACCCGGCGTGTACGGGCCGAAGTCGGCGCGCGCGTCGGAGTCGGTGGAGAAGCTGACGATGGTGGTCGTACGGCCGTGGAAGTTGCCCTCCGCCACCACGATGTTGGCCTGGCCCGGGGCGACGCCCTTGACCTGGTAGCCCCACTTGCGGGCGACCTTGATGCCGGTCTCCACCGCCTCGGCGCCGGTGTTCATCGGCAGCACCAGGTCCTTGCCGCAGAGCGCGGCCAGCTCGCGGCAGAAGTCGGCGAACTGGTCGTGGACGAACGCGCGGCTGGTCAGTGTGAGCCGGTCGAGCTGCGCGTGCGCGGCCTCGATCAGCTTCGGGTGCCGGTGGCCGAAGTTCAGCGCCGAGTATCCCGCCAGGCAGTCCAGGTAGCGGCGGCCGTCCACGTCGGTCAGCCAGGCGCCCTCGGCCGACGAGATCACCACGGGCAGCGGGTGGTAGTTGTGCGCCGTGTGACGCTCCGCGTCCCGGACCGCGGACGGAGTCCGCAGCATGTCGTCGATGATCACTTGCTCGCCTTTCCCTGACGGAGTCGCAACGTGCAGCACTTCGGTCCGCCGCCGGCCTTGCGCAGCTCGGACAGGTCGATGCCGATGGTCTCGTAGCCTCGGCCGCGCAGCTTCGCGGCGAGGTCGGTGGCCTGCGCGGGCAGCACCACGTGCCGGCCGTCGCTGACCGCGTTCAGGCCCAGCACCTCGGCGTCGGCCGTGGTGGCGTGGATCGCGTCCGGGAACAGCCGGCGCAGCACCGCCTGGCTGCCGGGGGAGAACGCCTCCGGCAGGTACGCCACCGTGCGCTCGTCGAGCACCGTCAGCGCGGTGTCCAGGTGGTAGAAGCGGGGGTCCACCAGCTGCATGGTCACCACCGGGTAGCCGAAGACCTCCTGGAGCTGCGCGTGCGACGCGTGCGCGGTGCGGAACCCGGTGCCGGCGAGCAGGTGGTCGCCGGTCAGCAGGACGTCGCCCTCGCCCTCGTTCACGTGCTTCGGGTCGTACATCTCGAAGCCGGCGTCCTCGAACCAGGCCCGGTACGCGGGCGCCTCGTCGGCGCGCTGCGGGTCGCGGAACTGCACCGCCATGGCCCTGCCGTCGATCACGGTGCCGCCGTTGGCCGCGAAGACCATGTCCGGCAGGCCGGCGACCGGCTCGATCAGCTCGACCTCGTGGCCCAGGTCCAGGTACGTCCGGCGAAGCTGCTCCCACTGCCGGATCGCCAGGCCGGGGTCGACCGGGGCGGTGGGGTCCATCCACGGGTTGATCGCGTAGTCGACGGCGAAGTACGTCGGCCGGCACATCAGAAAGCGCTGGCGGATGGCGTCCATCGTCATGTCGTGCTCCCAGGTTCGGGCGCGCCCGGCCACCGTCGGCCCACGGGCTGGCGCCGTGGTCCAACGTTATGCGGCCCCGGTAGACGACATCCACCGCGAGAAGTTGCGTTCAGCGGCGAATCGTTGCGTTGAATCGGTCACGGGTGGGCGATCATTGCGCCAATGCCCGGACACACTTCGGGGGCGGCGAACCGCCGCCCCCGAAAGAGGTGTTGCCCGGCCGGTGAACCACCAGATCTGATCGGGCTGGCCGGCGCTGCCGGCGATCGGGACAGTGCCCGCTAGAACCAGGCACCAAACTGTGAGTCAAGCCACTCGCGGAAGCGCCCCACCCAGTCGCCGTCAGTGGTCGGCCAGTCGAACTGGCCGGTCATCGCCACGATGCCGAGCACCACGGCGGCCAGGCCCACAGCGATGCCGATCAGCGCGTCGGTCTTGCCCGCCACGTGCCGGCGACGGGTGGCGATCAGGCCCAGGACAGCCAGCACCGCGCCGGCCGCGCCGAGCCCGATGCCGTACCCGGCGAGCGTGCCGGAGAGCACGAACAGCGCCCCGGCCACCGAGACGATCAGGCCGAGCGTGGCGAGCAGGCTGGCCCGGGGACGCTTGGTGGTGTACGGCTCCGGCCGGTCCACCCGGCCGTCGCGGTCGGCATCCGTGCCGTCGGGGCGGCCGTCCCGGTCGAGGTCGGTGTGGTCCGGGCGGCCGTCGCGGTCCAGGTCCGCGGTGCGCTCGGCGACGGGCGCCGCGACGACGGGCGTCGCACCGGCGGTCCGGGCGTCGGTCACCGGGGCGGTCCGCGGGTCGGCGTCGACCCGGCGGCCGGTGACCGCACGCGCCGCCGCGCCCCGGTCCGCGGCCCGGCGCCGCGCCTCCGCGTCCGGCTCGTCATCGGCCGCCGCGTTCCGGCCGTCGGTCGTCGTGGCCGCCGTCGGGCCCTCGGCGGTGGTGGCCGGCCGCCGGTCGCCGGTCGCCGCGCCGAGGTCGCGTGCGTCCCGGTCGCCCGCCACGTCCCGGGCACGCTCGCCCTCGGTCGCGGTGGCGGCGCTGCGGTACGTGGTCCGCTCCTCGTCGCGGTCGGTGACCACGGGCCGGTCGGCCGGCTCCTCGGCGGTCCGGTCGCGCTCGTCGACCACGCCGTCGCCGTTGGTATCGGTACTGGTCGCCGGAGGGTTCCGGCGGGACAGAATCTTCACGATGGCACCTCCTGATCCAGGCGCGGAGGCCGCGCATGACAGGAAGGAAGTACCCAGGTGCGCCGAGATCGACACCCGTCGGCCGCTCCGCACGCTCCGGCACCCGGCATCGGAGCGTGCGGAGATCGCCGCCGGTCAGGACACGGTGCGTGACCACTGCTGGTTGGTGCCGGCGCCGCAGGTGTACTGCTGGACGTCCGCGCCGTCGCCGGTGCCGGCGTTCACCACGTCCAGGCACTTGCCACTGTGCCGGGCCCGCAGCTGGAACCAGCCGTCGCGCGCGGCCCACTGCCACTGCTGGTTGGCGCCGCCGCCGCAGGTGTACTGGATGATGTTGGCGCCGTCGGCGGTGGACGCGTTCGCGACGTCGAGACACTTGCCGCTCGCGGCGTTCACCAGGCGGAACCAGCCGCCCCCGGCGTCCTGGAACTCCCACCGCTGATTGCCGCCGCCGTTCCAGCTCCACTGCTTGACCTCGGCGTTGTTCGCCGTGGAGCCGTTGATCACGTCGAGCACCCGGCCGCTGTGCCGGGCGGTGACGCGGTAGGACGCGGGCGAGTCACCGGTGACGGTGCCCGCGGCCGTGTCGATGGTGACTGAGGGATACCAGGTCAGGTTCATGCTGGTGGCTGTCGGGAAGGTGATCGGCAGCCACACGTACTGGGAGTCGTTGGCCGGGCCGCCCCAGGCGCCCGCCCACCGGTCACCCAGGTAGAGGTAGCTGGTGCCGGACGTGCCCTGGATCGGCAGCACGAAGGCCGGCTGGGAGTTGAAGGTGGTGCCGTTGCCCACGTCGGTCCAGCCGCTCCACGGCCCCGAGATGCTCGGCGCGGTGGCGTACCGGGCCTGGTTCGGGCTCCAGCCCGTCGCCCCCGAGGTCAGCAGGAAGTAGGTGGAGCCCCGCTTGAACATCGCGGGCGCCTCGCGGTGCGCGCCGTCCCAGAAGTTGCCGACCAGTCCGGCCACGTTGAGGTAGTCCGGCGTGAGCCGGTAGATGTTCAGGTCGTAGTTGTCGTCCGCGGCCGAGATCATGTAGGCGGTGCCGTTGTCGTTGTAGAGCGTGATGTCGCGGGACATGTGCTGCCCGAGCGGCCGGAAGCTGCCGTGGTAGGTGTAGTCGCCGTCAACGGTGGCCGACGAGGCGACGGCGGCCCGCGCCTCGTTGTAGTCGGACCCGTTCTCCTTGTGCATCCACATCACGAACCGGCCGGTGCTCGCGTTGTAGACGACCTTGGGCCGTTCGATGTTGGCGACCCGCAGCTCGGCGGCCGACGACTGGGTGAGTACGTTCCTGCGGAACTCCCAGGTGCGCAGGTCCGTGGAGCGGTAGACCGACACCGCCCGGAACGTGTTGTCCGGGTTGCGGTTCTCGCCGAACCAGTAGTAGTAGTCGCCGACCTTGAGCACACCGCCGCCGTGGGCGTGCACCACGGCGCCGCTGGTGTCGGTGAACTGGGTGCCGTTCGTGACGGCCACCGGCGCGGCCAGCGCACTCGCGGCCGGTCCCACCACGGGCGCGGTCAGGGCCACGGCGAGCGCCAGCCCCGCCGCCAGGAGGCGGCCGCTGCCGCCGTGTCGTGCCGTCCACCGCATGCCGGTCACTGCCCGCAGATTGGCGTGACGGAGGCGGGCGTGGCGCTGGCCGCCACGAGCAGGCCGAACGTCGCCGAACCACCGGGCGGCAGCGTCCCGTTCCAGGAGGCGCCGCGGACCACGACGTCCTGGCCGGTGCCCTCGGCCACCCCGCCCCAGACCGACTGGATGCGTTCGTCACCGGACCACCGCCACGAGACGAGCCAGCCCGGCAGCGTCTCGGTCCCGTCGTTGCGCACTGTCACGGTGGCGACGAAGCCATCGCCCCACCTGCTGTCGATGGTGGCCGTCGCGGAGCAGAGCGACAGCGTGCGCGCCGGTCCGCCGATCAGGTACGGACCCCGCGCGCCCTCCGTGTCGCCGAAGCGGAACCAGTAGGCGGTGCCGGGGGTCAGCCCGCCGACGGTCACCGTGCCCGAGCGCTCCGGCCCGGAGACCGCCTTGGCCACCGGGTCGCGCCGCTGGATGGCGTCCTCGCGGCTGGCGAAGAGGCTCACGACGATGGGCGGGTCGTACCCGCAGGGCGGGCTGAGCACCATCCAGTAGGCGAAGGTGATGCTGGTGGTGGTGGCCCCGGTCACCTGGCCGCTGACCGGCAGCGCCGGCGGGCAGGTGGGCGCGGGGGTGGGCGTCGCCGCCGTGGCGGGCGTCATCGCCGTGGTGGCGAGGGACGGGTCGGCGTCGGCCGAGGCGGCCAGGCCGGTCAGGGCGAGCGCGGCGGCCAGTGCCGCGCCGAGCGTACGGAGCATCTGCTTCTCCCGAGCTGGGGGCGCCGAGGGCACTCGGCGCCGCGGTGTGGTGGACCGCGATGTCACCCGCCGCGTGTTCGGCTGGCGCACAGCCGTCCCCGAGGGGCGGCGCGGCGGCACGGTGGACTGCCGGAGAGGACTGCCCGGCACCGGGGCGGCGCATCACCCCGCGCTTGTCCCTCCGGCGAGATCGAGCGGCTCGCACTGGCTCCCGAGCGCTAGCGCCACCAGTCTGTCAGTCGACGGTCATCGATTCAATGCCGTACCGCGGCCCGAAGTCGCCGGCCGTGCGATCTGCTGGCTACGCTTGGCGGTCGTGCCAGAGGGACACAGCATCCACCGCCTCGCCGCCCGGCACGCCGAGCTGTTCGCGGGCGACAAGGTGCACGCCGACAGCCCGCAGGGGCGCTTCGCCGAGGGCGCTGCCCGCCTGAGCGGCACCGTCCTGGACGGCACCGAGGCGTACGGCAAGCACCTGCTGCACCACTACGCGGGCGAGCTGACGCTGCACATACACCTGGGTCTGTACGGGAAGTTCACCGACGGGCCGGGGGAGCCGCCGTCGCCGGTCGGGCAGGTACGGCTGCGGCTGCACAGCGACCGGCACTGGCTGGAGCTGCGCGGCCCGACCGCCTGCGAGCTGCTGACCCCGCCCGAGGTGGCGGCGCTGCGCGATCGGCTCGGGCCCGATCCGCTGCGCGCCGACGCCGACCCGGACCGGGCGTACGCGCGGATCCGCCGGAGCCCCACCCCGCTGGCCGCGCTGCTGCTCGACCAGTCGGTGGTGGCCGGCACCGGCCTGATCTTCGTGACCGAGGCGCTGTTCCGGGCGGGGCTGCCGCCGCTGCTGCCCGGGCGGGAGCTGACCCCGGCCGGCTGGACCGAACTCTGGGCGGACCTGGTCGCGCTGATGACCCGCGCGGTCGAGCGGGGCCGGATCGACACGGTGTGCGACGCCGACCTGCCGGAGGTGACCGGCCGCGCGCCGCGCGTCGACCGGCACGGAGGCGAGGTGTACGTCTATCGCCGCCCGACCGCACCCTGCCACGTCTGCGGCACCCCGGTCAGCCGGGGCACACTGGCCGGCCGCAACCTCTACTGGTGCCCCACCTGCCAGGCGGGCTGACCGTCCCGGTGTGGCCCCGGCGGTCCGCTCACATCTCGTCGAGCAGCCAGCGGGCCACCTCGACGTTGCCGGGAAAGACCTGGTCGCCGCCGATGCTCCAGGCCACCGTCTGACCGATCGCCCAGCCGCGTACCCGCTCCCGGTCCAGGTCCAGCCCGGCGGTGAGCCGGTCGAGCCGGTGCCGTACCGCCGCGGGAGAGTGACCCAGCTCCGCGCCGCGCACGAGCGGCACCACCGCGAACTCCCGCTCGCCGACCAGCGGCTTCGGGTCGATCACCAGCCACGGCTCGCGTGTGGCGGCCAGGACGTTGCCGGCGTGCAGATCCTGGTTGACCAGCACCTGCTCACCCTGGCTCGGCGTCAGCTCGGCGAGCAGCCCGAGCGCGGCGTCGAGCACGCGCCGCTCGTACGGGCGGCCGGCCCGTCGCCAGTTACCCGGCATCCGCTCCGCCCAGCCGGCCGCCTCCTCGGCCAGCGGCGTGAACGGCGCACCGGCCGGCACCGCGAGCCCCGGCAGCAGGCCGACCGCGGCGTCGAGCGCCGCGTCGGCCGCCAGCGCGTGCAGCGGTGTACCGGGGTCGCACCGCTCCACGAGAAGCGCGCGCTTGTCGGCGTCGTGGGCGAGCAGCCGGATGGCGCCCCGGCCGTCCCAGTGCGCCAGCGCTGTCGCCTCGTGGACGCTGTCGTCGTCCGGGTACTGGAGCTTCAGCACCGCCCGGGTGCCGTCCGGCAGCGTCGCGGGCAGCGCCAGCGAGGCGAACGCGTACGGGAACGGCGGGCCGACCGTCAGCTCCCACCGCGCGACGCACTCGGCCAGCCGGCCGGGCAGCTCCGCGAGCCACGCCCGGCCGGCCTCGGTCCGCTCGACCCAGCGCAGCCCTTCGGGAATGTCGCACCGCATCGGCACATCCTGCCCGGTACGGCGACGATCCGCTGTCCCCGGCCGCGGCGGTGCGGCTCCCGGCCTCGCTGGTGCGGCCCCCGCCCGGCGGCGCCCGTCAGCGCAGCCGGCGGATGTCCCCGTACGCCCGGTAGAAGCCGCCCCGGCCGGACTGGCGGACCTCGGTGACCAGGTAGCGCGCGCCCGGCTCGCGGATGCCCTTGGGGAACTGCACCGACCAGTCCCGCCGGTAGCCGTCGGCGAGGACGTGCACGCGCAGCCGGCCGCCCTGCTCGACGCACTGCACCAGCACGCCGTCGCGGTCGTCGGTGGTCACCTCGACCGAGGTCCAGGCGGCCGTCTCCGGCATCCGGGCCGGCGCCTTGACGTCGACCACGTCGGGCACGCTGCCCGCCTCGGCCGCCCGGATCGCCGCCTCGCTCGCGTCGATGCAGGCCAGGTGGCCGCTCGTGGTGACCACGTAGAGCCGGTTGTCGTGGTACTGCATCGAGTACGCCGAGCCGCAGCCGGTGCCGAGCTTCCACAGCCGGTTGCCGGCCCGGTCGAAGCAGTAGATCGAGGAGGCGCTGTCGCCGGCGAACACGTACCGGCCGCCCTCGGCGGTGGCGCAGGAGAAGACCGCCGAGTCGCAGCGGTAGACCTGCTCGGTTCGGCCGTCCTTCCGCAGGCGGACCACCTCACGGGTGCCGGTGCCGGCGAAGACCGCGTCCCGCTCCTGCCAACCGAACAGCACCGCGCCGGTGCCGGTGTGCCACAGCTCCCGCCCGGTGCGCCAGTCGTAGCCGGTGACGCCCTGCGAGTGGCCGTGGTAGAGCGCGTCGGCGTCGCAGCGCACCATCCACGCCGACCGGCCCCGGCCCGGCCGGCGCCAGAGGAACTCGTCCTCGTGGTCGATCGCCGAGATGCCGCCGTCGCGGTCGGACACGCCCAGCACGCCGTCGTGGATGTCCAGCCAGTAGATGTCGATCTCCGGGGCGATCGCGTACGCCGCGCGCGGCACCTTGCCGGACAGGTCGTAGACGTTGCCGTCGTCGCAGCCGGCATAGACCCAGGCGTCGTCGGCGACGATGCACTTCACCCCGTCGGGCAGCCGGACCTGGTTGACCAGCCGGGCGTCGTGGTCGAGCGTGGTGATCACGCCGTGTTCGTTGCCGACCATGCAGTGCCGGTCGTCGACGAAGATGCCGAAGGCGGGCGCGCCCGAGGCGTACCGCCAGAGGACCGGGGCGGTGCGGGCGGTCGAGCGGGTGCTGACGATCTGCCGGCGCGAGACCGTGCGCTTCTGGCGTACGCCGGGCACGGCCGGGGCGTACCCCTTGCGGATCTTCTCGCCGATCTTCTTCGCCGCGGCGGCGCGGGCGCGGGTGTTGTCCGGGTAGGTGCTGGTCTTCACCTGGCCCTGGTCGCCGATCCGCCCGAAGCGCACTGTCATCGCGGTGTCGTCGACCACCACCTCGTAGAACTTGTGCGCTCCACCGTCCACTTCGGACAGTTCGAGGTAGGTCGTCTCCTGGGACATGGGGGTTACCTCCGAGGGGAAGTGCCGGACCGGCAGCGCGCACACGCTAACCGGCGGCACCGACACTTCCTTACGTGCCGGCGAGGGCGTCGACGGCCTTGCGGGCGGCGATCAGCACCGGATCCCACACCGGGGCGTACGGCGGCGCGTAGCCCAGGTCGAGCGCTGTCATCTCGTCCACTGTCATGCCGTTCCACAGCGCCACCGCGAGCGTGTCGATCCGCTTGGCCGCCTCGGACCAGCCGACGATCTGCGCCCCCAGCAGCCGCCCGCTGGGCCGCTCGGCAATCAGCTTGATCGTCATCTCCCGCGCGCCCGGGTAGTACCCGGCCCGGTTCGTCGACCGGGTGTGCACGGTGACGAACTCGAAGCCGGCCTCCCGCGCGTCCCGCTCGCGCAGCCCGGTCCGGCCCACCTCCAGCTCGCAGACCTTGGTGACGGCGGTGCCGACGACGCCCGGGAAGGTGGCGTACCCGCCGCCGATGTTGATGCCCGCCACGCGGCCCTGCTTGTTGGCGTGCGTGCCGAGCGGGATGTGCACGGGCATGCCGCTGACCCGGTGCAGGGACTCCACGCAGTCGCCCGCGGCCCAGACGCCGGGCACGCCCGGCACCCGCATCCGCCGGTCCACCCGGATCGCGCCGGAGGGGCCGATCGGCAGGCCGGCGGCCTCGGCGAGCGCGGTGTTGGGGCGTACCCCGAGACCCAGCACCACGACGTCGGCCGGGATCGGCCCCTCGTCGGTGAGCACCGCGCGGATCCGGCCGTCCCGCTCGTTCAGGCCGGTGACGGTGATGCCGGTACGGACGTTGATCCCGGTGCCGCGCATCGCCTCGGCCACCAGTTCGCCCATGTCCGGGTCCACAGTCGACATCGGCTGGTCGGCCTGCTCGACCAACTGGACCGAGAGCCCGCGTTGCACGAGCGCCTCGGCCACCTCGACGCCGACGTAGCCGCCGCCGACCACCACCGCCCGCCGGGGCTTGGGCTCGCGTTCGAGCCAGTCGATCAGCGCCGCCCCGTCGTCGAGCGTCTGCACGCCGAACACCCCTGACACGTCGTCGCGCGCCCAGTCCGGCTGGATCGGGGACGCGCCGGTGGCGTACACCAGGGTGTCGAAACCGGCGCGGACCTCGCCGCCGCCGTCCAGGTCCCGCGCGACCACTTCGCGACGGTCGAGGTCGATGGCGGTGACCTCGTGCCGGGTGCGGACGTCGATGCCGAACTCGTCGCGGAAGGTCGCCGGGTCGCGGGAGATCAACTCGTCCCGCTCCTCCACCAGGCCGCTCACCCAGTAGGGGATACCGCAGGCCGAGTAGGAGGTGAAGTGCCCGCGCTCGAACGCGACGATCTCCAGGTCGGAGCGGTCGCGGCGGCGGCGCCGGGCCTGCGACGCCGCCGACATGCCGGCGGCGTCGCCGCCGATGACGATCATGCGCTCGGCCACGTCGCCCATCCTGTCACGCCGGGCCGCGGCCGCACTGCCGCTCAGCCACGGGTCTGCCGCGCCACGTCCGCGACCACGTCGACGAGGCTGCCGGTACGCGCGAACACCGCCCGCTGCCGCGCCGCGCCGCTGCCGTGCCGGCGCAGCCCGCCCAGCAGATCGGTGACCCGGTCCAGGTCGCCGTGCCGTTCCAGTTCCGGGCGCAGCCGGTCGACCAGCCGGTCCAGCAGTTCCCAGGCCGGCCGCAGCTCACCGTCGGTGAGGTCGACGCCCTCGCCCTCCAGCCCGTCGTGAGCGGCCCGCCAGTGTGCCGCCACCAGCAGGTGGTGGTCGGTGTTGACGGCCGGACGGCCGGCGGCGATGTCGGTGAGCGCGGTCGCGACGAGCGCGCGGACCAGCGCCGCCACCAGCACCGCGTCGTCCACGGACGGGCAGACGTCACCGATCCTGATCTCCACGGTGGGGTACTTGGCGGAGAGCCGGGCGTACCAGTAGAGCATTCCCTCGTCCAGCATCACGCCACTGGCGATGAGCTGGCGGATCAGCCGCTCGTAGTGCTCGTGCGACTCCAGGTACGGCGTGGGCGCGACCGACGGCCAGCGCTCCCACTCCACCGAGCGCCAGCTCGCGTAGCCGGTGTCCTCGCCCCGGGCGAACGGGGAGTTCGCGGTGGCCGCCTGCAGGATCGGCAGCCACGGCCGGACGTGGTTGAGCACCTGCACGCCGGTGTCCGGGTCCGGGATGCCGACGTGGATGTGCATGCCGTTGTTGCCGGGGCCGGGCACCAGCAGACGGAACCGCTCGATCATCCGGTCGAAGCGCGGCTTGTCCACCACCGGCGGCACCGGCCCGTCGACCGGCCCGGTGCCGATCGCCAGCAGCCGTACGCCCGCCCGCTCGGCCGCGTCGGCCAGTTCCCCGCGCAGCATCGACAGCGAGTGCCGGATCGAGGACAGGTCCAGCCCCGGCGGGCTGCCGATCTCGATCTGGCTGGTCTGGAACTCGCGTTCCACCTGGCCCCGCAGCTCGGCCGGCACCTGCTCCATCACCAGGTCGACGGCGGGTACGGCGGTGCCGGTGTGCGGGTCGGCGAGCAGGAACTCCTCCTCGACGCCGACTGTCAGCAGGTCGGTTCCGCCCGGTGAGGCGCTCCGCTCCCGCTCCGCCACTGAGCCACTCATCGTCACCACCGTCTCTCCGGACCGCTCACGGCACCGTGCCGCGTGGTCGAGGCCCTGTTACCCACCGTGTCCGTTTCGGGAAACGTGCCGGTGGGCGTGTCGGCGCCGGTTCGCCCGTTCGGGTCGGCCGGGTGCGTTAGCGCATGGGCCCGTAGGGCGTGACAACGCGGGCTAGGATGGTCCCGTGGCGGGGATGCTGGCGGTGCTGACGGGGGCGTGGGCCTACGCCCTCGCCCTGTTCGCCGACCGGCCGGCCGGGCTGCTCGCCGGTGCGGCGGTGGTCGCCGCGCTGCTGCTGGCCACCCTGCTCGCGCTGCGGGTCCGCGCGCTGCCCACGCCGCCCGGCACCCGGTTCGCCGCCGCCCTGCGCGCCCGCGCCCGCCGTCGCGGGGTGCCCCGGCAGGTCGACCCCGACGCGCCGGGGCGTCCGCGCCCCCGCGCACCCGGCCTGCACCCCTCGGCCGCGTAGCCACCTGCCGGCCCGCGCCCGCGGGTCGCCGGTCCCTCCGTACCGGCTTTCGCGGCCGATTCCGTCGTCATCCGTCCCGCCGCGCGGCACGTCGCCGCCCGGGACACCCGGAATCGCCATCGAGGGGTCCACCCATGCTTGCCTTCGCACCGCTGCACTCCGCGGCCTCGGCCGCGGCCACCGTCGTCACCTGGCTCGCCGACGTGCTCGCCCCGCTCACCGGCGGCGCCGCGACGGCCGCCGCCATCGTCCTGTTCACAGTCGCCGTCCGGCTGCTGATCTCGCCGCTGACAGTGGCCCAGGTACGCGGGGAGCGGCGTCGCACGGCGCTCGCCCCCGAGGTACGGGAACTCCAGCGCCGGTACGCCGACGATCCGGCCCGCCTCCAGAGCGAGGTGTTCGCGCTCTACCGCGACGCCGGGGCCAGCCCGGTCGCGGGCTGCCTGCCGGCCCTGTTGCAGGCGCCGTTCTTCCTGGTCATGTACCGCGTGTTCGCGACCGGGGACGGGGCGCCGGAGCTGCTGGGGGAGCGGCTCGCCGGCGTACCGCTGGGGTGGCACCTCGGCGACGGGCTGGCCGGCCCGGTGCCGCTGGTGTTCGGGGTGCTGCTGGCCGCGCTGCTCGCGCTGGCCTGGTGGTCCTCGCGGCGGACGCGCCGGGCGGCGGCCGCCACCGGCGCCGTGGCCGGTACCCCGGCCGAGGGTCCGGGCGCGGCGGTGCTCGGGCGGCTGCTGCCGCTGCTGCCGTACGGCACCGTGCTCGTCGCGCTCGTGGTGCCGCTGGCGGCGGTGCTCTATCTGGTCACCACCACGGCGTGGACGGCGCTGGAGCAGGTGGTGCTGCGGCGGCCGCAGCCGGCGGCGGCCATCGACAAGCGTTGACAAGTGCGGGGGCGGGCGCGTAGAAATCGCTCTCAGAGAGCGCTCTCCCGGACCCGTCCCCGCAGAGAGGCACCCCGCATGAACCCGATCCTGGCGGCCCTGGCCGCCTCCGCCACCGTGCCCCGACCGCGCCGCCGGCTCGCCCTGGTCGCCGGCGTCCTCGCGCTCACCACAGCCCTCGCGGGCGTCTCGATGACCGCCCAGGCGGCGGTGCCCCCGACGCCGTCCGGCTGGAGCCTGGTGTGGAGCGACGACTTCACCGGCTCCGCCGGCACTCTGCCCTCGTCCGCCAACTGGATCATCGACACCGGCACCAGCTACCCGGGCGGCCCGGCCAACTGGGGCACCGGCGAGATCCAGACCTACACCTCCAGCACCGCCAACCTGGCCCACGACGGCTCGGGCAACCTGCGCATCACGCCGCTGCGGGACTCGGCCGGCCGCTGGACCTCGGCCCGGATCGAGACGGTGCGTTCGAACTTCAAGGCGCCGTCGGGTGGCGTGCTGGCCCTGGAGGGCCGGATCCAGATGCCGAACGTCACCGGCGCGGCGGCGTCCGGGTACTGGCCGGCGTTCTGGGCGCTCGGCTCGCCGTACCGGGGCAACTACCAGAACTGGCCGGGCATCGGCGAGTTCGACGTGATGGAGAACGTCAACGGGATCAACTCGGTCTGGGGCGTGCTGCACTGCGGTGTCGCGCCGGGCGGCCCGTGCGGGGAGTTCAACGGCATCGGCGCGTCCCGGGCCTGCCCGGGCAGCACCTGCCAGTCGGCGTTCCACACCTACCGGTTCGAGTGGGACGCCTCGGTGAGCCCGCAGCAGCTGCGCTGGTACGTCGACGGCCAGCTCTTCCACACCGTCGGGCAGAACCAGATCGGTGAGCCGTACTGGAGTCAGATGACCAACCACGCCGGCTACTTCCTGCTGCTCAACGTGGCGATGGGCGGCGGCTTCCCGGACGGCGTGGCCGGCTCGGCGACGCCCACCGCGGCAACCGTGCCCGGCCGGTCGATGCTCGTCGACTACGTGGCCGTCTACACCCGGGGTGGCGGGAGCAACCCGTCGCCCACGCCGACCACGCCACCGCCGGGCGGGGTGCGGGACGCGTACGCGACGATCCAGGCCGAGTCGTTCAACGCGCAGAACGGCGTGCAGGTGGAGACGTGCGCCGAGGGCGGCCAGGACATCGGCTGGCTCGCCAACGGCGACTGGGCCCGCTACGACAACGTCGACTTCGGTTCGACGCCGCCGCGCGACTTCGTGGCCCGGGTCGCGTCCGGCGCAGCGTCCGGGGTGAGTGGGCTGGTGGAGGTCCGGGTGGACAGCCCGACCGCGCCGCCGATCGGCAGTTTCGCGGTCGGCAACACCGGCGGCTGGCAGACCTGGCGCTCGGTGCCGGGCAACGTCAGCGCGGTGACCGGGCGGCACACCGTCTACCTCACGTTCAGCAGCGGCCAGCCGTCGGACTTCGTCAACGTCAACTGGTTCACCTTCCGCCGCTGAGGCGCGGCCGGGGCGCGGCCCGGACGTACCGGGCCGCGCCGAACCGGTGCTGGACAGAAACAGTTAACACTCTTAATAATAGGCGCACGTCGACGGTTGTGAATCCCCTCTCCACCCCCGCCCGTCCCCTGGAGGACGCCGTGAGACTCCGCCCCCGCCTGGCGACGCTCGCCGCCGCGCTGACCACCGCCGTGGTCGCCGGTGCCCTGCTCGCCGCGCCACCCGCCTCTGCCGCCACCGCCGCCTTCGTCCGCACCTCCAGCTGGAGCAGTGGGTACGAGGCCCGGTTCACCGTCACCAACGACAGCTCCGCCGCGATCTCCTCGTGGAACGTCCAGTTCGACCTGCCGTCCGGCAGCACGCTCGGCTCGTTCTGGGACGCCCGGCTGACCACCTCCGGCCAGCACGTCACCGCCGTCAACCAGTCCTGGAACGGCGCGCTCGCCCCGGGCGCCAGCACCAGCTTCGGCTTCGTCGTCAGCGGCACCGGCGACCCGGTGAACTGCACCGTCAACGGCGCCGCCTGCGCCGGCGGCGGCAACCCCGGCAACCCGGGCGCGCCCGGCACCCCCGGCGGGCTGCGGGTCACCGGCACCACCGCCTCCGCCGTCTCGCTCGCCTGGAACGCGGTCTCCGGGACCGTCACCGGCTACCGGGTGTACGAGGGCAGCACGGTCAAGGCCACCGTCACCGGCACCTCGGCCACCGTCTCCGGGCTGGCCGCGTGCAGCGGGCACAGCTACACGGTGACCGCGTACAACGGCAGCGGCGAGTCGGCGAAGTCGGCGGCGGTCGCGGCCACCACCAGCGGCTGCACCGGTGGCGGCGGTGGCGTGATGGCCGCCGCGCCCTACCTCTACCCGGGCTGGGGCGACCCGCCCGCGCCCGCGACCGTGATGGGCGCGACCGGGATCAAGTGGTTCACCATCGCGTTCGTGCTCTCCGGCGGCGGCTGCACCCCCGCCTGGGACGGCACCGGCCCGCTGACCGGGGGCGCGCACGCCGCCACCATCGCCGCGATCAAGGCGGCCGGCGGCGACGTCATCCCCTCCTTCGGCGGGTGGAGCGGCAACAAGCTCGGCCCGAACTGCTCGTCCGCCGCCGCGCTGGCCGGCGCGTACCAGCAGGTCATCAACGCGTACGGGCTGAAGGCGATCGACATCGACATCGAGAACAGCGACGAGTTCGAGAACGAGGCGGTGCAGGACCGCATCCTGGACGCCCTGAAGATCGTCAAGCAGAACAACCCGGGCATCAAGACGATCATCACGTTCGGCACCTCGACCACCGGGCCGTCGTACTACGGCACCCGGCTGATCAACCAGGCCGCGGCGAAGGGCGCCGGGATCGACGTGTTCACCATCATGCCGTTCGACTTCGGCGGTGGCGCGAACATGTACCAGAGCACCGTGAACGCGGCCGAGGGCCTGAAGACCGCGCTGCGCAACGCGTTCGGCTGGTCCGACGCCACCGCGTACGCGCACATGGGGCTGTCGGGCATGAACGGACTCTCCGACCAGCAGGAGCTGACCTCGCCGGCCACCTGGACGCAGATCCGCGACTGGGCCAAGGCGCGCGGCCTGGCCCGGTTCACGTTCTGGTCGGTCAACCGGGACCGGCCCTGCCCCGGCGGCGGCGTGGTCGCGAACTGCTCCGGCATCGCGCAGAACACCTGGGAGTTCACCGGCATCACCGCGGGCTTCTGAGCCCGCGCGGCGGTCAGCGCCCGGTGGTCACCGACTGCCGGGCGCGCCGCCGGCGCACCTTCTTCACCGCCCAGCTCACGATCATGAAGCCGAAGACCGCGAAGATCGCGTAGTTGAACCACTGGCTGTACTTGTCGACGTCCTCCCAGCGGGACCCGAGGGTGAACCCGGCGCCGACGATCAGGGCGTTCCACACCCCACTGCCGAGCGTGGTGAGCAGGATGAACTCGCCCAGCGGCATCCGGTTGGCGCCCGCCGGGATGGAGACCAGGCTGCGCACCACGGGCACCACCCGGCCGATCAGCACCGCCCACCGGCCGCGTCGCTCGAACCAGCGGTCGGCCTTCTCCAGGTCCTCCAGGTCGACCAGTGGGATGTGGTCCAGCCAGCGCTTGAGCCGGTCCTCGCCGAGCGCCGCGCCGAGCCAGTAGAGCACCAGCGCGCCGAGCAGCGAGCCGACTGTCGCGGCGACCACGATGACCACCAGGTTGAACCGGCCCTCGGCGGACAGGTAGCCGGCCATCGCCAGCACGATCTCGCTCGGGATCGGCGGGATGATGCTCTCCAGCGCCACCAGCAGCGCCACGCCGACCGCGCCGAACGAGTCGATCACGTCCGCCACCCAGCCGGTCAGCCCGGTGAACTGGTTCGGGTCGACATCCTGGGCCAGGGCCATGGCGGTCCTTCCACGCGAGATCCGGAGATCCGAAGGTGTTACCCGGACCGCCCGGTGTCACACCTGTGACTCAGCCTCCGGGTGCAGCGCGGCGTCCGCCGGACCCCGCCGCCAGCCGGTGAAGCGGACCAGCAGGCCGCCCCGGCTGGGCGAGCAGCAGTACGGCCCGGCCGAGGCCTCCGCCGCCGGGTCGAGCGGGGCGACGCGGACCAGCCGCCACGGCTCGTCCGCGCACCGGGCCCGCACGGTGAGCGCGTCGCCGGCCCGGCTCACCCGGACCGTCACCTCCCGGCCCGACCACTGCTGCACCGGTGCCACCGACCAGTCGGAGAACTCGTCGGTGACCACGGCGCCCACCTGCGGAGCGCCGTCGCTCACCTCGACCCCGGCCTTGGTCCACCGCCGCTCGTCCACCCGGACCAGCACGCCGGCCTGATCGAACTGGAACGAGTAGTCGAGGAGGAACGACACCTCCACGGCGCTGCCGACCGGGAAGGGCGCCAGCAGCGCCGAGCCGTCGTCGTGCACGAAGCCGTAGCTGGTGCGCCGCCAGAAGTCGCTGCCGCCACGCGGCTCGACCAGCAGGCCGCCGTCGACCGGCTCGGCCCGCTCGGGCGGGTTCAGCCAGGAGCCGGCGGACCAGTCGTACGCCTCCTCGTCCATCCCGGCACCGTACCGGGTTTGCCGCCGCGCGCGTTCGGAGAAGTAGTCCTCGCATGGGTGACAGGTGGTATCAGGAGGCGGTCGTCTACTGCCTCGACGTCGACACGTTCGCGGACTCCAACGGCGACGGGGTGGGTGACTTCCAGGGGCTGATCGGGCGCCTGGACTACCTGGCCCGGCTCGGGGTGACCTGCCTGTGGCTGAACCCGATCCACCCCTCGCCCAACGAGGACGACGGGTACGACGCGACCGACTTCTACAACGTCGACCCGCGCCTGGGCACGCTCGGTGACTTCGCCGAACTGCTGCACCAGGCGAGCAACAGGGGCATCCGGGTGATCATCGACCTGGTGGTCAACCACACCTCCGACCAGCACCCGTGGTTCCAGTCCGCCCGCTCCTCGCCCGACTCGCCGTACCGGGACTGGTACGTCTGGGCCGACCACGAGCCGGCCGACCGCCACCAGGGCATGGTCTTCCCCGGCGAGCAGCACGAGACGTGGACCTACGACCGGACCGCGAAGGCGTGGTACTACCACCGCTTCTACAAGTTCCAGCCGGACCTGAACATCGAGAACCCGAAGGTCCGGGCGGAGATCAAGAAGATCACGTCGTTCTGGCTCCAGCTCGGCGTCGCCGGCTTCCGGATGGACGCCGTGCCGTTCATCATCGAGCGCACCGAGCCGGGCAACCCGAACTCGCCGAAGGACTTCGACTTCATCACCGACCTGCGCCAGCACGTGCAGTGGCGGCGCGGCGACGCGGTCCTGCTGGCCGAGGCGAACGTCGAGCCGGACGAGCTGCCCGTCTACTTCGGCGACGGCGGCGGTTCGGGCAACCGGATCCACATGCTGTTCGACTTCATGCTCAACGGACGGCTGATGCTCGCCCTGGTCCGGGAGGACCCGGAGGTGATCATCGAGGCGTTGCGCGACACCCCGAAGCTGCCCACCGGCGGCCAGTGGGCGACGTTCCTGCGCAACCACGACGAGATCGACCTGTCCCGGCTCACCGCCGACCAGCGCAACGACGTGCTGGCGAAGTTCGGGCCGGACGAGAACATGCAGCTCTACGGCCGGGGCATCCGCCGCCGTCTCGCCCCCATGCTCGGCAACGACCGCCGGCACATCGAGCTGGCGTACTCGCTCCAGTTCTCGCTGCGCGGCACGCCGGTGCTGCGCTACGGCGAGGAGATCGGTATGGGGGAGAACCTGGCGCTGGACGGGCGCGACGCGATCCGTACCCCGATGCAGTGGTCCTACGCCGACAACGCCGGCTTCTCCACGGCCGAGCCGGAGAAGCTGATCCGCCCGGTGATCGACAAGGGCGAGTACGGCTACCAGCACGTCAACGTCACCGCCCAGCGCAAGGACCCGCGGTCCCTGCTCGGCTGGTTCGAGCGAATGATCCGGACGCTGCGGGAGGCGCCGGAGACCGGCTCCGGCAGCACCACCCACATCGACGTGCCGATGCCGCCGGGCGTGCTCGCGCACCGCGCCGACGGGCGTACCGGGATCATGGTCTTCCTGCACAATCTCGGCACCGAGGACGTCGAGGTGGACCTGAGCACGCTGGCGCCGGAGGCGGACCTGCCGATCGACGTGCTCAGCGACCGCAACTACGAGGACGTGGGCAAGCTCGACCGGCTCAAGCTCGGTGGGTACGGCTACCGGTGGATCCGGCTCTGCCGGGACCACGAGCGGTAGGCACGGCGTACCGGCGGGTTAAGCTCCTTCGATCGAGCCACAAGTTACCGGGAGGTAAGCATGTCGGAGGAGACCCGCGTCGCCATCGTCACCGGAGCCGCGCGCGGCATCGGGGCGGCGACCGCCCGCCGGCTGGCGGCCGACGGCATGGCCGTCGCCGTGGTCGACATCGACGAGTCCGCCACCAAGGAGACGGTGGACGCCATCGGCTCGGCGGGCGGCCGGGCGCTCGGGGTCGGTGCCGACGTGTCCGACCGGGCCCAGGTCGAGGCCGCCGTGGCACGGGTCGCCGCCGAACTGGGCGCCCCGACGGTGCTGGTCAACAACGCGGGCGTGCTGCGCGACAACCTGCTGTTCAAGATGACCGAGGGCGACTGGGACACGGTCATGGGCGTGCACCTGCGTGGCGCGTTCCTGTTCAGCCAGGCCGCGCAGAAGCATATGGTCGAGGCGAAGTGGGGCCGGATCGTCAACCTGTCCAGCACGTCCGCGCTCGGCAACCGGGGCCAGGCGAACTACTCGGCCGCCAAGGCCGGCCTCCAGGGCTTCACCAAGACGCTGGCGATCGAGCTGGGCCCGTTCGGGGTGACAGTCAACGCGGTCGCGCCCGGCTTCATCGTCACCGACATGACCGCTGCCACCGCGGCCCGGATGAAGGTCGACTTCGACGACCTCCAGAAGCACGCCGCCGCCGAGATCCCGGTGCGCCGTCCCGGCCGCCCGGAGGACGTCGCGCACACCATCTCGTTCCTGGCCGGCGAGGGCGCGTCGTTCGTCTCCGGCCAGGTCATCTACGTCGCCGGCGGTCCGAAGGACTGACCGGCAGGTGCCCGGCGCGGGCCCGCTCAGGCGGGGTCGCGCCGGGTGCGCCAGAGCCAGAGCAGGCCGAGCACCGGCAGCACCAGCGGCACGTAGCCGTAGCCGCTGCCGAAGTCCGACCAAACCGTCTCGTCCGGGAACAGCTCCTTGTCGGCGATGCTCAGCACGCCCACCCCGAGCACTCCGACCAGTTCCACAGTGCAGCAGGCGAGCGCGATCCGGCGGCCGGTGTGCCCGGCCCGGGCCAGCCCGACCGCTGCCACGATGTAGATCAGCGCGGCGAGCGCGGAGAGCAGGTACGCCACCGGCGCCTCGTCGAACTTCGTGGCGATCTGCAATGCCGCCCGCGAGGTCGCGGCGATGGCGAAGACGATGTAGACGGCGATCAGCAGCCGGCCCGGCCCGCGGTTGGTGACGGGTTGCTCGGTCGCGGTGTCAGCCACCGAGGACCTCCCAGGTCTGCTGGAGCCGTACCGCCACCACCGGTGTGACCAGGCAGATCGCGCAGACGATGCCCGAGCCCCAGCGGGTCGGCTCCATCCGGGCCAGCACCCAGGCCAGCGGCGGCAGGCAGACGAGCGTCGCCAGGTAGCCGAAGAACGCGCCCGGCTCGCCCGGCCGCTCGCCGCCGCCGAGCGCGACGATCGCCATCACGGTGATCGCGAGCAGCGCCACCTCCAGCACGGCCAGGCCGACGAACTGGATCCGGTCCGGCGGGCGGTGGCGTACCGCCGCCACCAGGGCCCAGACGGCGACGGCCAGCGAGATCACGATCGCGACCGTGGCGAGTGGCCCGTCCACCGGGGAGGAGGCCGCCGCGCTGGTCGTCGACACGGTGTCGTTCACCGGGACAGCCTACTAACCGGCGTAGTAGCGGCTCGCCCACCGGGTCGGGGCGCGCCGGACGGGTCCGGGGGCTAGCGTGGATCACGGTCCCGGCGTACGCCGGTGGCGGACGTCGACGGCAGGGGGCCGGGGTGCGGTTCGGGTTGTTCGGCACGGGTTACTGGGCGGCGGAGACGCACGCCGCGGCCATCGAGGCGCATCCGCGGGCGCGGCTCGCCGGCGTCTGGGGGCGCAACCCCGCCAAGGCGGAGGAACTGGCCACCCGGCACGGCGTACCCGCCTTCACCGACGTCGACGCGCTCATCGACGCCTGCGACGCGGTCGCCGTGGCGCTCCCGCCGGACGTGCAGGCCGACATCGCCGTCCGGGCCGCCACCGCCGGGCGGCACCTGCTGCTGGACAAGCCGTTGGCGCTCGACCTCGCCGACGCCGACCGGGTGGTCGACGCGGCGCAGGCGTCCGGGGTGGCCTCGGTGGTCTTCTTCACCCAGCGCTTCCACCCGAACGTCACCGGGTTCCTCGCCTCGACCGCGGCGGCCGCCGGCTGGCAGCACGCCCGCGCCACCATGTTCGCCTCGATCTTCCAGCCGGGGAACCCGTACGGCGACTCGACCTGGCGACGGGAGCGCGGCGCGCTCTGGGACATCGGCCCGCACGCGTTGTCGCTGATCCTGCCGGTGCTCGGCCGGGTCACCCGGGTCGCCGCGATGGACGGCCCGAGCGGCCTGGTGCACCTGCTGCTCACCCACGACGGCGGCGCGACCAGCTCGCTCTCGCTCACCCTGGACGCGCCGCCGGAGGCGGTCACCCGGGACTTCGTCTTCTTCGGCGAGAACGGCACCGAAACCGTCCCGCCCGGCGACGGGAGCGCGCTCCAGGCGTTCGGCGCCGCGCTCGACCAGTTGCTGGAGGAGGCCGACGCGGGCACCCGCGACCACCGCTGCGACGTACGGTTCGGCCGCGAGGTGGTGGCGGTGCTCGACGCCGCGCAGACCGCCCGGGCGCAGGGACGCACCGTCGACCTGTAGAAAACCGGTCGCCCGGGCCGGACCCGGTCGCTAGCGTGGCCGCATGTTCACGCATGCCCTGATCCGCGTGGCCGTCGCGCCGGCCGCGTGTGGGCTCCTCCCGGTCGCCCGTCCGCGGTTCCGGCGCCCGGCCCTGGCCGGCCGGTACGCCGCCCGCGTCTGACCCGACCGCCGGTCCCCGACCCGCCCAGGTGGCGCGTCGGTCGCCACCTCGCGAGGTGGCGGTGTCAGCGGTCCGTCGACCACGCCACCTCGCCGAGGTGGCGTTCTCCGGCATGCGCCGTTCCCCGGCGCCGCGTCCCGGCTACTCCCCAGGGTCGTCCGAGTCCCGATCCGCTCGGACCGCCCGCCCGATCCGCCCTCGCGCCGCCTCGACGGCGGGGGTGACACCCGCGCAGCGGTCCGTACCCGTCGCCGTCCGGCGACAGACAGGACGAACCCGTGGCGCCCCGCCGAATCACCGCACGCGACCGGTCGCGTCGCGTACTGTCCCAGAACTTTCTCGCCGACCCGGCCGCCGTCGCGCTGATGGTCCGCGCGGTCCGGCCCGGCCCGGACGACCTGCTGCTGGAGGTCGGCGCCGGGCGCGGCCGGCTGACCCGGCCACTCGCCGCGCGGTGCGGGCGGCTGATCGCGTACGAGGTCGACCCGGCAGTGCTGCCGGAGCTGACGGCGGCCTGCGCCCCGCTGCCGAACATCGAGGTACGGGCGGCCGACTTCCTGGCCGCGTCCCCGCCCGCCGGGTCGTTCTCGGTGGCCGGCAACATCCCCTGGTCACTCACCGCGGCGGTGGTCAGATGGTGCCTGGCCGCACCCGGACTGCGTACCGCGACGCTGCTCACCCAGCTCGACTACGCCCGAAAGCGCACCGGCGACCACGGCCGGTGGAGCAGGCTCACCGTGCTCACCTGGCCCGAGTACCACTGGCGGCTGGGCGGGCGGGTGCCCCGGGCCGCGTTCCGGCCGGTGCCGGGCGTCGACGGGGGCATCCTGCGGCTGGAGCGCCGGAGCACGCCCCTCGTGGCGCCGGCCGCGCTGCCCGCGTACCGGCGGATGGTGGAGCTGGGCTTCGGCGGAGTCGGCGGCTCGCTCGCGGCCTCGCTGCGCGCGGCCCATCCCCGGCGGCGCGTCGACGGCGCGTTGCGGGCCGCGCGGATCGCGCCGGACACCCCGGTCGGGCTGGTCTGGCCGGAGCAGTGGCTGGTGCTGTTCCGCCTGCTGCACGCGCGGAAGGGCCCCTACTCCACGCCTCCGGCATAGGGGCCGCGCACCTGCCGGTCAGGCGTCGGCCAGCACGATCAGCGCCTCGCCCAGCTCGGCGGCGGAGTGGATCCAGCCCCGTGAGTTCGATCGTGCTCGCCCCATTCGTCCGGCATTACCGGCTGCCGTGACGCCCGGATCTGGCCGATGTGAATGTACTTGAGGTGTGACTGGCGCTCTCTGTTGCGGCGAGCGGCGTCGACGGGTTACCTGCGGACAGCGGTCAGGCACCAGGTGGCATAGGTAAGGGTGACGTCGCCGTCGACCGCGGCGGCGACCGTCGACAGGATCTCGGCGAGTTTGTTTGGTGGCATGCTCGCGAGGCCGCCGGAAGTCGGGATGAGTTCGAGTAGTTGGTCGCGGGTGTAGGTGCGCTGCCAGTCGTAGCGGCGGATCTCGGGTTCGGCGAAGCAACTGGACGTGCGGACTCCCTCGGCGGCGCGGTCGTAGAGGGCGCGATAGCCGTCGAGGATGGAGCCGGACGGTTGGCGGTAGGGCAGGTCGGGCGCGGCTCGTCGCAGCCCTTCAGCGAACGCTACGGCAATCGGCGGCGGCAGTTCGTAGACGTGGCCGAACGGTGCGAGGACGCCGCCCGGGCGCAGTATCTCGGCTGCCTTGGCGGCTCCGGCGGCGGGGTCGACCCAGTGCCAGGCTGTGCCGGAGACGATCGCGTCGAAGGTGCGGCCGGCCGGTTCCCACGTCTCGAACGTCGCGACCTCGACGTCGATGCCGCTCGCGCGGGCGAAGTCGGCCATCCGGGGGTCGGGCTCGACGCCGAGGACCGTGCGCCCGGCAGCGCGGAACTGGCGGGCTTCGATCCCGGTTCCGCAACCGGCGTCGAGGAACGCGGGGCCCGGTGCGGCGGCGACGATGTGCTCGATCAGCGCGTTCGGATACGGCGACCGACTGCGGTCGTAGCGTCCTGGATCGCTTCCGAACGACTCTGCGATGCGGCGTGCTTCGTGAGGGTGCGGCGGTAGAGTGGCCATGTGCCCACTCTAGTGGGCGATTGCCCATTAGAAAGCTGGAGCATTCATGCCGACCGGCGTAGCTCTACGCGATCCGCGTCAGCAACTGTTCGACGCGGCCGCGAGGGTGCTCACCCGCGGCGGCGTCACGGCGCTGACCAGCCGCGCGGTCACCGACGAGGCCGACGTTGCCAAGGGCGTGCTGCATCGGCATTTCGCCGACTTCGACGCGTTCCTGGTCGATCTGGTGCTCGACCGCATCGCGCGAGTCGAGGCGCAAGGTGCCGCGCTTCGCGAGGCGGCCGGGACCGGGACCGTTGCCGGCAACCTCACCGACGCGATGTTCGAGCTCTTCGAGCCGGTCATGTCCGCGATCATCGTGCTCACCATCGCCCGCGACGAGCTGCGCAACCGCCTGCGCGCAACTGGCACCGCCCGGTTCCCCCTGGTCGGCGAGGCGGTCGCCGCGGTGGCCGGCTATTTGGCAGCCGAACGCGACCGTGGCCGGCTCGCCGCCGACGCGGAGGTGCAGGTGCTGGCGCCGAGCCTGATCGGCGTCGTGCAGTTGCTGTTCACCGAGCACCGCGGCGAGCCGCCAGTCGAAGAGGTGTACAACGTCGTGGCGAGCGTCCTGCGCTGACGCAGTATGCCGCAGCGGACATCGGCTCACTCTCGTGTCGCGATCCGGTGCGCTACCAGGCGGTCACTCGTGACTCATGGTCAACGGCGGCATTGGAGTACTTGGCTCTGCATCGAGACCCGTACGCCGACACCGGGTAGTGCAGAGAACGTTCTCCTGGCCCAGCGGATCAGGTCCTCCCGGGAGACCGGGTAGTCCAAGCCGGCCAGGAACTCCCGCAACTGCGCACCGGTGACGGGCATGCCGCCGGGCTACCCGCTGGGCCCGGCGGCATGCCCCGCCGCCGGGTCCGGGCCGCGGTTTGTCGCGGCGGGGCCCGGGTAGCCGCGAACATGCTGGTACAGCGGCTCGGCGCGCCGAGCGACTTCGACCCCTTGCTGGACCGCGTGCGGGACGCCCGGGTGGTGATGATCGGCGAGGCGACGCACGGCAGCTACGACTACTACCGGCTGCGGGAACAGCTGACCCGGCGGCTCGTCGCCGAGCAGGGGTTCGACTTCGTGGCGGTGGAGGGGGACTGGCCGGACTGCGACCGGGTGCACCGATCGGTGGTGGGCGCGCCGGGCGGACTCGCCGATCCGCTCCTCGCGCTGGAACGGTTCGAACGCTGGCCCACCTGGATGTGGGCGAACGCCGAGGTGGCCCGCTTCTGCCGCTGGATGCGGGCGTGGAACCTGGAACGCCCGGAGGGGGAGCGGGCCGGCTTCCATGGTCTGGACGTGTATTCCCTCTGGGAGTCGATGCAGGCCATCTTCGACTACCTCGGTGAGGAGGACCCGACCTCGCTGGAGGCTGCCCAGGAGGCGTACCGCTGCTTCGAGCCGTACGGCAGGCGGGCCGAGGAGTACGCGTCGGCCAGCCGGTTCGTCTCCGCCCGGTGCGAGGAGGAGGTGGTCCGGCTGCTGGCGCGTACCCGGGAACAGGCCGTCGCGGACGGTGCGGACCGCTTCTCGGCCTGGCAGAACGCGGAGGTCGTGGCCGGCGCGGAGCGGTACTACCGGGCCATGCTCGGCGGCGGCCCCGAGTCGTGGAACGTGCGGGACGTGCACATGGCCGACACGCTCGACCGCCTGCTCGACCGGTACGGGCCGGGCTCGCGGGGCATCGTGTGGGCGCACAACACACACGTCGGCGACGCCCGGGCCACCGACATGGCGGCCGACGGAATGGTCAACATCGGGCAGCTCGGCCGGGAACGGCACGGCCGGGAGGCGGTGGCGCTGATCGGCTTCGGCAGTTGGCGCGGCAGCGTCGTGGCGGCGCCGCGCTGGGGCTCACCCGCCGAGACGATGGTGGTGCCACCGTCCCGGGCGGGTTCGGTGGAGCACCGGCTGCACGAGCTGATGCCGGACCGGGCGGTGCTCGTCTTCGGCGGTGACGACCAGCCGGAATGGGTGACCGAAGAGGCCGACCACCGGGCGATCGGGGTGGTGTACGAGCCGAGCTTCGAGTCGTGGGGCAACTACGTGCCGACCCGGCTGGGTGAGCGGTACGACGCGTTCATCTGGTGTGACGAGACGACGGCGCTGCACCCGCTGCCGACGCGCGTGACCCCGGGCGAGATGGAGACGTATCCGGCGGGGATGTGACCGGGTGGGGCCACGTCGGACCCCACCCGGTACGGCTCACACCTGCGCGTGCCGCTTGTCGGCGAGGTGGGCGCGCAGCCCCTCACCCTCGATGTCCACGTTGGGCAGGATCTTGTTCAGCCAGCGCGGCAGCCACCAGGCGGCGTTGTTGAGCAGCGACATCACCGCCGGCACGATCGTCATGCGGACCACGAACGCGTCGATGGCGACACCGATCGCGAGCGCGAAGCCCATCGACTTGATGATCGGGTCCTCCAGGAAGACGAAGCCGCCGAACACCGAGATCATGATGAGCGCGGCGGCGGTGACCACCCGGGCGCCGTGCCCCATGCCGTTGATGGTGGCCTGCTGGGCGGTGTCGCCGTGCACGAAGTCCTCGCGCATCCGGGAGACCAGGAAGACCTCGTAGTCCATGGCCAGGCCGAACAGGATGCCGATGAGCAGGATCGGCAGGAAGCTGACCAGCGGGGCCGGGGTGTCCAGGCCGACCAGGTCGGCCAGGTGGCCCTGCTGGAACACCGCGACGGTGATGCCGAACGTGGCCGCCACGGTGAGCAGGAAGCCCAGCGCCGCCTTGACCGGCACCAGAATCGACCGGAACACCAGCATCAGCAGCAGGATCGACAGGCCCACCACCAGCAGCAGGTAGACCGGCAGCGCGTCGGAGAGCTTCTCCGACACGTCGATGCCGACCGCTGTGACGCCGGTGAGCAGCACGTCGACGTCCTGGATGCCGGAGACCTGCTTGCGGATGTCGTGCACCACCGTCTCGGTGGCCTCGTCGGTCGGCCCGGACTTCGGGATCACCCCGATCAGCGCGGTACGCCCCGACGGGTCGACCTGCGGCGGGGCCACCGCCAGCACCCCGTCGGTCTTCTGGATCAGCGCGGTCACCTGCGGGATGGCGCCCTGGGTGGCCTGCGGCGAGTCGGCAGTCACCACGACGGCGAGCCGGCCGGTGAAGCCGGGACCGAAGCCCTCGCGGATCAGGTCGCTGCTGACCCGGGCCGGGGTGCCCTCGGCGGCGGCGGAGGCGTCCGGCAGCGCCAGGCGCATGTCCTGCGCCGGGAGCGCGAGCAGGCCGAGGCCGAGCAGCCCGACCAGGATCACCGGGATGCGCAGCCTGGTCACCCACCGCGCCCAGCGGAAGCCGAAGCCGGAGCGGTCCTCCGAGCCGGTGGTCGGGTCCTCGACCGCCTTGCGGTCACGCAGCTTGCGCGGCAGGACCTTGTGGCCGGCGAAACCGAGCAGCGCCGGGGCCAGCGTGATCGCCACCAGCACGGCCACGGTGACCGTGCCTGCGGCGGCCAGGCCCATCACGGTGAGGAACGGGATGCCCACCACGGCCAGGCCGGCGAGCGCCACCACGACCGTCGCGCCGGCGAAGACCACAGCCGAGCCGGCCGTGCCGACCGCGCGGCCGACCGCCTCCTCCGGAGAGAGGCCGTCGAGCAGGTTCTGCCGGTGCCGGGAGGTGATGAACAACGAGTAGTCGATGCCGACAGCGAGGCCGAGCATCAGCGCCAGGATCGGCGCGGTGCTGGTCAGCTCGACCGCGCCGCTGAGCGCGAACAGGCCGGCCATGCCGACGCCGACACCGATCAGCGCGTTCAGCATGGTCATCCCGGCCGCCACGAGCGAGCCGAACGTGATCACCAGGACGATCGCCGCGACCAGCACGCCGATCGCCTCGGTCGAGCCGACCTCCGGCTCACCGTTCAGCACCTCGCCGCCGGGGGCGATCTGCCAGCCCTGCGCCTCGGCCTGCGCGCCGACCTTCTCGTACGCGTCGCGCTGCTCGTCGGTGACCTCGTCCGCCCCACCGGCGAACTGCACCTGGATCAGCGCGTACCGGCCGTCGGGGGTGAGCGCCTGCGCCTGGTACGGGTCGACCGCGCCGACCACGCCGGGCAGCGTGGCCGCCTCCTGCGTGACCTGCGTGACCACCGCTTGTCCGGCGGGTGAGGTGAGGGCGCCGTCCTGCGGCGCCTTGATCGCGATCGTGCCGGTGGCGCCACTCGCCGCCGGGAAGCGGTCGGCGAGCAGGTCGATCGCCTTCTGCGACTCGGTGCCCGGCATGGTGAAGTTGCTCGCCGTCGGGCCCCTCAGCGTGGCCGCTGCCAGGCCGAGTCCGACGAGTACGACGAGCCAGACGACGGCGACGAGTCGCCGTCGGCGCAGGGATGCCCGGCCGAGCCGGTACAGCAGGGTCGCCATGGACCTTCCTTGTCCTCGGGTTCGGATCAGGTGGTGACTTCGAGCGCGCGGTACGCCACGGCGAGCAGCGCGGGACGGAGCTGCTCGTCGGGGATGTCCAGGAACTCGCCGCAGGTCTCGGCGATGCCGGCGAGCACGACCAGGGCCGCGACGCGGGCCTCCGGACGGTCGGAGAAGCCGGCGAACGCCGCGACCAGCCGTTCGGAGATCTGCTGGATGTGCGTGAACGTGGGTTGCTGGAGCAGGTCGGAGAACTCGCCCCGGAGCAGCGCGATCTCGCGGCGGAAGCGGACCGCCAGGTCGACGAAGCCCTCGGCCGCGACGCCTTGGGCCTCGGCGCCGGTGTGCGCGGCGATCCGGGCGTCCAGCTCCTCCAGCATCGCGATGGCCGGGGCCATCAGCTCGCAGAGCAGGGCGTCCTTGCTGGCGAAGTGGTAGAGCACCGTCGCCTTGGAACAGCCGACATCACGGGCGATGTCCTGCAGTGAGGTGCCCTTGTACCCGGTGAGGGCGAACCGGCGAGCGGCCGCTGCCAGCAGCTCGTCGTGGGTGGCGGTGGTCGGTCGCGCCATGTCCTCCAGCATGCCTGACCGATCGGTCAGGTGCTGACCGATCGGTCAGATCCGGTCCGTGGTGTTCGCCACAATGACCGGTCTGTGCAGGTCAGGACGGTGTGCCGGTCCAGTCGGCGAGCCATTCCCCGGACCAGGTGAGCGCGCCGGAGCGCAGGTCGGCGACGAGCCGGCGTACCCAGTCCAGCTCGGCGCGGAGCAGCGCCAGCTGGTACTCGTCCTCGATCAGGAAGAGCCGGGGCAGCTCTACCCCGGCCAGCGCGGCCTCACGCTCGCGCAACCGTGCCTCGATGGCGCCGACCCGCTGGTCGAGCCGCCGGGCCGCCTCCTCGGGCGGCAGGATCGGCAGGAACGACAGGGCGGCGGGGAACTCCGGGAACTCCCGGGCGGGGGTGGCGAGCGCGTCGGCGAGCCACCCGTCGAGCGTGCGCCGGCCGGCCGGCGTGAGCGCGTACACGGTGCGCTCCGGCCGCCCCTCCTCGCGCCTGGTCTCGGCCACCCGGATCAGCTCGTCGCGGCGCAGCCGCTCGATGGTCTGGTAGATGCTGTTGCGCTGCGCGACGTTCACCACGTCCTGCTTCTCCCGCTCCCGGATGAGCTGCTGCATCCGGTACGCGTGCATCGGCTCCTCGACCAGGAGGGCCAGCACCATCATCGCCAGCGGCGAGCGACGAACCGTCATGGCACCACCCTAGGTGCCCCCTGTCGCGCCATAGTCATTTTATGTATAGTCATGGAATGACTAACTCTCTCGTCGTCGGTGCCGGACTGGCCGGCCCGGTTGCCGCCATGGCGCTGCGGCGCGCCGGCATCGACGCCTCCGTGTACGAGGCTTATCCGCGGGACGCGATCGGGGTGGGCGCGTTCCTGACGCTGTCGGCCAACGGGCTCGACGCGCTGCGCGCGATCGAACTCGACGGCCTGGTGGCCGGGCTCGGACACCCGACGCCCCGGATGCTCATGCACAACCACAGAGGGCGCCGGCTCGCCGAGTTCGGGGTGCCCGGCAGCCGTACGGTCGGCCGCTCCGACCTCTACCGGGCGCTGCGCGACGAGGCGCTGCGCCGGGGCGTCGAGTTCGTCCACGGCGCGCGGCTGACCGGCGCCGAGACGACTGACGGCGGGGTGACGGCCCGGTTCGCCGACGGCCGTACCGCCCGCGGTGACCTGCTGGTCGGCGCCGATGGGCTGCGCTCCCGGGTCCGCACGCTGATCGACCCGGCCGCGCCCGCGCCGCGCTACGTGCCGCTGCTGAACGCCGGTGGCTTCGCCCGGGGGCTGCGCCTGCCCGACGAGCGCGGCGTGATGCAGATGATGTTCGGCCGGCGCTGCTTCTTCTGCTGGATCGTGGTGGGGGAGGACGAGGTCTGGTGGTTCGCCAACCCGCCGCAGCCGGTCGAGCCGAGCCGGGAGCGGCCCGCGGCGACCGACCCGGACGAGGCCCGGTCCCGGCTGCGGGCGCTGCTCGCCGGCGACCCGGGACCGGCGACGCGGATCCTCGACCACACCGAGCGGATCGAGTACGGCTGGCCCACGTACGACCTGCCCTCGGTGCCGGTCTGGCACCGCGACCGCATGATCGTGATCGGCGACGCGGCGCACACCGCCGCCCCCTCCTCCGGCCAGGGCGCGGCGATGGCCTTCGAGGACGCCGTCCAGCTCGCCCGCTGCCTGCGCGACCTGCCGGACGTGCCGGCCGCGTTCCGGGCCTACGAGCGGCTGCGCCGCGACCGGGTGCAGCGGGTGGTCGCGCAGGGGCGGCGGACCAGCACCACGAAGGTCGCCGGCCCGGTCGGGCGGCTGATCCGGGACCTGGGCATGCCACTGGCCGCCCGTTACCTGGCGCGCGACGGCGGCGCCGCCCAGGCCTGGCTGTTCGACCACCACATCGACTGGGCCGAGCGGGTGCCGGACTGAGTCAGGCCGGTGGGCGGCCGTGCGTGCGGTCGTACTCGGCCCGGGCCGCGCTGATCGCCTCGCGGTGCCGCTCGGCCCAGCTCGTCAGCGCCACCAGCGACTCGTACAGCTCCCGGGCCATCGGGGTGGCGGTGTACTCCACCTTCGGCGGCACGGTGGGATGCGCCTGCCGGTGCAGCAGCCCGTCCCGCTCCAGGTTGCGCAGCGTCAGCGTCAACATCCGGCGGCTGATCCCCTCGACCCGGCGCTCCAACTCGGTGAAGCGGATCGGGCCGGCCGAGGCGGCGATCAGGATGCCGATGGCCCACTTGCCGCCGACCCGGTCCAGCGCCTCCCGCACGGTGCAGGCGCTCGCCTGCTCCGCAGGGCCTGCTCCGCACCGGTCCGCCTCCGCCTCACCCACCTCCCGATCGTCTCAGGTGCGGGCCGCCGGGACGCGCGGGACGCCGTGTCGGGGTTGCCGAGCCGGGCCCGGCCCGGGATGGTGGTCCGATGGCCGCCGCTGACGAGACCCGTGCCGGAGTGTCGCTGACCAACCTCGACCAGCCGCTGTTCGACGGCGCCGGGGCGACCAAACGCGACCTGGTCGACTACCTCGACGCGGTGGGCGACCGGATCCTGCCGGAGCTGCGGGACCGGCCGTTGTCGGTGCTGCGGGTGCGGCCCGGCCAGGAGCCGTTCATGCAGAAGAACCTGCCGAAGTACACGCCCGACTGGGTCCGCCGCACCGAGGTGTGGGCGGAGGCGTCGCACCGGAAGATCTCGTACGCCCTCTGCGACGACCGGCGGACGCTGCTCTGGTTCGCCAACCAGCGGGCGGTGGAGTACCACCCGACGCTGGCCCGCACCGGGGCGCCCGAGCACCCGACCCACCTGGTGCTCGACCTCGACCCGCCGGAGGGGGACGCGTTCGGCGCCGTGGTGCGGGTCGCGCTGCTGGTGCGCCAGGCGCTCGCCGACGCCGGGCTGGCCGGCGCGGTGAAGACGAGCGGGGCGAAAGGACTGCACGTGATCGTGCCGGTGGATCCGGCCACCACGGCGGAGGAGGCCGCCGCCGCGACCCGGGCGCTCGCCGCCCGTACCGAACGGCTCGACCCGGCGGCCGCGACCACCGCGTTCATCGTCGCCGACCGCGGCGGCCGCGTCTTCGTCGACTCCACCCGGGCGTACGGGGCGACAGTGGTGGCCGCCTACAGCCCTCGGATCCGGCCCGGCGCCCCGGTGTCGTACCCGGTGGGCTGGACCGACTTGGAGAGCGCGAGCCCGGCCGACTTCACCGTGCGGACCGTGCCCGCGCTGCTCGGTGACCGGGATCCCTGGGCGGAGGCGCTGCCCGCGCCGCAGCGGCTGCCTGCGGACCTGGTCGAGCAGGGTCGGACGATTCCGGTGGCCCGGGTGCAGGCGATGCACGAGGGCAAGCGCCGCGCGAAGGCCCGCCGCGAGGCCGGGTGAGGGTTGCTCAGGTGGCCCGGGACACGACGAAGGCCCTCGACCGGGCTGGTCAAGGGCCTTGCGGTGATCGCGGTTTGCTGGCAAGTGTGCCCCCGGCAGGATTCGAACCTGCGCCCCCGCCTCCGGAGGGCGGTGCTCTATCCCCTGAGCTACGGGGGCTCAGCGACCCGAGAAGAGTAGCAAACCCCCTCCCGGATCACCGAATCGGTACCCCTGCGAGTCGATCTTCGTCGGTCAGGCGGCGGCGACGGCGCGACCGCAGCTCGGCAGCGGGTGCAGCACGACCCGCCGGGGCAGCCGGCGCGGCCACTCGTTGCGCGGCCACGAGCCGTCCACGATCAGGTGCACCGTGCGTTCCTCGGCGCCGCTGAGCCGCAGGACGAAGTCCCGGGGCAGTGGCGGGTCCACCGACGGTGTGGTGACCATGAACCGCACCCGTCCCCGTGAGGAGACCGCCGAGACCACGTCGGCGGCGGGCATGGTGCCGCGCAGGCGTACCCGGCCGATCCAGTAGACCTCGGCGGCGTGCTCCTGGGCCGCCCGCGTGATCGCCGGGTACTCGCCGCGTACCCAGCGCTCGACCGCGCCGACGCACAGGCCGCAGGCCCGCTCGCGCGGCTCGCGGGGCCCGAGCCCCCAGGCCCGCAGGTACGCCCCGACGGTGCCGGCGTCCATCGTCAGCCCGAACCGGCGCTCGATGAGGACGGTCAGGCTCTGCCGTGTCCAGAGCTCCTCGTCGAGGCCGAACTCGTCGGGGTGGATCCCCCGGAGCACGTCGATGAGTTCGAGTTCCTGTTCGCGGCTGAGCGTTCCCGGCTCGCCCTGCCGCAGTCCGCGACGGACGGCTGCCACCGCTCCGTCACCGCCGATGGTGTGGCGTCGGCACCAGCTGGTCACCGACCGCCCTGCGTCTCTGAGTGCAACCCCCACGTCTTGGGCAACGAGCCCGAATCACAACTGGTCACGCATAAGGCAGCAACCTTCTCGTTCCTAACTTAGGACTCATATAGAAGCCAACGGACAAAAGGGGCATTCTACCCGGCCGTACATGACGACGTGTACGACGCTCGTAGCTCCGGGTGTAGCGGATGTGCCTAGCGTGTCTCCACTGCACTGAGGAGGTCACCCGATGCCATACATCGTTGGAGCGGTAGTCCTGGTAGGGGCAATCGCGATGCTGAACCTGATCTTTACCCTTGGCGTCGTTCGTCGCCTCCGGGAGCACTCGCAGCTGCTCGCGCAGCCACACGGCGGCACCGGCTCGAACGAGGGCCTGTTCCCGGCGGGCGAGCGGATCGACGACTTCACCGCCCACACCGTGCAAGGTGCGGTGGTCAACCGGGCCATGCTCCCCCGGGGGGCTGTCGTCGCCTTCTTCTCACCGAACTGCCAGCCGTGCATCGAAAAGGTGCCCGACTTCATCGAGTACGCGTCCGCGCAGCCGGACGGCCCGTCCCGCGTCTTCGCCGTGGTCGCGGCGGCGGACGACTTCGAGACGAAGGACATGGTCCGGCAGCTGTCGCCCGTCGCGACGGTGCTGGCGGCCAAGGGTGGGCAGCCGATGCTCGACGTCTTCAAGGGCAGCGGCTTCCCTGCCATCTACGTGATGGGCGACGCCGGGGTCGTGGAGTCGGGCGGGCACACGCTCTCCCACCTCCCCGTGCTGGCGTCCGCGCGACGCTGACCACGGCCCCCGGTGCTCGTGGGAACACGGAAGACCCGGTGAGGACATCACTGGCGGCGGTGCGGCTCGCGTGGCGGGCCGCACCGGCGTTCGTCCTCTGTTACGGATGCGTGGTTTTCGGACAGGCCGGCGTGCCGGTGGCAGCCGCCTGGCTGATGAAGCAGTTGATCGACGAGATCGATCCGCGCTTCGGCGCGGGCGACCACACGGTGGCGGTGGCCCTGGCGCTGACCGGGGTCGGAGTGCTGGCGGCGCTCCTGCCGCAGCTCGAACGGTTTCTCGGCGAGCACCTCGGCCGCGCGACCGGCCTGCTGGCGCAGGACCGGCTCTATGCTGCGCTCGACACCTTCTCGGGATTGAGACGCTTCGAGGATCCCGCGTTCCAGGATCGATTGCGGCTGGCCCAGCAGGCGGCCGGCGTCACGTCGACCCAACTTGTCAGCGACCTGTTCGGCATCGTCGCCAAGGTGCTGACCCTCGCGGGTTTCGTCACCGCTCTCTCCCTGATCAGTCCCATGATGGTCGGGTTCGTGATCGCCGCTGTCGTCCCGGTGCTGCTGGCCGAGCTGAAACTGGCCCGCCAGCGGGCGGTCCTGGCATGGGGGCTCAGCCCGGTCGAACGGCGGGAACTGTTCTTCAGCGGGCTGCTCTCCAGCCTGGAGGCGGCGACGGAGATCCGGTTGTTCAACATCGGGTCGTTCCTGCGTCGACGGATGCTCGGTGAGCGGACGATCGCCAATCGGGCCCGGAGCGCTCAGGAGAGACGTGAGCTCCGCACCCAGGCCCTGCTGGCGGTCCTCGCCGCTGCGGTCTCCGGTGGGGGACTGCTGTGGGCCGTCGCGCGGGCGCGCGCCGGTGTGTTCTCGGTCGGCGACCTGACGCTCTTCGTGACCAGCGTCGGCGGTGTCCAGACCGCACTGAGCGCGGCGGTGCTGGTCGTCGCCAGGAGCAATCAGCAACTGATGCTGTTCCGGCATTACCAGGACGTCATCGATGCGGAGCCCGACTTGCCGGTGCCGGCCGGCCCCGTCCCGATCACCGCACTACGTCGGGGCATCGAACTGCGCGACGTCTGGTTCCGATACGCCGACGACCACCCGTGGGTCCTCCGGGGCGTCAACCTCTTCATCCCACAGGGCGCTGTGCTGGGTCTGGTCGGCCGCAACGGGGCGGGCAAGAGCACCCTGGTCAAACTTCTGTGCCGGTTCTACGACCCGACGAGGGGAGAGATCCTCTGGGACGGCGTCGACCTGCGCCAGTACGACCCGCGGGCCCTGCGTGAGCGGATCTCCGCGCTGTTCCAGGACTTCATGCACTACGACCTGTCGGCGGCGGAGAACGTAGCCATCGGTGACATACGGCGGCTCGGTGACCGGGATGCGATCCAGGAGGCGAGCCGCGTGGCCGGCTCACACGCGGCCCTCGCCGCACTGCCCCGTGGTTACGACACGCTGCTCACGCGGATGTTCCGCAACTTCGGTGAGGAGGAGGAAGCGCAGAGCGGCGTGCTTCTCTCCGGCGGCCAGTGGCAGCGGATCGCGCTGGCGCGCGCCATGTTCCGGGGCCGGCGCGACCTGATGATCCTCGACGAGCCCAGCGCGGGTCTGGACGCTGTCGCCGAACACGAGGTGAACGATCTGGTGAGACGGCACCGGACGGGCGCAACCGCAGTGCTGATCTCGCACCGCATGAGTTCGCTACGCGACGCCGACGTGCTGGCGGTGCTGCGTGACGGGTGCATCACCGAACTCGGTAGCCACGAGGAACTGGTCGGCCGGGGTGGCGAATACGCGGAGCTCTACGAGACGCAGGCGTCGGGCTACTCGGACATGCAGAGATCTCCTAGTTAGGACACGACACATGCAGTACGTAGAAGTTCTCGGACGAACGGTCCTGGCGCTCGTGTTCGTCGCATCGGCAGTCGGCAAGATCAAGAGTGGTGCCGCCTTCGTGGCCTTCCGGAAGGGCCTGGCGGACATGCGCGTGTTGCCGAAGGCCGTCGTGCCGACCGTGGCTGTCGCGGTAGTGGTCGGCGAGATCATCACCGTGGTGCTGCTCGGCCTCCCGAGCGCTGGCACGGGCACGGCGGGGTTCGTGCTCGCCATCGTTCTGCTCGCGTCGTTCACCGCGGCGATCGGTCTGGTGCTGGCCCGCGGCACTCGCGTCGCCTGTCCCTGCTTCGGCGGCTCCGCTGTCGACTTCGGCCGCCGGCACCTCGTCCGGAACGGGCTGCTGCTGGCCATCGGGTTCGCCGGGCTGGTCGGCGGGGCGAGCGACGCGCCGCTCGCACTGCCCGCCGTGCTGCTCTCCATCGGTGGCGCGGTGGTGATCGCGGTGGTCGTGGTGGCGTTCGAAGACATCGCCGAGGTCCTGGCGCCGTCGCCCGGAGCGGGAGCCCGATGACCGGGCTGTGGCTTGCGGTGCCGGTGTGCGTCGCAGTGGGCGCAGTCGTCCTCGCTCGCCGGCGGCTGCTGCTGGTGCAGGTGCAGGGCCAGAGCATGGAGCCGACGCTTCGGGCAGGCAGCCGCGTTCTGGCGCGTCGGATGCGAGGCGCCAGGCCGGTGGCGGGCCAGGTCGTGGTGGTAGGCCAACCGCCGCCCTGGCGTTCGGTCGACTCATGGCAGGCAGGTGTTCGGGTCGGTCCGGAGGGATTCTGGCCGGCCGGCGAGTCCGAGCCGGACAAGAAGTGGATCGTCAAGCGAGTGGCGGCCACCGAAGGGGAGCCGGTGCCGCCGGAGTTCCGTCAGTGGCGCTCGGCGCTCGGCGCCGTGGTGCCCGCCGGGCAGATGTTGGTGCTCGGTGACAATCCGGATCGGAGCTTCGACTCACGTCGATTCGGCTACGTGGCGACCGAATCAGTGCTGGGCGTTGTCCTCGGATCGCCTTGATGGACCGAATACAGAAGGCTCTGTGCATTTGCTGGCGCAGTCGTTGTACCAAGCCCGTCTAATCTCGAGGAAATCCCCCAGGAGAAGGAGGAAAATGTGAGGAATACCCTGGAGCGTCTCGGCGCGCGAATGCTCGGCCGGGTCGTCCCGAAGGTTCCGGCGCAGGCGAAGGTCTGTGCCTGCGACCCGGGGTCCTGCTACTGCCGCAACTACTCGCTCCGCGAAGCCTGCTGCTGCAAGGCGGACTGCCTGACCCACTACTGCAAGTGCCTGACGTCGGTCTGCGGTCCCTGGTAGTAGGCAGAAAAGAAGCGGGCCGCTCATCCGATGGAAGGAGCGGCCCGCTTCCTTTGCTCGTCAGCGGCAGCCGTTGATGGGGCAGTAGCAGTAGGTCGTCACGCAATCGCTGTTGCACCTGCACCGGACGGTGCCACTGGTGCACCACGTCGACCCCGGATCGCACCCGCACACCTTGGCGACGGCCACGACGCGGGGGACTACCCGGCTCAGTGCCTGGTCCGCCATCCGGGTGAGCATTGCGGTCATTGTGGCCTCCATCTGATCGCGGATGTTGATGCCGACAGGCTATTCCTTTCCCATACAGCGATCGTGACAGATGTCGTACATTCAGCTGTCGTTAGCTGACCTTGTGCTTGGAGAGGTCGGAGGCGAAAACCCGGACGAGATCCGGCAGGTCGAAATAGCCGGGTGCCGGTGTCTCCAGCAGGTGGAAATCGATAAGGGTTTCCAGCTCCGAGGGGCCGATCTGGAGCGTGGACCGGGAGCCTCCCGGCCTGAACAGATGGGCGATGTCCGACTGCCGGAAGCGCGTGGGAAACAAGGCCAGCCGGCTCAGCAATTCGATGGCGGCCGGCTGCTCCGCTGCCAGTTCGTCGAGCGCGGAACGGAGATATTCCCGCAGCGAGGACTCGCCGAGCCGGAGGCCCTCAAGGCGGCCACAGCCATCTTTCAGGCTGTCCCGCAACATGGCGACCGACCAATTCGGCCGGCTGGCCAGCCGCGCTGCTGCGGCGCGGAGCACCAGCGGGATCCCGCCGCAGAGTCGTACGATCTCGGCCGCCGCTCGTTGATCGGCACGTATCACGGCGGGGTCGACCAGTGATCCGAGCAGCCGAAGGCCGTCGGCGTCGTCCAGTGGACCCAGTCGCGTCTGGCGACCCGCCTGGGTGAGCGCGAACTCGCGTGAACTCGTGACGATCGCGGACGAACCCGGGTACGCGGGCAGCAGCGCGACCACTGAGCTCTCGCAGACGGCGTTGTCGATCACGATCAGGAGACGATGGGAGGCGAGGACGGATCGAAGCAGGCAGGTCGCTTCGGAGAGGGTGGCGTCGGATGGGACGTCCCGACCGAGGCTCCTCAGCAGATGCCGGACGGCGTGAAGCGTCGTGGTCGAGGTGTGCGGCGAGCCGCATTCCCGGAGATTGACGTACAACTGGCCGTCCGGAAACGCGTCGCGCAGCCCGTGAGCGACGCGGCTGGCCAGCGCCGACTTCCCGGTCCCGAGCGGCCCCCGGATCAGGGCGACCATCGGCGCGTCGGTGTCGGCTGCCGTCATCGCCTCCCTCAGCAGCCGCTCCTCCTTCTCCCGCCCGACGAAGGGAACGGGCGGCGCTGGCACCTGGAGCGGTATGGGGCGTGAACCTTCGTCCGCGGCGGGCCGGCCGGCGCTCTGCCGCCCCCGCGCGTGATCCGGCGGAGTCCCGTACCGTCCGCTCGCAGCGTCTGCGGGCGGCCCGACCGATGTCTGATCAGCGAGCGCCGAGGCGGCGGGCAGGTCCCTCCGCAGGATCGAACGCTGCAGCTCGACCAGTTCGTCGCCGGGCTCGATACCGAGCTGATCGACAAGTGTCCGGCGTGCCCTCGCGTAGGTCTCGAGCGCCTCGCCGGCCGCGCCACTGCAGTACTGGGCCAGCATCAACTGCTGCCAGAGCCGTTCCCGCAGCGGGTGCTCAGCAGTCAGCCGGAGAAGCTCGGGGATGAGCTCGGCGTACCGGCCCAGGCCCAGCCAGGCATCGGCGCGTTCCTCCAGGGCGATCGTCCGTGACTCGTCAAGCGAATCCAGCGCGCTGCCGAGCCAGCCGCTGCGCGGCAGCCCTTCCCCGGCCGCTCCGGTCCAGAGCTGCAGAGCCTCACCGAGGGAACTCGCGGCGTCCGACAACCTGCCCGAGGCGGTAGCCGCCCGGGCGCGAGCCGTCAGTTCCTCGAACTGGCTGAGGTCCAGCAGGTGAGGCGGCACATTGAGCCGGTATCCGAGGCGGATGGTGGTCAGGCTGATGCCCGCGTTCCCGGTGGATCGCAGCGAATGCCGGATCGCTGTGGCGTATGTCCGCAGATTTTCCAAGGCCGAAGCCGGCCGTTCTTCGGGCCACAGCGCGCTTACCAGGCGATCGGTTGGCATGACCGAGTTGGGATCCAGCATCAACGCCGCGAGCAGCTGTTTCGGCTTGATGCCTGCGGGGGCGGATGACGTGCCCTCCACGAGCACGTCGATCGGCCCCAGAATTTTTAGTTGAACGTTCACTTGCCCCCCGTTGCGTCCGGCCCTCTGTAAGCGGCCAGCTACAGGATAGGTCAGGATCGACGTCCGGTGGGGGCGTGAATGATCGACATATGGGACTGCCCGGGATGACAGACGCCGATGCCGGCTGACCCGAACGGTCAGCCGGCATCGGCGTCCGACCTCAGCCCTTCGCCTGTCGCTGCAGGTCGAGCAGGCTGTTCAGTTCGTTCTGCTGGGTGGCCTTCATGGTGCCGGCCACGCGCACCACCTCGCTGTTGTCGCTCGCCTTGAGGATGGCGTCGGCCATGTGGATGCCGCCGAGGTGATGTTCGATCATGAGGGCCAGAAACTGCCGGTCCACCTCGATGCCCTGCGCCTCGCGCAACTGCTTCATCGCCGCGCTGCTGGCCATGCCTGGCATGAGCCCATCGCGCATCGACGCCCGGCCGTCCGGCATCCAGGACATCGGCGGCTCGGAGCCGGTCGGGCTCAGGCCCCACTCGCGAAGCCACGTCTGCATCGCACCGATCTCACCCTGTTGCCCGGTCGCGATGTCGACGGCGATCTGGCGTACGCCCGGCAGGGTGGCGGACCGGTAGGCGGTGAGGCTCATCTCCACGGCCTGGGAGTGGTGGGTCGTCATGTCCCGGGCGAAGCCGGCTTCGGCGGAGTTGTCCCCGGGCCGGGTGAGCTGTGGGGTGAGGAAACCGCCGGCGTACCCGAGTAGGAGGCCGACCACGAGGGTCACCGTCAGCGCCAGGGCGCCGAAACGACGGGGAACGTGGACGTCCTGGTCGACGTCCGGGGCCGCCGCCGGTTCGACGTCGGTGGTGTCGGTGGCATTCATGCTGACCCCTTACTGAGTCGGCATCTGCGGGCCGAGGTCACGAGGGGTGGTGCCCGTCGCCGTCACGCCCTGGTTGCACAGGGCGGTCGGGCCCTCGACCGAGGCGTTGACCCGCAGATCCTTGATGAACTCGTCGATCCGCTTGTCGTCCGCGTTGTCCACCTTCAGCTGGTAACCCCAGGCCTGGAGGGAGATCGGCTTGTCGAGGCCCTCGTACGGGCTCATCATCATCTTCTCCGTGCCGCGGACCTTGCTGGCCAGTTTCTCGACCTGGTCCTGCGGCAGATCGGTGCGGTAGGTGATCCACACCGCCCCGTGCTCCAGGCTGTGCACCGCGTGCTCGTTGGCGATGGGGGCGTCGTAGACGTCGCCCATGCAGTTCTGCCAGGCGTCGTTGTGCACGCCGCCGACCGGCGGGAGGTACTTGTACTTCAGGGGGCCCGACTGGTGCTTCTCGTACTTCAGGCTCTCGGGGTCCTTGTCGCGGTAGTTCACGAGGCCGTCGATCGCGTCGGCCCGCTTCTGCCAGGGCTGGGCGCCCTGGTAGACCGCCCAGGCGCCGACGCCGATGATGCCCACGGCCAGTACGCCGACCGCGACGAACAGGGCGATCGGGCCCCACGAGCGGCCCTGGCTGACCTTCACCGGGGCGATCGGCTTGCGGCCCTTGCCCCCGGCGCCCTGCCGTGGCGTGCCCTTGCCGCCCTCGGCCTTGCCCGAGCCGGCCTTCGCGGCGGGCTTGTCGGCAGCCGCGGGCCGGCCGGCGGCCGGCTTCTTGCCGGTGCTGACCACGGTGGGACGGCGTTCCGGGCCGCCCGGGGTGCTGATGCTCATCGTGCCTCGTCAGGTCGGTCGGTCAGGGGGAGTGCGGGACCGGTTCACATGCTGGGTCGCCGCCGCGGTGGCCGAGTCTACCCCCGATAACATGGATCAGTGACTCCCGCAGAACTCGCCGAGGTCGTCCTCGCCGCAGCCCACGCCGTCTTCGACGAGCGGGGACTGGACCGCGCCGCGCTGCCCGCGCAGACCACCGTCGAGCGGCCCCGTAATCCCGATCACGGTGACTACGCCTCGACGCTGGCGCTCCAGCTCAGCAAGAAGGTCGGTGTGCCCCCGCGGGAGCTGGCCACCGCGCTGGCCGACGAACTGGCGAAGGCGCCGGGGATCAAGTCGGTGGAGATCGCCGGGCCCGGCTTCCTGAACGTCCGCCTGGACGCGGCCGCCGCCGGCCAGCTCGCCAAGGTCATCGTCGAGGCCGGTCCGGCGTACGGGCGCAGCGACACGCTCGCCGGTCAGCGGATCAACCTGGAGTTCGTCTCGGCGAACCCGACCGGCCCGGTGCACATCGGCGGGGTCCGCTGGGCGGCAGTCGGCGACGCGCTCAGCCGCCTGCTCCGCGCCACCGGCGCCGACGTGGGCACGGAGTACTACTTCAACGACGCCGGCTCCCAGATCGACCGGTTCGCCCGGTCGCTGCTGGCCGCCGCGAAGGGCGAGCCCGCGCCGGAGGACGGCTACGGCGGTGCGTACATCGCGGAGATCGCCGCCGCTGTGGTCCGGCTGCGGCCGGATGTGCTGGACCTCACCGACGACGCCGCCGAGGAGGTGTTCCGGACCGAGGGCGTCCAGCTGATGTTCTCGGAGATCAAGTCCTCCCTGCGCGACTTCGGTGTGGAGTTCGACACCTACTTCAACGAGAAGGACCTGCACGACCGGGGCGCGCTGGACGCCGCGCTGGACCGGCTGCGCGAGCAGGGGCACGTCTTCGAGTCCGAGGGCGCGACCTGGCTGCGCACCACCGAGTTCGGCGACGACAAGGACCGGGTGCTGCGCAAGTCCAACGGCGAGTGGACGTACTTCGCCGCCGACTGCGCGTACTACCTGGACAAGCGGGAGCGCGGCTTCGACCGGGTCGTGATCATGCTGGGCGCCGACCACCACGGCTACATCGGCCGGATGAAGGCGATGTCCGCGTGCTTCGGCGACGACCCGGCGCACAACCTGGAGATCCTCATCGGCCAGCTGGTCAACCTGGTCCGCGACGGCGCCCCGGTGCGGATGAGCAAGCGGGCCGGCACCGTGGTCACGCTGGAGGACCTGGTCGACGCCATCGGCGTGGACGCCGCCCGGTACGCGCTGGCCCGCTACTCGGCGGACTCGCCCATCGACATCGACGTGGAGCTGTGGACCCGGGCCAAGAACGACAACCCGGTCTACTACGTGCAGTACGTCGCGGCGCGTACCGCCGGGGCGGCCCGCAACGCGGCCGAGATCGGGCTGACCCGTGGTGACGCCGCCGCGTTCCAGCCGGAGCTGCTCGGCCACGACAAGGAGAACGAGCTGCTCAAGGCGCTCGCCGAGTTCCCGGCCGTGGTGGCCACCGCCGCCGAACTGCGCGAACCGCACCGGGTGGCGCGCTACCTGGAGGAGAGCGTGGCGCAGGCGTACCACCGGTTCTACGACAACTGCCGGATCGCCCCGCAGGGCGACGAGGAGATCACCGACACCCACCGGGCCCGGCTCTGGCTCAACGACGCCACCCGGGTGGTCATCGCCAACGGCCTGCACCTGCTCGGGGTGTCCGCGCCGGAGCGGATGTAACGGCATGCGGGCTCACGAGGCGGGAGCGCTGCACGGCGAGATCGGCACCAGGGGGCCGGCCTGGCTGCGTACCCCGGTCGACGTCAACGCCCTGGTGCCGCAACTGTGGCCGCGCAACGTGGCGCGCGGCCCCGGCGGCGCGCTGACCGTCGCGGGCGTGGACGTCCGCGACCTGGCCGCCGAGTACGGCACCCCGGCGTACGTGCTCGACGAGGACGACCTGCGGGAGCGCTGCCGCGAGTTCCGGGCGGCCTTCCCGGACGCGGACGTGTACTACGCCGGCAAGGCGTTCCTGTGCCGCGCCGTGGTGCGGATGATCGCCGAGGAGGGCCTGTTCCTCGACGTCTGCACCGGCGGTGAGCTGGCCATCGCGCTGTCGGCCGGGATGGAGCCTGCGCGGATCGGCTTCCACGGGAACAACAAGTCGGTGGCGGAGCTGACCCGGGCGGTGGACGCCGGCGTGGGCCGGATCATCGTCGACTCGTTCGCCGAGATCGACCGGCTCTCCGAGCTGGCCCGCGAACGCGGGGTACGCCCGAAGGTGCTGGTCCGGGTCACCGTCGGCGTGGAGGCGCACACCCACGAGTTCATCGCCACCGCGCACGAGGACCAGAAGTTCGGGTTCTCGCTGGCGGGCGGCGCCGCCGCGGCGGCCGCCTTCAAGATCCTCGACGAGGACGTGCTGGAGCTGCGCGGGCTGCACTCGCACATCGGCTCGCAGATCTTCGACGCCAGCGGCTTCGAGGTGTCCGCCCGCCGGGTGCTCGAGCTCCAGGCGCGGATCCGCGACGCACGGGGCGTGGAGCTGCCCGAGCTCGACCTGGGCGGCGGCTTCGGCATCGCCTACACCACCCAGGACGACCCGGCCTCGCCGCACGAGCTGGCGAAGCGGCTGCGCAAGATCGTCGACGGGGAGTGCGCGGCGGAGAACCTCGCCGTGCCGCACCTGTCCGTCGAGCCGGGCCGCGCGATCGTCGGTCCGGCCGTGTTCACGCTCTACCAGGTCGGGACCGTCAAGTCCGTGCCGTTGGGCGCCGGCGGTGACGCAGCGGAGGGTCGTGCTTATGTCAGCGTGGACGGGGGGATGAGCGACAACATCCGGACCGCCCTCTACGACGCCTCGTACTCGGCCACCCTGGCGAACCGCACGTCGGCCGCGCAGCCGAAGCTCGCCCGCGTGGTGGGAAAGCACTGTGAGTCCGGGGACATCGTGGTGAAGGATGAATTCCTGCCCGGTGACGTGCAGCCCGGAGATCTTGTCGCGGTACCCGGCACCGGGGCCTACTGCCGGAGCATGGCGAGCAACTACAACCATGTCCCGCGGCCCCCGGTTGTCGCCGTCCGCGAAGGTCGGGCGCGGCTGATCGTCCGCCGGGAGACCGAAGACGACCTGCTGGCATTGGATGTGGGATGACCTCACCGGTTCGCTTGGCGCTGCTCGGCTGCGGCACTGTCGGCAGCGACGTGGTCCGGCTGCTGCACGAGCAGTCGGCAGACCTCGCCGCCCGGATCGGCGCCCCGCTGGAGATCGCCGGGATCGCCGTACGCCGGATCGGCCGTGACCGCGGCGACCTGCCGGTCGACCCGGCGCTGTTCACCACCGACGCGCTCGGGCTGATCAAGCGCGACGACGTGGACGTGGTGGTCGAGGTGGTCGGCGGCATCGAGCCGGCCCGGGGCTGGCTGGTCGAGGCGCTGCGCGCGGGCAAGAGCGTGGTCACCGCCAACAAGGCGTTGCTCGCCGAGGACGGCGCGTCACTGCACGACGCCGCCGCCGAGGGCGGGGCCGACCTCTACTACGAGGCGAGCGTCGCCGGGGCCATCCCGCTGCTGCGCCCGCTGCGCGAGTCGCTGCACGGAGACCGGATCACCCGGGTCACCGGCATCGTGAACGGCACCACGAACTTCATCCTCTCCGCCATGGACGCCACCGGCGCCGGGTTCGCCGATGCGCTGGAGGAGGCCACCGAGCTGGGGTACGCGGAGGCCGACCCGACGGCCGACGTGGAGGGCTTCGACGCCGCCGCCAAGGCCGCCATTCTCGCCTCGCTGGCGTTCCACACCCGGGTGACCGCCGCCGACGTGCACCGCGAGGGCATCACCGAGGTGACCGCCGCCGACGTGGCCAGCGCGAAGGCCATGGGCTGCACGATCAAGCTGCTCTGCATCGCGGCCCGGGGCGTCGGCCCGGACGGCCGGGAGACCGTGAACGTTCGGGTGCACCCGGCGATGATCCCGCTGACCCACCCGCTCGCCAGCGTCGGCGACGCGTTCAACGCGGTCTTCGTCGAGGCCGACGCCGCCGGGCAGCTCATGTTCTACGGCCGGGGCGCCGGTGGCGCTCCCACCGCCAGCGCGGTGCTCGGCGACGTGGTGGCGGTGGCCCGCAACCGCCTCGCCGGGGTGCGCGCGGCGAGCGAGTCGGCGTACGCGGACCTGTCGGTGCGGCCGATGGGCGAGGCGCTCACCCGCTACCACATCAGCCTCGACGTGGCCGACCGGCCGGGCGTGCTGGCCGGGGTGGCCAGCGTCTTCGCCCGGCACGAGGTGTCCATCGCCACGGTCCGTCAGGGCCCGGCCGGCGGTGACGCGGAACTCGTTATCGTCACCCACGTCGCGCCCGACGCCGCGCTCGCGGCCACCGTGCGGGAACTGCGCGGACTCGACATCGTCCGGTCGGTGACGAGTGTGCTGCGGGTGGAGGGCGGCGCGTAACCCACGCGTCCCGCCTGATGGTTAGGTCAGGGTGTGCCGGTGACCGGCCGGGCCGGCTGGGTCACGCTGGTGGCAGGCCCCGGTGCGGGGCGACAGAGGCGAGGAGCGCGACATGTGGCGGGGACTGATCGAGGCGTACCGGGATCGGCTGCCGGTCACCGAGGCGACGCCCGTCGTCACCCTGCACGAGGGCAACACCCCGCTGCTGCCGGCGCCGGTGCTCTCCGCCCGGGTCGGTGCGGACGTGTGGCTCAAGGTCGAGGGCGCCAACCCGACCGGCTCGTTCAAGGACCGGGGCATGACGGTCGCGGTCTCCAAGGCCGTCGAGGCCGGTGACAAGGCGATCATCTGCGCCTCCACCGGCAACACCAGCGCCTCTGCCGCCGCGTACGCGGCGCGCGCCGGGATCACCTGCGCGGTGCTGGTGCCGCAGGGCAAGATCGCGCTGGGCAAGCTGGCCCAGGCGCTCGTGCACGGCGCGAAACTGCTCCAGGTGCAGGGCAACTTCGACGACTGCCTCGGGCTCGCCGGCAAGCTCGCCCAGGACTACCCCGTCGCGCTGGTCAACTCCGTCAACATCGACCGGCTGCACGGCCAGAAGACCGCCGCCTTCGAGATCGTCGAGGCGCTCGGCGACGCGCCGGACATCCACTGCCTGCCGGTCGGCAACGCCGGCAACATCACCGCGTACTGGATGGGCTACTCCGAGGACCTGCGTGACGGCAACGCCACGAAGGCCCCCCGGATGTACGGCTTCCAGGCGGCCGGCGCCGCCCCGATCGTCACCGGGCAGGTGGTGCCGGAGCCGTCGACCATCGCCACCGCCATCCGGATCGGCAACCCGGCGAGCTGGACGAAGGCCATCGACGCGCGGGACGCCTCCGACGGCCTGATCTCGGCGGTCACCGACCGGGAGATCCTGTCGGCGTACCGGCTGCTGGCCCGCGAGGTGGGCGTCTTCGTCGAGCTGGGCAGCGCGGCGAGCGTCGCCGGTCTGCTCCAGCAGGCCGACGCCGGCCGGGTGCCGGCCGGATCACGGGTGGTCTGCACGGTCACCGGGCACGGCCTGAAGGACCCGGAGTGGGCCATCTCCACCGCGCCGGCGCCGGTGACCATCGCCAACGACGCGCTGGCCGCCGCGCGTTCCCTCGACCTGGTCTGAGGTCGAGGCGTCGGCGGACGACGTCGGCGGGAGTGTGATCGGCCGGGGCGGATGCCGGGAGTGCCGGGGCGTGCGGCAGACTCAGACGCCCCCGCCGGACACCTCTCCAGGAGTGAGTAACGCCGATGTCGCTGCTCGCCAGATTCAGCCTCGCCAACCGGGGCCTGATCGCCCTCGTCGCGTTGGTGACCACGGCCTTCGGCCTGTTCGCCGTGCCGTCGCTGAAGCAGCAGCTCCTGCCGTCGCTGGAGTTCCCCGCCGCGTTCATCGTGGCGACGTACCCGGGCGCCGCGCCGGAGATCGTGGAATCCCAGGTCGCCGAGCCGATCGAGAAGGGCCTCCAGGGCATCCCCGGCCTGGACAAGGTCACCTCCACCTCGCGCGAGGGCGCGGTCACGGTCCAGGTGCAGTACGAGTTCGGCACCGACCTGGACGACGTCGTGAACAAGATGGAGACCGCGCTCAACCGGATCGACTCCCAGCTCCCCGAGGGCGTCGACCCGCAGGTGATCGCCGGTAGCACCGACGACCTGCCCGCCCTGGTGGTCGCCGCGACCGGCGACGGCGACGAGCGGGCGCTGGCGGAGAAGCTGCGCAGCGCCGTCGTACCGGAGCTGGAGGCGCTGGACGGGGTCCGCTCGGTGGACGTCACCGGTGCCCGGGACCAGGTCGTGACGATCACGCCGGATCCGGCGAAGCTGGCCGCCGCCAAGGTGGCGCCGACCGCCATCGCCTCGGCGCTCAAGAGCAACGGCGTGGCCGTGCCGGCGGGCGCGCTCGCCGACGGCGACCGGTCGCTGCCGGTGCAGGTCGGCACCCCCATCCGCACGCTCGACGACCTGCGCGGCATCGTGCTGACCACCGCTCCCGCCGCCCCGGTACGCCTCGGCGACGTGGCGGCGGTGGAGCAGCGGCTCGCCCCGGCCACCTCGCTGACCCGTACCAACGGCAAGCCCAGCCTGGGCATCGCGGTGACCGCCGCCCCGGACGGCAACGCGGTGGAGATCTCGCACGACATCCGGGACCGGCTGGACGAGCTGGGTGACGCCGCGGGCGCCGAGCTGACAGTGGTCTTCGACCAGGCGCCGTTCGTCGAGCGGTCCATCGAGAGCCTGACCACCGAGGGCCTGCTGGGCCTGGTCATGGCGGTCGTGGTGATCCTGGTGTTCCTGCTGTCGGTGCGTTCCACGGTGGTCACCGCGGTGTCCATCCCGCTGTCCGTGCTGGTCGCGCTGATCGTGCTCTGGTCCGGCGACTACTCGCTGAACCTGCTCACCCTCGGCGCGCTGACCATCGCCGTCGGGCGGGTGGTGGACGACTCCATCGTGGTGCTGGAGAACATCAAACGCCACCTGGAGTACGGCGAGCCGAAGCGGGACGCCATCCTGACCGCGGTCCGCGAGGTGGCCGGCGCGGTGACCGCGTCCACGCTCACCACTGTCGCCGTGTTCGCGCCGATCGCCCTGGTGGGCGGCTTCGTCGGGCAGTTGTTCGCCCCGTTCGCGATCACCGTGACGGTGGCGCTGCTCGCCTCGCTGCTGGTGTCGCTGACCGTCATCCCGGTGCTGGCGTACTGGTTCCTGCGGCCGCGCGCCGGTGCCGACGCCGCCGCCCGGCGGGCCGCCGAGGAGAAGGAGCTGCGCAACCCGTTGCAGCGGGCGTACCTGCCGGTGATCGACTTCGCGACCCGCTCGCGGAAGACCCGCTGGGCCACCGTCGGCCTCGGCCTGCTCGTGCTGCTGGGCACGTTCGGCCTGGCGCAGAAGCTGGAGACGAACTTCCTGGACGACTCCGGCCAGGACACGCTCGCCATCCGGCAGGAGATGCCGGCCGGGACCTCGCTCGCCGGCACCGACCGGGCCGCCGCGCGGGTCGAGGAGGTGCTGCGGCGTACCTCCGGGGTGGAGACCTACCAGGTCAGCGCCGGTGGTGGGGACAACCCGTTCGCTGGCGGCGGCAGCGACCGGGCCACCTGGTCGCTGTCGCTGTCCGACGACACCGACGCCGCGACGGTACGGCAGGCTCTGCGCAAGGAGTTCGACGCGCTCGGCCCGGAGGTGGGCGAGTTGACGTTCGGCGGCGGGCAGAACGCCTCCGCCAGCCAGGTCGAGGTGGTGGTGCAGGCCGCCGACCAGGAGACGCTGACCCGGGCGGCCGAGGCGGCACGGGGCGCGCTGGCCGGCACGCCGGGCGTGGAGGACGTGACCACCAGCCTGGCCACCCAGGTGCCGCGCGTCGAGGTGACAGTGGACCGGCTGGCCGCGGCCCGCGCGGGTCTCACCGAGGCGGCCGTCGGGCAGCTCGTCGCGCAGACGTACCGGGGTGCGCCGCTCGGGCAGGTGACGCTGGACGGGACCGCGCAGACCGTGGTGCTGAGCAGCGGCGCCCGGCCGCCGCTCACCGTCGGGGAACTGCGGGCGCTGCGGGTCGGCGCGGTGCCGCTGGACGCGATCGCCGACGTCAACCAGGTCGACGGCCCGCAGCAGGTGACCCGGATCGACGGGGAGCGCAGCGTCTCGGTCACCGGCACGGCGACCGGCTCGAACCTCGGCGCCACCACGCAGGAGCTGCAGAAGCGGCTGGACGCGCTGGACGTGCCGGGCGCCACGTACGTGATCGGCGGCGTCAGCGCGGACCAGGCCGACGCGTTCGCGGATCTCGGTCTCGCGGTGCTGGCCGCCATCGCGATCGTCTTCCTGATCATGGTGGCCACGTTCCGCAGCCTGACCCAGGCGCTGATCCTGCTGATCTCGGTGCCGTTCGCCGCGACCGGCGCGATCGGGCTGCTGCTGGTCACCGGCACACCGCTGGGCGTGCCGGCGCTGATCGGCGTGCTCATGCTCGTCGGCATCGTGGTGACGAACGCGATCGTGCTGCTGGACCTGATCAACCAGTACCGGGCACAGGGCATGGGCGTGACCGAGGCGGTGGTCGAGGGCGGCCGGCGCCGGTTGCGGCCGATTCTGATGACCGCGGTGGCCACCATCTTCGCGTTGCTGCCGATGGCGCTCGGGCTGACCGGCGAGGGCGGCTTCATCTCCAAGCCGCTCGCGATCGTGGTGATCGGCGGCCTGCTCAGCTCGACGCTGCTGACGCTGGTGCTGGTCCCGACGCTCTACACCATGGTCGAGCACACAAAGGGCTCGTTGCGGGCCCGGCGCCGGGGCGGCGCTCCCGAGCCGGTCGAACTCCAGCCGGATCCGGTGCCGGTGCCGGCCGGCGGGGCCGAGGAACGGTCCGAGGAGCGGTCCAGGGTCGCGCCGCCGCCGGCCCGCCCGTCGGGCGCGCTGGTCGACGGCACTGATCAGTTCGAGGTGCTGCGCCTGCCCAAGAGCCGCAGCTCGCCGCTTCCGCCGACTGAGTGACGGGCCGGGACGGGGCCCGTGGGCCCCTCCCGGCGCCTCGGCGCGCGGGACACACCGCAGTGACATCGAGCGGTACGCTCAGTGAACTTTTGCACACTTTCGGTTCGGGGGCGTGATGGCGGGGGGCATAGGCCGGTGGGATCGGCGGAGCCTGCTGCGCCGCTCCGCGCTGTTGCTCGGCGGTGCGACGATCGGCTCCGCCGCGACGGCCGAGAGCACCTGGGTGGCCGACCGCCGGCTCCCGATCGCGGGCGGGCCGGCCAGCACCACTGTCGGCAACCGCCACCAGGAGGTCGGCGCCGGCGGGGTGCAGGTGGTCTGGGGGGTACGCACCGAGGAGCGCCTGGTGGCGCTCACCTTCGACGACGGCCCCCGCCCACAGTGGACCCCGATGGCGCTCGACACGCTCGCCGAGCACCGGGTGCCGGCCACCTTCTTCCTGGTCGGTGAGCGGGCCCGCGAGCACGCCGCGCTGCTGCGGGGCCGGATGGACGCGCACGAGGTCGGCAACCACAGCTGGGCGCACCGCGACCTGGCCCGGATGGACGCCGCAACCGTCTACGACGACCTGCGCCGCAGCCACGACGCGATCACCGCGGCCACCGGGTCGGCGCCCCGGCTGCTCCGCCCGCCCTGGGGGCACCTCGGTGGTTCGGTGCTGTACGCGTCGGCCCGGCTGGGCTACCGCGTGGTGCTCTGGACGCTCCAGATGGTCGAGGGCGCCTTCCCGCACGACCCGGCCGGGCACGCCCGGCGGATCGTCGCCGACATGCGCCCCGGCACGATCCTGCTCGCCCACGACGTGGGCAACGACTCACGGCTGGTGGCGCTTCGCGGCCTGCCCGACATCATCGACGGGCTTCGGGCCCGGGGATACACCTTCGTCACGGTCTCCGACCTGCTGCGCCGCGCTGCCGCGCCGGGGGCGGCCCGGTAGGGTGCCCCGCGTGTCGCCCACCCTCTCGGTAGTCGTCCGCAACCGCGACTTCCGCCATCTGTTCCTCGCCGAGCTGGTGGTCTTCGGCGCGGACTGGTTCGTCATGGTGCCGCTGCTGGTGCTGCTGCCCGACCTGACCGGCAGCGGCGTCTGGGGCGCGCTGGTGCTGGCGGTGGACACCGGCACGACCGCGTTGCTGCTCCCGTACGCCGGGACCGTCGCCGACCGGTTCGACCGCCGCACGGTGATGATGGTGGCGAACGTGGGCGCGCTCGCCGGTGTGCTGCTGCTGCTCGGCGTGCGCAGCGCCGGTACGGCCTGGCTGGCGCTGGCGGCGATCGCGCTGGTGGCGGTGGCGAAGGCGTTCTACTCGCCCGCCGCCCAGGCCGCGCTGCCCAACGTGGTCGACCCGGAGGACCTGGCGGCGGGCAACGCGGTCGCCGGCTCGGCCTGGGGCACGATGACAGTGGTCGGCGCCTCGCTGGGCGGCATCCTGAGCGCCGCCGCCGGCGCGTACGTCAGCTTCTGGGTGGCGGCCGTCGGCCTGGTCGCCGCCGCGGGCCTGGCCGCGCTGATCCGCCGGCCGTTGCAGGCGCCACGGGACCCGGCGGCGGCGGTGCCGCGCACCTGGGCGGCGATCCGGGAGGCGCTGCGCTACATCGCCCACCGCCCGCGGGTGCTGGCGCTGGTGACCGTCAAGTCGGCGGTCGGCCTGGGCAACGGCGTGCTCACCGTCTTCCCGCTGCTCGCCGGGGTGTACGGGGTCGGCGCGGTCGGCGCCGGCCTGCTCTTCGCCGCCCGTGGCGCCGGGGCCCTGGTCGGCCCGATCATGATGCGCCGGGTGCTGAGCAACCGGGCCTGGCTGCTCACCGGCCTGGCGCTGTCCATGTCGATGTACGGCCTGGCCTACCTGGGCGCCTCCATGGTCACCTGGTTCCCGCTGGTGCTGGTCCTGGTCTTCCTGGCCCACCTGGGCGGCGGCAGCAACTGGGTGCTGTCCAACTACGCGTTGCAGGGCGAGGTGCCGGACCGGCTGCGCGGCCGGGTCTTCGCCACCGACATGATGCTGGCGACGCTCGCCATCGCGGTGAGCCAGCTGGTGGTGGCGCTCGTCGTGGACCGGGTGGACGAGCGCACCGTGCTCGCCGGCTGTGGCCTGGTCACAGTCCTGTACGCGATCGGCTGGCGGTTCGCCACCCGGCGGCTCTCGCTCACCGACCCGGTCGACGTGCCGACACCGGAGCGCACCGGGTGACGCGCCGGTCCCACGGTCCGGGCGGTCCGGCCGGGCGGTCGCTGTGACGTCCTAGCATGAGCCGGTGCCGATCACATTCACCTCCGGCCCGGTACGGGTCCGGGTGCCCGCGACCAGCGCCAACCTGGGCCCCGGCTTCGACGCGCTCGGGCTGGCCCTCGGCCGCCACGACGACGTCACTGCCGAGGTGACGGACGGCGGCGTACGGGTGTCGGTCACCGGCGAGGGCGCCGGCGAGCTGCCGTCGGACGAGCGGCACCTGATCGTCACCGCCATGCGGGCCACCTTCGACGCGCTCGGCGCGCAGCCGGCCGGCTTGGCACTGGAGTGCGTCAACCGCATCCCGCAGGCCCGCGGGCTCGGCTCGTCGTCGGCGGCGATCGTGGCCGGGGTGCTGGCGGCCCGCGCGCTGGTAACCGACGGCGAGCGGCGGATGGACGACGGCGCCGCGCTGCGGCTGGCGGCCGAGCTGGAGGGGCATCCGGACAACGTCGCGCCCTGCCTGCTCGGCGGCTTCACGATCGCCTGGACGGAACCGGGCGGGGCGCGGGCGGTCTCGCTGCCGGTGGCGGCGGCCGTGCGCCCGACCGTGTTCGTGCCCGCCGAGCGGGGCCTGACCTCGGTGGCCCGGGCGGCGCTGCCGGCCACCGTGCCGCACGCCGACGCGGCGTCGAACGCCGGCCGGGCGGCCCTGCTGGTGCACGCGCTCACCACCGACCCCGCGCTGCTGCTGCCCGCCACCGTCGACCGGCTGCACCAGGACCAGCGGGCCCCGGGGATGCCCGCCTCGGCGGCGCTCGTCGCCGCGCTGCGTGCGGCGGGTGTGGCGGCTGTGGTCAGTGGGGCGGGGCCGACCGTGTTGGCGCTCTCCCAGGTCTCAGCGGGCTTTCAGGCGGGAACAGATTGGCGGCGCTGGGAGTTGCCGATAGATGTCAGCGGTGCCCGGGTCATCCGGGGTAGACTTTGACACGCCGAGCGGGGCCCTGTTGCCGCAGGTCGGACAAGGCGATTACGCTCTAGACCTAGCACAGCCGCGAAGCATGCGATCTTCCTGCGGTTCGGCGCACCCCCGAAGCTCTCGGCGGTAGCCCGTCACCCCTGCTCAAGGCCCACGCCGCGCCGCAGTTTCCACAGGTCGCCGCAGACGGCGAGACCTGCTCACCGACGGTGGTGAGTCGGGAAACCACCGGCTGCTGTGTCACAGACTCCCGCGACGCGTCATGCGAGGCGGGTGCACCGAGGCCGCCCGGCCACCTGGTTCCACGACCCCGGGCAGCCCGGCCTATCGAGGGAAGGAATCCATTGAGCGACACCACCGACGTGACGTCGGATGTTTCCAACGTCGCTGGCGATGCCACCACCGCCGCCGCCCCCACGCGTCGCCGGCGTAGCGGCACCGGTCTGTCGGCGATGCTGCTTCCGGAGCTGCAGAGCCTGGCCGCGTCGCTCGGCATCTCTGGCACCGCTCGCATGCGCAAGGGCGAGCTGATCAGTGCCATCACCGAGCGGCAGCAGGGCGGCGCCGCGGCCGGAACCCCTCGACCGCGAGCCGAGGTGGCGGCAGCGGCCGCGCCCGCCCGTGAGGAGGTGCACGCGGAGGTCCGTGAGGAGCGGGCCGAGGCACGCCCCGCCGAGCAGGCGCCGGCCGCCGAGGTGACCGAGGGCCGTACCCGTGGTCGCCGTAGCCGGACCGCCGCCGCGACCACCGAGGCCCGACCGGCCGAGACGCCGGCTGCCGAGGCGCGGCCGGCCGAGACGCGGCCGGCCGAGACGACGCGCGCCGACGAGGCGCCCGCCGAGACCGGCGAGCGGGCCGAGCGTGGCGGTGACCGGGCCGAGCGCGGTGAGCGTAACGAGGGCCGGGGCCGTGAGCGGGCCGAGCGCGGTGGCGAGCGGGCCGAGCGTGGCGGTGACCGGGCCGAGCGTGGCGGCGACCGCAACGAGCGTGGCGGCGACCGCAACGACCGTGGTGATCGCGGCGAGCGGGCCGAGCGCAGCGACCGCAACGAGCGCGGCGACCGTGGCGAGCGGGCCGAGCGGGCCGAGCGCAGCGACCGTAACGACCGTGGCGAGCGCAACGACCGTGGCGACCGCAACGACCGGGGTGACCGCAACGACCGTGGCGACCGCAACGACCGGGGTGACCGCAACGACCGAGGCCAGCGCGCCGAGCGGGACAACGACGGCGACGACGACGAGGCCGGCGGCCGGCGCGGCCGGCGCAGCCGGTTCCGGGACCGCCGTCGCGGCCGTGGCGAGCGGGGCGAGGTCGGCGACAGCGGCAGCGGTCGCGAGCCGCAGGTCGGCGAGGACGATGTGCTCGTCCCGGTCGCCGGCATCATCGACGTGCTCGACAACTACGCCTTCGTCCGGACCACCGGCTACCTGGCCGGCCCGAACGACGTGTACGTCTCGATGTCCCAGATCAAGAAGTACGGCCTGCGCCGCGGTGACGCGATCACCGGCGCCGTGCGGGCCGCGCGGGACGGCGAGCAGCGGCGCGACAAGTACAACCCGCTGGTCCGGCTGGACACCATCAACGGGATGGAGCCGGACGAGGCGAAGCGCCGGCCGGAGTTCTACAAGCTCACCCCGCTCTACCCGCAGGAGCGGCTGCGGCTGGAGACCGAGCCGCACATCCTGACTACCCGGGTGATCGACCTGGTGATGCCGATCGGCAAGGGCCAGCGGGCGCTCATCCAGTCGCCGCCCAAGGCGGGTAAGACGATGGTGTTGCAGGCGATCGCGAACGCGATCACCCGCAACAACCCGGAGTGCCACCTGATGGTGGTGCTGGTGGACGAGCGGCCCGAAGAGGTCACCGACATGCAGCGGTCGATCAAGGGCGAGGTCATCGCGGCCACGTTCGACCGGCCGCCGCAGGACCACACCACGGTGGCCGAGCTGGCGATCGAGCGGGCGAAGCGGCTGGTCGAGCTGGGGCACGACGTGGTCGTGCTGCTCGACTCGGTGACCCGGCTCGGTCGGTCGTACAACCTGGCGGCGCCGGCCAGCGGCCGGATCATGTCGGGTGGTATCGACTCCACCGCGCTGTACCCGCCGAAGCGCTTCCTCGGTGCCGCTCGCAACATCGAGAACGGCGGCTCGCTGACCATCATCGCCACGGCGCTGGTGGAGACCGGTTCGATGGCGGACACGGTCATCTTCGAGGAGTTCAAGGGCACGGGTAACGCCGAGCTGAAGCTCGACCGGAAGATCGCCGACAAGCGCGTCTTCCCGGCGATCGACATCAACCCCACCGGTACGCGTAAGGAAGAGGTCCTGCTCGCGCCGGAGGAGTTGGCGATCATCCACAAGCTCCGCAAGGTGCTGCACTCGCTGGACTCGCAGGCGGCGCTCGACCTCCTGCTGGACCGGCTCAAGCAGTCCCGCACCAACATCGAGTTCCTGATGCAGATCGCGAAGTCCACCCCGGGCGAGTGAGCTGACGGATCCGACGAACGAGGGGCACGGCCACGCGGCCGTGCCCCTCGTCGCGTTCACGGCCGGTGTGTTGAAGTTTTTCTACGGTTAAGCCGCGAGGTATTGAAACTTCTGTTCACCATCGGGTTGACTGTCGTCCATGCGAACCCGCAGTCGACCCGCCCACCTCGCCGGCGTCCTGCTGCTGACGCCGTTGCTGACCCTCACCGCGCCGGCGCCGTCCGCCGCCGGGCCGTCGGCTGTCGGCCCGCCGGCAGCCACCGCCGCCGAGGACGCGCCACGCGCCTCGTCCCGGCCCGACTCCGCCGTCGCGCTCGCCGGTGTCGAACCGGCCGGCGGCCTGGATACCGCCAAGACCACCCGGCCGGTCGCGCCCGGTCTCGACCTGACCTCCTTCGACAGGTACGACGCGGCCGGCTGGTTGCGCGCCGACGCCCTCACCGCCGACCTGGCCGGCGGGCTGACAGTGGACTACGTGAACTCCGGCGAGGTCACCAGGGACGAGCCGCTGCGCGCCGCGGCGGACCGGTCCCGCGCCGTCGCGGCGGTGAACGGCGACTTCTTCGACATCAACAACTCCGGGGCCGCCCAGGGCGTCGGCGTCCGCTCCGGTGAGCTGGTGCAGTCGCCGGTCGCCGGGCACCCCAACGCGGTCGGGATCAGCGCTCAGGGCGTCGGCCGGGTGGTCCAGGTCGGCTTCGAGGGCACCGCCACGCTGCCCGCCGGGCCGGTGTCGCTCACCCAGTTCAACAACATGGTGCAGCGCGACGGCGTGGGTGTGTTCACCCCGCTCTGGGGCTCGTACACCCGCAAGCGGGCGGTCGAGGACGCGGCCCGGACGGTCGAGGTGACGGTGACCGGCGGCCGGGTGGCGAGCGTGGCCACCACGGCGGGCGAGGGGCCGATCCCGGCCGGCAGCACCGTGCTGCTCGGCCGCGAGGCCGGCGCCGACGCGCTCGCCGCGCTGCGTCCCGGCGACACGGTGGACCTGACCTGGCGGCCGCGCGCCTCCGACGGCGGTGACCTGCGCGCGGCAGTGGGCGGCGGCAACGTGCTGGTCCGCGACGGCGTGGTGCAGAGCATCGCCGACGAGTCGCTGGCCCCGCGTACCGCTGTCGGCTTCTCCGCCGACGGCCGCAAGATGATCATGTTGACGGTGGACGGGCGGCAGGTGGACAGCCGCGGCGTCACCCAGACCGAGATGGGCCGCATGATGGCCGAGCTGGGCGCCGCGAACGCGCTCAACCTCGACGGCGGCGGCTCCTCCACGCTGCTCGCCCGGGAGCCGGGCGCGGCGGCGGTCCAGGTGGAGAACAGCCCGTCCGACGGCAGCGAGCGGCCGGTGCCGAACGGGCTCGCCGTCTATGCGCCGAAGGGCAGCGGCCGGCTCACCGGCTACTGGCTGGAGGCCGCCAGCGACCCGACCGCCGCGCCCGGCGTCGCGCCGGTGCGTGGCGGCCGGCCGGACCGGGTCTTCCCCGGCCTCACCCGCCGGCTCACCGCCGCCGGATACGACGAGACGTACGGTCCGGCCGCGGGCGAGCCGCGCTGGCACGCCACGCACGGCCTGGTGGACGGCGACGGCGTGTTCCGCGCCGTCGTCCCCGGACGCAGCACCGTCACGGCCACGCGGGGACGCGCCCGGGGCGCCATCGAGCTGACGGTGCTCGGCCCGCTCGCGCGCATCGACGGCACCGTCGACCGGGTCGGCCTGGACCGGGCCGGTGACAGCGGCCTGTTCGGCGTGGTCGGCTTCGACGCCGAGGGCAACACCGCGCCGATCGAGCCGGCCGACCTGAAGCTGGAGTACGACAGCGACCTGCTCTCCGTCACCCCCACCGCCGACGGCAACCTCTCCGTCAAGGCGCTGGCCGCGACCGGTTCGGCGCTCGTCACCGCCCGGGTCGGCAACCGCAGCACGGTCCTGCCGGTGACCGTCGGGCTCACCGACGTGCCGGTGGCCGGGTTCGACGACGCCGCGTCCTGGAAGTTCAGCCAGGCCCGCGCCGCCGGGTCGGTCGCACCGGCCGAGGGGCACACCGGCACTGGGCTGCGGATGTCGTACGACTTCAGCCAGTCCACCGGCACCCGGGCCGCGTACGCCGACCCGCCCGCCTGGATCGACGTACCCGGCCAGCCGCAGGCGTTCGGGATGTGGATCAAGGCGAACGGCACCGGCGAGTGGCCCAGCCTGCACCTGCACGACGCGCAGGACACCCAGTTCGTGCTGCGCGGGCCCTACCTGGACTGGACCGGCTGGAAGTACGTCGAGTTCGCCGTACCGCCCGGCGTGCAGTACCCGGTGCGGGTGCGCCGGTTCTACGTGGCCGAGACCGACCCGGCCAAGCAGTACCGCAGCGAGGTGGTGATCGACGATCTGGTGGCCCGGGTGCCGCCGGACGTGCAGGCGCCGCCGGAGCCGAACCGCACCGACCGGGTGGTGGTGCGCGACGGCACGGTGGACGGGGCGCCCTGGCGCTTCGCGGTGCTCTCCGACGCCCAGTTCGTCGCCGCGAACCCGGACAGCGACCTGGTCGCCCAGGCCCGCCGTACGCTGCGCGAGGTCCGCGCCGCCCGGCCGGACTTCCTGATCATCAACGGCGACTTCGTGGACACCGCCTACCCGGCGGACTTCGCCCTGGCCAAGCGCATCCTGGACGAGGAACTGGGCGGCGAGGTGCCGTACCACTACGTGCCGGGCAACCACGAGATCATGGGCGCGCCGATCGACAACTTCCGCAGTGTCTTCGGCGACACCTCACGCGTCTTCGACCACCGGGGCACCCGGTTCCTCACGCTGAGCACCGCCACCGGATCGCTGCGCGGCGGCGGGTTCGACCAGGTGGAGCTGCTGCGCCGGACGCTCGACCAGGCGGCCGCCGACCGCTCGGTGGGTTCGGTGGCGGTGTTCTTCCACCACCCACCGCGCGATCCCAGCCCCGCCAAGGCCAGCCAGCTCGGCGACCGCAAGGAGGCGGCACTCGTGGAGCAGTGGCTGGCCGACTTCCAGCACCGCACGGGCAAGGGCGCCCTGATGGTCAACGGCCACGTCGGCACGTTCCACGCCGACCGGGTGGACGGCGTGCCGTACGTGATCAACGGCAACTCGGGCAAGGACCCGTCCACCCCGGCCGCGCTCGGCGGGTTCACCGGCTGGACCGAGTTCGGCGTGGACCCGGTGACGCCGGGGGAGGCCGAACGGGCCCGCCGTGACCCGCTGGCCGAGGGGCCGACGTGGGTGGCGGCGGAGACGCACGCGCACGTCGACCGGCTCGCCCTGACCGCGCCCGCCGAGGTGCGCCGGGGGACGCCGGTGGAGGTCACGGCCACGCTCACCCAGCCGGGTGGGCGGCAGGTGCCGGTGGCCGCGCCGGTGAGCGCCGACTGGTCCGGGTCACCGAACCTGCACGTCGGTGGCGCCCTGGGCGTACGGCCGTGGCACGTGGCCTGGTTCGACCCGGCCACCGGCAAGCTCACCGCGTTGCGCGCGGGTGCCCAGGTGCTGCTGGCGGTCACTGTGAACGGCGTGAAGGCCGAGGCGACGGTGACCACCGCCGCCGCCGCGGTCCACGCCCCCGCCGCCTGACCCCGGGCCGGGGCTCCGCACCTGGGGGACGGAGCCCCGGCCCTCCCGCCTCCCGGCCCGCCCGGCCGGGTGGCGGTCAACGTCATGATCGTCGGGCTCAGGGCTCGGGCTCGGGTGGGGGGCGAGAGTCGGGTGGGGGAGTGGGCGGGGTGGGGGTGGGAATGCTGAGCGGTGGGCCGGCGTTGGAGGTGGCGGACCTCCTGTGCCGGGTGGAAGACGCCCGTGGCAGACTGGTCAATCGGCCACCGGTTCCGGTTCACGCCCGAGCCCGTCGTGACGACGGGAAGCACCGACGGCGACCCGGCGACCACCGACGAAAGGACCGAGGCGACATGAAGCCCAACATCCACCCGGAGTACGCGACCACCGAGGTCCGCTGCTCCTGCGGCAGCTCCTTCACGACCCGCAGCACCGCCAAGGGCGGCGCGATCAGCGTCGAGACCTGCAGCGCCTGCCACCCGTTCTACACCGGTAAGCAGCGCGTGCTGGACACCGCCGGCCGGGTCGCGAAGTTCCAGCAGAAGTACGCCAAGGTTCAGGCCAAGAAGGCCAAGTAGCTCCGTCGACGACGCCCGTGTCCGGCTCCTGCCGGGCACGGGCGTTCGTCCGTTTGCGCCGCCTTCATCCCAAGGAGCATCCGCAGCATGAGCAGTGAGCGCCTGGCCGCCCTCCTCGACGAGTACGCCGAGCTGGAGCGGCGGCTGGCCGACCCGGCCATCCACGCCGACCAGGGCACCGCACGGCGGGTCGGCCGTCGGTACGCCGAACTGGTGCCGCTGCACAAGGCGGCCGGCGAGCTGGAGCAGGCCCGCGCCGACCTGGCCGCCGCCCGGGAGCTGGTTGCCGAGGACGCGTCGTTCGCCACCGAGGCGGACGCCATCGCCGCCTCCCTGCCGGCCCTTGAGGAACGGCTCGCGGAACTGCTCATCCCGCGCGACCCGCACGACGCCAAGGACGTGATCGTCGAGATCAAGGCCGGTGAGGGCGGCGAGGAGTCCGCGCTGTTCGCCGGGGACCTGCTGCGGATGTACACCAGGTACGCCGAGCGGCACGGCTGGGTCACCGAGGTGATCGACGCGCAGGACTCCGACCTCGGCGGCGTCAAGGACGTCTCGCTGGCGATCAAGAGCAAGGGTGTGCCCGAGGGCGGCAACGGCGTCTGGTCCCGGCTCAAGTGGGAGGGCGGCGTGCACCGGGTGCAGCGCGTACCGGTCACCGAGTCGCAGGGCCGCATCCACACCAGCGCCGCCGGGGTGCTGGTGCTGCCCGAGGCGGAGGATGTGGACGTCACCATCGACCCGAACGAGCTGCGCATCGACGTGTTCCGCTCGTCCGGCCCCGGTGGGCAGTCGGTGAACACCACCGACTCGGCGGTCCGCATCACCCACGTGCCGACCGGCATCGTGGTCTCCTGTCAGAACGAGAAGTCGCAGTTGCAGAACCGGGAGCAGGCCATGCGCATCCTGCGCGCCCGGCTGCTCGCCGCCGCCCAGGAACAGGCGGACGCGGCGGCGTCGGACGCCCGTAAGGCGCAGATCCGCACCGTGGACCGGTCCGAGCGGATCCGCACCTACAACTTCCCGCAGAACCGGATCACCGACCACCGTATCGGCTACACCGCGTACAACCTGGACCTGGCCCTGGCCGGCGAGCTGGACGGGGTGCTCGACGCGCTGGCCGAGGCGGACCGCGCGGCCCGGTTGGCCGGCGAGACCGAGCTGTCCCGCCGCTGACCGCACGCGGTCGCCGCCAGGGCCTCGCCGTCCGCGCGAGGCCGGCGTGCGATCCGCGCGGGTCGCGGCGTCCGCGCGGAGGGCCGCAGGAGCGGCACGGCCTCAGCTCGCCCGCAACCGCGCCTTGGCGCGCAGCATCTCCCGGTCGGCCAGCTCGAACGCGGTGCCGAGCGCCTCCCGGACGCTCACCGTGGTGCTGCCGTCGACCTCGGCGAAGCCGATGGTCACCCCGACCGGCGTGCCCGGCACCAGGGACTCCCAGTCCTCGGTGTGGACGGCCGCCTCGATCCGGCGGGCCACCTCGACCGCCTCCGACATGACCGTGTCGGGCAGCACCACCACGAACTCGTCGCCGCCGTAGCGGGCCACGAAGTCGCCCCGCCGCATCACCCGGTTGATCACCCCGGCCACCCGTTGCAGCACCAGGTCACCGGAGTGGTGGCCGTGGCGGGTGTTCACCGCCTTGAACCCGTCGAGGTCGCAGACGCCGATCACGACCCGCTCGCCCCGGGACACCACGGCGCCCAGGTAGCGCTCCAGCCGGCGCCGGTTGGGCAGGCCGGTGAGCGGGTCGGTGAGCGCCTCGCCCTCGTACCGGGCCGCCTCGCGGCGCATCTCCTCGTGGTCGATCCGGGCGGCGATGCCGTCGATGTAGACGTCCCGCAGCCGGTCGCTGCGCTGTGCCGCCAGCCGGAACGCGTGCCGGTCGGCCCGGTGCGCGCCCGCGTGGTCACCGGCCCGGGCCAGCGCCACGCTGCGCAGCCGGGGCGCCTCGGCCGCGCCGAGCGTCTCGGCGGAGACCCGGAGCGAGTCCAGCCGGGTGACCGCCTCGATCGGGCGGCCGTCGGCCACCGCGAGGCAGACCTGACCGAGCTGGCGCAGGTCGCGGGCGCGGGCGCTGTCGGCGCCGTGGCCGAGCAGCCGGTTCGGGTCGGCGTCTCCGGCGGACTCCACCCGGTCGCCGAGCGCGGCCCGGCGGGCGGCGGCGTAGCCGTACGCGGCCAGGCTGCTCGGGCGCAGGTTGCCGGCCCGCCCGCCGCGCAGGAACCGGGCCAGGTCGCCGGCCACGTCGCGCAGTACCCGCAGGCAGCCGTCGCTGTCGCCGTTGTGGTCGAGCGCCACCGCGTTGCGCAGCCGGATGCCCGGCGCGGCGAACGTCTCCTCCGGGATGCCGGCGCTCAGCCCGACCTCCCGGGCGCGCTCGATCGCGCCGAGAGCGTGGCCGTGGAAGCTGAGGTACGAGTACGCCATCGCCAGGTCGTGCCAGCCCCAGGCGGTGTCCCGGTCCGGGGTGTCGTCGGCGCCGAGCGCGCGGGCGGCCCGGACCAGGTGCGTCACGCACCTGTCGAGTGCGCCCTGGTGGTGGGCGGCGAGCGCGGCCAGCGCGTGGAGGTGCCCGTGCAGGTAGGGCTCGGCCAGATCGCGTACGGCGGCGGAGGCGTCCTCGATGGCCCGGGTGAACTCCGCGGTCCGGCCGAGGTTGATCAACGCGGACAGGCGTTGCACGAGCGCGTCGGCGCGGGCGTACGGATCGGCTGTGGTGCGGATGACGCGGTCGAGCAGGGCGCACGCCTCCGCGGACCGGCTGGCTTCCTGGAGGGACCGAGCGCGTCGGAGAGCGTCAACCTGGTCCTCGACCTGGTCGAGCCAGCCCACTCGCGACCTCCCTGCGGTGTGTGCCCGGACGCACCCGTTCGTGAGGTGGGCCGCGACGCCTCATGATTATTGCGTGACAGCACTCCCGCAACACCCGTCCGAAGGGACAGAACGCGAACGTCCGTCGCTGGTGATCAACCGGGTGGCGCGTGCGCTCGCCGCGGCGGGCGTCGAGGCGCCCCGCGCCGAGGCCGAGCAGCTGGCCGCGTACGTCCTCGACGTGCCGCGGGGCCGGCTGGCGCTCGCCGACGGCTTCACTCCGGCGCAGCGTGACCGCCTGGACGAGCTGGTCGGGCGGCGGGTGACCCGGGAGCCGTTGCAGCACCTGCTCGGCCGGGCCGGTTTCCGGCACCTGGAGCTGGCGGTCGGGCCGGGCGTCTTCGTGCCCCGTCCGGAGACCGAGCTGCTGGCCGGCTGGGGGATCGAGCGGGCCCGGGAGCACGCCGCGCCGCTCGTGGTCGACCTGTGCAGCGGTTCCGGCGCGATCGCCCTCGCCGTCGCGCAGGAGGTGCCCGCGGCCCGGGTGGTGGCGGTGGAGCGGTCCCCGGCCGCGCTGGCCTGGCTGCGGCGCAACGCGGCGGACCGGGCCGCCGCCGGGGACCGGCCGGTCGAGGTGGTGGCCGCCGACGTGACCGACCCGGAGCTGCTGGCCGGCCTGGCCGGGCGGGTCGACGTGCTGCTCTGCAACCCGCCGTACGTGCCGAGGTCGGTGACGGTGCCGCCGGAGGTGGCCGGGCACGACCCGGACGAGGCCGTGTTCGGGGGCGCGGACGGGCTGGACGTGATCCGCCCGGTGGTACGCCGGGCCGCCGCGCTGCTGCGCCAGGGCGGCGTGATCGGCGTCGAGCACGACGACACGCACGCCGAGGAGGTGCCGGCGCTGCTGCGCGGTGACGGCCGCTACGACCGGGTCGAGGAGCACCGGGACCTGGCCGGGCGGCCCCGCTGGGCGAGCGCGTCCCGGCGGGCGGACGGCACCCACCCCGACCCCGGCCGGGCGTGGCAGACTGACTCCTCGTGATGCTCTACGACTGTCGGTCGCTCGCCGACCGGGACCGCGGCATCGCCGCTGCCATCGAGGCCGTCAAGAACGGGGAACTCGTCGTCCTGCCGACCGACACGGTCTACGGCGTCGGGGCGGACGCCTTCACCCCGTACGCGGTGAAGGCCCTGGCGGACACCAAGGGGGGCGCCCGGCAGGCGCCCCCGGTGCTCATCGGCTCCCGGCACACGCTCGACGGCCTGGTCTTCTCGCTGCCCGGCGTGGCCCGCGACCTGGTCGAGGCGTTCTGGCCGGGTGCGCTGACCATCGTGGTGGAGCACTCGCCGAGCCTGGCCTGGGACCTGGGCGACAACAGCGGCACGGTGGCGGTGCGGATGCCGCTGCACCCGGTGGCGCTGGAGGTGCTGCGGGAGACCGGGCCGATGGCGGTCGCGTCGGCGAACAAGGTCGGTCAGCCGGCCGCACTCACCGCCGAGGAGGCGCGCGACCAGCTCGGCTACGGCGTCCGGGCGTACCTGGAGGCCGGGCCGGCGGTCGACCCCGTGCCGAGCACCATCGTCGACCTGACCGGCGACGTGCCGCGGGTGCTGCGCCAAGGCGCGGTGACGCTGGCGAAGCTGCGGGAGGTCGTGCCGGACATCCTCGACGAGCGGGGGATCTGAGTGCCGCCCTTCACCGTCCTGCACGTCTGCATGGGCAACATCTGCCGGTCGCCGATGGCCGAGCGGCTGCTGCTGCTCGCGGTCCGGGAGCGACTGGCCCGCCTCGACGTCGACCCGGCCGGGTCGGACGCGCTGGTGCACAGCCACAGCGCCGGCACCGGCGGCTGGCACGCGGGGGAGGAGATGAACCCGCCCGCCGCCCGGCAGGTGGCCTCGCGCGGTGGTGACACCGAGGGGTTCGCCGCCCGGCGGCTGCGCTCCGACCTGATCGACGCCGCCGACCTGGTGCTCACCGCCACGGCCGACCAGCAGGAGTACGTGGTGGCGTTGCGGCCGGACGCCGCCGCGCGCACGTTCGTCCTCGGTGAGTTCGGCCGCCTGCTCGGCGGGCTGGACCGTTCTGCCCTGCCGCCGGCCGAGCCGACGCCGGACGCGGTCCACGCGCGCGGCATCGCCCTCGTCGCGGCCGCCGACGCGGTCCGGCAGAACGCCTCCGCGCTGCCCACCGACGATCTGGACGACCCGTGGGGCCGGGGCGACCAGTGCTTCAGCCGGGTCGCGGACGAGATCGAGGAGACGGTGCAGCCGCTGGCTGCCGTCCTGCTGCCCTGATCGCGGTTCATCCTTTCCCGCGAACTTTCTGCGCATTTCGCGGAAGGTGGCGGCGAAAGCGGCCATTCCGGTCATTCTGAACGGGTCCGTACGGCCGGCTCCTGCGGGGAGAGCTGATGAACCGGGCCTATCTCGACAAACTGTTCACTGTTGTGCTCGCTGGCGTGCTCGCCGGACTGGCCCTGGCCGCCGCCGCGCTGCCGGCCGCGCTGGTCTTCGGGCTGGGCGTGAAGAACCTGATGCCGTACACCGCGTTGCCGGAGGCGCTCAAGACGCCGCAGCCGGCGCAGCGCTCCAACCTGTACGCGAGCGACGGGCGGACGCTGATCACCTCGTTCTACGTCGAGGACCGGGTGGACGTGCCGGTCGGCGAGGTGGCGCCGGTGATGCGCGACGCCATCGTGGCCGCCGAGGACGTGCGCTTCTACGAGCACCACGGCGTCGACGTGCGCGGCGTGGCGCGGGCGTTCACCGCCAACCGACGCGAGGGCACCCGCCAGGGCGCCTCCACGCTGACCATGCAGTACGTGCGCAACGCGCTCGCCGGTGACACCCGGCTGACCGAGGAGCAGCGTGCCGCCGCCACCGAGATCACCGTCGGGCGCAAGATCCGCGAGATGCGGTACGCGCTGGCGCTGGAACGGCAGGTCGGCAAGGACGAGATCCTCGGGCGCTACCTGAACATCGCGTACTTCGGCGCCGGGGCGTACGGGATCGCCGCCGCCAGCAAGCGCTACTTCTCCACCACGCCGGACCGGCTCACCCTGGCCCAGGCCGCGCTGCTCGCCGGGCTGGTCCGCTCCCCGGCCGACGACCCGATCAACAGCGACGCCGACTCGGCGCTGCAACGCCGGGCGTACGTGCTGGACCGGATGGTGGAGACCGGCCGGGTCGGCGCGGCCGATGCCGAGGCGGCGAAGGCGGAGGAGCTGGCCCTCCAGCCGAACACCACCCCCAACGACTGCGCCGCGGTGTCCGCCGAGCACAACGACTGGGGCTTCTTCTGCGACTGGTTCACCCAGTGGTGGAACGCCCAGCCGGCGTTCGGCGAGACCGCCGACGAACGGCAGCGCACGTTGCGCCGTGGCGGCTGGAAGATCGTGTCCTCGCTCGACCCGGACGTGCAGGCCAAGGCGAGCGAGCAGGTGCGGGAGATCTACCCGGAGACGATCGCGCGCGCGGCGCCGACCGCGGTGGTGCAACCGGGCACCGGCCGGGTGCTGGCCATGGCGGTGAACCGCACGTACGGCACGGCCGCCAACCCGGACGGGCAGAAGAACTACCCGAACACGGTCAACCAGCTCGTGGCCGGCGGTGGCGACATCACCGGCTACCAGGCGGGCTCGACGTTCAAGCTGTTCGCGCTGCTGGCCGCGCTGGAGTCCGGGCTGCCGCTGGACACCGAGTTCGACGCCCCGCGCGTCTACGTGACGGGGTACCCGGTCGGCGCCGGCCCGGCGAGCTGCGGCGGCCGGTGGTGCCCGGAGAACGCCAACGCCTCCTGGATGGACGGCGACCGGGACATGTGGGATGCGTTCGGCCGCTCGGTGAACACGTACTTCGCCTGGCTGACCGAGCGCGTCGGCGCGGACCGGGTGGTCGAGATGGCCCAGCGGCTGGGCATCGCGTTCCGCGCTCCGGCGGACGCCCGGATGGCCCGCGAGGGCGCCAAGAGTTGGGGGCCGTTCACGCTCGGCGTCTCCGCCACCACGCCGCTGGACCTGGCCGGCGCGTACGCCACCGTGGCCGCTGAGGGCAACTGGTGCCGGCCCACGCCGGTCACCTCGATCACCGACCCGTCCGGCCGGAAGATCGCGGCCGGGAACACCGACTGCCGGCAGGTGCTGGACACCGAGGTCGCCCGCGCGGCGGCCGACGCCGGCCGCTGCCCGGTCGGCGACCAGTCGATGTACCGGCGCTGCGACGGGGGCACGGCCGAGGAGCTGGCCCCGGGCCTGCGCCGGCCGGTGGCGGGCAAGACCGGCAGCTCGGAGCGCAACGCCACGGAGACGGTCGTGGCGTTCACCCCGCAGCTCTCGGTGGCGACGATCGCCGCGAACCCGGACGACCCCCGGGACGCGGTCGGCGGCGGAGTGCAAAAGCGGCAGATCGCCGCGGTGGGACGCATCCTCGCGTGGTCGCTGCGCGACGAGCCGGTACGCGACTTCGTCCCGCCCGGCCAGGCGGTCGCCTTCCAGCACACCAGCCCTCGCACCGGCAACTGAGAGACGTCCGTCAGCTTGTCGATCTGCCGTACCGCGCGACCATGGTCCGGACGGCTTCGTCCACTACTGCGGTCGTGCGATCGGGAGTCACCGTCCAGTCCGGGAGGACCAGGCTCGGCCAGAACAGGTAATTGGAGATCATGCCGAGGAAGTGCGTGGCGGCCATCTCCGGGTCGGCGATGTCGGCGACTCCCGCGTCGTGCTCGGCCGAGAGGTAGATCCGGACGGACTCGAAGTACGGCAGTTTGCCCTGTGCGAAATGCGCTCTGGCCAGTTCGGGAAAGCGGGGCATCTCGGCGATCACGATGCGGAACAGGTCGGTCATCTCCGGCCGGCTCAACAGCGTCGCGTAGTGCCGCCCGAGAACCGTCAAGCCGGCCGTCAGGTCACCGGCGGGCGGCACGTCGGCGACGTCGTTCCGGGCCCACGAGTCGATGACGATGGCATCGAACAATGCCGCCTTCGTCGGAAACTGCTTGAACAGCGTCGCTTTCGACACGCCGGCACTGGCGGCGACACGCGCCAGCGAGGCCCGGTCGTAGCCCAACTCCAGGAAGAGCTCGGTGGCGGCCTGCACGATCAGCGCGCGCTTCTCCTCCGCCACGCGCTGGTGATAGGCCGACGGTGCTGGGGTCATGCGCCCATCGTAGCGAGGTGAGTGGGTTGACTCACCATGTGCGGGGGCGTAGCGTCGGCATGGTGAGTCGATCGACTCACCACCTGTTTCCCGGGTTGTCGTCTCGTACGTACCGGAGGATCCGATGTCCCGATTCGCCAATCAGACCGTTCTTGTGACCGGCGGCACCGGCGGGCAGGGGGCCAGCCACGTTCGCGCCCTGCACGCCGAAGGCGCCAACGTCGCCATCGGTGCGATCGACGCCGGGCGCGGCGCCGACCTCGCCGCCGAGCTGGGTCACCGGGCCCGTTCCGTCTCCCTGGACGTCTCCCGGGAGGAGTCGTGGGCCGCCGCCGTCGCGGAGACCGAGAAGGCATTCGGTGCGCTCACGATCCTGGTGAACAACGCCGGGGTGCAGAACCCGCCGGCCCTCATCGAGTCCACCGACCAGGCCACGTGGGCTCGCATCCTCGACGTCAACCTCACCGGCACCTTCCTCGGCATCAAGGCGGCCGCCCCGGCGCTGCGACGCGCGGGAGGAGGATCGATCGTCAACATCGGCTCCACGATGGGCCTCGGCGGTACCGCCTTCTACGCGCCCTACGTCGCCGGCAAGTGGGCGGTACGAGGACTCACCCGGACCGCCGCCCTCGAGCTGGGCCGCGACAACATCCGCGTCAACGCGATCCACCCCGGCGTGGTCGCCACTCCGTTCATCACCGAGCCGGCGGCCGGCAGCGACGCCCCGATCGCCGACTTCTACTCGCCCGAGCCGTTCGCCGTCCCGCGACTCGGGCAGCCCGCCGACATCACCGCGCTGCTGTTGTTCCTCACGTCGCCGGACGCGGCCTTCATCACCGGCGCCGAGTACGTCATCGACGGAGGGCTGCTCCTCGGCCCCGCACTGCAGAAGGACGCCGCATGAATCCGGCAGGCCGGCCCACCGTGCCCGGCGTTCCTCACCGACCGGCCGGGTGCTCGGCGCCCCGGGCGATGTTGCGGGCCATGCCGCCGAAGACCACGGCGTGGAACGGGGCCACCGAGGCCCAGTAGAGGTGGCCGGGCAGCCCGCGCGGGAGGAACACGGCCCGCTGGACGTAGCGGCTGCGGCCGTCCCCGTCCGCCTCGGCGCGCATCTCCAGCCAGGCCCGGCCGGGCAGCCGCATCTCGGCGCGCAGCCGCAGCAGCTCACCCGGGACGATCTCCTCGACCCGCCAGAAGTCCAGCGCCTCGCCGACCTGGAGCCGGTGCGGGTCGCGCCGCCCCCGGCGCAGCCCGACGCCGCCGACCAGCCGGTCCATCCAGCCGCGCACCGACCAGGCCAGCGGGAACGAGTACCAGCCGTGCTCGCCGCCGACACCCTCGATGACCCGCCACAGCGCCGCCGGCGGCGCGTCCACCGTCCGCTGCCGCACATCGGTGTACGCCGTGCCACCGGACCAGTGCGGGTCCGACGGCAGCGGCTCGGCGGGGGCGTCCGGCCCGCTCGCGTTCGACCAGCGCGTCTCCACCTGCGCGTCGCGCACCTTGGTCAGCGCCAGCGCGACCGCCTGGTCGAAGCCGGTCAGCCCGCCCGGCGGGTCCGGCACGTACTCGGCGATGTCGTGCTCGTGCGCCACCGCCTCGTGCACCAGGCTCTCCACCAGCGGCCGGGCGATCGCGTTCGGGACCGGGGTGATCAGGCCGACCCAGTGCGAGGAGAGCGACGGGGTGAGCGGGCGCACCGGCAGGATGACCCGGGGCCGCAGTCCGGCCACCCGGGCGTACCGCTGCATCATCTCGGTGAAGGTCAGCACGTCCGGGCCGCCGATGTCGAAGGCCCGGTTCACCCCGGCCGGCAGGTGCGCGCAGCCGACCAGGTAACGCAGCACGTCCCGGACCGCGATCGGCTGGATCCGGTTGCGCACCCAGCGCGGGGTGACCATCGCCGGCAGCCGCTCGGTCAGGTAGCGCAGCATCTCGAACGAGGCCGAGCCGGACCCGATGATCACGGCGGCGCGCAGCACCGCCGTCGGCACGCCGCTGTCCAGCAGGATCCGCGCGACCTCCGCCCGGGAGCGCAGGTGCGCCGAGGGCAGGCCGTCTCGCTCCGTCGGCTCCGGCCCGCCGAGATACACGATCCGGCGTACGCCGGCGGCACGCGCCGCCGCGGCGAAGTTCGTCGCCGCCTCCCGGTCGGCCGCCTCGAAACCGCGCTGACCCAGCGAGTGGACCAGGTAGTACGCCACCTCCACGCCGGCGAACGCGGCCGGCAGCGTCTCCGGGCGGCGCAGGTCACCCTCGACGACCTCCGCGTCGGCCGCCCAGGGCACGTCCCGCAGCCGCCCGGCGGTACGCGCCAGGCAGCGTACGGTGTGCCCCTCGGCCAGCAGCCGGGGCGCGAGGCGCCCGCCGATGTAGCCGGTCGCACCGGTGACGAGGCATCTCACGGCATCCAGTCTGCGGCTCCGTAGACTCCTTCGCTGTGGAGAACGCGAGGGACACCTTCTGGGGGCCGGACTTCCAGCAGCTCAGTACCGTCGACCCGGAGATCGCCGAGGTGGTGCTGGGGGAACTGGACCGGCTGCGCGGCGGACTGCAACTGATCGCCAGCGAGAACCTCACCTCGCCCGCGGTGCTGGCCGCGCTGGGCTCCACGCTCACCAACAAGTACGCCGAGGGCTACCCGGGCCGGCGCTACTACGGCGGCTGCGCCGAGGTGGACCGGGCCGAGGAACTGGCCGTGTCCCGGGCGAAGGACCTGTTCGACGCCGAGCACGCGAACGTCCAGCCGCACTCCGGGGCGAGCGCCAACCTGGCCGCGTACGCCGCCCTGATCCAGCCAGGGGACACGGTGCTGGCCATGGACCTGCCGCACGGCGGGCACCTGACGCACGGCAGCCGGGTGAACTTCTCCGGCAAGTGGTTCCACCCGGTCGGCTACACCGTCCGGCCGGACACCGGGATGATCGACTACGACGAGGTACGCGACCTGGCCCGGGCACACCGGCCGAAGATGATCATCTGCGGTGCGACGGCGTACCCGCGCCTGATCGACTTCGGCCGCTTCCGGGAGATCGCCGACGAGGTCGACGCGTACCTGATGGTGGACGCCGCGCACTTCATCGGCCTGGTCGCCGGCGGGGCGATCCCGTCCCCGGTGCCGTACGCCGACGTGGTCACCGCGACCACCCACAAGGTGCTGCGCGGCCCGCGCGGCGGCATGATCCTCTGCCGCGAGCCGCTCGCGGCCCGGATCGACAAGGCGGTCTTCCCGTTCACCCAGGGCGGCCCGCTGATGCACGCCGTCGCCGCCAAGGCGGTGGCGCTGCGCGAGGCCGCGCAGCCCGAGTTCCGCACGTACGCCGCCCAGGTCGTCGCCAACTCCCGCGCGCTCGCCGACGGGCTGGCCGCGGAGGGGCTGCCGCCGGTCTCCGGCGGCACGGACACCCACCTGGCGCTGCTGGACCTGCGGGAGACCGGCGTGACCGGCGCCGAGGCCGAGGCCCGCTGCGAGGCCGCCGGCATCACGCTCAACAAGAACGCGATCCCGTACGACCCGCAGCCGCCGTCGGTGGCCTCCGGCATCCGGGTGGGGACGCCGAGCGTCACCACCCAGGGCATGCGCGAGGGGGAGATGCGCCGGATCGCGGGGCTGATCGCGCGCGCGGTACGCACCGATCCGGAGGCCCTCGGTGGCGCCGACGCGCTGACCGAGGTGGCCCGCGAGGTCGCCGAACTGGTCGCCGCCTTCCCGGCGTACCCCCGATGACCGCGCCACGGGCGGGCGAGCCCGGCGCGATCCGGGCCCGGCTGACCCACCTGCGGCTGCCGCTACTGGCGTGCGCGGCGCTCGCCGTGGTGGGGGTGCCGGTGGCGGCGCTGCTGCGCGGGCCGACCGGGGCGGCGGGGTTCGCGGCCGGCGTGGCGCTGGTGATCGTCAGCTACCTGATCTCCAGCCTCTCGGTGGCCTGGGCGGACGCCATCCACCCTCGGATGATCATGTCGGTGGGACTGGTCACCTACGCCACCAAGATCGTGATCCTGGGCGTGGTGATGGCCGCCGTGGCGGCCACCGGATGGCCCGGCCTGCCGGACATGGGCGTGGCGATCATCGCGGCGGTCGTGGTGTGGACCGGAGCGCACCTGACCTGGGCGATGAGGTCCCCGCTGCCCACCTTCCAGCGCCGTGACGACATCGAGTGACTTCGCCGAATTCTGTCCGGTACGGCGGGTCCCCTCACGGGCGCGACAGGAGTAACGTGGCGCCAGGTTGACGCGCCCGCAGTACGGCCCGCACGCTGCCCGCAGTGTGGGGGGTGCCGCACATCCCCGCGCGCCCCTGCTGATATTGTTCGCCACGTCATGGCCGATGACCCCCACTCCCGCAAGTCCGACGAGCACTCGTCGGAGGGTGCGGCAGGCGCCGTCGTGGGTTACCTTCTCGCCGGCATTCTGATGTGGGGTGGCCTCGGCTGGTTGGCAGAGCGGTTCTTCGGTCTGCCAGCCGGCATCGGGGTCGCCGTCGGCATGATGCTCGGCGCGGCCGGGGCGATCTACCTGATCATGAAGAGGCTCAGTGCCTGAGTTCCGGCACACGCGGGTCTGTTGAGTGCGGAGGATGACACGGTGAGCGGACAGCTGGTCGTCGCCCAGGACCTTCCCTGGCCCCCCAGCGTCGGGGATTTCTACCCGCCGGACGTGGCCGGCCCCTGGGTCACCAAGTTCAGCATCATGATCTGGATCGCCGTCGCGTTGCTGATCATCTTCTTCGTGGCCGCGTACCGGAAGCCGAAGCTGGTGCCGGGCAAGGGCCAGTGGGCGGCGGAGGCGGTCTACGGGCTGGTCCGGGACAACATCGCCCGGGAGCAGATGGGCAACGCGGGCATCCGCTTCGCGCCCTACCTCACCGTGCTGTTCAGCTTCATCCTGCTGACCAACATCTTCAGCATCGTCCCCGGCCTGCAGATCTCGCCGAACTCGCACATCGCGTTCCCGATCGTGCTCGCCGCCATCTCGTACGTCATGTACAACTACGTCGGCGTTCGCAAGCACGGCCTCGGCAAGTACCTCAAGCAGAGCCTCATCCTGCCCGGCGTGCCGTGGCCGATGCACTTCCTGCTGATTCCGATCGAGTTCCTGCAGAACTTCGTCGTCCGGCCGGTCACCCTGGCACTGCGGCTCTTCGCCAACATGTTCGCCGGCCACCTGCTCCTGCTGGTCTTCACCGTCGGCGGCTTCGTGATGCTCGGGTCGAGCAGCGTCTTCGTCCAGGCGACCTCGGTCTTCTCGTTCGCGATGGCGATCGTGATGGCCTTCTTCGAGGCGCTGGTGGCGGTGCTGCAGGCATACGTCTTCGTCACGCTGAGCGCCAACTACATCGGCACGTCGCTGGCCGACGAGCACTGAGATCCGGCTCGGCGGGCACCCGGCCCGGCCAAGCATCTGGTACCGACCGCGTACACGTGAGCCCTCACGTGTGAACTAGGAGGAATACCCGCAATGAACGTTCTTGCCGAGATCGGTGGCAACGTCAACACCATCGGCTACGGCCTCGCCGCCATCGGCCCCGGTATCGGTGTGGCCCTGGTCTTCGCGGCCTACATCCAGTCGAGCGCTCGCCAGCCCGAGTCGGCCGGCTACAACCGCACCTGGCTGGTGCTGGGCTTCGCCCTGGTCGAGGCGCTGGCGCTGTTCGGCCTGGTGCTCGCCTTCGCCGTTAGCTGACGCGAGCTCCCCCGACCCGGAGGTCTGACATGTATCTCGCCGCCGAAGGCGCGCACAATCCGATCCTGCCGATCTGGCAGGAGATGGTCGTCGGAACGATCTCCTTCGCCCTGCTCGTCTTCGTCCTGCTGAAGTTCGTCATGCCCCGCATGGAGGCGATGTACCAGGCGCGGGTCGACGCGATCGAGGGCGGCATCAAGCGCGCCGAGGCGGCCCAGGCCGAGGCGAACCAGCTCCTCGAGCAGTACCGGGCCCAGCTCGCGGAGGCGCGTACCGACGCCGCCAAGATCCGCGACGACGCGCGGGCCGACGCCGACGGCATCCGGCAGGACATCCTCGCCAAGGCGCGTGAGGAGTCCGACCGGATCATCGCCGCCGGCAAGGAGCAGCTCTCCGCGGAGCGGGCCACCATCGTGCGCGAGCTGCGCACCGAGGTGGGCACCATCGCTGTGGACCTGGCCAGCAAGATCGTCGGTGAGTCGCTCGCCGACGAGGCGCGTCGCAAGGGCACCGTCGACCGGTTCCTGAGCGGTCTCGAGAGCACGGGGGCCCGCTGATGCAGGCCGCCAGCCGGGAGTCGTACCGGGCCGGGGCCGAGCGCCTCGACGCGTACGTCCGCGGCGCGGAGCCGTCGGCGGTGACTGCCACCGCCGACGACATCCTCTCCGTCGCCGACCTGCTGCGGCGCGAGCCGCGGCTGCGCCGGGCGCTCTCCGACCCGGCCCGGGCCGGGTCCGACCGCTCCGGTCTGCTCGGTGACATGCTGCGCGGCCGGATCGGCGCGGAAGCGTTCGACCTGCTCGCGTCGCTGGTGTCCGGCCGCTGGTCGAACTCGTCCGAGCTGCTCGACGGCGTCGAGCGCCTCGGCGTGGAGGCGCTGCTGGCCAGCGCCGACCTCTCCGGCGACCTGGGCGAGGTCGAGGACGAGCTGTTCCGCTTCGGGCAGGTCGTCTCCGGCTCCGCCGAGCTGTCCAACACGCTCTCCGACCCGATGGCCTCGGTGGAGCGGCGGGCCGAACTGGCCCGGCAGCTACTCGCCGGCAAGGCCCAGCCGGTCACCGTCCGCCTCGTGGAGGCCGCGCTCGCCGGCTTCGGGGGACGCTCCTTCACCGGTGCGCTCACCCGGCTGGTCGAGCTGGCCGCCGACCGGCGGGACCGTCAGGTCGCGTACGTGACCGTGGCGTCCCCGCTGACCGAGGAGGAGGAGCGACGCCTCGGTGCCCGCCTCTCGGAGATGTACGGTCGGGAGGTCTCCGTCAAGCAGACGGTCGACCCCGACGTGCTCGGGGGGGCACGCGTACGGGTCGGCTCCGACCTGTACGACGGCACCGTCCTGCGCCGCCTCAACGAGACCCGCAACGCGCTCGCGAAGCGCTGACCAGCGTCTTTTGCAGCCCTGATTCGACGCCATCGGACCGGTCGGTACTAGGTATCCCGGGCCCCTGAACTTTAAGGAAGCAGAGGATGGCCGAGCTGACCATCTCGACGGAGGAGATCCGCGGCGCCCTGGAGCGCTACGTCTCCTCCTACACGGCCGACGTCTCCCGCGAGGAGGTCGGCACCGTCGCCGACGCCGGTGACGGCATCGCACACGTCGAGGGGCTGCCCTCGACCATGACCAACGAGCTCCTGGAGTTCGAGGACGGCACGCTCGGTGTGGCGCTGAACCTCGACGTCCGGGAGATCGGTGTCGTCGTCCTCGGTGACTTCGGCGGGATCGAAGAGGGTCAGCGCGTCAAGCGCACCGGCCGGGTGCTCTCGGTGCCGATCGGTGACGCGTTCCTCGGTCGCGTGGTCAACGCGCTCGGCGAGCCGATCGACGGCCTCGGTGACATCGCCAACGAGGGCTACCGCGAGCTGGAGCTGCAGGCCCCGAACGTGATGTCCCGCAAGTCGGTCGACGAGCCGCTGCAGACCGGCATCAAGGCCATCGACGCGATGACCCCGATCGGCCGCGGCCAGCGCCAGTTGATCATCGGCGACCGGAAGACGGGCAAGACCACCGTCGCCCTGGACACCATCCTCAACCAGCGCGAGAACTGGCGCTCCGGCGACCCGAAGAAGCAGGTCCGCTGCATCTACGTCGCGATCGGCCAGAAGGCCTCCACCATCGCCTCCATCAAGGGGACGCTGGAGGAGGCGGGCGCGATGGAGTACACCACCATCGTCGCCTCCCCGGCCTCCGACCCGGCCGGCTTCAAGTACCTCGCGCCCTACACCGGCTCGTCCATCGGGCAGCACTGGATGTACGGCGGCAAGCACGTCCTGATCGTCTTCGACGACCTGAGCAAGCAGGCCGAGGCGTACCGCGCCGTGTCGCTGCTGCTGCGCCGCCCGCCGGGCCGTGAGGCCTACCCGGGTGACGTCTTCTACCTGCACTCGCGCCTGCTGGAGCGCTGCGCCAAGCTCTCCGACGAGCTGGGTGGCGGCTCGATGACCGGTCTGCCGATCATCGAGACCAAGGCGAACGACATCTCGGCGTTCATCCCGACCAACGTCATCTCCATCACCGACGGCCAGATCTTCCTGGAGACCGACCTGTTCAACCAGGGCGTCCGGCCGGCCATCAACGTCGGCACCTCGGTCTCCCGGGTCGGTGGCGCCGCGCAGGTGAAGCCGATGAAGAAGGTCGCCGGCTCGCTGCGGCTCAACCTGGCCCAGTACCGCGAGCTGGAGGCGTTCGCCGCCTTCGCCTCCGACCTGGACCGGGCCTCCCGGGCCCAGCTGGACCGCGGTTCCCGGCTGGTCGAGCTGCTCAAGCAGCCGAACTACTCGCCGTACCCGGTGCAGGAGCAGGTCGTCTCCGTCTGGGCCGGCACCGAGGGCAAGCTGGACGACGTCCCGGTCGGTGAGGTCCGCCGCTTCGAGTCGGAGTTCCTGCAGTACCTCCGGCACAAGCACGAGGGCGTCCTGGCCTCGATCGCGGACCACAAGTGGGGCGACGACATCATCTCCTCGCTCGACTCGGCGATCACCGAGTTCAAGCAGCTCTTCCTGGGCAAGGAGGACGAGGTCCGGATCAACGAGGCGCCGGCGAAGCCGCTGGAGGGTGAGCAGTCCCGCGAGACGGTGACCCGCCTGCGCGACGGCGCCGACCGCCCGGCCGAGAGCTGATCCGATGGCCGCCCAGGTACGCGTTCTCCGGCAGCGGATCCGTTCCGCCAAGGGGATGAAGAAGATCACCAAGGCGATGGAGCTCGTCGCGACGAGCCGCATCGCCAAGGCCCAGGCCAAGGTGGCGGCCTCGCTGCCGTACGCCGAGGCGATCACCGGCGTGCTGACGGCGCTGGCCTCGAACGCGCGGATCGACCACCCGTTGCTCACCTCGCGCGAGCGGGTGCGGCGGGCGGGCGTCCTGCTGGTCACGGCCGACCGGGGTCTGGCCGGTGGATACAGCTCGAACGCGATCCGGACCGCCGAGTCGCTCATCGCCCGGCTGCGCGCCGACGGCAAGGAGCCGGTGCTCTACGTCATCGGCCGCAAGGGCGTGGCGTACTACCGGTTCCGCAGCCGGGAGATCGCCGGAAGCTGGACCGGCTTCTCGGAGCAGCCGACGTTCGCCGACGCCCGCGAGGTCGGTGACACGCTGATCAAGGCGTTCACCGCCGGCGCGGACGACACGGACGGGGACGCCGGCGCCGACGGGATCCTCGGCGTGGACGAACTGCACATCGTCTACACCGAGTTCAAGTCCCTGATGACGCAGAACCCGGTGACCCGGATCATCGGCCCGATGCAGGTCGAGGACCGGCCGCGGTCCGAGGGCGCGCTGCCGGCGTACGAGTTCGAGCCGGAGCCGGAGTCGCTGCTCGACGCTCTGCTGCCGAAGTACATCAACACGCGGATCTTCGCGGCGTTGCTGGAGTCGGCGGCCAGCGAGTCGGCCGCCCGCCGGCGGGCGATGAAGAGCGCCACGGACAACGCCGAAGAGATGATCGAGAAGTACACGCGCGAGATGAACTCGGCCCGTCAGGCCGGGATCACCCAGGAGATCAGTGAGATCGTCGGCGGCGCGAACGCGCTGGCCGCATCGGGAAGTGAAGTGTGATGACTGTATCCGCAGTTGAGACCAAGACGGCCACGGGTCGCGTGGTCCGGGTCATCGGCCCGGTCGTCGACGCCGAGTTCCCGCGCGACGCCATGCCGGGGCTGTTCAACGCTCTGCACGTCGACGTGACGCTCTCCGGTGGCGAGAAGACGCTGACCCTGGAGGTCGCCCAGCACCTGGGCGACAACCTGATCCGCGCCATCTCGATGCAGCCGACCGACGGCCTGGTCCGCGGCACCGACGTGCGCGACACCGGGGCGCCGATCAGCGTGCCGGTGGGCGACGCGGTCAAGGGCCACGTGTTCAACGCGATCGGCGAGTGCCTCAACCTCACCGAGGGTGAGACCATCGAGGCCGACGACCGGTGGGGCATCCACCGCAAGGCCCCGGCCTTCGCCGACCTGGAGCCGAAGACCGAGATGCTGGAGACCGGCATCAAGGTCATCGACCTGCTCGCCCCGTACGTCAAGGGCGGCAAGATCGGCCTGTTCGGCGGTGCCGGCGTGGGCAAGACGGTGCTCATCCAGGAGATGATCACCCGGGTGGCCCGGAACTTCGGTGGTACCTCGGTCTTCGCCGGCGTGGGTGAGCGCACCCGCGAGGGCAACGACCTCATCGCCGAGATGACCGAGTCGGGCGTCATCGACAAGACCGCCCTGGTGTACGGCCAGATGGACGAGCCGCCGGGCACCCGGCTGCGGGTCGCGCTGTCCGCGCTCACCATGGCGGAGTACTTCCGTGACGTGAAGAAGCAGGAGGTGCTGCTCTTCATCGACAACATCTTCCGCTTCACCCAGGCCGGTTCCGAGGTCTCCACGCTGCTCGGCCGCATGCCGAGCGCGGTGGGTTACCAGCCGACCCTGGCCGACGAGATGGGCCAGCTCCAGGAGCGGATCACCTCCGTCCGGGGCCAGGCCATCACCTCGATGCAGGCGATCTACGTGCCCGCCGACGACTACACCGACCCGGCGCCGGCCACCACGTTCGCCCACCTCGACGCGACCACCAACCTGGAGCGGTCGATCTCCGACAAGGGCATCTACCCGGCCGTGGACCCGCTGGCGTCCTCGTCCCGGATCCTCGCCCCGGAGTTCGTCGGCGAGGAGCACTTCGCCGTCGCGACCGAGGTGAAGCGGATCCTGCAGCGCTACAAGGACCTGCAGGACATCATCGCCATCCTCGGTATCGAGGAGCTCTCCGAGGAGGACAAGCTCACCGTCGGCCGCGCCCGCCGGATCGAGCGGTTCCTCTCGCAGAACACGTACGCGGCGGAGCAGTTCACCGGCGTCCCCGGCTCGACGGTCCCGATCTCCGAGACCATCGACGCCTTCCGCCGGATCAGCGAGGGGGAGTTCGACCACTTCCCGGAGCAGGCGTTCTTCATGTGCGGCGGCCTGGAGGACCTCAAGGCCAAGGCCAAGGAGCTGATGGGCGAGGAGGGCTGAGAGCCCGCTCACATCCCACGAGGGCCGTCCCGGCGAAAGCCGGGGGGGCCCTCGCCTGTTCGGGGCGCCGCTCTATCAGATGCCCGGTTCTCCGGCAAGCGGTTCACCGGATCACGCGCTACCGTTTCTGACACGACTTCACATCCCGGCCGTTGCTCTCTGCAACGAAACGGATCCCCGTGCCCGTCTTCCTACCCGAGGGCGCGACGATTGGAGATGCTCGTGGGCGGTAAGGGCGGCACGGATCGCGGCAAGCGGTCCATGTGGCGCGGCGTGCCCCGGTGGGCCCGCGTCTGCACCATCCTCGGCATCGTCATGGTGGTGCTCAGCGGCTCCGTGCTGGTCGGCTCACGTGCCCTTGTCGCCCGCTACGAGGGATCGGTGGGCAAGGCGGACCTCTTCGGTGACCAGGCCGCCGGCGCCAACGAGAAGAAGAGCGACATCAAGGGCCCGCTCAACGTCCTGCTGGTCGGCGTGGACCCGCGGACGTCGACCGCCCGGCCGCTGGCCGACTCGATCATGGTGCTGCACGTGCCCGCCACCATGGACCGCGGATATCTCTTCTCCCTCCCGCGCGACCTGCGCGTGGACATCCCGGCCTTCCCCAAGGCCGAGTACGCGGGCGCCAACGACCGGCTCAACGCGGCCATGTCGCACGGCAGCAACGTGCCCGGGCAGAACCCCAGCACCGCGCAGGGCTTCGAGCTGCTCGCCAACACCGTGCAGGAGGTCACCGGCATCAAGCGCTTCGACGCCGGCGCGATCATCAACTTCAGCGGGTTCAAGAAGATCGTCGACGCCATGGGCGGTGTCGACATGTACATCGAGCGGGAGGTGCGCTCCGAGCACCTCCAGCCGGACGGCACACCCCGCGAGCTGCGGCCCGGCGGCGGGGGTTACCTCGGGCCGCAGGCGGTGTACGAGAAGGGCAGCGCCCACCTCAAGGGCTGGCAGGCGCTGGACTACGTCCGGCAGCGCTACCCCAAGAACGGCGTGCCGGACGGCGACTACGGCCGGCAGCGGCACCAGCAGCAGTTCGTCAAGGCGATGGCGAGCCAGGCGTTCAGCGCCGACGTGGTGACCAACCCGGTCAAGCTGGACCGGGTGCTGCGTGCGGCCGGCAAGTCGCTGGTGTTCAACGGGCGCGGCAACAGTGTGGTGGACTTCGGGCTGGCGCTGAAGGACATCCGCCCCGACGCGATCGAGACGATCAAACTGCCGGCCGGGTCGGTCGGCACCGGCAGCAACTACCGGGGCGAGCAGCTGCTCGAACCGGCGGAGGACTTCTTCACCGCGCTGCGTACCGAACAGCTCGACGCCTTCCTGCTGGAGCACCCCGACTTCATTCAGAAGACCAAGTAGCCTGAGCGGGTGCGGGGCCGAGGTGGTAGGGCTCTCACCACCCGCGTTGGGTGGGCTGCGGGGGCGCGACTAGACTTTCGGCAATCCGCCGCCGCAGCAAGGAGACAGCGTGGCAAAGCAGCTTCACGTCGAGCTCGTAGCCGTCGAGGAGAAGGTCTGGACCGGCGAGGCCGAGATGGTCGTCGCTCGGACGACCGAGGGTGAGCTCGGTGTGCTGCCAGGGCACGCACCCCTGCTCGGCCAGCTCGCCGAGCCCAGCCAGGTACGCATCAAGCAGGCCGGTGGCCAGCAGATCGCGTACGACGTGGCCGGCGGCTTCCTGTCGGTGACCGGTGAGGGCGTCACAGTCCTGGCCGAGAGCGCAACCCCCGCCACCCCGGCCCGCTGAGCCGATCCGCCGATGGAGATCGTCGAAGGGATCGGAATCGGCGTCGCGGTAGTCGTCGTCGCGCTTCTGGTCCTCTTCATCCGGCGGGCCCTGTTCACCCGTACCGGTGGCATCATCCGGCTGAGCGTCCGGGTCAACACGATCCTCGACGGTCGTGGCTGGTCACCCGGGTTCGGTCGCTTCGTGGGCGACGAGCTCCGCTGGTATCGCATGTTCAGCTTCGCGCTGCGCCCCAAGCGGGTGCTCTCGCGCAAGGGGCTGGCGGTCGAGCGCCGCCGGCTGCCCGAGGGGCAGGAGTGCATGTCGATGCCCGCCGAGTGGGTGATCCTGCGCTGTACCTGCCACCACGCCCCGATCGAGATCGCCATGGCGCGATCCACGGTCACCGGATTCCTGTCCTGGCTCGAGGCCGCCCCACCTGGGGCGGCCTCGCCGCGTCTGGCCTCCCAGGACTGGCCCGCCGCCTGACTCCCGCTCCCCGTCACGGGTCGCGACGAATGCCCTAGCTGCCGCCGATCGTGGACTTCTGGAACCCAGGATGCCCGCTTCGCGCCCTTCGCGAGGCACCACAACTTCAAGATCGCCGAGACGTCCCTCGCGGCACCCGCGATCTTGCACTTCGGGACCCCGCAAACCGCGCAGACAGGGCACGCGGAGGACTCAAGCTGCAAGATCGCGGGTGACCCGAAGCGCTCGCTCCCGCTCCGGGCCAGCCCTGCCCTGGGTGGGTCGATCATGAGGTTGGCGGCGTTTGTTGTCCGGTTTGTCGCCGCTAGCTTCATGATCGACGCGGGCGGGCGGGCTGCCGTGGGGGTGCGAGGGCGCTTCGAGGTGCGCGAGCCGGCATCGCGAGCCCGTGTGGGCGGTGTGTCCGGTTCGGGGGTGGTGGGCGGCACTCTGGTGGCGGAATCGTGGGCGGGTGGGTGGCGTTGTAACCGGGTGAACGACCGAGCACCACGACGACGTGACGGCCCGCGCTGCTCCCCGGTGGTGTGTAGCCCTCCTCGGGAATGATGCCGGGTGGTGGGTCGTTGGACATGTCTCCGGCGCCGCGACGTGGCATCCCCTTGCCCCGCGAGCGGCCGGTTCCCCCCGAAGACCTTTTGAGCGCCTGACGGTGCTCGCACCCGCGCCGATCCCCCGTCGGTGTGGGCGTCGATCCCCCGAATGGAGCCCTCATCATGAACACGATTCTGCGGAAGAGCGTTCTGGGTATTGCTGGTCTGGCTTTCACCGGTGGCGTGTTCGCCGGTCCGGTGGCCGCTCACGCGGCCGACACCACCGCCCACGCCGCGAAGCCGGTGAGCGTGAGCGTGCAGGGCGACAAGCTGATCCCGCACGGTGTGCAGGGCGAGCAGTCGCGCATCGACCTGAACGACGAGCAGACCGCGAATGTGAAGGCGATCATCGCGGCGACGAAGAAGGCCGGCATGGACGAGCGTGCCGCGGTCGTGTCGATCGCCACGGCGTTGCAGGAGTCGAAGCTGGAGAACCTGGGCCACCTCGGCGACCGTAACGACCATGACTCGCAGGGCCTGTTCCAGCAGCGGCCGTCCAGTGGTTGGGGCACGGTGGAGCAGATCACCGACCCCGAGTACTCGACCACGGCGTTCCTGAAGGGTCTCAAGCAGGTCGACGGCTGGCGGGACATGCCGCTGACCAAGGCCGCCCAGACCGTCCAGGTGTCGGCCTACCCGGACCACTACGCCCAGTGGGAGCAGCAGGCCGCCGACCTCGTCGCCCAGCACTGGACCAAGTAAGACCAACAAGCAAGACACAGCGTGAAGGCCGGCACCCCGAACCAACGGGGTGCCGGCCTTCTCACGTCTTCGCGACCAGCTCGACCTCGTACCCCTGCCCGTCGGTGAGGTAGGCGGCGTAGCTGTCCGGGCCGCCCGCGTGCGGGTGCCGGTCCGGGAACAACAGCGTCCAGCCGTACCCGGAGGCGGCATTGACCAGCCGCTCGACGGCGGCCGGTGGGCCGGCGTGGAAGGCCAGGTGGTTCAGGCCGGGCGCGCGCCTGTCGTGGGCGCGGCCGGTGAGCGCGGGTGACTCCTCCAGCACGATGTACGTCGCGCCGAGCCGCCAGGACCGGCCGGCGGGCCAGTCCTGGTAGAGCGTCCAGCCCAGCTCGCCGAGAAGCCAGCCCCAGGAACGACTGGCCGCCGCCAGATCGGGTACCCAGACCTCCACGTGATGGAGGCCGCCGATGGTCAGCGCTTCCCGCCCGGCACCCATAGCACGTCGCCGTCCGGATTTGCCGTTCTCGTCAGGATAAAGAGCAAATCGGAGAGTCGGTTGAGATACTTTGCCGGGAGGGGACTGGTCCGATCGGGGTCGTGTGCGACCAGTGCCCATGCCGCACGCTCGGCGCGCCGGGCGGTCGTCCGTGCCACGTGCAGCAGTGCCGCACCAGCGGTGCCGCCGGGGAGGATGAAGGAGTCGAGCTTGCTCAGGCGCGCGTTGTACTCGTCGCACCAGCCCTCAAGGCGCTCGACGTACTCCTCGGTCACCCGCAGCGGCGGGTACTTCGGGTCCGGCTCCACCGGCGTCGCCAGGTCCGCGCCGACGTCGAACATGTCGTTCTGCACGGACTGCAGCACGGCCCGCAGCTCGTCGGAGAGCTGCCCCAGGGCGAGCGCGACGCCGATCGAGGCGTTGCACTCGTCCACGTCCGCGTACGCGGCGATGCGCGGATCGGTCTTCGGCACCTGCTCGTTGTTGCTCAGCCTGGTCATGCCGGCGTCGCCGGCCTTGGTGTAGATGCGCGTGAGGTGGACGGCCATGACGCACAGCCTACGGATACCGGACCTGACGATCCCGGCCCGGCCGAGCCCGAGCCCGGTGGGGCCGGGGGACGCGGGAGATTCGGCGCTCAACGACGTCGACGTCATCCGGGTACGCGGTGACGCCCGGCTCGCCGGTGCCGTGCACGTGGTGGGTGCGAAGAACTCCGCGCTGAAGCTGATGGCCGCCGCGTTGCTCGCGCCCGGCCGCAGCCTGATCACCAACGTGCCCCGGATCACCGACATCGCGATCATGGGCGAGGTGCTGCGGCGGCTCGGCTGCGGCGTACGTTTCGGCCCGGACGACCCGGTCGACCCGATGGTGGCCCACGGCGGTGTGGAGCGGTCCCGCTCGGTGCTCATCGACGTGCCGGAACGGCCGGGCGCGGAGGCCGACTACGACCTGGTGCGGCGGCTGCGCGCGTCGATCTGCGTGCTCGGTCCGCTGCTGGCCCGCCGGGGGTACGTCCGGGTCGCCCACCCGGGCGGCGACGCCATCGGCTCGCGCGGCCTGGACATGCACATCGCCGGGCTGGCCCGGATGGGCGCGGAGATCTCCGGTGAGCACGGCTTCGTCATCGCCGAGGCGCCGGACGGGCTGCACGGCGCCGACATCGTGCTGGACTTCCCGAGCGTGGGCGCGACCGAGAACCTGGTCATGGCGGCGGTGCTGGCCCGGGGCGCCACGACGATCGACAACGCGGCCCGGGAGCCGGAGATCGTCGACATCTGCACCATGCTGAACCGGATGGGCGCCCGGATCTCCGGCGCCGGCACGTCGACGCTGCACATCGTCGGCGTACCCGAGTTGCGCCCGGTCCGGCACGCCACGGTGGGGGACCGGATCGTGGCCGGCACCTGGGCGTTCGCCGCCGCGATGACCCGCGGCGACGTGACGGTGACCGGCCTGGACCCGGCGTACCTGGAGGTCGCGCTGGACAAGCTGGTCGCGGCCGGCGGCCTGGTCGAGACGCGAGGCGACGCCTTCCGGGTACGGATGGACGACCGCCCCCGGGCGGTCGACGTGGTCACGTTGCCCTACCCGGGTTTCGCCACCGATCTGCTGCCGATGGCGATCGGGCTGGCGGCGGTCAGCGAGGGCGGCTCGCTGATCACCGAGAACATCTTCGATGGCCGGTTCATGTTCGCCAACGAGATGATGCGGCTGGGCGCGGAGATCCGTACCGACGGTCACCACGCCCTGGTGTGCGGCCGGGAGCGGCTGTCCGGCGCCCCGGTACGCGCCACCGACATCCGGGCCGGCGCCGGCCTGATCATCGCCGGGCTCTGCGCCGACGGGCTCACCGAGGTCTCGCACGTGCACCACGTCGACCGGGGCTACCCGGACTTCGTGGCCGACCTGCGCGCGCTCGGCGTCGAGGTGGAACGCGGCACCGCGCCGGAGGAGCCGGACCTGGCCATCTGACGGCCGACGCTTATCCCTCGTTAAGTAGGGTTCTGGCAGACGTTGCAGAACACGGCGAGGGAGAAGCAGATGGCGGGTCGACTCGCGGTCGTCGGTGCCGGGCTGATGGGCTCGGGCATCGCCCAGGTGGCGGCGCAGGCGGGCTGGCAGGTGACGCTGCGCGACATCGACGACGCGGCCACGAAGCGCGGCGTGGACGGCATCCGGAAGTCGCTGACGAAGTTCGCCGAGAAGGGCAAGATCGAGGCGTCCGACGTCGAGGCGACGCTGGGCCGGATCACCCCGACCACCGACCTGGAGGCCGCCGCCGACGCGGACATCGTGGTCGAGGCGGTCTTCGAGAAGATCGAGATCAAGCACGAGGTGTTCCGCGCGCTGGACAAGATCTGCAAGGCGGACGCGGTGCTCGCCACCAACACCTCCGCCATCCCGGTGACCCAGATCGCCACCGCGACCGAGCGTCCGGAGTCGGTCGTCGGCACGCACTTCTTCTCGCCGGTGCCGATGATGAAGCTCTGTGAGCTGGTGCGCGGCTACAAGACCAGCGACGCGACGATGGACGCCGCCAAGTCGTTCGCCGAGGAGATCGGCAAGACCGTGGTGGTGGTCAACCGGGACATCGCCGGTTTCGTCACCACCCGGCTGATCTGCGCGCTGGCGATGGAGGCGGTCAAGCTCGTCGAGGCCGGCGTGATCTCCGCAGAGGACCTGGACACCGCCTGCAAGCTGGGCTTCGGCCACGCCATGGGCCCGCTCGCCACCGTCGACCTGACCGGCGTGGACGTGCTGCTCAACGCCACCCGCAACATCTACACGGACACCGCCGACGAGAAGTTCTTCCCGCCGGAGCTGCTCCAGCGCATGGCCACCGCCGGTGACCTGGGCCGCAAGACCGGCCAGGGCTTCTACTCGTACTGATCGGCCCGTCCCGCCCCCGGCCCGCGCGGCCGGGGGCGGTTCACGTCCGGGCCTGGTTCACGTCCGGGGCGGGCTGAGCGCGGCGCCGATCAGCGCGAACGCGTCCGGGATGACGGTGCCCCAGTAGCCGAAGTTGTGCCGCCCGTCGGCCCAGGCGGCGCGTACCGGCTCCTCGGGCAGCGCCCGGGCCAGGGCGCGGACATCGGAGAGGAAGTTGTCCTGCCGCCCGCACCACAGCCCGACCGGGGTGCCGCGCAGCTTCTCCACGCCGGTGAAGACCGCGTCGCCGGGGCTCACCGCGGGGGAGAAGGCCGCCGCCATCCGCAGCCACTTCGGGTACGTCTCGGCCAGCAGCAACGCGCCGAAGCCCCCCATCGACCAGCCCCACACGGCCAGCCGGCTGCTGTCGAACCCGCGCCGGGCGCACCAGGTGGGTACCTCCTCGCGCACCATCCGCTGCGGGTCGTCGTTACCGGCGGCCCGCCAGGACAGCCGCCCGCCGGTGGCGCCGGCGAGCGCGAACGGCGGGGCGCCCCGGCGTACCACGTCGGTGAGGAAGCGGGCCAGCCCGAACCGGCCGTAGTCGCGCGGGGTGGCCGACGCGCCGTGCAGCACCAGGCAGACGGGCAGGCCGCGGCCGTCGCCGTACCCGTCGGGCACCGCCGTCCAGAAGTCCACCTCGCGCCCGCGCGCGGCGGACGCGATGCGGATCAGCCGCTCGTCGCCGGGCGGCGCGTCCGGCAGGGCCGGGGCCGGTCCCGGGCGGGGGCCGGCCAGTTGCCGGGCGGCCAGGCCGCCGACCAGGCCGACCCCGGCGAGCCCGGCGGCGGCGGTGAGCACCGCTCGCCGGGTCAGCGTGTGTGCCATGCCGGCGAGTGTGCCACTCAGCCGTCGCGCTTGGTGGTCCAGCGGAACGTGGTCAGGCAGAGCACCAGGCCGATGACGCACCAGGCGCCCAGCACCAGCGCGACCGTGCCCAGCTCGAACGACCCGCCGGGCTCCCGGGCGCCGAAGCTGTCCGGCAGGAAGACCGAGCGCAGCCCCTGGCACATCCACTTGAGCGGGAAGATCGCCGCTACCTGCTGCATCCAGGTGGGCAGGCTGGTGAAGACGAAGAACACGCCGGAGATGAACTGGAGCACGAGCGCGACCGGGGTGACCACCGCCGAGCCGCTGCGGGCGGTGCGGGCCAGGGACGAGATGGCGATGCCGCACAGCGTGCAGGCGGTGACGCCGAGCACGGAGACCCAGCCGAACGTCAGCCACTTGGCGGTGGTCTGCGGCAGGTCCAGGTCGAACATCGCCACCGAGACGGCGAGCAGCAGCACGGTCTCGGCGATGCCGATGGCCACCACCATGATCACCTTGCCGGCGAACCAGACCCACTTCGGCATCGGCGTGCCCCGGTAGCGCTTGAGCACGCCCCGGTCCCGCTCGATCGGGATCCAGATGCCGAGGTTCTGGAAGCTGACGGTCATCAGGCCGGTCGCGATCATGCCGGTGATGAAGTACTGCGTGTAGCTGACCCCGGGCGCGATCTCGTCACTGAAGATCGCCGCGAAGATCAGGATCATGATGATCGGGAAGCCCATCGTGAACACGACGGACTCCCGGCTGCGCAGGAACTGGGTGATCTCCAGCCGCCCCTGGCGCAGCGCCAGCGCGCCCGCGCCGGGCCGCCGGCCGGAGGCGGCGGCGACCGGGGCGGCGGGCTTCGTCGTGGTGCTCATGAGTGTCCGATCATCCGCAGGTAGACGTCTTCCAGGGTCGGCCGGGTCACGGTGAGGCCGGGCACCTCGCCGCCGAAGCGCGCGGCCAGGTCGGCCACCAGCGCCGTCGGCGTCGCGGTCTCCGCCGAGGCCGGCGTCCCGTCCGGGGTACGCCAGGAGACGGTCGCCAGCGACTCCTGCCGGTTGCCCAGCGCGTTCGGCGGCGCGACCTCGATCACCCGGCCGGCGGCGATCACGCCGACCCGGTCGGCGAGCGTCTCGGCCTCGTCCAGGTAGTGGGTGGTGAGCACGATCGTGGTGCCGGCGGCGGACAGGTCGCGGATCAGCTCCCAGAACTCGCGCCGGGCCTCCGGGTCGAAGCCGGTGGTCGGCTCGTCGAGAAAGAGCAGCTCGGGGCGGCCGATGATGCCCAGCGCCACGTCCAGGCGGCGCTTCTGCCCGCCGGAGAGCGTGTGCGTGCGCGCCCTGGCCTTGGCGCCCAGCCCGACCCGCTCGACCACCTTGTCCGGGTCGTCGGCGCCCGGGTAGAAGCCGGAGAAGTGCCGGACCACCTCGATGACGCTGAGCTCGTCGAACTCGCCGGTGCCCTGGAGCACGATGCCGACCCGGGAGCGCCATCCGGCGTCGGGGTGGGCCGGGTCGGCGCCGAGGACGCGCACCTCGCCGGCGTCGCGCTGCCGGTAGCCCTCCAGGATCTCGACGGTGGTGGTCTTGCCGGCGCCGTTGGGACCGAGCAGGGCGAACACCTCGCCCCGGTGGACGTCCAGGTCCACCCCGGCGACGGCGACGTTGCCGCCGTACGCCTTGCGCAGCCCTCGCACGGAAATCGCGAGCTCGTTCTCCATGCCGTCAAGTGTGCGTCGTGCGGTCGCCCGTTCCACTGCCGGGTCAGCTATATACGCGAGGTATACACCCGGTGTAGTCTCTGGTCATGACGGTTCCCCTGACCCTGCTCGGGCTGCTCGAACGCGAACCGAGCCACGGCTACGACCTCAAGCGCGACTACGACACCTTCTTCGGGCGCGGCAAGCCGCTGCCGTACGGGCAGGTCTACTCGACGCTGAGCCGGCTGGCCCGCGACGGCAAGGTGGTGGTCGGCGACGTGGCTCCCGGCGCCGGGCCGGACCGCAAGCGCTACGTCATCACCGACGTGGGTGCCACCGAGGTGGAGCACTGGCTGACCGAGCCGGTCGAGCCGGAACCACACCTGCAGACGCTGTTGTTCACCAAGGTCGTGCTCGCGCTGATGCTCGACCGCCCGGCCGAGGAGTACCTGGACACCCAGCGCGCCGCCCACCTGCGCCGGATGCGCGAACTCACCGAGATCAAACGCAACGGCGAACTCGTCGACGTGATGCTCGCCGACCACGGCCTCTACCACCTGGAGGCCGACCTGCGCTGGATCGAGACGACAGGCGCCCGGCTGGACGCCCTGAGAAAGGCGGTACGCCCATGAGCGCGATGATCGAGGCACGGGACGTCACGTACGCGTTCGGCGAGACACCCGCCCTGCGCGGCGCGAGCCTCGCCGTGGCGGCCGGTGAGGTCGTCGCCGTGATGGGACCGAGCGGCTCCGGCAAGTCGACGTTGCTGCACTGCATGGCCGGGATCCTGCGCCCCGACTCCGGTGAGGTCCGGTTCGACGGGACGCGGATCGACACGCTCGGCGAGGCCGACCGCAGCGCGCTGCGCCGCGACAGCTTCGGCTTCGTCTTCCAGTTCGGCCAGCTCGTGCCGGAACTCACCGCGGCGGAGAACGTGGCGTTGCCGCTGCTGCTGCGCGGTGTCCGCCGCACTCCGGCGCTGCGCGCCGCGCGGGGCTGGTTCGAGCGGCTCGGCCTGGCCGGCCTGGAACACCGCCGCTCGGGCGAGCTGTCCGGCGGGCAGGCCCAGCGGGTCGCGCTGGCCCGCGGCCTGGTCGCCGAGCCCCGGGTGCTGTTCGCCGACGAGCCCACCGGCGCGCTCGACTCGCTCACCGGCGAGGAGGTGATGACGCTGCTGGTGGACGCCGCCCGCGAAAAGGGCACCACAGTCGTCCTGGTGACGCACGAGGCGCGCATCGCCGCGTACGCCGACCGGGAGGTCATGGTGCGGGACGGCCGGGTCAACGCCCCCGCCGGGGTCGCCTCGTGATCGGGCTCGCGCTCCGGCTCGCCGTCGCCGGTGGCCGGGAGGCGCTGCTCCGGCTGGTCGCCATCGCCGCCGCCGTCGCGGTCGGCACCGGGCTGCTGCTCACCACGCTCGCCGGTGTGCACGCCACCGACGCCCAGCTCACCCGCTACGCGTCGATGTACCCGCAGGGGACGGCGGACGGGTCGGCGGATCCGCTGCTCTGGTCGACCCGGAGCGACTTCTTCCGGGGCGACCAGATCGTGCGGATCGACGTCGCCGCCACCGGGCCGGACGCGCCCACGCCTGTCGGCGTGCCCCGCGTGCCCGGACCCGGCGAGTACTACGCCTCTCCGGCGCTGCGCAAGCTGATGGCGACCGCCCCGGCCGACCAGCTCGCCGACCGCTACCCGGGCCGGGACCTCGGCGTCGTCGGCCCGGCGGCGCTGACCTCGCCGGACACCCTGCTCGTCCTCGTCGGCGGCACCCAGGAGCAGGTGGGGAGCCTGGACCAGGTCCGGAAGGTCACCAGCGTCGACGACAACGGCGCTGCCCTGCCGAGGGCGGCGGTCGACCTCATCCTCGGCGTGGTGGCCGGCGGGCTGCTGTTCCCCGTACTCGTCTTCATCGGCACGGCGACCCGGCTCGGCGCCGCCCGCCGGGAGCAGCGGTTCGCGGCCATGCGGCTGGTCGGGGCGACGCCCCGGCAGATCTCGGCGGTAGCGGCCGTCGAGGCCGCGCTCGCGGCGGCGGCCGGTGCGGCGGCCGGCTTCGCGGTGTTCTTCGCGTTCCGCGGGCAGCTCGCCGGCATCCCGTTCACCGGCATGCCGTTCTTCCCCGAAGACATGGCCATCGGGGCGCCGGAGGCCCTCCTGGTGGCCCTCGGCGTGCCGGCGGGTGCGGCGGCCGCGGCCTGGGTCGCGCTGCGCCGGGTCCGGATCTCCCCGCTCGGTGTCAGCCGCCGGGTCACGCCCCGGCCGCCCCGGGTGTACCGGCTGATCCCGCTCGCGCTCGGCCTGGTCGGGCTGGGCTTCGCCCTGGTGTACCGACCCCCCACGTCGGACGGCCAGGCCGCGCTGTTCCTGCCCGCCCTGCTGCTGGTCATGGTCGGTCTGATCACCGGCGGCCCGTGGCTGACCATGGTCGGCGCCCGGGCGATGGCCGCCCGGGCCAGCCGGCCGGCCGCGCTGATCGCCGCGCGCCGGCTCGCCGACAACCCGGCCGCCGGGTTCCGGGCGGTGAGCGGCGTGATGCTCGCGCTGTTCGTCACGACCGTGGCTGTGGGCGTGATGGGGACGATCGCGCACGAGCGCGGTCCGGCGCCCCGGGGTTCGCTGGAGGCCGGTCGGCTGTCCCTTTCGTTGGCGGGTGACTCGCCGGTGCCCGGCACGCTGCTGGCCGATCTCGCGGCGATTCCCGGCGTCCGCAACCCGGTGCTCGTCCGGGAGAACCCGGTACGCGGGAACGGCCGCGACTCCGGGGTGATCGCCTGCGCGGCCATCCCGCCCGCCTACGGGCGGTGCGCAGCCGGGGCGAGCGTGGCCGAGGTGCCGCCGGGCCTGATCCCCTGGCGGGAGTCCGCCTCGGCCGACCGGGTCTGGCCGTCGTCCCCCGTGGACCCGGCTGCCCTCGCGGGACTCCCGGCTGATTCGGTGGCGGTCGACGCGGCGGACCCGGTGGCGGTGGAGCGGGTCCGGACGGTCCTCGAAGCCGCGTTCCCGACCTTCTTCGTGGCCCCGAACGTGCCGGGCGACTTCGAGGCCGACTTCGCCGACACCATGCGGGGCTGGCAGCGGCTGGCCGACCTCGTCGTGGTGGCCGGTCTCGCGCTCGCCGGGTGCAGTCTGGCCGTGGCGGTGGCGGCCGGTCTCAGTGAACGGAGGCGGCCGTTCAGCCTGCTGCGGCTCAGTGGTGCCCCGGTGCGGCTGTTGCGCCGCGTGGTGACGCTGGAGAGCGTGGTGCCGCTGCTGACCGTCGCCGTGGTCGCGGTCGGGATGGGACTGGCCGCCGCGCACCTGTTCCTGCGCGCGCAGATGGGCTACGACCTGCGCCTACCGGGGATCGGGTTCGCGGCGGTCATGGCCCTCGGCGTACTGGGCTGCCTCGCGGTGATCGCCGCGACCCTGCCGCTGCTGGAACGGATCACCGGTCCGGAGACCGCCCGCAGCGAGTGACCCGTACGGTGGGCCGGCCGCGCGCCGGCCCACCGGCGCGGGCACCGGGTTGTGTGGTTTTCCACACTCTCTTTTACTGAACGGTAACTTAAACTCCGGCCATGGACGACGCGATGCCGGGACGGCTGCCCGAGCGGGACCGCCCGTGGGTGATGCGCACGTACGCCGGGCACTCCTCCGCCGCGGCCACCAACGCGCTCTTCCGCCGCAACCTGGCGAAGGGCCAGACCGGCCTGTCGGTCGCCTTCGACCTGCCCACCCAGACCGGGTACGACCCGGACCACGAGCTGGCCTCCGGCGAGGTGGGCCGGGTCGGTGTGCCGGTGGCGCACCTGGGCGACGTGCGGGCGCTGTTCGAGGGCATCCCGCTGGCCGAGATGAACACCTCGATGACCATCAACGCCCCGGCGATGTGGCTGCTCGGCCTCTACGGCACCGTCGCCGCCGAGCAGGGCGCGGAGCTGAGCCGCTGCGCCGGCACCACGCAGAACGACATCATCAAGGAGTACCTGTCCCGGGGGACGTACATCTTCCCGCCGGCCGCCTCGCTGCGGCTGACCGCCGACGTGATCGCGTACACGCTGCGCGAGATGCCCCGGTGGAACCCGGTCAACATCTGCTCGTACCACCTCCAGGAGGCCGGCGCGACGCCGGTGCAGGAGGTCGGCTTCGCGCTGGCCACCGCCGTCGCCGTGCTGGACACCGTGCGCGACTCCGGCCAGGTGCCGCCCGAGCGGATGGGCGACGTGGTCCAGCGGATCTCGTTCTTCGTCAACGCCGGGGTGCGCTTCGTCGAGGAGATCGCCAAGATGCGCGCGTTCGGTGCGCTCTGGGACGAGATCACCCGCGACCGTTACGGCGTGACGGAGGAGAAGCAGCGTCGGTTCCGCTACGGAGTCCAGGTCAACTCGCTGGGCCTGACCGAGGCGCAGCCGGAGAACAACATCCAGCGCATCGTGCTGGAGATGCTCGGCGTCACGTTGTCCCGCGACGCGCGCGCCCGCGCCGTGCAGCTACCCGCGTGGAACGAGGCGCTGGGCCTGCCCCGCCCGTGGGACCAGCAGTGGTCGCTGCGCATGCAGCAGGTGCTGGCGTACGAGTCGGACCTGCTGGAGTACCCGGACCTGTTCGCCGGCTCGCACGTGATGACCGCGCTGGTCGACGACATCGTCTCCGGCGCCCGGGTCGAGCTGGAGAAGGTGCTGGAGATGGGCGGCGTGGTCGCCGCCGTCGAGACCGGCTACCTCAAGAGCGCGCTGGTGGGATCGCTCGCCGAGCGGCGCCGCCGGATGGAGTCCGGCTCGGACGTGGTGGTCGGCGTCAACCGGTACACCGAGACCGAGCCGTCGCCGCTGACCGCCGCCGGCGCCGAGGCGATCGAGCAGGTGGACCCGGCCGTCGAGGAGGCGGCCACCGACGGCGTACGCCGGTGGCGGGCCGACCGGGACGCGGCGGCGGTCGAGGCGGCGCTGGACCGGCTGCGCGCCGACGCCGCGACCACGGCGAACCTGATGCCGGCGACGCTCGACTGCGTGCGGGCCGGCGTCACCACCGGCGAGTGGGCGGGCGCGCTGCGCCAGGTGTACGGCGAGTACCGCGCACCGACCGGCCTGGCCGGGGCGGTCGGGGCAGCCGGTGACGCGACCCTCGCCGGGGTGCGGGAGCGGGTCGCCGCGACCGCCCGGGAGCTGGGCAGCGGCCGGCTGCGGCTGCTGGTCGGCAAGCCGGGCCTGGACGGGCACTCCAACGGCGCGGAGCAGATCGCGGTGCGCGCCCGCGACGCCGGCTTCGAGGTGGTCTACCAGGGCATCCGCCTGACCGCCGGGCAGATCGTGGCGGCGGCGGTGGAGGAGGACGTCGACCTGGTCGGGCTCTCCGTGCTCTCCGGCTCGCACCTGGCCGCCGTGCCGGCGGTGCTGGACGGGCTGCGCGCGGCTGGGCGGGGCGACCTGCCGGTGGTGGTGGGCGGGATCATCCCGGCCGCCGACGCCGAGACGCTGCGGGCCGCCGGGGTGGCCCGGGTGTTCACGCCGAAGGACTTCGCGCTCACCGGCATCATCGACGAGCTGGTCACGGTGATCCGCGAGGCCAACGCGCTGGCGTGAGGGGAAGGGCCCCTTTCAGCGGCTCTCGTAGGTCATGCAGTCGGCCATGTCCATGTCGGGGCCGACCGTGATGGCCGGGGCGTGACACTCCAGGTCGGAGTTGTGCCGGCAGTCGTCGCGTGAGCACGCGCCGACCTGGGCGACCAACTGGTCGATGCCGCCGCGCACCGGCATCTCCACGAACGTGTGGCAGTGGGCGTGGTCGCTGCTGCCGATCGTGATGGCGAACGCGTGGCAGTCGTTCGTGTGGTTGTAGGCGCATGAGCGAACGGCGCACTCCTGCACCCGGGGCATCTCCAATGACGCGGTCATCTTCCCGTACCTCCTTGGGTGTCTTGCCCCGATTTTAGAGGTTTCGGGAGCCGGTGCGGGTCAGACGCGGAAGCCGGCCGCGCGGGCCGCCGCGCGCTCCCGACGCCGACTCCGGCGACGGCGGAACAGCCAGGGTACGAAGATCACCAGGGCGGCCAGGAACACCAGCACCAGCACCGGCAGCAGCAGCGCCACCACCGACATGACCACGCTGGTCGCGTCCTCGGCGGTGCTGGCCACCGGCGCGCCCACGCCGGCGGTGGTCGCGTTGATGACCGGCCGGGCCGCGGCTTTGAGCAGGTGCACGCCGAGCGCGATGACCACGCCGGCCACCACCGGCACCCACTGGTGGGACGAGAAGAACGTGTCCGGGTCGCTCACGGTGACCGTCTCCGAGCCGGCGCCCGCGCCGAACGCCAGGCCACCGGCGGTCGGCCGGACCACCGTCTGCACCACGTCGTTGACGTGGTCGACCACCGGAACCTTGTCGGCCACCACCTCGACCACGAGCAGGACCGCGAGGATCAGCACCACCCAGCCGTTGCCGAGCCACTGCCAACCGCTCGGCAACTCGACCAGGTCGGTGTAGCGGGACAGCAGCCCCATCAGCAACAGCGGGATGTAGGCGTTCAGGCCCGCCGAGGCGGCCAGACCGGAACCGGTGAGGACTTCGAGCACGATCTCAATATGACACTGCCGTGCCAGTGGCGCTCGTCGGCGCCCGCCGGGGCCTCCGCTACCCTCGGCGGGTGCGGTTGGTCATTGCGAAGTGCTCGGTGGACTATGTCGGACGGCTCTCGGCCCACCTGCCCCCGGCGACCCGGTTGCTCATGGTGAAGGCGGACGGGTCGGTGTCGATCCACGCCGACGACCGGGCCTACAAGCCGTTGAACTGGATGAGCCCGCCGTGCCGGCTGGAGGAGGCGCCGGGCGTCTGGCGGGTGGTGAACAAGGCCGGCGAGGAGCTGCGTATCACCCTGGAGGAGATCTTCCAGGACACCTCGTACGAGCTGGGCGTGGATCCGGGCCTGCGCAAGGACGGCGTCGAGGCGCACCTGCAGGAGCTGCTGGCCGCGAACCCGGCGACGCTGGGGGAGGGCTTCACGCTGGTCCGGCGCGAGTACATGACCGCGATCGGGCCGGTCGACCTGCTCTGCCGGGACGCGACCGGCGGCGCGGTGGCGGTCGAGGTGAAGCGGCGCGGCGAAATCGACGGCGTGGAGCAGCTCACCCGCTACCTGGAGCTGATGAACCGCGACCCGCTGCTCGCGCCGGTCGCCGGCGTGTTCGCCGCCCAGGAGATCAAGCCGCAGGCGCGGGTGCTCGCCACCGACCGGGGCATCCGCTGCGTGGTGGTCGACTACGACAAGCTGCGCGGCATCGAGCGTGACGAGCTGACGCTGTTCTGAGGCGCGGCCTCAGCGGCCCCGGCCGTACATCAGCTTGGCGATCTTGACGATGCGGGCGATGTCGGCCGGGGTGCGCTCGAACGTCATCGCCGGCAGCAGCGACCGGGCCCGGCGGCGGGTGACCGACTTGGGCTGGCCGAACTCGCGCAGCCCCTCCTCGCCGTGGATGCGGCCGATGCCGGACTCGCCGGTGCCGCCGAACGGCAGCGTCGACATGCCGGCGAAGGTCAGCGCCGAGTTGACCGAGGCCATCCCGGAGCGCAGCCGCCGCGCCACCGCCACCGCCCGCTTCCGGCCGAAGACCGAACCCCCGAGCCCGTACGGCAGCGCGTTGGCCCGCTCGACCGCCTCGTCCACGTCGCGGACGCGGTTGACCACGAGCGTCGGGCCGAACGTCTCCTCCCGTACGGCGGCCGAGTCCTCCGGCACGTCGACGAGCACCGTCGGGTGCACGTACGGCGGCTGGACCGCCTCCGGACCGCCGAGCACCGCCCGGCCGCCCCGGCTGAGCGCGTCGTCGATGTGCCGCCGGATGATGTCGATCTGCGACGGCATGGTGATCGGGCCGAGGTCGCTCCCGTCGGCGCCCACGGTGAGCCGCCCGGCCTTCGCCACCACCTTCTCCACGAAGGCGTCGAAGACCTGGTCGACCGCGTAGACCCGTTCGATGCCGATGCAGGTCTGGCCGGCGTTCGTCATCCCGCCCCACACGCACGCCTCCGCCGCGGCGTCCAGGTCGGCGTCGCTGTCCACGATCATCGCGTCCTTGCCGCCGGCCTCCAGCAGCACCGGCGTGAGCGTCTCCGCGCAGGCGGCCATCACCCGCTTCGCGGTGGCGGTCGAGCCGGTGAAGGCGACCTTGCCGACCCCGGAGCGGCACAGCGCCGCGCCGACCGCGCCGAAGCCGTGCACCACCTGGAACACCGGCTGCTCCGGCACCACCTCGGCGAACCTGTCGACCAGCCACTGACCGGCCGCAGGGGTGTACTCGCTCGGCTTGAACACCACGGCGTTGCCGGCCGCGAGCGCGTACGCGGCGGAGCCGATCGGGGTGAAGACCGGGTAGTTCCACGGGCCGATCACACCGATCACGCCGAACGGCTGGTATTCCAGGTGACCGGTGAACTCGGCGAGGACCAGGCGGGAGCGGACCCGGCGCGGCCCGAGCACCCGCTGGGCGTTGCGGGCCGCCCAGTCGATGTGCTCCAGCGCGGTGAGGATCTCCACCACGGCGTCACCGACCGGCTTGCCGCCCTCGGTGTGCATCAGGTCGGCCAGTTCCTCGATCCGCCGGGCGAGCACGCCGCGCCAGCGCTGGAGGCGGTCGCGCCGCCCGGCGAAGCCGAGCGCGGCCCACCAGTCGCCGGCCGCCCGGGCACGGTCGACGGCGGCGCGCACGTCCGCCTCGGTGGCCAGCGGGAAACTGCCTGCCTCGGCGCCGGTGGCCGGGTTGGTCGACACCAGCCGGCCCTCGGAGATGAGCGGGGCGCCCGGCACATGCACAGCGGTCATGGCCGAAGTCTAGACCTGAGAATTACTCGCCGGTAGGTGCGGAACGCGCCGTACGCTGCGCGGACGATCAGTCGGCGCATCGACGGAGGTGCCGTCCGAAACGGCGAACGGGAGATGACCGCCCGGGGTCGCGGGGGTAACCGCGCGGTGGTGTGAGCCACTACGGTGAGGTGGCAGGCTGACGCCACGGGGCGATGTGGGGTGGAGGACTGTCCATGGAGGAGCATCCTGAGCTGATGCCGTTGCTGACGGTGTCCGGCGGGGCGATGCGCGGGCTCACGTTCCGGGTCGGCCAGGACGCGCAGGTGATCGGGCGGGCGCCGACCGCCGACATCGTGCTCGCCGACCCGCATCTGAGCCGGCGGCACGCGAGCGTCCGGGCCACCCCGGAGGGCGTGCTGCTCACCGACCTCGGCTCGACGAACGGCACCTGGCTCAACGACACCCGGGTCACCGGCAGCGTGGCGATCTCCGACGGTGACGTGGTCCGGCTGGGCCGCACCGACCTGCGCCTCTACGACCCGGGTGTGGCCCGGACCGACCCGGTCGGGATGAGCTTCGGCGCGATGCGCCGCGACCAGCGTCCCACCCTGCCGTTGCCCGTCCCCGGGCCGCGCCAGCCGATCGAGGCGCGCGAGGCGCAGCCGGCCGACGTCGGCTGACGCCGACGGCCGAGCGCCGGGGAGCCGGCGCCCACCTTCGGTAGGCCCGCTGTGTCGGCAGGCCACATGGACCGGGCCGGCCGTCCGTGCCAGCATGCGCGGATGCGCAGCGCACGGCTCACCGTCCAGGCCAACGGCATCACCCAGGCGGTCCGCGTGGCCGGCCCACCGGACGGCGTGCCGGTGCTGCTGGTGCACGGCAACGTCTCCTCCTCCGCCTTCTGGGAACCGCTGCTGGCCCGGCTGCCGGAGACGCTGCGGGCGGTCGCCCCCGACCTGCGCGGCTACGGCGAGACCGACACCGCGCCGGTCGACGCCACCCGAGGGCTCGACGACTTCGCCGACGACGTGGCCGCGCTGCTGGACGCCCCGGAGCTGTTCCGGCCCGGCGCCCGGCCGGTGGTGGCCGGGCACTCGCTGGGCGGCGGCGTGACGATGCGGCTGCTCGTCGACCGCCCCGAACGGATCGCCGGGCTGTTGCTGGAGGCGCCGGTGTCCCCGTACGGCTTCGGCGGCACCCGGGACCTCGACGGCACCCCCGCCACGCCCGACTTCGCCGGCACCGGCGCCGGAGGCGCGAACCCGGACTTCGTGGCCCGGCTCGCCGCCGGTGACCGGAGCGCGGACGGCCCGACCAGCCCGCGCGCGGTGCTGCGCGCCGCGTACGTGGCCGACCCGGCCTCGCTCGGCGACGACGAGGACCTGCTGGTGGAGAGCATGCTGACCACCGCCACCGGGGACGACAACTACCCCGGCACGGCTGTCGCCTCGCCGCACTGGCCGGGGACCGCCGCCGGGCCGCGCGGCGTGCTCAACGCGCTCGCCCCGGCCCACTTCCGGCTCGCCGACGAGCTGGCCGCCGCGCCGGTCAAGCCGCCGGTGACCTGGGTACGCGGCGACGCCGACGTGATCGTCTCGGACACCTCGCTGTTCGACCTGGCGTACCTCGGTCAGCTCGGCATGGTGCCCGGCTGGCCGGGCGAGCGGGAGTGCCCGCCGCAGCCGATGGTGGGGCAGACCCGCGCGGTGCTGGACCGGTACGCGGCGGCCGGCGGGACGTACCGGGAGGTGGTGCTGCCGGGCTGCGGGCACAGCCCGCACCTGGAACGGCCGGCGGAGTTCGTCGCCGAACTGCTGGCGCTGGCCGGGCAGAACGCCACCGGGTGAGGCGCGGTGCGTGAAATATCCCACCGCGTCTCGACAACACAGCGTCACGTGGCAGACTCCGGCGCATAACCTTAGCGGCCGTTCATGTCGCGGACGGCGGAGTCGAGCCAGGGGAGGCCGGTCGTGGCGCGGGAGTTCACCAGGGTGGGCGTGGTGGGTCTGGGCACCATGGGTGCCGGCATCGTGGAGGTGTTCGCCCGCAACGGCATCGACGTGACAGCCGTCGAGATCTCCGACGGGGCGCTGGAGCGCGGCCGGGCCACGCTCACCGCCTCCACCGACCGGGCGGTGGCCAAGGGCAAGCTCGCCGAGGCCGAGCGGGACGCGCTGCTGGCGCGGGTCGACTTCCGGGTCGGGCTGGACGCGCTGCACGACGTGGACCTGGTGATCGAGGCGGTGCCCGAGCACCTCGACCTCAAGCAGCGGATCTTCGCTGAGCTGGACCGGGTCTGCAAGCCCGAGGCGATCCTGGCCACGAACACGTCCTCGCTGAGCGTCACCGAGATCTCCGTCGCCACCACCCGGCCCAACCAGGTCATCGGCATCCACTTCTTCAACCCGGCGCCGGTGATGAAGCTGGTCGAGGTGGTCCGTACGGTCGTCACCTCGGCCGACGTGGTCGCCGACGTGGAGGCGCTCTGCGAGCGGCTCGGCAAGGTCGACGTGACGATCAGCGACCGGGCCGGCTTCATCGCCAACGCGCTGCTGTTCGGCTACCTGAACCACGCGGTCGGCATGTTCGAGGCCCGCTACGCCACCCGCGAGGACATCGACGCCGCCATGAAGCTCGGCTGCGGCCTGCCGATGGGCCCGCTGGCGCTGATGGACCTGATCGGCCTGGACACCGCGTACGAGATCCTCGACACCATGTACCGGCGCGGCGGCCGGGACCGCCGGCACGCCCCGGCCCCGCTGCTCAAGCAGATGGTCACCGCCGGGCTGCTGGGCCGCAAGTCCGGTCGCGGCTTCTACACCTACGAGCGGCCGGGCTCGCCGAAGGTCGTACCCGACGAGTTCACGCCGCTCGCCGCGGAGGCCGCGATCGCCGACGGCGCCCGCGCCACCGCGAAGGTCGGCGTGGTCGGTTCCGGCACCATGGCCACCGGCATCATCGAGGTGTTCGCGAAGGCCGGGTACGAGGTCATCTCGGTGACCCGGGGCGCGGAGAAGTCCGCCAAGGTCTGCGAGGCGGTCAAGACCTCGCTGAACAAGGGCGTGGTGCGGGGCAAGCTCAGCGAGACCGACCGGGACGACGCGCTCGGCCGGATCACCTGGTCCGCGACGCTGGAGCACCTGGCCGACGTCGACCTGGTGGTCGAGGCCGTGATCGAGGAGCTGAGCGTCAAGAAGGCGCTGTTCGCCAGCCTGGACGAGATCTGCAAGCCCGGTGTCGTGCTCGCCACCACCACCTCGTCGCTGCCGGTGATCGACGTGGCGATGGCGACCCAGCGCCCGGCCGACGTGATCGGCCTGCACTTCTTCAACCCGGCGCCGATCATGCCGCTGGTGGAGATCGTGCAGACCATCCGCACCTCCGCCGAGACGTCGGCCACCGCCCGCGCGGTCTGCGCGAAGCTCGGCAAGACCGGTGTGGTCTGCGGCGACAGGTCCGGCTTCATCGTCAACGCGCTGCTGTTCCCGTACCTGAACGACGCGGTGAAGATGCTGGAGGCCAGCTACTCGACCGCCGACGACATCGACTACGCGATGAAGCTCGGCTGCGGCTACCCGATGGGCCCGTTCGAGCTGCTCGACGTGGTCGGCCTGGACGTCTCGCTGGCCATTCAGCAGGAGCTGTACCTGGAGCTGCGCGAGCCCGGCTTCGCCCCGGCGCCGCTGCTGGAGCACCTGGTCACGGCCGGCTACCTGGGCCGCAAGAGCGGGCGCGGGTTCCGCGACCACACCCGGCGCTGACCGCTGTCAACAGCCGGGCCCGGTGACGGCGTCTTCGAGGTGTGACATTCGAGGAGTACGTCGGCAGCCGCGGCCCGGCTCTGTTGCGTCTGGCCCGGTTGCTGACCGGCGACGCGCACCGCGCCGAGGACCTGACGCAGGACGTGCTGGCGCGGGCGTACGTGCACTGGCGGAAGATCGCCCGCGCCGACCGGCCCGACGTGTACGTGCGGCGGATGCTCGTCAACGCGAACACGTCCTGGTGGCGGCGGCGGTCCAGCCGCGAGCTGGCGGTGGACACGTTCGCCGACCGGCCCGAGCGCGGCGACCTGAGCGGCGAGGCGGCCGACCGGGACGAGATGTGGGGGCTGATCCTCGCCCTCCCGGACCGTCAGCGCGCCGTGCTGGTGCTGCGTTACTACGAGGACCTGGACGACGCCACCATCGCCCAGATCCTCGACTGCTCCCCGGTCACCGTCCGCACCCACGCGATGCGGGCGCTCGCCCACCTCCGGGAGCGCTGCGGCGTCCCGATGACGAAGGGGAGCCGGCCGTGACCGACCTCGACCAGCGGATCGCCTCGGTGCTGCGGGAGCACGCCGAGGGCGAAGTGGACCTCGACCGGCTGACCGCCGGGGCGGTGACGGGTGGCCGCCGTCGGCTACACCGTCGCCGGGCCGTGTTCGGTGGTGGTCTCGCCCTGGTCGCGCTGCTCGGCGGCCTCGCCGTCGTTCCGGGCCTGCCCGGCGTGGACCGGCCGCTCACCGGCCCGGCAGCCCCGGCCGCCCCGGCCGCCGGGGCGGTGCCACCGCTGATGCGGGCCGAGCCGGGAGCGGCGGGCGCGCCGGAGGCCGTCGGCACCGACGCCGGGGTGCTGCACTTCGGCGTCGACCCCACCCGGGCCCGCTACCTGCGTTGGGAGACGTGGCGGAGCGTGGAGAGCATCCGGCTGGACGTCGGCGGCGGGCGGATCGTCACGGTCGAGCTGGCGCGCTCGGCCGAATCGCTACGGCAGTACGCCGCCGATGGGGTGCCCTTCGAGGTCAGCGCGTTCGCCGAGGAGGCGGCGTTCGACGGCCGGACCAGCGGCCTGACCGTCGACGGGCTGCCGATCCGGGTCCGGCAGTGGAAGCCGGTGCCCGGCCTGTACGCGCGGGCGAGCGCGTCGGACCAGCCGGACACGGCGTTGACCGCCGCTGTGGAGGCGTTGCGGCTGACCGAGGCGCGCCGGTGTGGCGCCCCCGTCCGCCCCACGAGCCTGCCGGACGGCGCCCGCGTCGTGGGCTGCCGGGTCGACGCGAGCGGTTTCCCGCGGCTGGTGACCGCCCGGTTCGTCATCACCGGCCCCGTCGACCAGCAGATGGCCGTCTCCTACCGGTACGCGGCCGAGGTGTCGACCTCGACCGCGGGCGCCAACATGGAGATCAACGGGCGGCCCGCCCGCCTCTATCCGGAACAGGGCCGGATCGAGCTGCTGGGTCTGCCGAAGTCGCAGCTGCTCGCCGATTACGGCTGGCCCGAGCAGGGGTTCGACGAGCGCGACGCGGCGCTCGTGCTCGGTGGCGTACAGGTGGCGCCGGACCCGACCCGCCCGGAGACCTGGGACTGAGCGGTCGTCCGCCGGCCGGCTGCCCGACGCGGGCCGGCCCGGTCGGCGGACCGTACGCTTGGTGACCGTGAGCCCTCGTCGCAACCGCCCCCGCCGGGACGACATCGCCGCCGTGGACACCGAGCGTGCCCGCCACGGCGTGCCGACCGTGCAGCAGTGGCGCGACGGCGACTGGCAGGTACGCGGGATCAGCGGCGGCGCATCAGTCAAGACGTACCGTTGTCCCGGCTGTGAGCAGGAGATCCGCCCCGGCGTGGCGCACCTGGTGGCCTGGCCGGCCGACGACCGGGGCGACCTGACCGACCGCCGGCACTGGCACTCCGGCTGCTGGCGGGCCCGGGACCGGCGTGGGCCGAACCTCCAGCGCGGCCGGGGCGCTCCGCGCTACGGCTGAGCGATCTGGATCACCAGGTTCCCGTCCCGGTGGGCGGCGGGGCCGCCGACGCGGGAGACTGGCAGGCGTGAGCACTCCGATTCGCGCGTCGTCGATCCTGCCCGGCCGCCGGGAGGACATCGAGCTGCACACCGCCGATGGGCTGACGCTCGTCGGCGAGCTGGCCCGGCCACTGGACCGCGAACCGGCCGCCACGCTGGTCTGCCTGCATCCGCTGCCCACCCACGGCGGGATGATGGACAGCCACGTGTTCCGCAAGGCGGCCTGGCGGCTGCCCGCGCTGGCCGGCCTGGCCGTGCTCCGGTTCAACACCCGGGGCACCACCAGCGTCCGCGGCACCAGCGAGGGCGCGTTCGACGGCGCGGTCGGTGAGAAGTTCGACGTGGCCGCCGCGATCGAGTACGCCGAGTTCCACGAGCTGCCGAACATCTGGCTGGTCGGGTGGTCGTTCGGCACCGACCTGGCGCTGAAGTACGGCTGTGACCCGGCGGTGGCGGGCGCGATCCTGCTCTCCCCGCCGCTGCGCTTCTCCGCGCCGGAGGACCTGGCGGTCTGGACCGAGTCCGGCAAGCCGCTGACCGCCCTGGTCCCCGAGTTCGACGACTACCTGCGCCCGGAGGAGGCCCGGCAGCGTTTCGCCGCCGTGCCGCAGGCCGAGGTGGTGGGCGTGGACGGCGCCAAGCACCTCTGGGTCGGCGACGCGGAGAAGGTGCTGGACGAGATCGTCCGGCGCGTCGCCCCCGGCGTGCCGCTGCCGCTGCCGACCACCTGGGACGGCCCGATGGAGACCGGTGACGTCAGCGCGTACGCCGACCGTACGGTCGCCGCGTTCGCCGACACCCCGGTGCCCGGTCCGGCTCAGCGACGCGCCGAGTAACGGGTCAGCGCGCGTCCTGGCGGGGCAGCACCACCTCGCGCAGGATCAACTGCAACGCGGCGACGGTGGGGATCGCGATGAGCGCGCCCACCACGCCCAGCAGCGCCGCCCCGAGCAGCGCGGCGAGCAACGCGGCCACCTCGTTCACCGACACCGCCCGGCGCATGATCTTCGGATAGATCAGGTAGTTCTCGACCTGCTGGTAGAGCACGAAGAACACCAGGCAGGCGATGCCCACCGGCAGGTCCGTGGCGAGCCCGACGAGCGTCACCACCACCGCGCCCAGCGTCGCGCCGATCTGCGGGATCAGGTCGGTCACCGCGACCACCACAGCCAGCGCGAACGGGTACGGCAGGCCGACCACCAACGCGAACACGTACGTGGTCAGCCCGGCCAGCACCGCGATGGCGAGCGCGCCGACCATGTACGCGCCGACCCGGGTCAGGATCTCGTCGCCGATCAGCCGGACCCGCTCCCGGCGCGAGCGCGGCGCCAGCGCGTACCCGAGTTCGCGCAGCTTGTCGAAGTACGCCAGGAAGTAGATCGTCAGCACCAGCACGGTGAGCAGGCGGAAGATCGTCCCGAAGACCAGTTGTGCCCCGCCGAGCACACCGCCGAGCGCCCGCCCGATCGTGTCCGCGTTCGCCGCCGCCTGGACCCGCTCCATCACGTCGTACCGGATCACCAGGTCGTTGACTGTGGGGTTGCGGCGCAGCTCCTCGACATAGCCGGGTAGCTGCTGGACGAACTGGCCGGACTGGGTCACCACCGGCGGCACCAGCGCGAGCAGGCCGGCGACGATCAGCAACAGCAGGGTGAGCGTCACCACCGCCACCGCCAGGCCGCGCGGCAGACCCCACTTGCGCAGCCGGACCACCGCCGGGTGCAGGCCGACCGCGAGGAACAGCGCGATCACCACGAGCACCAGGATGCCGGCGGCATTGCGTATGCCCAGGAACAGCGCGTACGCCAGCAGCACGCCGAGCGCGCCGGTGAAGCCGATCAGGAAGGCGCTGCGCCGCAGCGGCCGCCCCGGCACACCGAAGCGCCCGCTCGGCTCGAACTCACCCGGCTCGACGTCGGCGGGTCGCTCGCTGCTCGTGTCGATGCCGGTTCGCGGGTTTCTCGCGGTGCCCGTGGTGTCGCTCGCGGCGGTGCGCGTGGTCTCGCCCGCGGACTCCACCGGGCCGGCGGTGTGCACGTCCGGGGTCTTGTCCTCGTGGGCGGCGGAGCCCTCCTGCGACACCCGTGCCTCCCGGCTCTCCCCACTGCCCGGCGGGCCCCGCCGGTGACGTCCCCGGCCGACGCGCGACCCTCTGCCCGCAGGGTAGTCGCCGCCGCCCCGCCCCGGCCATCCCACCACCGCTGCCCGCAATGCTTGCCGGGTCGGCCGCCGGGCGGCTCGGGGAGGTGGTGCGGTCCGGGCGGGCCGGATGCCGCCGCTTCGGCCGAAGCGGCGGCATCCGAGGCGGTGTGGATCAGTCCTTGTCGACGGTGACGGCGCTGGGCTTGGCGCTGCGCTCGTCGGTGGTCGGCTTGGTGGGGCGTTTGCCGTTCTCGCCGGTGCTGGTGATCTTCGTCGGGGTGGCGCCCCGGCCACCCTCGCCCGGTACGGCGGCGACCGTCGGCTCCCCGTCGACGCCCGCGCCGGCGGGGGAGTCCATGGTGGTCACCGGCTCGCCGACCGGCTTGGCCCTGCCCGCCTCGGCCGGTTCGCCGTCGGCCCGGCCCTCGCCCTTGGCCGGCCCGGCGCCCTTGGGAGCAGCCTTCGTGGCCACCGGCGCACCGCCGCCGACCACGGTGCCGGCCCCAGCCGGGGTGCCGCTGCCCTCCGGCTCGCCGTCGCCGGTCGAGCGGCCGGCGGACGCGGTTGCAGCGAGCTCGTCCGGGTCGACCGGGGTGGCCGCGATCCCTGCCGCGTCGGCGTCGTGCCGCAGGCCTGTGAGCTGCCGTTGCAGGTCGTCGGACTCCTGCCGCGACCTCCAGGTCTCGGTACGCAGGTCGGCCAGCTCCTGCTGGGCCTTGGCGATCTCCAGCATCACCGAGGCGAGCTGCTGCCGCCCGGCGGCCACCTCCTGCTGGGTCGAGGCCAGGTGCTGCTGTGTGGTGGCGAGGTGCTGCTGGGTCGTGGCCGCGTACTCCTCGAACTGGCGGCGTGAGGCCGCGACGTGCTCGTCGGCCTTGCGGCGCTGCGCGGTGGCGTCCGCCTCGGCGCGGCGCAGCAGCTCGGCGGTCTCCAGCTCGGCCTGCTGCCGCATGCTCAGCGCGTCGGCCTCGGCGGCCTGCCGGACGTCGGCGGCGGTGCGCTCGACCTCCTCGCGCCGGGCGGTGTACGCCTGCTCCAGCTCCTCCTGCCGCTTCGCGTGCTCCTTGTCCAGCTCGTCGCGGCGCTTGGCGAACTCCTGCTCGGCGGCGGCCCGGCGCTGGGCCAGCTCCTTCTCCGCGCTGTCCCGCCGCTCGGTGACCTCCTTCTCCACCCCGGCCCGCCACGCGCCCAGTTCCTGCTGGGTCTGAGCGCGGGACTGCTGCACGTACGCCTCGGTCTCGGTGCGCATGCGCTGCACGTACGCTTCGACCTCGGCGCGGTTGCGCTTGCCAGCCTCGGTGGCCTCGGTGGTGAGCCGGCTGGCCTCGGCGCGGGCCCGGCCCCGGGTGGCCTTGGCGGCCTCCTCCGCGTCGTCCACGATCTTCTTGGCCTCGGCCAGCGCCTTGGCGTGCGTGGCCCGGCCGGCCCCGGCGGCGGCGTCGGTGAGCCGCTTGGCCTCCTGCTGGCCCTTGGCGTGCACCTCCTTGGCCGCCTCGCGGAGCTGGTTCGCCTCCTGCTGGGCCTTGGCCAGCACCTCCTTGGCCGCCTCGCGCAGCCGGGCGGCCTCCTGCTGGGCCCGGGAGTGGATCTCCTTGGCGGTGTCGCGGAGCTGGGTGGCCTCCTGCTGGGCCTTCGCCAGCGCGTCCTGGGCGGTGCGGCGCAGCTTCTCGGCCTCGTCCTGGGCGGCCGTACGCAGCTTCACCGACTCGTCCTGCGCGGCCTTGCGCAGCGTCGCCGCCTCGTCCTTGGCGGTCTTGAGCGTGGCCTCGGCCTCGGCCTTTCGGGCAGCGGTGTGCCGCTCCTCCTCGGCGCGGCGGGCGGCCAGCGCGATCTCGAAGTCCTTGAGCGCCTGGGCGGCCTGCTCCCGCGCCTCCTCGACGATGTGCTCGGCGGCGGCGCGGCGGGCCTCGATCTCCTCGTTGGCGGCGCTCAGGATCTCGTCGGCCTGCTCCTCCGCCATCGTGAGGATCTGCTCGACGCGGGGGCCCAGGTGCCGGAACGAGGCCCGGTCCACCACCCCCACCTGCTTGCGTACCTGGGCCAGGTCGCGCTGGAGCACCTCGACCTGGCCGGCCAGCTTGTGGATCTGGGTGTACGCCTGTTCCCGCTCGGTGGTCAACGCCGCGATCTCGTGCTCCGCGCGAGCGACGTAGCGGTCGACCTGCCGTTTCTCGTACCCCCGAAGGGCGGACTCGAAGCTGGGCTCCGTCGTCACGTCCCCGCCGAGCGCGAACAGTTCCTCGCCGTGCGACATGCCCCCATCCTCACACGCAACCGGCTCTGCTGGGGCGATACGGACGCCCCTTCTGGGAGCTACTTCACCCTCCTGGCGAAACGGTCCGCACAAGCATGACGGCGCGGGGTGACACCGGTCACCCGGGTCACCCCGCGCCGTGGCTCATGCCCCCGACAGCGGGTGTTCGATCAGCCGGCCGACTCGGCTGTCACCTTCTGTCCGGAGGCGTCGGCGGCCTTCGGCGTCTCGGTCTTGCCGCCGGCCGGCACGCCCGGCACGATGCCGGCCAGGCCGGAGAGCATCTGCCCGAGCTGCGAGGTGACGGCGTCCTTCTGCCGGGTGAGGTCGTCGACCTCGCGGCGGGCCGCCTGCGTGGTCAGCTCGGCCTCGGTGCGGGCCTCGTTGAGCACCCGCTGCGCCTCGGCGCGCGCCTCGTTGAGCGTCTTGTCGGCGAGCGCCTTGGCCTTGTCCACGGTCTCGTTGGCGGTGCGCTCGGACTCGACACGCCGGGCCTCGGCCCGCTGCTCGATCTCCTTGGCCCGCTCCTGCGCGGCACGGGCCCGCTGCTCGGCCTCGCTCACCAGCTTCTGGGTCTGCGCGACCTGGGTGGCGTGCCGCTCCGACTCCTCGCGCTCGGCCTTCTCGCGCCGCTCGGCGAGCTGGAGCTCCAGGGCCTGGAGGTCCTTGTCGCGCTTGTCGCGCGCGTCGGTGAGCAGCTTGGTCGCCTCGGCCCGCTTCTCCTCGGCCTCGCGGCCGGCCTTGGCCCGCTGCTGGGTGATCTCGCGCTCGGCGGTGGCACGCAGCGTGGCGACCTCGCGCTCGACCGTCGACTTCAGCTCGGCCACCTCGTGCGCGGTGACCGTACGGAGCTGCTTGGTCTCCCGGTCGGCGTCGGCGCGCAGCGTGTCCGCCTCGCGGCGGGCCTGCACGCGGACCTCGGCGGCCTCCCGCTCGGCTGCGGTACGGACGCTGCCGGCCTCGCGCTCGGCGGTGGCCTTCATGGCGGCGGCCTCGGCGCGCGCCTTGTCGGTGATCTCACGCGCCTCGAGGCGGGCGGCGGAGAGAATGCCCTCCGACTCGCGCTTGGCCTCGTTGCGGTGGTCGTTGGCCTGCTCCTCGGCCAGCCGCAGGATCTGCTCGACGCGAGTGCCCAGGCCGGACAGGGTCGGCCGGCTGTTCTCCTCGAGCTGCTTGTTGGTCTCGGTGAGCTTCTGCTCCAGCGCGCTCTGGCGCTGCTCGGCCTGCCGCAGGCGGCGCTGCGCGTCGTTCATCCGCTGTTCGGCCTCGGCGCGGGCCTGCTCGGACTGGCTCAGGGCGGCGGCGAGGCGGCCGATGAAGTCGTCGACCTGGTTGGTGTTGTAGCCACGCAGGCCAACGGTGAAATCGGGCTGTGAGTTCGCGTTATCGAAGAACGCAAGAGGGGAGGACTGCTGCTGGGGCATTGGGACATACTCGCAGACCCCCCAGGGTGGTTCGCAAGAGCGGTCGGCACCTTTCGCGTCCTGTTTACATGGTCAACTCCCACGGCAGGTGAGACCGGACCAACTGGCGATCTTGCCAGCTCCCGGGCGGGTGGGGCGGGTCGGGCGTCCGCGGGGAAGACGGCGCGAAAAGGGCCGCGGGTGGGTACCCGCGGCCCTTTGTGCGTACGCCGGTCGAATGGCGCCCGGATCGGCCGGAAAGGCAATCCGGGGCGACCGTACGGTCAGTGACCGCGGAACCGGTTGATGGCGCTTTCGTGGCGCGAACGCATCTCGGTGTCGCGGACGCCGAGCCCGTCGGCGGGGGCGAGGCACCGGACGCCGACCTTGCCCTGGTGCGCGTTGCGGTGCACCTCGTACGCGGCCTGGCCGGTCTGCTCCAGCGCGTAGGTCTTGGACACGGTCGGGTGCACCTTGCCGAGCGCGACCAGCCGGTTGGCCTGCCACGCCTCGTGGTAGTTGGCGAAGTGGCTGCCGACGATGCGCTTGAGGTGCATCCACAGGTAGCGGTTGTCGTACTGGTGCATGTAGCCGCTGGTCGAGGCGCAGGTGACGATCGTGCCGCCCTTCTTGGCGACGTAGACGCTGGCGCCGAACGTCTCCCGGCCCGGGTGCTCGAAGACGATGTCCGGGTCCTCGCCGCCGGTCAGCTCGCGGATGCGCTCACCGAAGCGACGCCACTCGTCCTGGTCCTGGGTGTGCTCGTCCTTCCAGAACTTGAACCCTTCGGCGGTGCGGTCGATGACCAGCTCGGCGCCCATCTTGCGGCACAGCTCGGCCTTCTCCGGCGAGGAGACCACGCAGACCGGGATCGCGCCGCCGTTGAGGGCCATCTGGGTGGCGTAGCCGCCGAGGCCGCCGGAGGCGCCCCAGATCAGCACGACGTCGCCCTGCTTCATGTTCGCGCCGTGGTGCGAGACGAGCTGCCGGTACGCGGTGGAGTTGACCAGCCCCGGGCTGGCCGCCTCCTCCCAGCTCAGGTGGCGCGGCTTCGGCATCAGCTGGTTGGCCTTGACGATCGCCAGCTCGGCGAGGCCGCCGAAGTTGGTCTCGAAGCCCCAGATCCGCTGCTGCGGGTCGAGCATCGTGTCGTCGTGGCCGGCGGAGTCCTCCAGCTCGACCGACAGGCAGTGCGCGACCACCTCGTCGCCGGCCTTCCACTTGGTCACGCCCGGCCCGGTACGCAGCACCACGCCCGCGGCGTCCGAGCCGACGACGTGGTACGGCAGGTCGTGACGGCGGGTCAGCTCGGAGAGCCGGCCGTAGCGCTGGAGGAACTTGAAGGTGGGCAGCGGCTCGAAGATGCTCGTCCACACCGTGTTGTAGTTGATCGCGCTGGCCATCACCGCGACCAGCGCCTCGCCCGGGCCCAGCTCCGGGACCGGCACCTCCTGCACGTGCAGGGCCTTGCGCGGGTCCTTGTCGCGGGTGGCCATGCCCTCGAACATGCGGGTGTCCTCGGCGCGCACCACCACGCCCCGGTAGCTCTCCGGCACGGGCAGGCCGGCGAGGCCGGCGAGCTCCCGCTCCGGCTGCGACGAACCCTCCGCCGCCATGATCGCTTCGAGGATGTCCTGCACGGTGACCTCCCGTTAATCCGCACCCGCACAACGCGGGCAGGGGTGCTGCCATCGTCGGCGCCGGTGCGACGGGACCGCCATGTCGGCAATCGACACAGTCCGGCACCGGTCGCGCTCCTGTTCGGCGGACGTTACTGAACGGTAGCTAAAGCGGGAAGGTCTCTGTGAAAAACTGCATCCACCGATGCGTGGAGGTGTCCGTGGGAACGCGCAAGCGCGCACACCCGCGCGCGTTCGGATTCCGGGAGGGGGCCGCGGCCGGCCCCCTCCGCGCGTCAGGCGGGCTGGACCAGCTCGATCAGCACGCCGCCGGCGTCCTTCGGGTGCACGAAGTTGACCCGGGAGTTCGAGGTGCCGCGCCGGGGCGCGTCGTAGAGCAGCCGTACGCCGCGCTCGCGCAGCGCCGCGCACGCCACGTCGATGTCCGCCACCGTGTACGCGACCTGCTGGATGCCCGGCCCGCGCTTGTCCAGGAACTTGCCGATCGTGGTGTCCGGGGAGAGCGGGGCGAGCAGTTGCACCATGCCGCCGGAGGCGTCCGGCCCGACCGCGAGCATCGCCTCGCGTACGCCCTGCTCGTCGTTGGTCTCGGTGTGCACGCAGCGCATCCCGAACGTGCGCTGGTAGAAGTCGATCGCGGCGTCCAGGTCGGCCACGGCGACCCCGACGTGGTCGATGCGGCGCAGGCCGATGTCTGTGACAAACTCGGCAGCGGGCTCGACGGGGGAGTTCTCAGCCATGACGCTAGTCTGACCGAACAATCGTTAAGGCGTACAGGTCGGCACCCCCTCGGAGGCAGGCAATGGCTTCGGTGATCGTCAGCGGCGCGCGGACCCCCATGGGGCGCCTGCTGGGCAACCTCAAGGACCTCCCCGCGACCAAGCTCGGTGGCATCGCGATCAAGGCGGCCCTGGAGCGCGCCGGCGTCGCGCCCGAGCAGGTCCAGTACGTGATCATGGGCCAGGTGCTCCAGGCCGGCGCCGGGCAGATCCCGGCCCGGCAGGCGGCCGTCGAGGCCGGCATCCCGATGTCCACCCCGGCGCTGACCATCAACAAGGTCTGCCTCTCCGGGCTGGACGCGATCGCGCTCGCCGACCAGCTCATCCGGGCCGGTGAGTTCGACGTCGTGGTGGCCGGTGGCATGGAGTCCATGACGAACGCCCCGCACCTGCTGCTCGGGCAGCGCTCCGGCTACAAGTACGGCGACGTGACGGTCAAGGACCACATGGCCCTCGACGGCCTCACCGACGCCTGGGACTGCTGCTCGATGGGCGAGTCCACCGAGCGCCACGGCGCGAAGCACGGCATCACCCGCGAGGAGCAGGACGCGTTCTCCGCGGCCAGCCACCAGCGTGCCGCCGCCGCGCAGAAGAACGGCCACTTCGGCGACGAGATCACCCCGGTGGTCATCCCGCAGCGCAAGGGCGACCCGCTGGTGATCAGCGAGGACGAGGGCATCCGCCCGGACACCACCGCCGAGTCGCTGGGCCGGCTGCGACCCGCCTTCACCAAGGACGGCACCATCACCGCCGGCAGCGCCTCGCCGATCTCCGACGGCGCCGCCGCCGTGGTCGTGATGAGCAAGGCCAAGGCCAAGGAGCTGGGTCTGACCTGGCTGGCCGAGATCGGCGCGCACGGCAACGTGGCCGGCCCGGACAACTCCCTGCACTCGCAGCCGTCCAACGCGATCAACCACGCCCTGAAGAAGGGCGGCCTGAGCATCGAGGACCTCGACCTCATCGAGATCAACGAGGCGTTCGCTGCGGTGGGCATCCAGTCCACCCGTGACCTCGGCATCAGCCCCGACAAGGTCAACGTCAACGGCGGCGCGATCGCGCTCGGCCACCCGATCGGCATGTCCGGCGCCCGCCTCGTACTCACGCTCGCGATGGAGCTGAAGCGGCGCGGCGGCGGCACCGGCGCGGCGGCGCTCTGCGGCGGTGGCGGGCAGGGCGACGCGCTGATCATCCACGTGCCGAACGGCGCCGAGAGCTGATTGCTGATACCTGTGAACGATGCACAGAACGCCCCGGCGGCGGCCACCGGCCCGGTGCGCCGCAGCCGGGACGTACCCATGCTGGTGGAACGGGCCCGCGCGGGTGACCCCCGCGCGGTGGCCCGCCTGATCACCCTGGTCGAGTCCGGCGACGAGGTGCTGCCGCAGGTGGCGGCGGCGCTCGCGCCGTACGCCGGGCAGGCCCAGGTGGTCGGCCTGACCGGCTCGCCCGGCGTGGGCAAGTCGACCACCACGAACGAGCTGGTACGGGCGCTGCGGGCGCGCGGGCACCGGGTGGGCGTGCTGGCGATCGACCCGTCCAGCCCGTTCACCGGCGGCGCGATCCTCGGCGACCGGGTCCGGATGCAGGACCACGCGACCGACCCGGGCGTCTACATCCGCTCGATGTCCAGCCGGGGCCACCTGGGCGGGCTCTCCGCGGCCACGCCGCAGGCGGTGCGCGTGCTGGAGGGCGCGGGCTGCGACGTGGTGCTCGTCGAGACGGTCGGCGTCGGGCAGGCCGAGGTGGAGGTGGCCTCGCTGGCCGACACCACGCTCGTGCTGCTCGCGCCGGGCATGGGTGACGCGATCCAGGCGGTCAAGGCCGGCATCCTGGAGATCGCCGACGTGTTCGTGGTCAACAAGGCCGACCGGGACGGCGCGGACGCGACGGTCCGCGACATCCAGGGCATGATCGCGCTCGGCGAGCGCGGTCCGGGGGAGTGGCGCCCGCAGGTGGTGCGGTCGATCGCCGCCCGCGCCGAGGGCATCGACGACATCGCCGCCGCGATCGACAAGCACCGCGACTGGCTGGAGCGCCACGGCGAGCTGCGCCGCCGCCGGGAGGCGCGGGCCGCCGCCGAGATCGAGGCCATCGCGCTGGGCGTGCTGCGTGCCCGGATCGGCTCACTGCGCGACGGTACGCAGCTGCCGACGCTCGCCGCGAAGGTGGCCGAGGGCGCCATCGACCCGTACGCGGCGGCCGACGAGCTGCTGGCCCAGCTCGGTTCCTGAAGGCGCGGCCGCCGGGTTCGGCCGGCCCGCCTCCGGGCTCAGAGTTCCGCGTCGGTGAGCGGGTTGGCGGCTCCGGGCCGGCTGACCGGAGCCGCCAGCATGCCGGCGATGGCGTCGGCGAGGAAGTCGCCGACGTCCAGCCAGCGCGGGTCCTGCCTCTCCTGCTCGGCCCGGGCCTCGACCTCGGCGGTGGCGGTCATGACGATGCGGGCGATCAGCGCCGACCGGCCGGCCACCACTCCCCGGTCGAGGTGCGCCAGGCGCGACGCCAGCGACGCGCGGGCCGGCAGGTCGACGAAGGCCGACTCGAACGCCTCGCGCATCAGCACCCGCAGCGTCGGGTCGTGCAGGGCCTGGGCGAGGAAGCGGGCCCGCCAGCTCGGCCGGGGCAGGCTCGCGAGCACCGCCATGGACGGCTGTACGAGACTGCGCACGTCGCCGAGGACCGAGTCGGGCTGCTCGGGCATCGCCCGGCGGGGTTCGGCGAGGGCGTCCATGTGCCGGGTGACCAGTGCCCGGAGCAGGCCCTCCCGGCCGCCGAAGTAGTAGCGCACCGCCGAGTGGTTGGTGTTGCCGGCCACCTCGGCCACCCGGCGGTCGGAGACCTGGGCGATCCCCTCCTCGGCGAACAGGCGTTCGGCCGCGTCGAGCAGCGCGCCGCGGGCTGCCTCCGACCGTGCCATGACCGCACCCCTCCTCGTGGACCGCGCGACTGTGGCGCAGGCCAAACCTAGTCGTTTCGTGGTCCGGCGCCGGCGTCACCTACACTATGTAAGTCAGTTGACTTACATTCTGGCCCGACGCGGCCGCGAACCCAGTCCGGAGCATGCCTGTGCCGTCCACCACCGACCCGGCGACCGCCGAGCCGAACGCCGCCGACCGCAAGGAACGGATCATCCGCTCGGTCGCCCTCTTCGTCATGCCGTTCCTCATGGTCACGATGATGTTCGCGACCTACGTGGCGACGATGCACTCCCCACACCCCCGGCAGATGCCGGTGGCGGTGGTCGGCAGCGGCGCCCAGGCGCAGGGCGTCGTCGACGCGCTCAACGCCACCCCCGGCGAGCCGGTCGAGGCCCGGCTGGTGACGTCCCGGGACGCCGCGGTCGAGCTGCTGCGGGACCGGGAGATCAGCGGCGCGCTGCAACTCCCGGCCGCCGGGTCGGACCAGGCGACGATCTTCACGGCCTCGGCGGCCGGGGCCTCCGGCGCCGCCACCGCCCAGCAGCTTCTCGCCCCGGTCGCGGTGCAGCAGCAGTGGGCGTCAACGGTCGAGGAGGTCGCGGCGCTGCCCGACGAGGACCGGGCCGGCATCGCCGTGCTGTTCGCCGCGATGGGCATGATGCTCGCCGGGTACGTGCCGCTGAGCCTGCTCCTGATGGCCACCCCCCACCTGCTGCGCCTGCGGCGGTTCGTCCCGCTGGTCGCCGGCTGGTCCGCGCTGACCAGCACGATCGTCTGGCTGATCCTCGGCCCGGTCGTCGGCGCGGTGGACGGCCACTACCTCACGTTCCTCGGCGTCGGCATGCTCGCCACCGCCGCCGTCGGTCTCGCCCAGCTTCTGTTCACCAAGCTGATGGGGCCGCTGGCGGTCCTGCTCGGGATGCTGCTCTTCGTCGTGTTCGGCATGCCCGCGTCGAACCTGGCGCTGCCGGTCCACACGATGCCCGGGTTCTTCCAGTTCCTGCACGGCGTACTGCCCCTGCCGGCGGCCGGCGAGGCGCTGCGGTCGGCGCTCTACTTCGACGGCCGGGGCATCGGCGTCCACCTGCTGACGCTCGCCGCGTGGATCGTCGCCGCCGTGGCGCTCTGCCTGCTCAAGGAGCGCGGTGGGGCACCCATCCCGCAGGCGCCGCAGGTCGACGGCCCGGACACGCCGCTGCCCGCGCTGGCCGGCGGGCCGCCGCGGTCCAAGCGATTCCGGTACGCGACGGTGGCGGCGTTCCCGCTGAGCATCCTTGTCGTCGTGGTGGGCCTGATGAGCTTCTCCATGCACAAGCCGGAGCCCCACGACATCCCGGTCGCGGTGGTCGCCGCCGTCCCGGAGCAGGCCGAGCGGGCCGCCGCCGGGCTGCGGGCGGGCCTGAACGGCGTCGTCGACATCTCCGTGGCCGCGTCGGTGGACGAGGCCCGCGAGCGCATCCTCGCGCGTGACCTGGTCGCCGCGTACGTGCTGCCGTCCACGCCCGGTGGCGAGGCCACGCTGTACTCGTCCTCGGCCGCCGGGTCCAGCCAGCACACCATGGTCCAGACCATGTTCCAGCAGGTCGCGGCCGGGCAGCAGATGCCACTGGCGGCCACCGACGTGTCGCCGCTGAGCGAGACCGACACGATGGGCAGCAACAGCCTGTACGTCGGCATGTCCTGGATCATGTCCGGCTTCCTGATGCTCGCGGTGCTCCGGGGCGGGGCGCCGCACATCCGGCGGCTGCGGCAGTTCCTGCCGATCCTCGGTGGCTGGGCGATCGGTATGTCCGCCTGGCTGTGGTTGCTGTTCGACGTGATCATCGGCGCGGTCAACGGGCACGCCCTGGAGATGATCGGCTTCGGCGCGCTCACCATCTTCGCCGTGTCGCTGGTGACCGCCGTGTTCACCCGTACCTTCGGCCTCGCCGCGATCATCCCGATGATGGTGGTCCTGATGATGGCCGGCGTGCCCGCGTCCGGCGGCGGCCTGTCGGTCTACATGGTGCCGGAGTTCTTCCGGACGCTCCAGGGCGTCCTGCCGCTGCCCGCAGCGGTGGACACGGCCCGGTCGCTCGTCTACTTCGGCGGGGTCGGCGTCGGACGGAACCTGGCCGTCGTGGCGGTCTGGGCGGCGGTCGGCCTGCTGCTCAACCTCGGTGTCGACCGCTGGCTCCGGCGTCGCGAGCAGGCAGCGGGCGGCGCCGGGCCGCACCCGGTGCCGGGCACCTCCGGCGGGCTGGACGGGATCGGCGAGCCGGCGCCGGCCGGGGCACGCTGAACCGGGCGGCCGTCCACTGCGGACCGCCTCCGCCTAGTACGCTCGCACCGCCCACGCCGTCGGCGCGGGGCGGTGCGACGGGTGGGAGAGCATGGCTGACGAGGCGACCCAGGAACTTCAGGTGACGCCGGACGCGGTGGCGGGCGGGACCACGCACGTCTCCGACGAGGTGGTGGAGAAGATCGCGGTGGCCGCCGCCCGAGGGGTGCCCGGCGTGGCCGAGCTGGGCGGTGACGTGGCCCGGTTCTTCAACGCGGTGCTCGACCGGGTCGGGCTCGACCAGGTCGGCGACGCCCGGCGGGGCTGCACTGCCCACGTCACCGACGGCGCGGCCGTGATCAACCTGGTCCTCGTGATCGAGGCGGGCCACCCGGTTCCGCAGGTGACCGACGAGGTGCGGATCGCTGTCGCGTCCGCCGTCGAGGCGTACGGCCTTCGGGTCGACGAGATCAACATCAAGGTCGACGACGTGGCGATGGGTACGCCCACCGCCTGACGCGCGCCGCCCGGCTCAGTCGTGCGCCGGGCGGGTCAGCTCCACCTCGTCGCCCGGCAGCAACTCCACGTCGCCCTCCGGGCCGTGGATCTCGAGCACCGGCACGCCCTCGTCCAGCAGCATGTTCCGGCGCTCGGCGCCGGTAGGCATCCGCGCGACGACCGATCCGCCGGGTGCGAGTTCGACCTGCCTGCGTTGCGGCGTCTCACGGACGACGGTGCCGTGGCCGCGCCTCGTGCTGACCAGGCCCTCCGATCGCAGCAGCGAGATCGCCATGCGAACGGCGTCGCGGCCGATGCCGTATTCCTGCGAGAGGCGTGCCTCGCTGGCGAGGGTCGATCCGGCCGGCATCTCTCCTGACTCGATCCGTTCGCGCAGCAGGTCGGCAAGCTGCACATAGACCGGCGTGTGCGAGCGCGGATCGATGGCCATGTCTTCAGCCTTGTGCCCTCGTGGGTATCTGAGCTTCTGGCCGTATGGCCTTGTGGCCACATGTCATTCAATGTAGTTTCCTTCTCACGGTACGTGTCGCGTATGCGGGAGACGGACCGATCGGTCTGCCCCGGTGCCGTACCGCGAAGTGACGCTGCGGTGGCGGGGCGGGCGGGTCCGCCCGCGCGCGGCGGGCGGGTGGTCCCGCCCTTCCAGTCCCTTCGACCACGAGAGGCAGGCGTTCGTGCGGTGGAACATCCGGTGGCCCGGTCGGCGCGCGCGAGCCGGTCGCGGCACCACCCAGCCGGGCTGCTACCGGGCGGCCAACTACACGCCGTTGCGCCCCTGGCGGGTGCGGGAACGGCGGTTCCGGACGACCCGGCTGGGCCGGTGCGGGCTCGACCCGGCCGAGGTGCACGAGTTCCTCGACCGGGTGGCGCTCGACCTGGCCGACGTCTACCGGGCGCTCGGCGTCAGCCGGGAGGAGGCCGCGCGGGTCCGGGACGCGCTGCGGCGCTGGCAGTCCGAGCAGGCGCAGAAGCGGATGAACGCGGGAGCGTACCGTCGATGAGTCCCCGCGAGCGGTTCGTCATCCACCTGCCGGTCGTCGCCGGTGACCTGGCCGGCGCCGTACGCCTGGCCCGGGTCGTCGCCCGCTGGTCGGGTGTGCTCGCCCAGGCCGACCCGGGCGAGACCACCGTCTCGGCCGAGGACGAGCAGGGCGTACGCCATCGGGTCTTCTGTGATCTGCGGATGGGCGACGGCCGGCGCTGCCTGCTGCGGGCCGACCACGACGGCCCGTGCGCCCGCCGCCTCCTCCGGTGACCCGCCGCCCGGCCTGCGCACTCGTCCTGGCGGGCGGGGGCTGACCACCGGACGGGTCGATGCACCGTACCGTTGTTCCCAGCGGCGCGAGGCCGCCGTGCGTCGGGAGGTTCGCCATGCCGAAGGCTGTCTCGTTCGCTCCAGTGCGAACCGTGAGGGCGTACGAGGGGATCGTCCGGCAGGTCGAGGAGCGGATCGCCGCCGGGGATCTGCGGCCGGGGGACCGCCTGCCGAGCGAGCGCGAGCTGACCACGCAGTTCGACGTCAGCAGGTCCACTGTGCGTGAGGCGCTGCGCGTGCTGGAGAGCAGCGGCCTGATCCGTTCCCGCCCCGGTGACCCGCTCGGGCCGCAGGTGATCGCCTCGACCGCCTCGGCGATGCGCAAGCTGTTCGCCCGGGTCGTGGACAGCCGGCGGCTCGGCGTGGCGGAGCTGCTCCAGTTCCGGATGATCATCGAGTCGGCGGCCGGATCGGTCGCCGCCCGGCTGGCGTCACCGTCCGAGTTGGACGAGCTGGAGGCGGCGCTGGCCGGCATGCGGGACGCGGTGGCCGACGGCTACGAGGCGTTCAGCACGGCGGACGTCCGCTTCCACGAACACGTCGCGCGGCTCTCGGGCAACGAGTTGCTCGTGCTCTGCCTCGACGCGGTCCGGAGCATGGTGCTGGACCTGATCGCCACCAAGCTGGCGCAGGCCCCGGACCCGCAGGCCCTGATGGAGCGCACGCTGGCCCACCACCGGCGGGTCATCGACGCGATGCGGGCGGGTGAGGCCGACGAGGTGGCCCGGTTGACCCGTCAGGAGCTGCACCACTACTACGCCGAGTACGTGCCGGAGGCGCGTCGCTCGATGGTGGACATATTGCTCTGATACCACCTGATGTGGCCTGACCTGGGATTACCCGAGTTGGCCATTGGCTGGGCCAGGTCTTCCCTTCAACTGGTCTGACCAGTAGCCTCCCCCACATCGCTCGTCGTGTACCACGGGGGACCACCAGTTGACCAATGCATCGACCGCCCCTAATCGGGGTGGCGGTCGCACCGCTTCACATGGGAGAAGCTGCATGAAGTCGTCCAGATTCGCCGCACTCGCAGCGGCAGCGCTGGTCTGTCCGGGACTCGTGCTCGTCGCGTCGCCCGCGTCGGCCGATCCCGCCGCCGGCGCCCCGGGTGCCCACAACGCCATCACCGACGTTCCCGGCATCCAGGTCGGTCAGGTCCAGTCCGACACCGCTCCGTACCTGACCGGCACCTCGGTCGTCTACATGCCGCAGATGTCCGTGGCGAGTGTGGACCAGCGTGGTGGCGCCCCCGCCACCAAGGAGACCGACCTGCTCAGCCCGCTCAACTCGAACCCGGGCGTCAACGCGATCCAGCTCGGCGGCAGCAGCATGTACGGGCTGTCGGCCACCAACGGCATCATCCGCTGGCTGGAGGACCGGGGCGAGGGCGTCGGCGTCGGCGCCGGTGGCGTGGCCCCGATCGTGCCGGCCGCGGACATCTTCGACCTCGGCCGCGGCGGTGACCCGAAGGCGCGTACCTCCGCCGAGTGGGGCTACCTCGCGGCACAGGCCACCTCGGACGGTCCGGTCCGCCAGGGCGGCGTCGGCGGCGGCACCGGCGCCCGCGGCGGCGGCCTGCGCGGCGGCGTCGGCACCGCCAGCGTCCACCTCGGCAACGGCATCTACGTCGGCGCGATGGTGATCGTCAACCCGGCGGGTTCGCCGGTCGACCCGGCCGACTGCACCCTGTACGGCGTCAAGTTCGGCATCGGCGACGAGTTCGCCGGGTACAAGGCGCCCAAGAAGAAGGAGTGCAACCCGCCGAGCACCGCCGCTCAGCAGCCGGCCAACACCACGATCGCCGTGGTCGCCACCAACGCTCCGCTGGAGAAGGCCGCCGCGCAGCGCATGTCCGGCAACGCGCACGACGGCATGGCCCGCGCGATCAGCCCGATCCACACCCTGGGCGACGGTGACACCGTGTTCGCCGTCTCCACCGGCAAGGGCGAGGCGCTGCAGATCAACGACCCGGCCGACACCCGTCAGCTGAACGCCATCTTCAACGCCGGCGCCAGCACCCTGGCCCGGGCCATCGCCAAGGCCGTCCTGTCGTCCGAGAGCATCGGCAACACCACCAGCTACTGTGACCGCTACCCCTCGGCCTGCAAGGGCATGAAGCAGCTCAAGCAGTGGCGTACGCAGGGCAACGCCCCGGACGTGACGCCGGAGACCTTCGCTCAGGCCACCCAGGCGCTGGCGCAGACGCCGGTCCCCGCGCCGGCCGGTGCCGACAAGGACAAGGGCAAGCCGAAGGCCGCTCCGGCGAGCAACACGAACGACGCCGCTCAGGAGTCGCAGAACGGCATGGTGCTCGCCTCCGGTGACACAGGCGGCCCCAGCGTCCCGACCGGCGTGACCACGGCTCTGCTGGCCGCGGGCATCCTCGGCATCGGCCTGCTGGGCATGCACCTCCGGGGTCGCCGACGGGCACCCTCCGCCCAGCTGAGCTGACACGCACGCTGTCCCACCCGGTGCCGCAACCGTAGGCGCCTGACGATCGAGGCGGGCTTCGTCCACACGGACGGGGCCCGCCTCGCGTCGTTCCCCGGCCCGCCCGCCCACCCGAATCCCGCGTCACGCCGTGGAGTGCGGCATCAACCGGCTCGAGCGCGACCGCGCCGTGGCCAGCCGCTTCGACAAGCTCGCCGTCCGGTACGAAGCCACCAGCCACTTCACCGCGATCCCCTGGTAGACGACTGCCGCGCCGGTCTCCTCTGGCAGCTGCCGCGTCAGCTCCCGGCCCTTCTCGTCCACGCCCGATACTGCTCGTCGATGGCGACCTGACCACCGCCGTACTCCCTGTGCATGTCCATCCACTCGGGCCACTCACGCAGCCCAATAGCGAGCTCTGCCGAGAGACTGGGCCCTTCCGGGCGAACCAGTCCCACGCCCGCACGGCCAGGACGGCGGATCACGTACCGGTGTCAGCTCCCGGGATCCTGCCCGGGCGGTCGATCTTGCGCTTTGTGCCCCGGCGAAAGGGAGAAATCCCCCGCGTCGAGGGCCGCAACTGCAAGATCGCGGGAGCGGGAGCGGGAATGGCAGAAGGACCTGGTGGGCCTCGGGGGCCTACCAGGTCCTTCCGTGTGGGTGGAGCGGGTTACTTCTTCGACACCTTGGTGACGTCGAAGGACTGGGTCACCGAGTCCTTCGGGTAACCCTCGACGCCGTCGCGGATCACCGCGAGGTTCGGCAGCAGGAACAGCCAGTCGCTGGCGGCCTCCTGCGAGATGAGCTTCGCGGCCTCGGCGAACTTCTTGTCCCGGGTCGCCGCGTCCAGAGCCGTGTCGGCCTCCTGCATGAGCTGGGTGACGGCCGGGTTCTTGTAGCGGTGGTAGTAGCCCGGCTCGCCGTAGCGGACCAGGTCACGGGGCTCGACGTGGGCGATGATCGACAGGTCGTAGTTGGCCTTGCCGAACACCTTGTCGAGCCACTGCGGCATCTCGACGTTGTTCTGGGTCACCTTGATGCCGACCTCGTTCAGCTGCGAGGCGACGAACTGCGCCGACGCGCGGGCGTAACCCGGCGGCGGAACGTCCATGGTCAGGGTGAGCCCGTTCGCGTGGCCGGCCTCGGCCAGCAGCTGCTTGGCCTTGGCGGGGTCGTGCGGGAAGTCGCCGGTGCGGTCCTCGTACCACGGGTCGCTCGGCGGCACCATGCTGCCGATCTTCGTCCCGTACCCGGACCAGACGGTCTTGATGAGCGCGTCGTGGTCGATCGCGTGGCGGATGGCCTGGCGCACCCGGGCGTCGGCCAGCGGGCCCTTGCCGTTGTTCATCGCCAGGACGACCTCACCGGTCGTCTTGCCCTCGACCACCTCGAACTGCTTGTTGCCCTTGAACACCTCGAGCAGCTGCGGCGCCTGGATGTTCGCCACGATGTCCAGCTGACCGGAGAGCATCGCGTTGTTCAGCGCGTTGGCGTCGGTGATGTACCGGAAGACGGCGGAGGCGACCTTCGCCTTGTCGCCCCAGTAGCCGTCGTGGCGCGCCAGCGTGATGCTGTCGCCGCGGTTCCACTTGTCGAACTTGAACGGGCCGGTGCCGTTCGGCTTGGTCCCCAGGTCGGTGGCGTTCTCCTTGAGCACCACGCCGACGCGGCCGGCGACGTCGAACAGCCAGCTCTGGCTCGGCCGGGACAGCGTCACGTCAACGGTGGTGGCGTCCGGCGCCTCGACGGTCTTCACGACGGTCATCTGCGACTTGAACGGGTTCGTCGAGCCCTCCGCGGTCACCCGCTTGAAGCTCCACGCCACGTCCTGCGCGGTGAGCTTCTGACCGTCGTGGAAGGTGACGCCCTCACGGAGCTTGAACGAGTACTTGGTGCCGTCGTCGGACACCTTCCACTCGCTGGCCAGCAGCGGCTCCACCTCACCGGTGTCCGCGTTCTGGCGCACCAGGCCCTCGTACACGTTGTAGAGCAGGACCTGCGGGATCGCGGCGCCGGCCTCGGCGGTCAGGTCGAGGCTCACCGGCTCCAGGTAGGCGCCGAGGGTGACAGTGCCGTTGCCGGAGCCACCCCCGGTGGTGGTCTCCGAGTCGTCGCCATCGCTACTGCACGCGGTCAGAGCCAGCGCCGTGGCGAGAAGCACGGCGGGCAGCGTTATCTTCAGCCGATTCATTCGTGTGTCCCATCGCGAAGAACGCCAAGGGCGCTCGTAGCCTGTGAGCCGGGACACTAGGAGCGTGGTACCCGATGCAAAAGGGCCAGTTCAGCGGGGTGGGCAGGTACCAATCGCCGCTCGGGGAGCCTGCGGTGGCCCGGTTTCGGGCGGCCCGGCGGCCACCGGCGCGGGAATACGCCGTGACACCGCGACGAATGGCTCTCAGCAGGTGAGACGCGGTTTTCGGTGGGCGCGCCAGGTCCGGCCGTGAGGTCCCCGAACGTTGCCCGCGACGCCGTACGGGAGGTGGCCGTTCGGCGCTGTCCACGTCCCCGTACGCCCGACCCGGTCCCGGCGTGGCGCCAGGCGAAAAAGGTGGCGGCGGGGTCCACCCCCGCCGCCACCTCGATCAGCCGATGACGCGCTACGCCGGCAGCGCCTCCGCCTGGTACGCGCCCTCGGCGATGACGGCGGCGACCGCGTCGCCGAAGTCCTCGGTCGACATGCCCATCTCCGGCCCGCGCATGGCGCCCAGACGTGGCAGCACCGCCTTCACCCCGTCCTCCAGGCTGCGCGCCGCCTCCGGGTGGCCCAGGTGCTCCAGCATGAGCGCGGCGCTGAGGATCGAGCCGGCGGGATTGGCCCAGCCCCGGCCGGCGATGTCCGGCGCGGAGCCGTGCACCGGCTCGAACATGCTCGGCGCCGACCCGGTCGGGTTGAGGTTGCCGCTGGCGGCCAGGCCGAGCCCGCCCTGCACGGCCGCGCCCAGGTCGGTGATGATGTCGCCGAACAGGTTGTCGGTGACCACGACGTCGAACCGCTCCGGCTGCGTCACCAGGTAGAGGCACATCGCGTCGACGTGCACGTAGTCCGTCGCGACGTCGGGGTACTCCGCCGCGACCTCCTCGAAGGTCCGCTGCCACAGGTCACCGGCGAACGTGAGGATGTTCGCCTTGTGCACCAGGGTGAGGTGCCTGCGCCGCCCCATCGCCGCGCGGAAACCGTGCCGGATGAGACGCTCGACCCCCTTGCGGGTGTTCACCGACTCCTGGGTGGCGATCTCGTCCGGCCCGCCCCGGTGGATGAAGCCGCCGGCCCCGACGTAGGCGCCCTCGGTGTTCTCCCGCAGGATCAGCAGGTCGCACTGCTCGGGGCGGAGTCCCGCGATGGGCGAGGGCACGCCGGGCAGCAGCTTGACCGGCCGCAGGTTCACGTACTGGTCGAAAGCGGTCCGCAGGTGGATGACCAGGCCGCGTTCGAGCACGCCGGGTGGCACCGACGGGTCGCCGACGGCGCCGAAGAGAATGGCGTCCGCCTTGGCCAGTTCCTGTTCCACGTCCGGCGGCACGACCTGGCCGGTTATCCGCCAGTAGTCCGCGCCGAGTTCGTAGTCTTCCCACACCAGGTCGAGCCCGAACCGTCGGGCCGCGGCGTCACACGCCTTGACCGCCTGGGCGGTGACCTCCGGTCCGATGCCGTCGCCGGGCACCAGCGCGATTCGCTGGGCGCTCATTAGTCCACCCCTGTCCGCGTGCAGGAGACCGTCACCTGCCATCGCCCGGCCAAGCGTGGCGGGAACGGGCCGTCGGCAACAGGTCCAGGTCTCCGGCTAGGCTGGTACCAGCGGGACGCGGATGGCGTGTGCAAGGCGTGCGACGACGGGACGAGGCGAGACCCCCGCGGGAGTGGGAGGTCGAGGTGGCGGACTTCCTGCTGCCGGTCAACCCGCAGAGCGCGGTTCCGCTCTACGAGCAGATCATCACCGGGCTCGAGGACGCGATCCTCGCCGGGCAGTACGACGACGGCCCGCTGCCGAGCACGCGCCGCCTGGCCGAGTCGCTCGGCGTCTCCCGGAACACCGTGCTGACCGCGTACGACCGGCTCATGGAGCAGGGCCTCATCGTGACGGTCCCGCGGCGCGGTCTCTACGTCTCCTCCGACGCGGTGGTGCGGATGCGGGCCGCGCGGCGGACCGCCCGCTCGCCGATGCGGCCGATCGACTGGGAGTCGCGGCTGCCGGAACCGCCCCCCACGCCGGTGCACCGGGATCCGGCCTGGGCGCGGGCGCCGTTCCCGTTCGTGGTCGGCCAGCCCGACCCCAGCATGTTCCCGATCGGCGCGTGGGAACGGGCGCAGCGGGAGGCGCTGCGGCAGGACGGCCTGTCCCGGGTCATCGGGGACGCCGGCCAGGCCGACGACCCGGAGCTGGTGCGTCAGCTCTGCGAGCACGTGCTGCCCGCGCGTGGCATCTCCGCCCATCCGGACCAGGTGATGATCACGCTGGGCTCGACGCACGCGCTGCACCTGCTGGCGAGCGTCCTGGTCCGGCCCGGGACCGTCGTGCTGGTCGAGGACCCGGGCTATCCCGACGCGCGGACGATCATGCAGATGGCCGGTGCCGACGTGGTGCCCGGCCGGGTCGACGAGGACGGCCTCGTCGTCGAGGACCTGCCGGCGGACCTGCACGGCGCCCAACTGGTGTACGTCACGCCGAGCCACCAGTACCCCACCGGCGCGACGATGTCGGCGTCCCGGCGTGAGGAGCTGCTGCGCCGGGCCGGCGCGGCGGACGCGGTGGTGATCGAGGACGACTACGACCCGGAGATGACGTTCCGGGGGATGCCCGCGGTGGCGGTGCGGGCGCTGGACGACGAGGACCGCGTCGTCTACCTCGGCAGCTTCAGCAAGCTGCTGGCGCCCGGGCTGCGGCTCGGCTACGTGGTGGCGTCCCCGGCGCTGGTGGACGCCATGCGGGCCCGCTCCCGCTACGTGCTGCGGCACCCGCCCGGCCCGATGCAACGCGCCCTGGCGCAGATGATCGCCAGCCGGGACCTGGCCCGCCACGTGCGCCGCGTGCGCGCCCACTACCAGGGCCTGTACGAGGAGATGGTGCGGGCGGTCGAGCGGCACGTGCGCTGGGGACCGCAGCCGGTGCCGCGCGGCGGGCTGGCCCGGTGGCTGATCGGCCCGCCGGGGCTGGACGCCGGGGAACTCGCCCGCGAGCTGCGCCGGCAGGGTGTCCTGCTCGACCCCGGGGCGCCGTACTGGGCCACCCGGCCCGCGCCGCGCCACCACCTGAGGCTGGGGTACCAGGTGATGCCGCTGGACCGCATCGACGAGGGGGTGCGGCGGGTCGCCGCGGCCGTAGAAGACCAGGTCCGGCCACGGCTGGTACCCCCACCGGCCCGGAAACTGGACGTTCCCCTCCGGTGTCGGAGTTCGTAACCTCCGACGCCATGACGTCGGACACCCATGCCTCACTCCGCGCCGGCCATCTCGTCGACGAGCAAGCCGTCGTGTCGCTCACCCAGGACCTGGTCCGCATCCCCTCGACCTGGGACGCGGAGCGCGGGCGGAGCGAGCAGCCCGTGGCGGAACTCGTCGCGGAGGTCATGCGGGGCTTCGGGTGGCGGCCGGAGGTCACCGAGGTCGTTCCCGGGCGCCCCAACGTCGTCGCGGTGGTGGACGGCGGCCTGCCCGGCCCGACGCTGATGTTCGAGGGGCACACCGACGTCGTCACCGAAGGCTCTCCCGAGGAGTGGACGGTCGACCCGTTCGGCGGCGACATCGTCGGCGGGCGCCTGTACGGTCGCGGCTCCGCCGACATGAAGGCCGGTGTCGCCGCGATGATCCACGCGACCCGGGCCGTCGAGCTGGCCGGGCCGTTCCCGGGCCGGATCGTGGTGGCGGCCCTGGTGGACGAGGAGGGCCAGATGCTCGGCGCGAAGCACTTCACCACCACCGCGCTCGCCCGCGAGGTGGACGCCGCGATCATCTGTGAGCCGGAGGCGGAGGAGATCTGCGCGGTCGCCAAGGGCGCGGTCCGGCTGCTCGTCACCTGCACCGGCAAGATGGCGCACGGCGCGATGCCGCAGCACGGCCGCAACCCCGTGCCCGCGGTCGCCGAGCTGGTCGCCGCGCTCGGCCGGTTCCAGAAGGAGCTGCAGGCCGACCCGGGTGAGCACGAGCACCTCGGCCCGACGTACCTGACCCCCACGGTCCTGGACGCCGGTTCCGCCGACCAGCTCAACGTCATCCCCGGCCGCGCCGTGCTCGGCGTGGACTGCCGGACCGTACCCGGTGTCGACCACGCGGCCCTGGCCGCGCGCGTCCGCTCCGACGCCGACGCCATCGGCGCCCGGCACGGCGTCACCTTCGCCGTCGAGGTCGTCGACGACCGGCCGTGCGCGGTCACCCCGGAGGACCACCCCGTCTCGCTCGCCGTCGCGGCGGCGCACCGCGCGGTCACCGGCGCCGAGCCGGCCTTCGGCGGTGTGCCCGGCGCGACCGACGGAACCATCCTGTGGCGCGACAGCGGCATCCCGAACGTGGTGTACGGCCCCGGCCCGAAGTGGATCGCCCACCAGCCCGACGAGTACGTCGAGGTCGACGACATCGTCCGCAAGACGAAGGTGTACGCCGAGGCGGCGCTGGCCTTCCTCACCGGGGCCACCGGCGCCCGGGCGGGAGCGGCGTCGTGACCGCGCAGGAGCTGCTGACCGCGCTGCCCGCCGGCCTGCCGATCGGCGCGGGGTGGGCCACCACCGCGCAGACCGCCCCGGTGCGGTTCCCGTACGACGGCAGCACCGTGACCCAGGCGCCGTGGGGCGGCCCCGCCGACGCGGAGGCGGCTGTCGCGGCCGCGAGTGAGGCCGCCGCGGAGATGGCCGGCCTGCCCGGCCACCGTCGGCGCGCGATCCTGACCACCGTCGCCGCCGAGGTCCGCGCCCGCGCCGACGCGCTCGCCGGGCTGCTGGTCCTGGAGACCGGCAAGCCGCTGGTCGACTGCCGGGTCGAGGTGGCCCGCACGCTGGTCACGCTGGAGACGGCCGCCGAGGAGGTCGGGCACCTGACCGGCGAGACGGTGGCGCTGGACATGCAACCGGCCGGCGAGGGCATGCTCGGCTTCTGGGTACGCCGCCCGGTCGGCGTCGTCGTCGGCATCACCGGGTTCAACTACCCGCTGCTGCTGGCCGCCCACAAGGTCGCGCCGTCGGTGGCGGCGGGCTGCCCGGTGATCGTCAAGCCGGCGCCGAACACGCCGCTGGCCACGCTGGTGCTGGTCGACCTGTTCCGCCGGGCGGGCTGCCCGGCCGCCGGGGTCCAGCTCGTCACCGGTGGCGTCGAGGTCGGCAAGCTCCTGACCACGCACCCCGGCGTCGCGGCCGTGTCGTTCACCGGGTCGGCGCACGTCGGCCACCAGATCGCCCGCGCCGCGGCTCCGCGCAAGGTGCTGCTGGAACTCGGGTCCAACGCGGCGCTCGTCGTCGGCCGCGACGCCGACCTCGACCGGGCCGCCGAGGCCGTCGTACGCGGCGGGTTCTACGCCTCCGGGCAGGCGTGCATCAGCGTGCAGCGGGTCATCGTCGAGGAGCCGGTCCGCGAGGCGCTGCTGGAACGCCTCCAGCCGCTGCTCGCGAACGTCACCACCGGTGATCCCCGGTCCGCCGGCACCCGCGTGTCCGCGCTGGTGGACGAGGCGTCCACCGAGCGGGTCCACTCGTGGGTGGACCGCGCGGTCGCCGCCGGGGCGCGCTGCCTGTCCGGCGGTACGGCGCAGGGCCGGGTGCTGCAGCCGACGGTGCTCGTCGACGTCCCCGAGGACGCCGAGTGCTGGGCGGAGGAGATCTTCGGCCCGGTGGTCTGCGTACGTTCGGTGCCGGACATGGACGCGGCGGTCGAGCTGGTCAACAGGTCGCGCTACGGGCTGCAGGCCGCTGTCTTCACCCGTGACCTGGCGGTCGCCCTCGACGTCGTGCGCCGCCTCGACGTGGGCGGGGTGCTGGTCAACGAGGTGCCCGGCTTCCGCGCCGACAACATGCCGTACGGCGGCGTCAAGGACTCCGGCATCGGCCGGGAGGGACCGCGCTTCGCCATGGAGGAGCTGACCGTGACCAAGATGGTGATGATCAGGCCATGATTCGGAGTGGGAGCACACACGCATGGTGATCTACTTCGTCCGGCGGCTGGCCATCCTCGCGGTCTCGCTGTTCGCCGCGTCCGTCCTCGTCTTCGCGATGCTGGCGCTGCTGCCGGGCGACCAGGCGCAGGCGATGCTCGGCGTCAACGCCACGCCGGAGGCGCTGGAGGCGCTGCGGGAGCAGTTCGGGACGAACCGGCCGTTCACCGAGCGGTACCTCGACTGGGCCGGCGGCCTGATCCGCGGTGACTTCGGCGTCTCACCGCTCAGCGGGGTGTCGGTGGGCTCGGAGATCGCCGACAAGCTCGGCGTCACGGTGCCGCTCATCCTCGCCGGGATGACGCTGGCGCTGCTCATCGCCGTGCCGCTGGGCATCCTGGCCGCGGTGAAGAGCCGCACCGCGATCGGCACGGCGCTGTCGGCGTTCAGCCAGGTCGGCATCGCCGTCCCCTCGTTCTGGCTGGGCATCCTGCTCATCACCGTGTTCGCGGTGAAACTCCAGTGGCTCCCGGCCGGTGGGTTCACCGGCTGGGACGACGTCGGCGACGCCGTCCAGGCCCTGCTGATGCCGGCCCTGGCCCTCGGTGTGGCCCAGGGCGCGATCCTGATGCGCTACGTTCGCTCCGCGGTGGTCGAGGTCATGCAGGAGGACTTCATCCAGACCGCGCGGGCCAAGGGTCTCAGCCGCTCGCAGGCGCTGACCCGGCACGCGCTGCGCAACGCCGCCATCCCGGTCATCACCGTCCTCGGCCTGCAACTCGCGACGCTGCTCATCGGCACCGTCGTGATCGAGAACGTCTTCGGCCTGCCCGGCCTCGGCCGGATGCTGTTGCAGGACGTCGGCAACCGCGACCTGCTGAAGGTGCAGGGCACGGTCATGGTGCTCACGGCCGCGGTGCTTCTGATCAACTTCCTGGTCGACGTGGTGTACCACGCGGTCGACCCCAGGCTGAGGAGCAAGGCATGACATCAGTCGCCGACGCCCCACCGGAGGCCACCGCCGACGTCGTCGCGTCCGGCCCTGGCAGGCCGCGCCGCCGCTGGAACCTCACGCTGGTGATCGGCGCCGCCCTGGTGGGCCTGGTCGTCCTCACCGCGCTGGTGTCGTTCCTCTGGACGCCGTACGACCCGACCCGGGTCGACCCGGCCAACACCCTGCTGGCCCCGGGCGGCGACTACTGGCTCGGCACCGACCACTTCGGGCGGGACATCGTCAGCCAGTTGCTCGTCGGCGCGCGGACCACGCTGTTCGTCGGTGTCGTCGCCGTCGCGATCGCCGCGGCGATCGGCGTACCGCTGGGTCTGCTCGCCGCCGGCGGAGGGCGCTGGCTCAGCGAGCCGGTCATGCGAGGGCTGGACATCGTCTTCGCGTTCCCGGCGATCCTGCTGGCGATCATCCTGGCGGCCGGCTTCGGCGCCTCCACGCTCACCGGCATGATCGCCATCGGCGTCGCAAACGTCCCGGTGTTCGGCCGCCTCACCCGCGCCGGCGCGATGCAGGTGCTGCAGAGCGACTTCGTGCTCGCCGCGCGCAGCTACGGCCGCCGGGGCGTGGTGCTCATGGTGCGGTACGTGCTGCCGAACATCGCGGCCCTGCTCATCGTGCAGGCGTCGGTGTCGTTCGCGCACGCGGTGCTCGCCGAGGCGGCGCTGTCCTACCTCGGGTACGGCACCCCGCCGCCGACCCCCACCTGGGGCCGGATGCTCCAGGAGGCGCAGAACTACTTCGTCGTGCAGCCGATGCTCGCCGTCTGGCCCGGTCTGGCCATCGCCCTGTCGGTGCTCGGTTTCAACCTCATGGGCGACGGGCTGCGCGACGCCCTCGACCCGCGGCTGAGAGGACGGTGACCGGGATGAGCGGGCTCGTGGTGGAGGACCTCGTCGTCGAGGTCCACGACATCCAGGCCGTCAAGGGCGTCTCGTTCGAGATCGGGCGGGGCCGCCGGATGGGGCTCATCGGCGAGTCCGGCTGCGGCAAGTCGCTGACCGCGCTCGCGCTGATGGGCCTGCTGCCGCACGGCGTGACGGCGTCCGGGCGGGTGCTGCTGAACGGCCGTAACCTGCTCGACCTGTCCGACAAGCAGATGTGCGCGGTCCGCGGCAACGACATCGCCATGGTGTTCCAGGAGCCGATGACGGCGCTGAACCCGCTGATGCGGGTCGGTAACCAGGTCGCCGAGTCGCTGCGGCTGCACAAGGGGATGAGCCGCGCGGCGGCCTCCGCCCGCGCCACCGAGCTGCTCGAACGGGTGCAGCTGCCCGAGCCCGACCGCACCGCGCGCAAGTACCCGCACCAGCTCTCCGGCGGTCAGCGGCAGCGCGTCGTGCTGGCCATCGCGCTGGCGTGCGACCCCGCCGTGCTGGTCGCCGACGAGCCCACCACGGCGCTGGACGTCACGGTGCAGGCGGAGATGCTGCGGCTGATGGACACGCTGGTGCGCGAGGAGGGCGCGTCGCTGCTGCTCATCACGCACGACCTGCCGGTCGTCGCCAGCATCTGCGAGGAACTGCTCGTCATGTACGGCGGCTCGATCGTCGAGCACGGCGACGTGGCCACCGTGTTCGACTCGCCCCGGCACCCGTACACGGCGGGCCTGCGGGCGTCGACGGTGCTGGAGAGCACCGACGGCAGCGGCCGGCTGTCGACCATCCCGGGCCGGGTTCCGTCGCTCGGGTCGTTCCCCACCGGCTGCGTGTACCGCAACCGCTGCCCGCGCGCCGACGACGTCTGCCGGACCGTGCCGCTGCTGACGGCGCCGCCCGGCAGCACCCAGCGGGCGGCCTGCCACCACCCGATCGAGAGCGACCAGCCCCTAGAAAGCGGGAAGGCCAGCGCATGACCACCACCCCGTTGCTGGAAGCCGTCGACCTGGTGCGCGAGTACCGCGCCCCGCGGCGGTCGCTGCGTACGCCGGGACAGCCGATCCGTGCGCTCGACGGCGTGAGCGTGCAGGTCCACGAAGGCGAGGCGTTCGGCATTGTGGGGGAGAGCGGCTCCGGCAAGTCCACGCTGTCGCGCATCCTCATGGCCCTCGACCAGCCGACGTCCGGCGCCGCGTTCTACCAGGGGCAGCGGATCAGCGGCCTGCCGGAGCGGCGGCTCCGGTCCCTGCGCCGCGACGTGCAGATGGTGTTGCAGGACCCGATGTCGTCGCTGAACCCGCGCATGCGCGTCGCGGACATCGTCGCGGAGCCGATGCGCGCGCTGCGCCTGCCCGGTGACCACCGGGCCCGCGTCGCCGAGCTGATGCACTCGGTGGGTCTGCCCGAGGAGGCGGTGACCCGCTACCCGCACCAGTTCTCCGGCGGCCAGCGGCAGCGCATCGCGATCGCCCGTGCCCTGGCGGCCGGTCCGAAGGTCATCGTGGGCGACGAGCCGGTCAGCGCGCTCGACGTCTCGGTGCGCGCGCAGATCCTCAACCTGCTCACCGAGCTGGCCGAGCAGTTCAAGCTGACCCTGATCCTGGTCTCGCACGACCTGTCCGTCGTCCGGTACCTGTGCGACCGGATCGCGGTGATGAACCAGGGCCGGATCGTCGAGACGGGTGACACCGAATCGATCTACTCCGAACCCCAGCACCCGTACACCCAGAGGCTGCTGTCCGCGGTGCCCACCCTGCGCGGCGACCTCCTGGACCGATTCAACAGGAGCAGCACATGAGGTTGGTTGACCGCGTCGCCGTCGTCACCGGAGGCGCCAGCGGCATCGGACTGGCCACCGTCGGCCGGCTCGTCGAGGAGGGCGCGCGCGTCGTCATCGCCGACCTCGACGGCGACCGGGCCGCCAAGGCGGCCGCCGAGTTCGGGTCCGCCGTGGCCGGTGTGGCCTGCGACGTCACCCGCGCCGAGGACTGCCGCGCCGCCGTGGAGACCGCCGTCGAGCGGTTCGGGCGGCTCGACCTCATGCACGCCAACGCCGGTACGCCGTTCACCGGTCCGGTCGACGAGGTCGACCAGGCGACGCTGGACCGCGTGGTGGACGTCAACCTCAAGGGGGCGTTCTGGACCGCGCAGGCCGCCGTGCCCGCGCTGATCGAAGCCGGTGGCGGCGCGATCGTGTTCACCGCGTCGCTCCAGGCCGTCATCGCCCGTCCCCGGTACGCGCCGTACACCGCCGCCAAGCACGGCGTCATCGGCCTGATGAAGGCGCTGGCGCTGGAACTCGCGCCGCACGGCATCCGGGTCAACGCGATCGCCCCGGCGGCGACCGAGACGCCGATGCTCTCGGCGTTCCTGGGCGGCATGGGCGACGTGCCGGACAGCGCGCGGGAGAACTTCCGGGCCTCGATCCCGCTGGGCCGCATGGCGACGCCGCGCGACTCCGCCGACGCGGTGGTGTTCCTCGCCGGCGACGAGGCGCGGATGATCACCGGCCACACGCTCGTCCTCGACGGCGGCACCACGGCCGGCTGACGCGTACGCGGGCCGCTCGTACGACGACGGCGCGTGGACGGGACCCGGGTCCCCGTCCACGCGCCGTTCGTCTGCCGGTCTCAGCGCAGGGCCAGGCCCCACAGCGGATCGGTGAGGAACCGCCCGACGTGGGCGAGCACCCGGCTGCCCAGTTCCCCGTCCACCAGCCGGTGGTCGAACGACAGCGACAACTGCGCGGTCCACCGGGGGACGACCTGCTCGTCGACCACCCACGGCGTCCGGCGCAGCGCGCCGAGGCAGAGGATGGCCGCCTCACCGGGGTTGAGGATCGGAGTGCCGGCGTCCACCCCGAACACACCGATGTTGGTGATGGTGATGGTGCCGCCGGCCAGGTCGGCGGGACGGGTGCGGCCCTCCCGCGCGGTGGTCGCCAGCTCGTTCAGGGCGACCGCGAGGCCCCGTACCGGCAGGTTCTGCGCCGCTTTGACGTTCGGCACGAGCAGCCCGCGCGGCGTCGCGGCGGCGATGCCCAGGTTGACGTCGGCGAACCGGACGATCTCCTGGTTCTCCTCGTCCCACCGGGCGTTGACGTCCGGATGCCGGCGTACCGCGTCCAGCAGGGCCAGCGACGCCACGAGCAGCGGACTGACCTTCACCCCCTGGAACGCCGGGTCCTGCTTCAGCCGGTCCACGAACTCCACGGTGCCGGTCATGTCGACGGTGAGGAACTCGGTGACGTGCGGTGCGGTGAACGCGCTGGCGACCATGGCCGCCGCGGTCGCCTTGCGGACCCCGCGCACGGGCAGGCGCTCGTCCCGCCGGTGGTCGGCCGCCGGTGCCGGGCCGGTTGTGTGGTCGAGCAGGTCCTGGCGGGTGATCCGGCCGTCGGGGCCGCTGCCGTGTACGTCCGCCAGCTCCACACCGAGATCCTTGGCGAGCTTGCGCAGCGGCGGCTTGGTGAGCACCGGCGGCCGGGACGTGTGCGCCGGGCGGGAGGTGTCGGCCGGACGGACGGACGGGGTGCGACGTGGCCGGCGCGTCCGGGCCTGCGTGGAGACCCCGTAGCCCACGAGCACCGCGGTGCGCTCCGCGGCCGGCTCGTCGGCGGGCGTTTCGCCGGCGGGCTCGTCGGTGGACGGGGCCGCCGGGCCGTCGCCCGCCACCCGGATCGCGATGATCGGCGAGCCGACCTCGACTGTCTGCCCCTCCTCGGCGAGGAGGCGGTCCACCACACCGGCGTACGGGCTGGGAAGCTCGACCACCGCCTTGGCGGTCTCGATGTCCACGATGACGTCGTTGAGGCGTACCGGGTCGCCCGGTGCGACCCGCCAGGTGACGATCTCGGCCTCGGTGAGCCCTTCGCCGACGTCGGGCAGGCGGAACTGCTGAACGTTCATCGGTACCTCTCCCTTCACGCGGCCAGGACGCGGTCGACGGCGTCGAGGATCCGGTCCAGGTCGGGCAGGTACTCCTCCTCGACCTTGGCCGGCGGGTACGGCAGGTTGAAGCCGCCGACCCGCTCGACCGGCGCCTCCAGCGAGTAGAAGCACCGGCTCGTCACCTGCGCGACGACCTCGGCGCCGAACCCGGCGAACGTGGGGGCCTCGTGGACCACCACCGCCCGGCCGGTGCGGCGGACCGACTCCTCGATGGTCAGCACGTCCAGCGGAGAGATGGACCGCAGGTCGATCACCTCGATGTCGCGGCCCTCCTGTGCTGCCGCCTCGGCGGCGGCGACGCAGGTGGCGACGGTGCCCCCGTACGTCAGCAGCGTCACGTCGGTGCCCGGCCGCACGGTCCGGGCGCGGTCCAGCGGCAGCGGCGGCCCGGCCTCCTCGGGCGTCACCTCGCCCTTGACCCAGTAGCGGCGCTTCGGCTCGTAGAAGATGACCGGGTCGTCGCCGGCGACGGCCTGGCGGATCATCCAGTGCGCGTCGTCCGGGCCGGCGCAGTAGACGACCCGCAGCCCGGCGGTGTGCGCGAAGTACGCCTCGTTCGACTCGCTGTGGTGCTCCACCGCGCCGATCCCGCCGCCCACCGGGATACGCACCACCACCGGCAGGGCGGTACGGCCGCCGGTGCGGGCGCGCATCTTGGCGAGCTGGGAGACGATCTGGTTGAACGCCGGGTAGACGAAGCCGTCGAACTGGATCTCGCAGACCGGGCGGTACCCGCGTAGCGCCAACCCGATGGCGGTGCCGATGATCCCGGACTCGGCGAGCGTGGTGTCCACCACCCGGGCTTCGCCGAAGTCCTTCTGGAGGCCGTCGGTGATCCGGAAGACGCCGCCGAGCCGGCCGACGTCCTCGCCCATCAGGAGGACCTTGTCGTCGTCCTCCATGGCGCGGCGCAGGCCGCTGTTCAGTGCCTGAGACAGGGTGATCATGAAACGAGTTCTCCGATCGGGGCGGGCGTCAGTCGAGGAAGGAGGCGCGGTAGGCGACGAAGGCGTCGCGCTCCTCCCGCAGCAGCTGGGGCACGTCGGCCAGCACCGTGGCGAAGGCGTCCGCGAGGTCCGGCGCCTCCAGCGCCAGGCACTCCCGGCGGGTACGGTCGGCCATCTCGTCCGCCTCGGCCTGGATCTCGCCGAGGAATGCCTCGTCGCTCCAGCCCTCGGCGCGCATCAGCGCCTCGACCCGGGCCAGCGGATCCCGCGCCCGCCAGGCCTCCAGCTCGTCGTCGGTGCGGTAGCGGGTCGGGTCGTCCGACGTGCTGTGCCCGCCCATCCGGTACGTGGTGGCCTCGACGATCGCGGGGCCGTTGCCGGACCGGGCGTGCTCGGTCACCGCGGACGTCACCGCGTACACCGCCAGCACGTCGTTGCCGTCGACCCACTCGCTGCGCAGGCCGAACCCGGCGCCGCGCCGGTGGATCGGCGTACGGCTCTGCGCCGACGTGGGCGTGGAGATGGCCCACTGGTTGTTCTGGCAGAAGAACACCATCGGCGCGTCGTTGACGGCGGCGATGTTCATCGCCTCGCTCGCGTCGCCCTCGCTGGCCGCGCCGTCACCGAAGTACGTCACGACCACCGCGTCGCTGCCGTCGCGCTGCACGCCGAGCGCGTACCCGGTGGCGTGCAGCAGTTGAGCGGCCAGGACCAGCGTGTAGATGTGGAACGAGTACGGCTCCGGATCCCAGCCGCTGTGCGCGACGCCGCGCCACTGGCGCAGCAGGTCGGCCGGGCCGATGCCGCGCCACAGCGCCGCGGCGTGCTCCCGGTAGCTGGGGAAGACGTAGTCGTCGGCGCGTACCGCCGCGACGGAACCGACCTGGGCGGCCTCCTGGCCGCGGCACTGCAACCACAGGCCCAGCTCGCCCTGCCGCTGCAACGCGAACGCCTCGTCGTCGAGGCGCCGCGCGAGCCGCATCCCCCGGTAGAGGTCACGGGTGAGCCGGCCGAGGGCGTCGCGGTCGGCGTCCACGTCCGGGTGCAGGCGCCCGTCCGGGGTGACGAGCTGCGTGCAGCCCTCGGCTGTGCGCGGAAGGCCGGTGACGCCGGTGAAGGGGTTGGTGACCGGTGGGTCGGCGAGATCTACGGTAGTCATTCGTCACCTTCTGGGTGCTGGGTCTCCGCGTCACCGGGGTCGCCGGCCGTCTCGCGGATCTCGGATACGGGACCGCCCGCCGGGGTGGACCCGGCGGGCGGTGGTGGGCATTGCCTCAGACCGTGTGGCGGTCGGCGAGTGTCAGCGCCTCGTCGAGGATCGACAGGCCCGCCTTTGCCTCCGTCTCCGACACGGTGCACGGCGGCACCACGTGGATCCGGTTGAAGTTCGCGAACGCGACCAGGCCGTTGCGCTTGCAGGCGGCCAGCACCTCGTTCATCTCCGGCGACGACGACCCGTACGGCGCCAGCGGCTCCTTCGTCTCGCGGTCGCGTACCAGTTCCAGTGCCCAGAACACGCCGAGCCCGCGTACGTCACCGACGCTCGGGTGCCGTTCGGCGAGTTCGCGCAGCCCTGGGCCCAGCACGTCGGCGCCGATAGTGGCGGCGTTCTCGACGATCCGCTCGTCCCGCATCACGTTGATGGTCGCGACGGCGGCGGCGGTGGCCAGCGGGTGACCGGAGTAGGTCAGGCCGCCGGGGTAGGCGCGGGTGGCGAACGTCTCGGCGACGTGCTCGGCGATCACCACACCGCCGAGCGGGACGTAACCGGAGTTCACGCCCTTGGCGAAGGTGATCAGGTCGGGTGCCACGCCGTAGTGGTCGAGCGCGAACCAGGCGCCGGTACGCCCGAAGCCCGCCATCACCTCGTCGGCGATGTAGAGGATGCCGTGCCTGTCGCACAGCTCCCGTACGCCCGCGAGGAAGCCCGGCGGCGGCGGCATGATGCCGGCGGTGCCCGGCACCGTCTCCAGCACGATCGCGGCGATGGTGGACGGGCCCTCCATCTCCACGACGCGTTCGAGGTGGCGCAGCGCGAGCGCGCACTCCTCCTCCTCGGTGGTGGCGCCGAACTCCGACCGGTACAGGAACGGACCGAAGAAGTGCACCACCCCGGCGGTGCCGTTGTCGCTGGGCCAGCGACGCGGGTCGCCGGTGAGGTTCACCGCGGTCTGGGTGCCACCGTGGTAGCTGCGGTACTGCGACAGCACCTTCGGCCGGCCGGTGTGCAGCCGGGCCATCCGGACGGCGTGCTCGATCGCGTCCGCGCCGCCGTTCGTGAAGAACACCTTGGACAGGCCCGCCGGGGTCAGCTCGGTGATCAGCCGGGCCGCCTCGCCGCGGACGTCGTTGGCGTAGGACGGCGCGATCGTGCAGAGGCGGGCCGCCTGCTCCTGGATCGCCGCGACCACCACGGGGTGCTGGTGGCCGATGTTGGTGTTGACGAGCTGGGACGAGAAGTCCAGGTAGCGGTTCCCGTCGCCGTCCCAGAAGTACGAGCCCTCGGCCCGCTCGACCACCATCGGGTCGAGCAGCGACTGGGCGGACCAGGAGTGGAAGACGTGCGCGCGGTCGAGCTCGTAGGTGCGTGCGCTGGTGCTCATCGGCGTTCTCTCTTCCGCTGCTCAGACGTTCTCGGGGAAGCCGAGGTTGATGCCGCCGTGGCTGGGGTCGAGCCACCGGGAGGTGACGACCTTGCCGCGGGTGAAGAAGTGCACGCCCTCGGCGCCGTGGGCGTGCGAGTCGCCGAAGAGGCTGTCCTTCCAGCCGCCGAAGGAGTAGTAGGCCATCGGCACCGGGATCGGCACGTTGACGCCGACCATGCCGACCTCGACCTCGTTCTGGTAACGGCGGGCCGCGCCACCGTCGTTCGTGAAGATGGCCGTGCCGTTGCCGTAGCGGTTGGCGTTCACCAGCGCGAGCACCTCGTCGTAGCTGCCGACGCGCACCACCGACAGCACCGGCCCGAAGATCTCGTCGGTGTAGACGCTCATCTCCGGCTGCACCCGGTCCAGCAGGCTCGGCCCGAGCCAGAACCCGGACTCGTCGCCGTCGACCCGCACCTCACGGCCGTCCACCACCAGCTCGGCGCCGGCCTCGACGCCCGCGTCGAGGTACGACGCGACGCGGTCGCGGTGCTCCCGGGTGACCAGCGGGCCCATGTCGCAGGAGCGCCGACCGTCGCCGACCTTCAGGCCGGCGATGCGCTCGCGGATCCGGGCCACCAGGTCGTCGGCGACGGGCTCGACGACCACCAGGGCGGAGATCGCCATGCACCGCTCGCCGGCCGAGCCGAACCCGGCGTTCACCGCCGCGTCGGCGGCCAGGTCGAGGTCGGCGTCCGGCAGCACCACCATGTGGTTCTTCGCGCCGCCGAGGGCCTGGACGCGCTTGCCGTTGCGGGTGCCGGTCTCGTAGACGTACCGGGCGATCGGCGTGGAGCCGACGAACGACACCGCCTTGACCTCGGGGTGCTCCAGCAGCCGGTCCACCGCCACCTTGTCGCCGTGCACGACGTTGAAGACGCCGGCGGGCAGGCCGGCCTGCTCCCAGAGCCGGGCCACGAGCAGCGACGCGGACGGGTCCTTCTCGCTGGGCTTGAGCACGACGGTGTTCCCCGCCGCGATGGCGATGGGCACGAACCACATCGGGACCATCACCGGGAAGTTGAACGGGGAGATGACGGCGCAGACGCCGACCGGCTGGCGGATCGAGTAGACGTCCACGTTCGTGGACACGCCCTCGGAGTAGCCGCCCTTGAGCAGGTGCGGGATCCCGCACGCGAACTCGACGACCTCCAGGCCGCGGGTGACCTCGCCGAGGGCGTCCGAGACGACCTTGCCGTGCTCGGCCGTGATCAGCTCGGCCAGCTCCTGCTTGTGCTGGTTGACCAGCTCCCGGAACGCGAACAGCACCTGGGTGCGCTTGGTCAGCGACGAGGCCCGCCAAGAGGTGAACGCGGCGGCGGCGGAGGCGACGGCCTGGTCCACCTCGTCGACCGAGGCCAGCGGCACCTCCGTGCGGACCGAGCCCAGCGCCGGATCGTAGACTGGGGCCGTACGCTCGGTGACGCCGGCGAACGGCTTGCCGTCGATCCAGTGGGTCACCCGCTCCAGCGGGACGGGAGCGGGCACGGTGCCGGGTGCTGTCTGGGTCATGCCCGGATCATCTGCGCTTCCCCAGGTCCGGGCAATGGGCACTGTGTCGCTCCCGTACCCGGGATGCGCACATACTGTGCGCCGTGGGGGAAGGGGGAGACGCCGCCGATGCCGATGACGGTTCGCGACGTGCTCGAACTGCCGGCGTTGCAGCAGGCCGGGCCGCATGTCCTGGCCGGCCGGGACCGGTTGGACGCGCCGGTGCGCTGGGTGCACGTCGCCGAGGTCCCCGAGATCGCCGACCTGCTGCGCGGCGGTGAGCTGGTCCTGACCACAGGCATCGGTTTGCCCCCCGACGACGACGGGCTGCGCCGCTGGATCGACGGCCTGGCGGCCGTCGGAGTGGCGGGCGTGGTGATCGAGCTGGGCCGCCGGTTCGGCGGCACCCTGCCGGCCGGGCTGGTCGAGCACGCCCGCAGCCGGAACCTCCCCCTCATCGCGTTGCGGCGCGAGATGCGGTTCGTGGCGGTGACCGAGGTCGTCCACTCCGTGATCGTCGAGGAGCAGACCGCCGAGCTGCTCGCCAAGGACGAGATCCACCGCGTCTTCACCGAGCTGTCGGTGGAGGGCGCCGAGCCCCGGCAGGTGCTCCGCGAGGTCACCCGCCTGTCCCGGCGTCCCGCGGTGCTGGAGAACCTCGCCCACCATGTGCTGGCGTACGAGACCGGCCCGCTGACCGCCGAGGAGCTGCTGGACCGGTGGGAGACCCGCTCGCGCGCGGTCGAGGTCCCGTCCGGCACCGGCTACGAGCCGCGCTCCGGCTGGCTGGTGACGAGCGTCGAGGCGCGGGGCAACAGGTGGGGGCGGCTCGTGCTGCTGTGCGACCAGGAACCGCCGGCCCGGACCCGGGTGCTGCTGGAGCGGGCCGCGTCCACCATCGCGTTGAACCAGCTCGTCGCCCGGGACTCCTCGTCGGTCGAGCGGCAGGCGCGCAGCAGTCTGCTGTTGAGCCTCGTCAACCACTCGGCGCCCACCCGGGACGTGGCGCTTCGGGCGCGCGGGCTCGGTGTGGTCCTGGAGCAGCGACCGCTACTCGGGGTCGTGGTCCGTCGGCGGCGGGCGGCCCCGGCCGGCGGCGTCGACGGGAACGCGCGCCGGCGGGAGCTGCTGGACGCGGTGGAGACGGCGGTACGCGAGTGCGGGCTCGCGGCGCTCGTCGGCGACGTGGACGAGGCGGCGGGCGGCACCGGTGTCACGCTCCTCGTCGCCCTCGACGAGACGGGCTCGGACGAAGCCGCGCTGCACGGCCTGTCCACAGCGCTCACCCGGGCCGGTCACCGGGCCGGCTCGGACGTCGTGGTCGCCGCCGGGTCGGTGGTCCGGACGCTCGACCTGGCCCGGCGCTCACTGGTCGAGGCGGCGCAGGTGGCCGACGCCACGGTGCACACCGCCGAGCCCCGCCCGTTCTACCGGCTGCACGACGTCCGCCTCCGGGGCCTGCTGTACCTGCTGCGCGACGACGTGCGCCTGCAGACGTTCGTCGAGCGCGAACTGGGCCCGCTGCTCTCCTACGACCAGCGCCACGGCACGAACCACGTCGCGCTGCTGGAGACGTACCTGGTGGAGGGGCGCAACAAGCGGCGCGCGGCCGACACGATGTCGCTGTCGCGGTCGGCGCTGTACCAGCGGCTGGAGCTGATCGAGCGGGTGCTCGGCGTCGACCTGGATTCGAGCGAGCGGCGCCTGTCGCTGCACGTCGCGCTCACCGCCCGGGACGTCATGCGCGCCGCCGGTCCGGAGCCCGCCGGCTGACTCCTCACCTGTGGGTGCGAGGGCCCGACCGCAGGCGCCGCACGCTCTCGCGGCTCGGCGCGCTGTGCACGCTGACGCTGACGACCGGTACGGCGTTCGCGACGCTCTTGCGCACCGTCTCCATCGGCGCGGTGCCGGGGGTGCACTCCACGATCATCACCGCGGACCGGTCCGGGCACTGCACGTACTGGACGTGTGAGACGGCGACCCGGCGGGAGTGCAGCACCGACAGCACCTTGAGCAGGCCGGTCGTGGAGTGTCCCACGCCGAGGTGGATCACCATCGTGCTCGGCCAGCCGTGGTCACCGGCGGGATCGGCGTGCGGCCGGTCGGCTGCGGGCCGGGGACGGTCGACGGTTCCGGGGGTGGATGCGGACACGCTCACGGGGGCCTCACTAGGACGAGCCGACGGGATGGCTTGGCCGGCGACGCACGCGGAGGCGTACGCCGCCTAGGTAATCAGCCGGGTCGCGATTCGATTGCCCACGGCGGGAGTGTGGCACGGACCCCTGCGCGCGGGGAGGCTGCGCCGGGCGGCCGTCCGCCACGTGAGACAGGGCTCTGACCTGCGGATCGACGGCCATGGGTCGCCCGGGCGGGCGGTCCGCCGGGTTACCGGCGGGTACGCGAGCCCTTAAGGATCGTTCAGGATCTCGCTCTACACTCGGACTCGGGACGACGACTTGAGAAGGAGCTCCGCGCATGGATGCTGACGAGATCGCCGCCGGTCGAGCCCGCTGGCAGGCCCGCTACGACGCCGCCCGCAAGCGCGACGCCGACTTCACCACGCTGTCCGGAACGCCGGTCGAGCCGGTGTACGGCCCGCCGGAGGACACCGCGTACCCCGGGTTCGAGCGGATCGGCTGGCCGGGCGAGTTCCCGTACACCAGGGGTCTCTATCCGACCGGCTACCGCGGACGGACCTGGACCATCCGTCAGTTCGCCGGCTTCGGCAACGCCCGCCAGACGAACGAGCGCTACAAGATGATCCTCGGCGCGGGCGGCGGCGGTCTCTCCGTCGCCTTCGACATGCCGACGCTGATGGGCCGCGACTCGGACGACCCGCAGGCCCTCGGCGAGGTCGGCCACTGTGGTGTCGCCGTGGACTCGGCGGCCGACATGGAGGCGCTGTTCGACGGCATCGACCTGTCCGGCGTGACCACCTCGATGACCATCTCCGGCCCGGCCGTGCCGGTCTTCTGCATGTACCTGGTCGCCGCCGAACGGCAGGGCGCCGACCTGTCCACGCTGGACGGCACGCTCCAGACGGACATCTTCAAGGAGTACATCGCGCAGAAGGAGTGGCTGTTCGACCCCGAGCCGCACCTGCGCCTCATCGGCGACCTGATGGAGTACTGCGCGCGGGAGATCCCCCGGTACAAGCCGCTGTCCGTCTCCGGCTACCACATCCGGGAGGCCGGCTCGACCGCGGCGCAGGAGCTGGCGTACACGCTCGCCGACGGGTTCGGGTACGTCGAGCTGGGCCTGTCGCGCGGGCTGGACGTGAACACGTTCGCCCCCGGCCTGAGCTTCTTCTTCGACTCCCATGTGGACTTCTTCGAAGAGATCGCCAAGTTCCGCGCCGCCCGCCGGATCTGGGCCCGCTGGCTGCGTGACGTGTACGGCGCGACCAGCGAGAAGGCTCAGTGGCTGCGGTTCCACACGCAGACCGCGGGGGTGTCGCTGACCGCCCAGCAGCCGGTCAACAACGTGGTACGCACCGCGGTGGAGGCGCTGGCCGCGGTGCTCGGCGGCACCAACTCGCTGCACACGAACGCGCTCGACGAGACGCTCGCCCTGCCCACCGACGAGTCGGCCGAGATCGCCCTGCGTACCCAGCAGGTGCTGATGGAGGAGACCGGGGTGACGAACGTGGCCGACCCGCTCGGCGGCTCCTGGTACGTCGAGGCGCTCACCGACCGGATCGAGGCCGAGGCGGAGGAGATCTTCGCCCGGATCAAGCAGCTCGGCGGCGAGGGCCCGCACACCATCGGCCCGATGACCTCCGGCATCCTGCGCGGCATCGAGGACGGCTGGTTCACCGGGCACATCGCCGAGTCGGCGTTCGTCTACCAGCAGGCGCTGGAGAAGGGCGACAAGAAGATCGTCGGCGTGAACTGCCACACCGGCACGATCGCCAAGGACCTGGAGATCCTGCGCATCTCGCACGAGGTGGAGCTGGAGCAGCGCCGGGTGCTGGCCGAGCGCAAGTCGGCCCGCGACGAGGCCACGGTCACGGCCGCCGTCGCGCGGATGGTCGGGGTCTCCCGTACCGGCGAGAACATGATCCCCGCCATGCTCGACGCGGTCCGCGCCGAGGCGACCCTGGGCGAGATCTGCGACGCGCTGCGCGCCGAGTGGGGCGTCTACCGCGAGCCCGCCCGCTTCTGACCCCCCGCCCAGCAGGGAAGGGCCCCTTCTTGACAGGCGTTTGTCAAGAAGGGGCCCTTCCCTCACCAAAGGCGTTGACAGGGGCCCTTCCTCGCCCGGGCTGAGCAGGCGGGAGAGTGGCGACTGTCGCCGTCGCGGCTGGTCGGAGATCCGTGACGCACGTGCGAGACTAGACAACCATGAGCGACCCACGGATCACCTCGTCGATCTTCACCCGCGGCGCGGTCGACCTCAGCGCGCTGCGCACCCCCGCACCGGCCGACACCTCCTCCGCCACACCGTCTCCGGGCGCTGGGCCGACCGGGCTGCCGGGCAGCCCCGCCGGCTCCGCCGCCGTGATCGACGTGACCGAGGCGAACATCCAGTCCGAGGTGCTCGAACGCTCGCTCACCACACCGGTAGTGGTCTTCTTCGGCGCCGCCGGCTACCCGGAGAGCGACCAGTTCGCCCCGGTGCTGGAGCGGCTGGCCGCCGAGGGCGGCGGCGCGTGGCTGCTGGCCCGGGTCGACGTGCAGCAGCAGCCGCGGCTCGCGCAGATGTTCCAGCTTCAGACGCTGCCCACCACGTACGCCATCGTCGGCGGACGCCCGGTCGACGCCTTTCCCGGCCCGGTGCCGGAGTCGCAGTTGCGACAGTGGCTCCAGGCCGTGCTCAAGGCCGGTGGCGTCGCCCTCGCCGAGCCGGAGGACCCGCGCCTCGACGCCGCCGACGACGCGCTGATGAGCGGCGACCTCGACGCCGCCGAGGCGGCGTACCGGAAGATCCTGGCCGAGTCGCCCGCGGACGCGGCGGCGGAGGCGGGCCTGGCGCAGGTCGGGCTGGCCCGACGGGTGGCCGGTGCGGACCCGCAGGGCGCGCTGGACGCCGCTGCCGCCGCCCCCGACGACGTGGACGCCCAACTGCTGGCCGCCGACATCGAGGTGCTCAGCGGCCTCGCCGACCAGGCGTACAAGCGGCTGGTCGGCCTGGTCCGGCGCACCGCCGGGGACGACCGGGACCGGGTACGCCAGCACCTGCTCGGCCTGTTCACCATCGCCGGCCCGGAGGACCCCGCCGTGGCCTCCGCCCGACGCGCCCTGGCCAGCGCGCTGTTCTGAGTCAACCCGCGCGGGCCGGCGCACCGCCGGCCCGCCCGACCGCCGAGGACGGGAGCCCATGATGCGCCGGATCGCCGTCCTCGACGCGCCGACGAACCTCGGGCTGCGCCCGCCCACCGCCAGCTCCGTGCCCGGCTGCGGCAAGGCGCCGGGCGCGCTGCGCGACCACGGCCTGCTCGCCCGGCTGCGCGCCCGTGACGCGGGCTGCCTCACCCCGCCGCGGTACGACCCGGGGGACTGGCGGCCCGGCGACGGCGTCTGCCACGCGCCGGAGATCTCGACGTACTCCCTGGCGCTCGCCGACCGGATCGGCGCGATCATCGACCGGGGTGAGTTCCCGCTGGTGCTCGGCGGCGACTGCTCGGTGCTGCTCGGCTCGGCGCTCGCCATGCACCGCCTCGGCGAGGCGGTCGGCGGCCGGATCGGGCTGGTCTTCGTCGACGGCCACTCCGACTTCCGGCACCCGGGCAACGCCTCCTACGTCGGCGCGGCGGCGGGGGAGAACCTGGCCCTGGTCACCGGCCGGGGGCAGCCCGACCTGGCCGCGATCGAGGGCCGGCGGCCGTACTTCCGGGACATCGACGTGGTGGTGCTCGGCATCCGCGCGCAGGACGAGTACCGCCTCGACCTTCAGGCCGCGGGCATCACCACCCGGCCGGTGCCGGCGCTGCGCGCCGAGGGCGCCGCCCGTACCGCCCAGTGGGCGCACGAGCAGCTCGTCGACTGCGCCGGCTACTGGGTGCACATCGACGTGGACGTGCTCGATCCGGCGGTGATGCCCGCCGTGGACGCGCCCGACCCGGGCGGCATCGCCTTCGCCGAGCTGGAGATCCTGCTCGCCGGGCTGGTCGACACCCCGCACTGCCTCGGCGTCGAGCTGACCGTCTTCGACCCCGACTACGACCTGGACGGCGCGTACGCGGCCGAGATCGTGAACACGGTGGTGGCCGGGCTCGCCCCGGTCGTGGCGCCGGACGCGGTGCCGCCCCGGCTGCTGCCGGCCGCGCCGGCCGCGCCGGTCGCACCGGCGCCCCGCGCCGCCGGCAGCCACCGCGCCGAGCGGGCGGCGGTGACGGTGCCGGTGCCCGCCGTCGCAACGGACCCGATCGGCCCGCCGGCCGCACCCGTCGGGCTCGACGAGTACGCGCCGGCGGATGCCGAGGAGCCGCCGTCGTGGCCCGACGCGGAGGATCGGCGACCGCCGGCCGGTCCCGGGCTGCTCCGCCGCGTGGCGGTGCCCGGCACGGACGCGCCGCCGGTCGAGGAGGCGTCGCCGGCCGACGGAACCGCGTAGGCGGAGGCGCGGTTCAGGCGAACAGCACGAGCGGCCGGCCGGGGTCGCGCACACCGACGAAGCAGGCCGCCGTCACCCGCGATCCCTGGGCCACCCGGCGTACGCCGTGCACCCGCGCCGCGTCGAACATCAGCAGGTCTCCCTGGCCGGGCGCGCAGGACCAGTGCGGCTCTCCGAGCTGTTTCCGGTCCAGGCCGTAGTCGGTTCGGCGTTGCCCGTCGTACGTGTCCTCGTCGGACCACAGCGACCAGAAGTCGACCTGCCCGCCGCTGCCCGGGGGCGGCACCTCCAGGTAGACGTTGGTACCGATCCGGCGGCGCAGACCGTGCGCGGCGAGCAGCGGGATCGCCCGTTGGTCGATGTGCGGGTTGGCGTGCCCACCGGCCGGCCAGCGCCGGATGATGCCGGGCAGCATCAACCGACCCTCGTGCCGGGCCACCGTGGCGCCGGCGGGCCACGCTTCGTCCAGCCGCAATCGCAGCTCGTCGAGCGGGGAGAGCCGGCCCGCGAAGATGCCGTCACGGATCAGGGCGAGCGTGTCGGCCGCGGTCTCCAGGTAGCGCCGCTCGTCGGCGTCGGACTCAGCCGCCTCACCGATTGAGGTTCCGATGCTCTGGAAGTCTCCGGTCAGGGTGTAGCGCGACCGCTCGCACGCCTCGACCAGCCGTGGCAGCACCGCCCGGCAGGCCGACGGCGAGTGGAAGCCGCGGACCCAGATGGCGTCGAGAGTGCCCTCCGCGAGCTGCGCCAGCGTAACGGCGGTCAGTTCCTCGGCGTGCTTCAAGATCAGACCTTGATCTCGCCGTGCCAGACGGTTACCGCCCGGCCTCCGAGTCGCATTCGGTCGCCCTTCCGGCCCAGTCGTAGGGTGCCGCCGCGTGGCGAGAGTTGCTCGGCGATGAGGTCGTCCCGGCCCAGACGCTCGGCCCACCAACTCCCGATGGTGCAGTGGGCGGAGCCGGTGACCGGATCCTCCGGGACACCGACTGCGGGATAGAAGCAGCGGCTGACGATCCGGTCGCGGGACGCGTCGTTCGCGGTGAGGATGACGCCCCGGACCGGTATCGAGGCGAGCGCCTCCAGGTCGGGGCGGGCGGCCCGCACGTCGTCTGGCCCGGCGACCTCGACGAGCAGGTCGGACACGCCCTGGGTGACGGCGACGACCCGGATCCCCTCGCCGAGCGCGGCGCGGAGCTGCTCCGGCGCGTCGACCGGGGTGGGCGGGTCCGCCGGGAAGTCCATCTCGATCCACCCCTCCGGCGAGACCGAGCAGGACAGGTCACCGCTCCGCGTGTGGAACCGGGTGTGGCCCCCGAGTACGTGTGCGGTGGCGAGCGTGGCATGCCCGCACAGGTCCACCTCGACAGTGGGGGTGAACCACCGTAGGTGCCACCAGCCGTTCTCCGCCGGAGATGCGAATGCGGTTTCCGAATGGCGCATCTCGCTCGCGACGGACTGCATCCAGGAATCGTCCCGCTTGTCGGCGAGAATGACGACGCCGGCCGGATTGCCGCGGAAGGGTTCGTCGGTGAACGCGTCGACGACGAAGAGCCGGCTGCCGTCCGCGCTCATGCCCGATCGACCGACCCGTGCGCGCTGGCGGTCACCGGGGAGCGGCCGCTGAAGTAGAGCTGGGGGTCGACCTCCAGCGCCACCTCGTACGCCTTGGCCATGTCACGGGCTATCTGGCGCAGCGCCTCGGCCCGCGAGGCGGGGGTCGGCGGGCGCCCCTGTTCGGTGCTGGGCTGTTCCGGTCCCGGCTGGTCGTCGACAGACATTCGCGCCCCCTGCGTCGAGCGTTGCCTCTAGAGATTGATACGCCGCGGCCACCAGTACAACCTCCATTCGGAGGATGGCATGAGTTCGATGGACGACATTTCCTCCTGATATCACGTAGCCCGCCTAACCGAAGATCAGTCACGTCTCGTAATCCGTCCGCCGTGGGCTCTGATCGTTCTGTTCCCGTTCCGCCTCGCCGGGCTGGCGGGGTACCACGTACGGAGCCAGCCGGGCGAGCGTCTCGCGGGTGACGATCGTGTCCGCATGGTGTTCGCCGAGCACCCGCTCACGGTCCTCCAGCAGGCGGGTGAGCACCGCGCGGGCCTCGGCCACATCCTTCTCGATCAGCACCTGGGCGAGAGTCCACCGCAGCAGCAGCGCCTCCGGCCGCACCAGTTCGTCCGCCCGTAGGCCGGCGAGGCCGGCCCTGAGTTGATCCGCCGCATCGTCGAAGCGGGAGAGGACGTACAGGCACCGAGCGAGGCTCTGCCGGACCAGGAGCGTCTCCGGTTCCTCGGGCGCCCAGTTGCGGAGCCTGATCGCGAGGATTTCCCGCAGCATCGCCTCGGCCTCGATGGTCCGGTCCTGATGCATGATCGCCCGGGCCAGCGTGTGCCGGATGATCATCGTGTCCGAGTGTTCCGGGCCGCGGACCTTGTCCTCCGCGATGACGATCGCGCGCAGTTCCTGCTCCGCCTCGCTCCACCGGTTCAACGCCATGATGGACCGGGCCAGCTTGTGCCGGCTGGCGAGCGTGTCGGGGTGCTGCGGGCCCAGTAACGCCTCGCGGCCGGCGACCACGTCGCGGAGCAGCGCCTCGGCCTCCGCCGGCCGTTGCTGTTCGAGTGCCGCCCGGGCCAGTTCGTGCCGCAGTGCGAGGATCTCGCGGTCGGTCGGACTCATGCCGTACGCCGCGCAGTTGTCCACCACCGGCACGAGAATCTCCTCGGCGGAGAGCGCCAGGCCGGTGGCGAGGAGATAACGCGCGGTCAGCCGGACGAGTTCCAGCACCGCCAGCACCGTCAGCCGCTCGTACCGGATGCCGCTGCCGCGGAGGTGGTCCCGGGCCAGCCCGATGGTGTGTGGAGCCAGCAGGTACCAGCCATCCCAGTCGGCGGTCGCGTCGGGGTTGAGGCCCCGGACCGCGGCGGTGAGCAGTTGCGCGCAGAGCGCGTGGTACTCGGAGGCCTGCCGGCGCAACTCGCGGTCGTCCCGGATGATGCCGTGCACCAGCGGATGCAGTGAGAGCACGTGCCGGAAGTCCTCGATCCGCACGTCCGGTAGCGCGTCCGGGGTCAGTAGGGACAGGTCGGCCAGTCCTTCCAGGACGGTCAACTGCTGCTGCGCGGTGAACTCGGAGAACAGCGGGGATCTCTTGAGCACGTCCTGGTCGAACAGCCGGTAGTAGGGCACCGGGCCTACACTCAGGCAGGCGAGGACCCGCAGCAGATTCCCGGCCTGGGTGAGACCACGCCGGAGCAGCAGTTCCAGCGAGATGTCGAAGACCTGTGCGGTGACCCCGAGACCGGTCAGCTCGTCGAGCTTCGGCGCGCCCGGTGGCCCGGCGAGGCGTTGCTGGAGTTCGACCCGGAAACTCTCGAAGTCGCGGAGCACCTGCGGGCCCTGGTAGATCTGCGTGGTGTGGACGGACTTCAGGTAGGCGCCCACCGTGCGCAGCGTCATCGGCAGCCCGCCGAGCGTTGCCGACAACTCACGCGCCTGCTCCACCGTGCCGGCCGCGCTGCCGGCCCGGTCCAGCAGCACCAGTGCGCCCTCCTCGTCGGTCAGCGGCCGCACGGCGTGCCGTTCCGACCAGGCCGGCCAGGTGTTGCGGTCGCCGTCCCGGCTGGTGACCACGACCAGATTGGCGGGGTCCTGCGGCGGACGCAGCCAGCCCCGGCCGGAGGTGAGATCGTCGTCGACCGGGTCGAGCAGCCGGGGGTCGTTGGCGCTGTCGATGATCAGCACCCACCGGTTCTCGGCCTTGTCGAGAAAGCGCCAGACCAGGTCGGTGGCACTCGCGTCCCCCGACCACGCCCGATCGACCAGGCCGCTCGGGGCGCCGAGCCGGGTGGCCACCTCGCGCATGTTGGAACTGAGACGCTGGGCGTCGACCCACCAGACCTCCCGGCCGGCGAGACGGGTGCGCCGGGCGACCTCCAGCGCGAGGTAGCTCTTGCCGGCACCGGGCAGTCCGTGCAGGACGTGCACGGAACGCGTCTCCTCGCCCGGCTCGGGGGACAGGATCGCCTGAATCAGCTCGTCCCGGCCGTAGAGCGGGAAGTCCAGGAGGCTGAGCGGTGGTTCGACGGAGATTCGCCCGGCCCGCTCCGGCCGGTCGGCAGGCGCCTCCGCGGCGGAGCCTCCGGCCGGGGTCGTGGTGACGACTCCGTCCGCGGCGGCCTCGGCCACCTGCGACTCGCCCGCCTCGGCGGCGGTCTGGACTTCCTTGCGCAGCGCCAGATAGCGGGAATCGTCACGGGTCGCGGGGCGGATCACCGAGAAGTGGTCGCCGTCCACCACCCCGCTGGCGGTGAATGATCCTTTGGCGACGTACGGGGGAACGATGTTGTCGGACATTCCGGCGTACGTGGAGATCGGCAGCGGCCACTCGTGGGATCCGGCCTTCCGGGCCTGAAGAACGCCACGCTGGAGGGCGTCGTAGGTCTCAGTGATCTCTTTGGTGAGCGGACGCAATTCCCGCTCCTGGGGATTGCGGCAACGAGGCATCATTCGTCGCAGGGAGCCGAGAAACTGTGACCCGGAATTCGGGCAGGCGTACATCGCCACCCGGCGGATGCGCGCCAGTTCCTGCCCTCCGCCCCGGGCCAGCGTCCGCACCAGGTACCGCTGGATCACCAGCCCGCCCTGGCTGTGCGAGACCAGGACGATCCGCTCTGCCTCGGCGATCTCGTGGGTGAGGTAGGTGCCGAGCCGGTCCGCGATGTCGTCCATGCGCGGTATCCGCCGGTCCGGGCGTAGCCGGACGACCTTCGAGTCGTACTCGAAGAAGTGGGCTCGGAGCGAGGGAAGCTCCGGGTCGGTCGTCAGCAGGCGGGCCATCTGCTCCCAAGCGCGTCGGGAGGAGAAGAGGCCGTGCACGAAAACCACGTCGACGCGGTTCATCGCGGCTCGTCCCGAGCGGCGGGCACCGGCGGGGCGGGTGCCGGTGGCGCGGTCACGGACGGTTCGGCCACGCCCGGCTCCGCATCACGACGGGTCGCGGCCAGCACATCCACCACGACGCGGGTGAGCAGCGTGGCCAGCGCCAGGAGCACGCAGGCCGTCACGCCGGCGCGTAGCGCGGGACCGTGCGGCAGCACCTCGGCCAGCACCAGCAGGGCCAGTGCCGTTCCGGTGACGATGGTGGCGACGATGAAAAGGGAATACGCCCGGACGCGAGGCCGGGTCCAGAAGAGGACGCCATCGGGGTCCTCACTCCGGCGCCGGCGGTTCTGCTCGCGAAGGCGATCCAGAAATCGTGACTCCCAGATCAGCGCGAGCAGCAGAACGGGAAGAACCTGGGCGGTGGTCGCGTAAAGGTCAGGGAACACCGGGGCCCTTTCTGCTGCGGTCGGGAGTCGTATCATCCAGTGACCCCACATTGACCAGGATCGCACGAGTGGGCAAAACGGTTTGGCGATCGGTCTGGATGAATAGCGGAAGATGCGACCGGCGATAACACGCAACGTGGCTTTCGCTCACGCTATTGTCGGCGATTCCTCCGGAGAGTCACCGGCGACGTCTGCGCGGCCGCTCAGTCCCCCCGGTGGGACTGCGGTCGGGTCCGCTCTGGGCCCACGCCGGCTACCGTCCGTGACGAAGGGATCGATCACCGTGCGTGATGACCTGCCGGGAATCAGGCCAGGCCGCGCAGGAACCGCTCGGCGATCGGCGCCGCCACCTTCGAGCCCGCCCCGCCCTGCTCGACGAAGACGGCGAAGGCCACGTCGCCCTGCCAGCCGACGAACCAGGCGTGCGTGTGCGCCGGGTTGTTGTCGTACTCCGCGGTGCCGGTCTTGCCGTGCACCGGCTCGCCCGGCACGTCCGCCAGCGCGCTGCCGCTGCCCGATGTGACCACCCCGCGCATCATCGACTTCAGCGCCGCCACCGACTCCGGCTTGAGCGCCTCGCCGGACGGCGCAGGCTTGGCCGGCGCCGGGTCGAGCAGAATTCTGGGCTGCTCGAACTTCCCCCGGGCCACGGCCGCGGTGGCGCTCGTCATCGCCAGCGGGCTCACCAGCGTGGTGCCCTGGCCGATCGCGGCGGCGGCCTGCTCGGGCGCCGGGCCGTTGGCGGAGATCTTGCCGGTGAACGCCTCGGTGCCGAGATCCCACGCGGCCTCCAGGCCGAGCGTACGGCCGGCCTGGGCCAGCCCGTCCGGGCCGAGCTTCGGCGCCAGTGAGGTGAAGGCGGTGTTGCACGACTTGGCGAAGTCGGTGGCGAACGGCACCCGGCCCAGCTCGAAGTCGTCCGAGTTCTTGAAGACCCGGCCCTCGACCGTCGACGTCTTCGGGCAGTCGACGATCGTCTGCGGCGTCACCGCGCCCCGGTCGAGCAGGCCGAGCGCGCTGACCATCTTGAACGTCGAGCCGGGCGGCACCTGGGCGGTGAAGGCGAGGTTGTCGCCCGCCGCGCCCGGTCCGTTCGCGGCGGCCAGCACAGCGCCGTCGCTGATCCGCATGGCGACCAGGGCGGACCGGCGGGTCTGCCCACGCAACGCGGCGTCGGCAGCGACCTGAGTGGCCGTGTCGATCGTCGTCTTCACCGGCTGCCCGGGCTTCGGTTCGCTGCGGAACAGCTCCGTGCCGGTCGGCTCGACCTTGCCGTCCGGGGTGATCCGCTCGCTGATCACGGTGACGCCGGGGACGCCGCGCAGCCGCTCGTCGTACCGGCCCTGGAGGCCACCGTGGCCCACCAGGTCGCCGCGCGCGTACCGGTCGGGGTGGGCCTGGAGGTCGTCGGCGGTGGCCTGGTCGACCGAGCCGAGCAGCGCCCGGGCGAACTCGCGGGTCGGCGCCAGCATGAGCTGCTCGGTGGCGAACCGGGTGCCGGACAGGTCGTAGATGCGCGGCTTGATCTGCCGGTACGCCTCCTGGCGCAACGTCACCACCTCGACGAGACCGTCCGGTTTCGCCTCCTTGAGCCGCTTGGGCAGGTCGCTCAGGTCGACCGGCGGGGTGAGCGCGGGCCGGATCGCCTTGAACGCGGCGTCCAGCTTCCGGACCAGGCCGGGCACGTCGGTGACCTCGCCGGGAACGACCTGCACCCGGACCACCGGGCGCGGCGCGACGATCGGCTGGCCGGCCGCGTCCAGCACACCCGCCCGCTGCGCCGGCTCCCGCCGCAGCGCGATCCGGTCGCCGCTCTCCAACTTCTCGTGCACCACCGACGGCTCCCAGATCACCTGCCACTGGTCGTCGCCGCCGCGCTTGAGGCGTACCGGATTCTCGTAGTCCCAGCGGCCGCCGCCCGGCAGCGCCCAGCTCACCTTGACCCGGGCGGTGGCGATGTCCCCCCGGGTGGTGATCTCGCCGGTGCGTGCCAGCTCCGGCTGGCCGGACGAGAGCGCGCCGGCGAGCGCCTGGATCTGCTTGGTCACCTCGGCGGCGGGCAGCCGCCCGCCGGTCGGCTCGACGAAGCCGACCGCGTGCAGGTCGCCGGAGCGCCAGCCGACGAGGAACTCCTCGACGGCCGCGTCCGGACCGTCGTCTCCGGAACATCCGGTCAGCGCGCCGGCCGTGACCAGGACGGCGGCCAGCGCCGCGAGGACGCGGTGACGGGTGTGACGGGGGCGTACGGGGTACGACACGGGCATGAAGCAGTCCCTCCGGTGCGTAACTGCCCTGCACGCTAGTACGGCCCGCCGCTCGCCACCGCCCCGCCACGGCCTCCGGCAGCGCGACGAGCCGTGTGTGGCAGTGTGATGAACATCGCCAGTCGGGGTACTCCGCGAACGGCCGACCACAGACCCGCAACGGGTGAAAGGACGAAGTCCCGATCCGGACGTCCGGCCGATGATCCACCGCGGGAGGTACCACGCGGTAGGGCCTAGGCTGGGCGGCAGAGTGACCCACAACGCGGTGGGTCGAGGGGAGTGGCACCGATGGACCGGCGTCCGGCGATCAAACCGGGACCCGACCTCCGGCAGGCTGACACCGGCCGGGACGACGACGACAGCTTCGATTCGGCGACCGACGGAGACGGTTTCAGCCGTCTCGACACAGGCGTGACCGGGATGACCGGTTCCAGCATCGACACCCTCTACGACCTGGGCCTGCCCGCGCAGGCACTGGCCGACGGGTCGGAGGACGCCGAGCTGGACGAGCCCGTTCCCAACGCGGAACGGCTGGTCGCCCAGGCGGTCGCCCTGGCCGGCGACGACCACGACGCGGCCACGCTCGTGGACCGCTTCTGGCGGTTCGCGCCGGACGAGGAGCTGATCGGCTTCACCGCCGAGGAGATGCTGGAGGCGGCCCGGGCCCACCGGGACCTGGCCCAGCAGCGGGTACCGGGCGAGCTGAAGCTGCGCATCCACGAGCCGGACGCCGAGCAGCACCACACGGTCGTCGAGATCGTCACCGACGACATGCCGTTCCTGGTCGACTCGGTGACCGCCCTGCTGAACTCCCGCCACCTGGACGTACACCTGCTGGTGCACCCGCTGGTCGTGGTGCGGCGCGAGCCGCTGGGCCGGCTCACCGAGGTCTCGGCGGACGTGGAACCGGACGACGCCATCGCCGGTGACCTGGTCGAGAGCTGGATGCGGATCGAGATCGACCCGGTCCGCGACCCGGCCGAGCGGGAGGCGCTGCGCCGTGAGTTGCAGCGGGTGCTCACCGACGTGCGCGAGGCGGTCGAGGACTGGCCGAAGATGCGGCAGCGGGCCCTCGCGCTCGCCGACGAGCTGGCCGCCGCCCGGACGTCGGACAACCGCCCGCCGGTGCCGGAGAAGGACATCACGGACTCGGTGGAGCTGCTGCGCTGGCTCGCGCACGACCACTTCACGTTCCTCGGCTACCGCGAGTACCGCCTGGTCGCCACCGACGGCGCCCGTGGCGGGCAGGCACTCGAAGCCGTCCTCGGCACCGGGCTGGGCATCCTGCGCTCCGACTCGCCGGAGGCCCGGTCGCTCAAGTCGATGACGCCCGAGGCGCACGAGAAGGTGCTGGAGAAGCGCCTGCTCATCATCACCAAGGCCAACTCGCGTGCGACAGTGCACCGCTCGGCGTACCTCGACTACATCGGCTTCAAGATCTTCAACGAGGCCGGCGAGGTGGTCGGGGAGCGGCGCTTCCTGGGGCTGTTCTCCACCGCCGCGTACCGGACCAGCGTGCAGGAGCTGCCGGTGGTCCGGCGCAAGGTCGCCGAGGTGCTGGACCGCTCCGGCCTGAGCCTGCGCAGCCACTCCGGCAAGGACCTGCTGCAGATCCTGGAGACCTACCCGCGCGACGAGCTGTTCCAGATCAAGACCGACGACCTCTACCACGCGGTGATCGGCGTGCTGCGGATGGCGGGCCGCCGGCAACTGCGGGTGTTCCTGCGCCGGGACGCGTACGGGCGGTTCATCTCCTGCCTGATCTACCTGCCGCGGGACCGGTTCACCACGCAGAACCGGCTGCGCATGCAGGACATCCTGCTGCGCGAGCTCAACGGCATCGGCGTCGACTACACCACCCGGGTGACCGAGTCGATGCTGGCCCGGGTGCACTTCATCGTGCGCACCGACCCCAGCAACCCGCCCGGTGAGATCGACGCCGACCTGCTCGCCGAGGAACTGGCCGACGCGACCCGGCTGTGGGACGACGACTACCGGCTGGTGCTGGAGCGCAAGCTCGGCGACGAGCAGGCCAAGCACCTGTTCGCCAGGTACGCCGACGCGTTCCCGGAGGGCTACAAGGACGGGCACACGCCGTACGAGGCGATGAAGGACCTGGCGAAGCTGGAACTGCTGGAGGAGCCCGGCCAGCTGGAGATGCACCTGTTCCGCAAGCAGGCGCCGCCGCGCCCGTACGCCGCCCGCGCCACCGACGCCGACGAGGCGATGGACGTGCGGTTCAAGGTCTACCGGTACGGCGAGCCGATGATGCTCTCCGCAGTGCTGCCGGTGCTGCACTCGCTCGGCGTGAAGGTGGTCGACGAGCACCCGTACGAGGTGGAGCGCGTCGACGGCCGGATCTGGCTCTACGACTTCGGGCTGGAGCTGCCCGAGCGGCACCAGGACCTGGCCGAGGTGCGGCCGCACGTGGAGAACGCCTTCGCCGCCGCCTGGCGGGGCGAGGCCGAGGTGGACGGCTTCAACGAGCTGGTGCTGCGCGCCGGGCTCACCTGGCGGCAGGTCGTCGTGCTGCGCGCCTACGCGAAGTACCTGCGCCAGGCCGGCACCGTGTTCTCCCAGGAGTACATGGAGCAGACGTTCATCGCGTACCCGCGTATCGCCGATCTGCTGGTGAAGCTGTTCGAGACCCGGTTCGCGCCGGGCGCGACCACGCTGGACGAGCGCCGGCAGCGCAGCGGCGAGCTGGTCGACGAGATCGGCGCGGCGCTGGACGAGGTGGCCAGCCTCGACCAGGACCGCATCCTGCGGGCGTACCTCACGTTGATCCAGGCCACGCTGCGGACCAGCTTCTACCAGAAGCCGGTGCGCGGGCGGCCCAAGGCGTACGTGGCGTTCAAGCTGGACCCGCAGGCCATCCCGGACCTGCCGGCGCCGCGACCCAAGTTCGAGATCTTCGTCTACTCGCCCCGCTTCGAGGGCGTGCACCTGCGCTACGGGCCGGTGGCCCGCGGCGGCCTGCGCTGGTCCGACCGGCGCGAGGACTTCCGGACCGAGGTGCTCGGCCTGGTCAAGGCGCAGATGGTGAAGAACGCGGTGATCGTGCCGGTCGGCGCCAAGGGCGGCTTCGTGCTCAAGCAGAAGCCGGGCGACCGGGACGAGGCGGTGGTCTGCTACAAGGAGTTCATCTCCGCGCTGCTCGACGTCACCGACAACATCGTCAGCGGCGAGATCGTGCCGCCCGAGGACGTGGTCCGGCACGACGGCGACGACCCGTACCTGGTGGTGGCCGCCGACAAGGGCACCGCGACGTTCTCCGACATCGCCAACGAGATCTCCGAGGCGCACAGCTTCTGGCTGGGTGACGCGTTCGCCTCCGGCGGCTCGGCCGGCTACGACCACAAGAAGATGGGCATCACCGCCCGGGGCGCCTGGGAGTCGGTGAAGCGGCACTTCCGGGAGCTGGGGCACGACACCCAGACGCAGGACTTCTCAGTGGTCGGCGTCGGCGACATGTCCGGCGACGTGTTCGGCAACGGGATGCTGCTGTCCAGGCACATCCGCCTGGTGGCCGCGTTCGACCACCGGCACGTCTTCCTGGACCCGGATCCGGACTCGGCCCGGTCCTTCCAGGAACGCAAGCGGCTGTTCGACATGCCGCGCTCGTCGTGGGAGGACTACGACCGCGACCTGATCTCCGAAGGCGGCGGCGTCTATCCGCGTACGGCGAAGTCGGTGCCGATCTCGCCGCAGGTCCGCGCGGTGCTCGGCCTCGACGAGGACGTCACGCAGCTCAGTCCGCAGGAGCTGATGAAGACGATCCTCACCGCGCCGGTCGACCTGTTCTGGAACGGCGGCATCGGCACCTACGTCAAGGCGTCCAGCCAGACCAACGCCGAGGTGGGGGACAAGTCCAACGACGCCATCCGGGTGGACGGCAAGGGCCTGCGCTGCCGGGTGGTCGGCGAGGGCGGCAACCTGGGCTTCACCCAGCAGGGCCGGATCGAGTACGCGGCGACCGGCGGCCGCATCTACACCGACTTCATCGACAACGCGGCCGGTGTGGACTGCTCCGACCACGAGGTCAACATCAAGATCCTGCTCAACACGGCTGTGGCCGACGGTGAGCTGGACCGGCCGGAGCGCGACGAGCTGCTGGCCCAGATGACCGACGAGGTCGCCGAGCTGGTGCTGCGGGACAACTACGACCAGGCGCGGGCGCTCAACAACGCCCAGGCCCAGGCCGCCTCACTGCTCCCGGTGCACCGGCGGATGATCAACGACTTGGAGCGGTCCGGTGCGCTCAACCGGGCGCTGGAGGCGCTGCCGTCGGACGAGGAGCTGGCGGTCCGCACCGAGAGCGGCCTGACCGCGCCGGAGTTCGCGGTGCTGCTCGCGTACGTCAAGATCGTGCTGGAGCGCGAGATCGTCGGCGAGGGCCTGGCGGACGAGGAGTGGACGACCGACATCCTGGTCAACTACTTCCCGACGCCGCTGCGGCAGCGTTTCGCCGAACGGATGGGCCGGCACCGGCTGCGCCGGGACATCGTCACCACGGTCCTGGTGAACGAGGCGATCAACCGGGGCGGCATCTCGTTCGTCTTCCGGGTGGTCGAGGAGACGGCGGCCTCCGCGGCCGACGTGCTCCGGGCGTACGTGGTGGTCCGCGAGGTGTTCGGCCTGCGCGACCTGTGGGACGCGGTCGAGGCGCTGGACAACAAGGTCTCGCCCGAGTTGCAGACCGCCGTCTACCTGGACACCCGGCGGCTGCTCGACCGCGCGGTGCGCTGGCTGGTCACCAACCGGCGGTCGCCGATCGACGTGCCGGCGGAGATCGCCCGGCTGCGCGACGGCGTGGCCCGGCTCCTGCCGGATCTGGAGAACCGGTTCTGGGGCACCGAGCGGGAGGCCATCGCGGCGCACATCGAGTCGCTGGTCGAGCGCGGGCTGCCGCGTGACCTGGCCGAGCAGGCGACCCGCCTGATGTACAGCTTCGGCCTGCTGGACATCGTCGAGACGGCGCAGGCGGCCGGGCGGGACGTGGACGAGGTGGCCTCGGTCTACTTCGTGCTCTCCGACCGGTTCCGGGTCGACGCGCTGCTGTCGAAGATCTCCCTGCTGCCACGCGAGGACCGGTGGCAGACCCTGGCCCGGATGGCGCTGCGCTACGACCTGTACGCCGCGCTCGCCGCGCTCACCGCGGAGGTGCTCGGGTCCACGTCCGAGGACGTGCCGCCGGTGGAGCGGGTGCAGGAGTGGGAGCAGGCGAACGCCACCTCGATCCACCGGGCGCACCGGGCGATGGGGGAGTTCGACGAGTCCCGCGCCGACCTGTCCGCGCTGTCGGTGCTGCTGCGCCAGATCCGTACCCTGGTCCGGACCTCGGCGGCGGTCTGACCGCTGACGCGCGCGTGGCCCGGTGGTCGGTTCCCCGACCACCGGGCCACCGCCGTTCCCGGCCTCAGCCGGTCATCGCGGCGTAGACGACGATGTTGTTCAGGTAGCTGCCGGCCGTCTTGTCGAACACCCCGCCGCAGGTCACCACGCGCAGGGCGGGCGCGGCCGACGGACCGTAGACCTGCGCGGCGGGAAAGGCGGTCTTCGGGTACGACCCGACCTCCCGCACCGTGAACGTGGCTGCCGAGCCGTCCTGGCGGGCGACCACTATCGTGTCGCCGGGCACCAGCGCGCCGAGGTTGAAGAACACCGCCGGGCCGAGCTGGGCGGAGTCGACGTGACCCACGATCACCGCGTTGCCGGCCTCGCCCGGGCTGGCGCCGGGGGAGTACCAGCCGGCCTTCATGGCCTGTTCCAGCGGGGGCACCTGGACCGTGCCGTCCGGGTTCGTGCCGAGCGACATGATCGGGGCCTGCACCCCGATGCGGGGGATCGAGATGGTGATCGGCGCCGACCGGGGCAGCGGGGCCGGGCCGGTGGCGGGGGTCGCCGCCGGGGCCGGTGGGGTGTTCGTGGCGCTCGGGATACCCTGGGTGCCGGCGGCACCTGGGTTCGGGGTGCCCGGCGGGGCGCCGGGTCCGATGGTGGTGGGGCCGGGCGTCGTCTGCCCGTTGCCTCCCACGGTCGGTTGCCCGCTGCCGGGTACCGGCCGGTCGGCGGCGTCCGGTGCCGGTTCCCCCGCGGTGTCCGGGTGGGCATAGGCACCGTCCGGATCGCCGGACAGGTCGGTGGCGACCGGGCCCGCCTGCGTGATCGGCTGTGGCGGTCTGGGCGGCGGATCGGTCCGGACGGACGCGCCGACCAGACCGGCGCCGAGCATGGCGAACAGGACGACGACGGCCGTGCCGGCGGCACGCCACGGACTTCCGTGACGGCCGCCGGCCCGGGTCGTCGTCCGGTCAGACCGAGCCACCGGCCCGCCGCCGACGCAGCAGCACCAGGCCGCCCAGCGCCGCGGCGCCGATCATGCCCGCGCCGCCGGTGGCGAGGTTGCGGTCCACGCCGGTGGTCGTCATGCCGCCGTCGCCGCCGTCGACCCCACCGCGCGGCAGGACCACCAGCTCGCCCTCACCGCAGGCGCCGTGCAGCTCGTACCGGCCCGGCCGGGCGTCGTGCGAGACGGTGGCCTCGCCGTAGTAGACGAAGTCCTTCCCGTGCTCCCAGCCCGCGTCGTCCTTGCCGTAGTCGCCGCCCGGCCGGTCCTCGCCGTCCTTGCCGCCCTTCTCGCCCGGCCAGCCGCCGTGCTCGTCCTTACCGTCCTTGCCGTAGGCGCCCTTGTCGTCCTGCCAGGCGCCTCCGCTCGCCTGCCAGTCGTCCTTGCCGTCCTTGCCGTGTTCGTCCTTGGCGTCCTTGGCGTGTCGGTCCTTGCCGTCCGGGCCGTGCTCGTCCTTGGTCCAGTCGGGCGTGCCCCGCTGCTCCTTGTCCCAGCCCGGCTCGGCGTCCTGGCCGTACTCGTCGTGCCCCTGCCAGGCATCGGCGTCGGCGGCCGCACCGGCACCGGCGCCACCCGGCTGCGGCTGGTCCGCCGGAGGCCGCGGCGTGCCGCTCCCCGGCCCGCCCGGGCCGTTGCCGCCGGGTCCGCCCGGTGCGCCGGGTCCGCCCGGCCCGTGGCCGTCTTCGCCCGGCTCGCCCTTGCCGCCGGGGCCCTTGCCGTGGTCGCCCTTGCCGTCCGGCCCCAGGTCGGCGTCCCAGCCCCAGTCCTGGTCGCCGCCCTGGTCGCCGCCGCGGTCGGCCCAGTCACCGTGCTCGCCGTTCCGGGCCGGGCGCAGGTCGACCTTGCCGGTCACCTCCGACCAGACGGTGGCGTGCTTCTGCGGCTCGGAGCAGATCGCGAGCAGTTCGACGGTGTCCCCGGCCTTCACCGCGTGCGGCTTGGCGATGACCTTGCCCTCGTCGTGCCCACCCGCGTAGGCCATTCCCGGGGTGAACGCGAGAAGGCCCGCTCCGCCGAGAGCGGCGCCCGCGATCACCTTCCCGAGCATCTTCTTAGCCATGACCAGCGTCTCCATCCCTGTTCGTCCTGAGCCCGACGTCAGTCGAGCTAAGGCTGACGTTAGACCGTTTCACGACTTATTCGGGGAAAGATTCGCTTTTAGGGATTTGCCAGTGATGCGACCCGGGCGCGTGCTCCCCGACCTCTACGCGCGAGTGGAGCTCCCTGGGGCCGCCGGGCTGTTTCGGCATCCATGCCGTTCCGCCCGGCCGTCGCCCTCGTCCGCGCGGCCCAGCGCCGGGCGAGGGCGACGCCGGGCGGCGGTAGGGTGGGTGGTGGCGCATCGAGGCATTGCCATGGAAGCGCTCCCATGCAAGAATCGCTGCACGCGGTTCGGGGAGCCACACCGCGAGCTCAGACGTCGAGGGCAGCCGGCACCACCGGCCGACGTCCGTCTCCATCGGCCGGTCCTGCGGACCGGTCGGCACCACCACCCCCAACGCCCGTCCGGGCGGGCGTCCCCCGAAGTAACCCGTGGCGCGCACGGCCGTTCCCGCAGGACGACCACAGCCGCCATTTGCGCCGGGCCGTACGCGGATCCGGTCTCGCCCAAGGAGATCAGTGGCATGAATCTGTGGAGAAGGCTGTCCGGCCGGAACCGGACGCTTGCGCTCACCAGCGCCGGCGTCCTGGTAGCCGGTGGACTGGTGACCCTCCCGGTCACCGCGGCGCAGGCCGCCACCCAGTGCAGCGTGACCTATACGACCAGCGACTGGCCCGGTGGTTTCACCGGCACCGTGACCATCAAGAACATCGGTGACGCGCTCAGCTCGTGGAACCTCGGCTTCACCTTCCCGAACAGTTCCCAGCGGGTGGTGAACGGCTGGTCCGCGAGGTGGTCCCAGAGCGGGCAGAACGTCACCGCGCAGAACGAGGCGTACAACGGGTCGCTCGCCAGCGGCGCCAGCACCACCATCGGCTTCAACGGCTCCTGGAGCGGCAGCAACCCCAAGCCGACCCAGTTCACGCTCAACGGCACGGTCTGCAACGGCGGCACGCCGTCGACCAGCACCCCGCCGACGAGCACGCCGCCGACCAGCACGCCGCCCACGAGCACGCCGCCGACGTCGACCCCGCCGACCTCGCCGCCGCCGACGACCACCCCGCCGCCCGGGCAGCGGGTCGACAACCCGTACGCCGGCGTCCAGGGGTACGTGAACCCCGAGTGGAAGGCCAAGGCCGAGTCGGTCGCCGGTGGCAACCGGGTGTCGAACAACCCGACCGCGGTCTGGCTCGACCGGATCGCCGCCATCAACGGCACGCCGGACAGCAGCTCCAACGGCGCGATGGGCGTCCGTGACCACCTGGACGCCGCGCTCGCCCAGGGTGCCGGCTACATCCAGTTCGTCATCTACAACCTGCCCGGCCGGGACTGCTCCGCGCTCGCCTCGAACGGCGAGCTGGGTCCGGACGAGCTGCCCCGCTACAAGTCCGAGTACATCGACCCGATCGCCGCGATCCAGGGCGAGGCGAAGTACCGGAACCTGCGCATCGTCAACATCATCGAGATCGACTCGCTGCCCAACCTGGTGACCAACACCTCGGGCAACGCGGGCGGCACGGTCATGTGTGACACGGTGAAGGCCAACGGCGCGTACGTGAACGGTGTCGGCTACGCCCTGGCGAAGCTGGGCGCGATCGGCAACGTCTACAACTACATCGACGCCGCCCACCACGGCTGGATCGGCTGGGACAGCAACTTCGGCCCGGTCGCCGACCAGCTCAAGGCCGCCGCCGTGGCGTCCGGCAGCACCGTCGCCAACGTGCAGGGCTTCATCGTCAACACGGCGAACTACTCCGCGCTGAAGGAGCCGTACGTCAAGATCACCGACACGGTGAACGGCCAGACCGTCCGGCAGTCCAAGTGGGCCGACTGGAACCAGTACCTCGACGAGCTGTCGTTCGCCCAGGCGTTCCGGCAGAAGCTGGTCTCGATCGGCTTCGACAGCAACATCGGCATGCTGATCGACACCTCCCGCAACGGTTGGGGCGGCACCGCCCGGCCGACCGGCCCCGGCCCGTCGACCAGCGTGGACGCGTACGTCGACGGCGGCCGGGTCGACCGCCGCTTCCACACCGGCAACTGGTGCAACCAGGCCGGCGCGGGTCTCGGCGAGCGGCCGCGGGCCAACCCGGAGCCCGGGATCGACGCCTACGTCTGGGTGAAGCCCCCGGGTGAGTCGGACGGCTCCAGCAAGGAGATCCCGAACAGCGAGGGCAAGGGCTTCGACCGGATGTGCGACCCGACCTACACCGGTAACGCCCGCAACGGCAACAACATGTCCGGCGCGCTGCCGGACGCGCCGATCTCCGGCGCGTGGTTCGCGGCCCAGTTCCAGCAGCTCATGCAGAACGCGTACCCGGCGCTCTCCTGAGCCGCGGCCGGACCACCCGCGGCGGCGGGAGTGAGGCACCGCCCGCGCGGGTTCCCCGGGCCCCTGGTCGACGCCCACGTCGGCCAGGGGCCCTCGGCCGTCCCGGGGTCAGGGCACGGTGCGCTCGATCGCTGCCCGGCCCAGTTCGGCCAGATCGCGGCGGGCCCGCTCCAGGTTCTCCGGCGTCACGTCCTGACCCCGGGCCTGCACCAGATCCTCCGGGTCCCAGGGCTGTTCGGCGCCGGTGCGGATGCCGTCCGGGGCGGCGCCGGTGCCGGTGCCGGTCGCGCCGGTCCCGGCCGCGTACGGGTCACCGATGAGGTTCGGCGAGCCGGTGTCGGGCACCGCGCCGTCTGGTTCGGTGAAGACGGGATTGTCCGGGTCGGTGCCGCCGCTGCGCAACTGGGGCACCGTGCTGTCGTCGTCCACCGCCGCGGCCACCTCGGGGGTCTCCTCCAGCGGCCGCTCGCCACCGCGGTCACGATCGGTCATGCTGCTGCCCTCCTGTCGCTTCGCGTGATCCGCCCGGCGTACCCGGTGCGGGCCGCGCCATGCGGGCGCGGGGGTCAGGAGTCGTCGCGCCGCGGCTCCGCCGCCTCGGTGGGGCGCAGCCGCTGCCACAGCAGCATCAGCAGGCCGAACACGAGCATCGCCGCGCCGGCCCAGAGGTTGATCCGGACACCCTGCGCCTTCTCGATCTCGGCGGAGGTGTCGAACAGCCCCATCAGCCCGACGATCAGCCCGTACGCCACGAACAGGCCGCCGATCACCCGGCGGATGTCGAACAACCGGGCCGCGGCCGAGCGGGCCTCCCGCGCGTCCTCGGTCTCGTCGACAAGCGGGTCGTGCGCCTCGCCGCCCTGGTAGTGGCGGTCCGCGTCGTCTGCCACGGCGTGCGTCCCCTCCTTCAGAAGACCGGGATGTAGAACAGGGCGGCGAGGATCACGGCGACGACGCCGAGCAGCACCGGGGAGCGGTACCAGGCGGCGTCGCCGGCCAGCGAGTCGTCGGCGAGTGTGCTGTCGCTGAGGCCGTACACCAGTCCGGTCAGCTCCCGGTCGGTCTTCGGCCGGGTCAGCGGCGTGACGATCGCGGCCATCACCGCGGCGGTGGCGAAGGCCAGGCCCGCGCCCCAGAAGCTCTCCTCCAGGTCCGAGTTGAAGCTGATCACGCCGCCCTTGTAGAGCAGGTACGTGGCGGTGGCGACGAGGGTGCCGGACAGCAACGACCAGAACCCGGCCAGCGGCGTCATCCGCCGCCAGAACATGCCGATGATGAACGTGCCGAACAGCGGCGCGTTGAAGACCGAGAACAGCGCCTGGATGTAGTTCATGATGTTGCTGAACCCGGCCGCGATGAACGCGGTGCCGATCCCGATCACGACCGCGCCCACTGTCGCGAGGCGGCCCACCTTCACGTAGTGCTCGTCCGGCTCGTCCCGCCGGAAGTACGCCTGCCAGATGTCGTACGTGAAGACGGTGTTGAACCCGCTGACGTTCGCGGCCATGCCGGCCATGAACGAGGCCACCAGGCCGGTCACCGCGATACCCAGCACGCCGTTCGGGAGCAGGTCGCGCATGAGCAGCGGGATCGCGTTGTTGTAGACCAGGTCGCCCTCGTCGGCGCCCAGCCCTTTGACGGTGACCAGGGCGATCAGGCCGGGGATCACGGTGACGGCCGGGATGAGCAGCTTCGGGTACGCGGCGATGATCGGCGTACGCCGGGCGGCACTCATGTTCCGCGCGGACAGGGCGCGCTGCACCTCGGCGAAGTTGGTGGTCCAGTAGCCGAAGGAAAGCACGAAGCCGAGGCCGAACACGATGCCCAGCCAGTGCGCGCCGAGCGGGTTGCCGGTGCTGCCGGTGCCCTCCCAGGCGTGCAGGCCGGCCTCGCCGAGCCGGGAGCCGCGTACCGCGTCCATCAGGCCGCTGACGCCGCCGACCTTGACCAGGCCGATCACCGTGATCGGCACCAGGCCGGCGATGATCACGAAGAACTGGAGCACCTCGTTGTAGATCGCGCCGGAGAGCCCGCCGACGGTGATGTACGCCAGCACGATCACCGCGCCGACGATGATCGCGAACCAGAGCGGCCAGCCGAGCAGCGCCTGCATGATCAGGGCCAGCGCGTAGAGGTTCACGCCCGCGATGAGCACCTGCGCGACCGCGAAGCTGATCGCGTTGAGCAGGTGGGTGGGGCGGTTGAAGCGCAACCGCAGGTACTCGGGGACGCTGCGGACCTTCGAGCCGTAGTAGAACGGCATCATCACGATGCCGAGGAAGACCATCGCCGGTACGGCGCCGATCCAGTAGTAGTGCACGGTCATGATGCCGTACTGGGCGCCGTTGGCGGCCATGCCGATGATCTCCAGCGCGCCCAGGTTCGCCGAGACGAACGCCAGGCCGGTGACCCAGGCGGGCAGCGAGCGGCCGGAGAGGAAGAAGTCCACGCTCGTACGGATCGCGCGCCGGGCGGCGAAACCGACGCCGAGCACGGTGACGAAGTAGAGCGCGAGGATCAGATAGTCCACCGCGTTCATGTCCAGACGCAGGCCGGCGCCCATGCCGGTGCTCCCCTCGTGTGTACCGCCGCCCGCACGTACCCCGATTGCGAGGTCTTATGCCTGCTGTTCGGTCTGGGCATGCGGAAGCCCCGGCCGGGTCACCCGGCCGGGGCTTCGTGGTGAGGGGTCAGCGGCCCAGCACGCGGTCCAGGAAGTCGCGGTAGCCACGCACCGCCATCCGGAGCTGCTCGGTGTCGGTGGAGCCGGACTCCTGCCAGGAGCCGAGCCGGGTGCGCTGCTCACGCAGGGCCGCGGAGAGCGCCTCGATCGCCTCCTCGACGAGCGACTCCGCCTCGCCGACCGCCGCGCGCGGGTCGTCCACGAAACGCAGTTGCACATCGCGCCAGCGGTCCCGGAAGCCCTGGGCGGCCTCCGGCGCGAACAGCGTCGCCGCGTCGGCCGGTACCGCGCCGGGCGTCGGCCGCTCCGCGCCGCCCAGGGCGGCGCCGGCGGCTGCCGCGCCCGCCGCCGCGGTGGTGGTGTCCACCCGGTCGTCGCCGGAGGCGGTGGACACGGGCTCGGCGTCGGGGTCGACCAGGCCCGGCTCGGCGCTGCCGTACCCGACCGCGCCGTCGGCGACCGCGTCGTCGCGGACGACGCCGTCGGCCGTGCGGTCGTCCCGGCCGTCACCGTCCAGGTCGATGCCGCCGGAGTGCTCGGCGTCCCAGCGGTCGCGGTCGTGCAGGCGGTCCCCGGCGGTCGGGTCGGCCCGCTCGTCGTCCAGCGGGTCGGTCTGACCGGGTGCGCCGTCGCCCGGCGCAGCCGTGTCCTCGTCGCGCGCGTCGCGCTCGTCCTGCGGACGGCCGCCGGCCAGGGCCGAGGCGGCGACCGCGTCGCCCACCGTCGCCGCGCCGAACGCCGTCGGCAGCGGCGCCGGGTCGTGGTACGGGGCCCGCCCGTCGTCGGTCCGGTCGGCCGCGTCGGGCAGCTCCCCGGCGTCGTAGGCGCGGGTCTCGTCCACCTCGGCGTCGTTCCGCTCGTCGGTCACGGCGTCGCGCCGCTCGTCGGCCTCGGTGTCGCCCCGCTCGGTGGCGACCGCCGGGTCGTCGAATGTGCCCCGGTCGTCCAGCGCGTCCTCGGGCGCGTCGCGGCGGTCGGCGTCGCGTCGGTCGGCGTCGGCGTGCTCGCCCGGCTGCGGCACCGGCACCGGTGCGGACCGGACGGCCTCGGGGTGGTCCTGTGTGACCTGTTGTTCCTCCTGGCGCATGGGGCGGCCTCCTCAGCGGCTCGGGACGTCGTGGTCGTGGTCGTGGTCGGGGTGGCGCTGCTCCGGCTGCTGGGGGGCGACCGGGTCCTCGCCGAGCAGGTCGGCGAAGAGGGCCCGGTAGTGCACCAGCGCCTGCCGGAGGTCCTCGGTGCCGGCCTCACCGCGCTCGTTGCGCTGCCGGATCTCGTGGGCGTCGCGGTAGTGGGTGAGGGTGCGGGCGTGTTCGACGGAGAGGTGGGCGATCTGGTCCGAGAAGTCCCCGGTGGGGTATCCGCGCTCGGCGATCAGGCGGCTGACCAGCTCGTCGGCCTCGCCGACCGTCTCCGCGGGGGAGTCGACGAAGCGCACCTGGAGTTCCTCCCAGGCGGCGGCGTAACGGGCCCGGGACTCCGGGCTCAGTGGGGTCAGCTCCAGCTCGGCGTGCCGGCGCTCCCGTTCCCGCAGCTCGCGCTCGGCGGCGCTACGGCTGTCCTGCTCGGCGACGGCCCGGTCGTACTCGGGGCCGAAGCGCTCCCGAAGCGCGCGGCGGCGGCTGGCGACCACGGCGACCGCGACGAGGGCGGCGATGACGGCGACGACGATGACTATGACGACTACCTGGGTGGACGACATGGCTCCTCCTTCGCACGCTGGTATTCCCTCTCGCGGGTGATCGCCAATCCCGTTGTGCGGCACTTTCCGTCCCCGGGCAAGAAAAAGGTGCGGTGTCGCGACCGCCGTCCGGTGCCGGGCCGGTGTCCGACTGAGCCCGTGGTGCCCGTTCCGGACCGTAGCGAGAGCCGAGACGGCCGGTAGTGCATCCGTCCCGGATTACGTATCCTGCCCAAGGCGTCCGGGCCGGGCCCGGCGTCGTGGCCGGCGAACGTGACGGCCGCTGCCGGCGCCACCGAGCGACACCTTCCCGGGCGAGGTCTGATTGAACACCCGTGACTGGCCGATCCGCGCCAAGCTGACCGCGCTGGTCATCGGCCCGCTGACCGGGCTGCTGGCGTTGTGGATCTTCGCCACCACGCTCACCTTCGGGCCCGCGCTCGACCTGCTCTCCGCGCGTACCCTCCTCTACGACCTGGGCCGTCCGGGCGAGACGGTGGTGGCGGAGCTGCAACGGGAACGGCGGCTGTCGGTGGTCCAGCTCGCCGGTGACCGCGCCCTCCCCGAGCTGGTCGAACAGCGGGTACGCACCGACGACGCGATCGTCGAGCTGCGCCGGAAGGTCGACGGCGAGGACCTGCGCGACGTCGCCGACGCCCAGCTCGACAACCGGCTCGACCAACTGGTCTCGGCGCTCGACGCGCTGCCCGGGGGGCGCGCGTTCATCGACGACCGGACGGTGGACCGGGCCGGTGCCGTCGGCCTCTACAGCGGGATGATCGGCTCGGCGTTCCAGGCGTTCGGCGCGATGGCCGCGCTGCCCGACGCGCAGCTCAACCGGGAGGCCACGGCGCTCACCGCGTTGGGCCGCTCCCGGGAGCTGCTCGGCCAGGCCGACGCGCTGCTGGCCGGCGCCGTCACCGCCGGACGGTACGCCGACGGCGAGCACGAACAACTGGTGCGCACGATCGAGAACCAGCGTTTCCTGGCCGAGATCGCGGTGGCCGACCTGCCGTCCGGGGAGCGGGCCGCGTACCAGCGGATGATCGAGGGCGCCGGGTTCGGCAAGCTGCGCGCGCTCCAGGACAGCCTGATCCGCTCGCCGGCGCTGCCCGCCCGGTTCGACGTGCGGGCGTGGGACACCAGTCACGCCGAGGTGTGGCAGAGCCTGCGCGACTTCGAGCTGCGTGGCGCGGACGCGCTCGCCGAGCGCTCGGTGCCGATGGCCACCCGGATCCTCGTCCAGCTCGCCGCCGCCGGGGTGCTGGGCCTGATCGCGATCGTGGTGTGCGTGCTGGTGGCGCTGCGGGTCGGCCGGTCGCTGGCGCAGCGGCTGACCGGCGTACGCGCCGCGGCGACCGAGGTGGCCGAACGCCGGCTGCCCGACGTCGTGGCGCGGCTGCGCCGGGGCGAGGAGGTCGACGTGGCCCGGGAGGCGCCCGAGCTGGACCACGGCGGCGACGAAATCGGCCAGGTGGCACGCGCGTTCAACGAGGTGCGCCGGACCGCTGTCCGCGCCGCCGTCGACGAGGTGACGCTGCGCCGCGGCTTCAACGAGGTGATCCTCAACCTGGCCCGGCGCAGCCAAGGGCTGGTGCACCGGCAGTTGGCGCTGCTGGACCGGCTGGAACGGCGTACCGAGGACCCGGACGAGCTGGACGGGCTGTTCCAGGTCGACCACCTGGCGACGCGGCTGCGGCGGCACGCCGAGGACCTGGTCATCCTGGCCGGGGCCGCGCCCGGGCGGGGCTGGCGGCGGCCGGTCGCCGCCGTCGACGTGATGCGCGGCGCGATCTCCGAGGTCGAGGCGTACGACCGGGTCGACGTGGGCGAGGTGGCGGCGGCCGGGGTGCTGGGCCGGGCCGTCGGCGACGTGATCCACCTGCTCGCCGAGCTGATCGAGAACGCCACCGCGTTCTCCCCGCCCGGCACCCGGGTGGACGTCACCGGCCGGAGCGTCCCGGGCGGCTACACCATCGAGATCACCGACCGGGGACTGGGCATGTCCGCCCCGGCCCTGGCCGAGGCCAACCGCAAGCTGGCCGAGCCGCCGGAGTTCGACCCGTCCGGCAGCGCCCGGCTGGGGCTGTTCGTGGTGGCACGCCTGGCCGCCCGGCACGGCGTGCGGGTGGAGCTGCGGCCGTCCCGCCCGGCGGGGATCGTCGCCGCGGTGCTCGTACCGTCGGCACTGGTCACCGACGAGCCGCCGGTGGGCGCGGACGCCTCCGCCGGGCCGGAACGGCGGCGCCTGGCCAAGGTGACCCGGCTGACCACCGTGCCTCGGCCGGGCCGGACGGGCCGTCCCGGCCCGGACCGGCCGGAGAGCACTGTGGTCTCGTTGCAGGCGGCGCGCGCCTCGACGGTGGAGCCACCCGCCGACGACGACGGGCTGCCCCGCCGGATCCGGCGGCGCGGCGCGACACCGCGGCCCCGCGCCGCGGTCGCCGACACCCCGGCCCACCGCACCCCGGAGGAGGCCCGCCGGGCCATGTCCGCGTTGCAGGCCGGCACCGCACGCGGACGCCGGGACGGCTCGCGCGCCGCCGGGACCGACCCGGCCACCCCCACCACCGGGACGCGCGACACCGGTACGCCGTCCACCACCGCGAGGTCGGCCGTGGAGCCCGCCCCGCCGGCGCCGGACCAACGAACCGCGACTGAGAGGGACGCCTAGTGGTGCACACGACGCGGCAGAACGCCGATCTCGACTGGCTGCTCGACGACCTGGTGGAGCGTGTCCCCGCCGCCCGCCAGGCGGTGGTGCTCTCGGCGGACGGGCTCCTGCTCGGCGCCTCCACCGACCAGGACCGCACCGACGCGGAACACCTGTGCGCGCTGGCGTCCGGCTTCTCCGGCCTGGCCAAGGGCGCGACCCGGCACCTGGGCGGCGGCGCGGTCCGTCAGACCGTGGTGGAGATGGAGTCGGCCTACCTGTTCGTGACCGCCGCCGGGCAGGGCGCCTGCCTGGCGGTGGCCAGCGACGCCGACGCCGACATCGGCCTGGTGGCGTACGAGATGGCGATGCTCGTCATCCGGGTCGGGGAGAACCTGGCCGCGCCGAGCCGGGCGGCGGGGGAGCGGGCCGATGCGCGCTGAGTCGCCCGGGCCGCAGCACGAGTGGCTGGACGCCGACGCCGGCCCGGTGGTGCGCCCGTACACGCTCACCGGGGGCCGCGTGCGCCCGCCCGTCGACGGCTTCGACCTGCTGGCGTTCGTGCTCGCCGCCCCCGGCGCGGACCCGGCCGGGCGGCCCGGCCTCCAGCCGGAGCACCGCCGCCTGACCGAGCTGGCCCGGCGGCCGAAGGCCGTGGCCGACCTCGCCGCCGACCTGGACCTCGCCGTGGGTGTGGTCCGGGTGCTGCTCGGCGACCTTCTCGCCCAGGGGCTCGTCGCGGTGCACCGGCCACCGGCCACCGCGTACCTGCCCGACGACAACATCCTCAAGGCGGTGGTCAGTGGACTCCGTGCGCTATGACCGGGAGCCGGGGGCGCCACGAGTGCCGCTGGCGTTGAAGATCCTCATCGCCGGTGGCTTCGGCGCCGGGAAGACGACGCTCGTCAGCGCGTTGAGTGAGGTCCGGCCGTTGCAGACCGAGGAGGTCCTGACCGGGGCCGGGGTCGACACCGACGATGTCTCCGGGGTCGAGCAGAAGTCGACCACGACCGTGGCGATGGACTTCGGCCGGATCACCATCAACGACGACCTCCAGGTCTATCTGTTCGGCACCCCGGGCCAGGACCGGTTCTGGTTCCTCTGGGACGAGCTGGCGTTCGGTGCGCTCGGCGCGGTGGTGCTCGCCGACACCCGCCGGCTGGCCGACTGCTTCCCCTCGATCGACTACTTCGAGCAGCGGGGCATCCCGTTCGTGGTGGGCGTCAACTGCTTCGAGAGTTCCCGCCGGTTCGGCCTGGAGGCGGTGCGCGACGCCCTGGACCTGGACCCGGACGTCCCGCTGGTGCTCTGTGACGCCCGGGACCGGCAGTCCGGCAAGCTGGTGCTGATCTCGCTCGTCGAGCACGTGGCGCGGCAGCGCGGCGAGCCGGTGCCGGTGGGATGAACCTCCCGCGGCGAATCCCGTCGGCTGTCGCGGGACTGATCGGCCGCCTTACCGGGAAGCCTCTGGTTGGATCTCCGGAGAACAGGACCGACGAGAGGTGGGAGCGGTGACCGGGCGGGACGAGATCGTCCACATCGGCGGCTACACGGCGCAGACGGGCGGGCGGGCCGAGGGCGTCGTGGCGGCCCGGCGGGACCGGGCGACCGGGGAACTGACCCCGCTGGGTGTCGTGGCGGTCACCCCGTCGCCGTCGTTCCTGGTGCGGAATCCCGTGCTGCCGGTGCTGTACGGGTGCAACGAGCTGCCGGACGGGCTGGTGAGCGCCTTCCGGGTGGCCCCGGACGGTGACCTCACGCCGCTGGGCGTACGCGAGACAGGTGGCGCGGAGCCGTGCCACCTGGCGGTCGCCCCGGACGGGCGGCACCTGTTCGTGGCGAACTACGGCGGCGGCAGCGTCGCGGTGTTCGGCCTGGACGCCGACGGCGTGCCGGGGGAGCGCACCGACCTGGTCCGGCACTCCGGTCACGGCGCCGACCCGCAGCGGCAGGAGCAGGCGCACTGCCACATGGTCTCGCCGGACCCGGCCGGTGACGGCCTGCTCGCCGTCGACCTGGGCACCGACTCCGTCTACCGGTACGACCTCGACGCCGCCACCGGCCGGCTGGCCGAGCGGGAGCCCCGGGTACGGACGGCGCCCGGTACCGGGCCCCGGCACCTGGCCCGGCACCCGGACGGGGGGCGCTGCTGGCTGGTCGGTGAGCTGGACGCCACGGTCACCGCGTACGAGCTGACGCCGGACGGCCCGCGGCAGCGCAGCCGGGTCGACGCCAGCGGCCGGACCGGGCACGTGCAGCCCTCCGAGGTGGCCGTCGGGCCGGGCGGGCGTTTCCTCTACGTGGGCAACCGCGGAGTCGGCACCGTCGCGGTCTTCGCGCTCGGCGGCGCCGCGCCGGAGCTGGTGGCCGAGGTCGACACCGGCGGCGAGTGGCCCCGGCACTTCGCGTTCGCCGGGGAGCACCTGTACGTGGCCGACGAGCGGGCCGACATGATCAGGATCTTCCGGGTCGATCCGGACGGCGGGGTGCCCGAGCCGGTGGGGGAGCCGGTGCCGGTGGCGAGCCCGACGTGCGTTCTCCCGTGACCGGGCGGTCACCGAAGGGCGTCCGAAGTGGACTGGAGTCACCTTAAATGACTGATCAGTAACTTAACGTATGGGTTGGCTGATCAACTGTTTCTGCTGCGTAACTTTCGTCCGAACGGTTGTGGTGGTAACCCCACGAGGTACGCAAGATGGTCACCGTGTCTGGCCGCCATCGCATGAGTTCCCACCTCCGCGGAGCAGGTGCCGCCGCCGTGGCGACAGCCCTTGTCGCCGTCGTAGCCGGCTCCTGGTTCGGCTACCAGCAGCTGGCCGGCCCGAACTGCTCGGGCCGGATCGAGCTGTCGGTGGCGACCGCCCCGGAGATCGCCCCCGCGGTGCGTGCCGCCGCCGACCAGTGGGTCTCCGACGGCGCCGCGGTGGGCGGAACCTGCATCGCGGTGAACGTCTCCTCGGCCGAGTCGGTCGAGGTGGCCGCCGCGGTTGCTAGCAAGCACGGCGCCACGCTGGCCGGCGTCGGGCAGGCCAGCGGCACCGCCGTCACCCCTGACGTCTGGGTGCCGGACTCCTCGACCTGGCTGGTACGGCTCAAGAGCGGTGGGGCCAGCGCGTTTGCGCCGGCGAACGGCGCCTCGATCGCGCGCAGCCCGGTGGTGGTGGCGCTGCCCGAGCCGGTGGCCTCGCGCATCGGGTGGCCGGACAAGAAGCTCCGCTGGTCCGACCTGCTCACCCAGGTCACCGCCAGCAAGCCGCTGCGCGCCGGGATCGTCGAGCCGACCCAGGACGCGGCCGGCCTGTCCGGCCTGCTGTCGCTGACCGCGGCGGCGAGCTCCACCGGCGAGTCCGGCTCGCCGAAGGCCCAGGAGGCTATGGTCGGTGCGCTGCGTGCGCTGGCGACCAACCGTTCCTCGCTGCGGCAGGACCTCCTCGCGCGGTTCCCGCGCTCGTCGGATCCGACGGCGATCGCCAACGCGCTCGGCGCGGCGGCGCTGTCCGAGGAGGACGTGATCGCCTACAACAGCACCAAGCCGCCGATCCGGCTCGCCGCGCTCTATCTGGAGCCGCCGCCGATCTCGCTGGACTACCCGTTCGCGGTGCTGCCCGGCATCGAGCCGGCCAAGGCGTCCGCCGCCAAGGTGCTCTTCGAGGTGCTGCGGACGCCGGGCTTCAAGGACCGGCTCGCCTCGCAGGCGCTGCGCGCGCCGGACGGCAACTGGGGGCGCGGTTTCCAGGCCCCGACCGGCGCGCCGAGCCCGGCCAACGGCGGCGAGCGCCAGGTGCCGCCGTCGGGTCAGGGCGGTGCCGCAGGCCTCGACCCCGGCGCCATCTCGACCGCGACCACGACCTGGTCGGTGGCCACCCAGTCGGGCCGGATGCTCTGCGTCGTCGACGTCTCCGGTTCGATGAAGAAGCCGGTCGCCACCGCCAACGGCGCCAGCCGGGAGCAGGTCACCGTCGCCGCCGCGAGCCAGGGCCTCGGGTTGTTCGACGACTCCTGGTCGATCGGCCTCTGGACGTTCTCCACCAACCTCGAAGGCTCGCAGGACTGGAGCGAGCTCGTCGGGATCAAGCCGTTGTCCAGCAACCGGGGCGCCCTCCAGCGCGGCCTGGCCTCGATCAAGCCCTCCAACGGCAACACCGGCCTGTACGACACGATGCTCGCGGCGTACAAGAAGGTGCAGCAGGACTGGGAGCCGGGCAAGGTCAACTCGATCGTGCTGTTCACCGACGGCAAGAACGAGGACGACAACGGCATCTCGCAGAAGGCGCTGCTGGACCAGTTGACCAAGCTGCAGGACGACGAGCAGCCGGTACAGGTCATCATCATCGGCATCGGCACCGAGGTGAACCGGGCCGAGCTGGAGTCGATCACCAAGGTCACCGGCGGCGGCGCCTTCGTCACCACCGACCCCAGCAAGATCGGCGAGATCTTCCTCCGGGCGATCGCGCTCCGGCCGCCCGCCCCCCGCTGACCTGAAGCTCAGCGCTAGTCTTCCGCCGTGCCGGAAATCCGGTACGGCGGAAGGCTTCCCGGGTCAAGACCGGGATGAGAACTGACGGTAATGCGTCCGAATCAATCGGTAACCATAATTGTCCAGGCATGATGACCGGGTGCCTCGACCGCAGGCTCCACACCGGAGTCGGGCGGGGACGAGGCGGTCCTGAACGAAGTGGGGAGGACCGGTGACCTCGGCGACGCTGTTGACCCCTGCCACGTCGTCGCGACCCGGTGGTGAACGCCCGGGCAAGACGACGCGATCCGCGGAGCGGGCCTACATCCGGGTCCTGCTGGTGCTGGACACGGCCGTGCTCGCCGTGGCCATCCTGGTGGGTTACCTGGCCCGGTTCGGCGACGAGGAGCCGACCGGCTCCAAGATCCCGTACGTGGTGGTCGCCCCGGTGCTCCTGCTGGTGTGGCTCGTCTCGCTCAAGGCGATGCGCTGCTACGACGACCAGGTGCTCGGCTACGGCGCCGACGAGTACCGCCGGGTCAGCGCGGCCAGCATGCGACTCGCCGGCGGCATCGCCATCGCCGGGTACATCGCCGACGTCGGCGTCTCCCGGGGCTTCCTGGCCATCTCCTTCGCGGTCGGCACGGTCGGCCTGGAGGTGGCGCGCTTCGCCGCCCGCAAGCGGCTGCACCGGGCCCGCGACCGGGGCGCCGGCTGGTCCCGCAAGGTGCTCGTGGTGGGCGACACCGCGCACGTGCTGGAGCTGGTGCACACGCTGCGCCGGGAACCGTACGCCGGCTACCAGGTGGTCGGCGCCTGCATCCCGGACGCGCTGCTCGCCCCGGTGCCGCAGCGGCTGGGCGACGTGCCGGTGGTCGGGAGTTTCCGGGGCATCCCGGAGGCCGCCACCGCGATCGGCGCCGACACGGTGGCGGTCACCGCCTCCGGCGAGCTGACCGCGACCCGGCTGCGCCGGCTCGGCTGGCAGTTGGAGGGCACCGGCGTCGACCTGGTGGTGGCGCCGGCGCTCACCGACGTGGCCGGTCCCCGCATCCACACCCGCCCGGTCGCCGGCCTGCCGCTGATCCACGTCGAGGCGCCCGAGTTCCGCGGCGCCCGCAAGCTCGTCAAGGGCTTCGTCGACCGGTCGATCTCGCTGATCGCCCTGCTCGTGCTGGCGCCGCTGCTGACCGTGATCGCGCTCGCCATCAAGATCGACAGCCGTGGCCCGGTGCTGTTCCGGCAGACCCGGGTCGGCCAGGGCGGCGAGGAGTTCGGCGTCTTCAAGTTCCGCACCATGGTGGTGAACGCCGACGCCCTGCTCGCCGAGCTGGCCGCGCGCAACGAGACCGACGGCCTGATGTTCAAGATGCGCGACGACCCGCGCGTCACCCGGGTCGGCCGGCTGCTGCGCAAGTGGTCGCTGGACGAGCTGCCCCAGCTGGTCAACGTGCTGCTCGGCCAGATGAGCCTGGTCGGCCCGCGCCCGCCGCTGCCGTCCGAGGTGGCCCGCTACGACGGCGACGTGGCACGCCGGCTGCTGGTCAAGCCCGGCATGACCGGCCTCTGGCAGGTCAGCGGCCGGTCGGATCTGAGCTGGGAGGACGGCATTCGGCTGGACCTGTACTACGTGGAGAACTGGTCGCTGGCCGCCGACCTGACCATCCTCTGGAAGACGTTCGGCGCGGTGGTCAACAGCCGCGGCGCGTACTGATCGGGGCGGGTCAGGGCTGCGGCCCCAGCCAGTCCAGGCAGACCACCACCGCGTCGTCCACCAGGTCACCGGCGACGAAGGCCCGCAGGTCGCCGATCAGCGACCGGACCGCGTCCAGCGGCTCCATCGGCCCGGTCCGGCGCAGGAACCGGTCCAGCGCCGCCTCGCCGTAGCGCACCTGCTCGGTGGTGGCGTCGATGACGCCGTCACTGACCACGAAGAGCCGGTCCCCGCGCTCCAGCCGGAACCGCTGCGGGCGGTAGTCGGTGCCCTCGAACATGCCCAGCGGGAACTGCTTGTCCAGCTCCTGCTCGGTCACCTCGCCGGACCGCAGACGCAGCAGCCGGGGCGAACCGGCGTCGACGACCGTCATCTCGCCGGTGGCCAGGTCCACCTCGACCAGGAGCACGGAGACGTGCTGTTCACCCCGATGCTGGGCGTAGATGGCCTGATCGGCCAGCGCGGCCTGGTCGGCCAGGTCCAGCCCGGCCCGGCGCGCGTTGCGCAGCGCGTACGTGGCCAGCGAGGCGAGCAGCGCGGCGGCCACCCCCTCGCCGTAGCCGTTCAGCACCGCCAGCCAGAGCCGGTGACCGTCGTCGGACCAGTCGAAGCTGTCCCCGCGCACCGCGTACGCCGGCTCCAACTGCCCGGCCAGGCTGAACGACGGCCGGATCCGGCTGCGTCCGGGCAGCAGATCCCACTGCATCTCGGCGGCCAGCGTGAGACGCCGGCTGCGCCGGGCCGTCCGGTAGAGGTCGGTGGTCGGCGTGACCGCGCTCAGCTCGTGCCCGAGCACCGTGGCGATGGTGTCCAGCTCCCGGCGGGCGTGCGGGTCGGCGGGCACCGGCGACACCTGGAGCACGCCCCGGCGTTCGCCGCGCATGCCCACCGGGAACCAGCCGACGCCGTCGGCGATCACCGGCTCCTGGTGGTCGAAGGCACGCCAGGCAGGGTGGCCCGGCCCGGTGAGCGATGGGCCGTCGTCCAGCGGCAGCAGTTCGGCGAGCCGGTAGTCGACCTGGTAGAGCGCGGTGCGGGTGACGCCGTACGTGCGCGCCAGCTCGGCGGCGAGGCGGTCCACGATGAGATCCGTCGGCGCCTCGGTCAGGAGCCGGCGCGCGCGGCCCTCCGCTCCGCTCATCTTTGCTCCTTTGCACAGGTCGCCCGGCAGGTCCGGGGAGTAGTCTCGGGCCCACCATGACCGAAGAGCGTGGTCCCCGGGGACCTGAAACGAGTATGTCCGCTGTCCTGGACGAGGCGGCAGGCACCTTGCTCGCCGTCTGGGAGGCGGCCCGGGAACGCACCACCAGCCGGCTGTCGAGTGCCCAACTACGCGCGATCATGGTCGTCGAGCAGTATGACGGCATCAACCTCCGCCGGCTCGCCACGCTCACCGACATGTTGCTCTCCTCCGCCAGCCGGCTGTGCGACCGGCTCGTCGCGGCCGGGATGCTGGAACGCGAGCCGGGCCGCTACGACCGGCGGGAGATCTCCCTGCACCTCACGCCCGCCGCCATCGGGCTCCTCGCCGAGCTGCGCGCCGACCGGCGGCGCCGGCTGGAGCGGATCATGGCCGGGATGAGCCCGGAGGGCCGGCTCGCGCTGGTGCGCGGCATGCGGGAGTTCGACGAGGTGGGCCGGCGCGGTGGGGCCGCGGTGGCGGAGGGCTGGCCGATGCTTCAGCCTTCCGGGGAACGGATCGGCGATCCCGCCCGGCCGTCCGGCGAGTCACCGGTGGCCCGTACCGCCTGACTCAGTCGGCGCGGGCGGAATCGTCCGGCACGCCTTCGCGCGCGGCCCGCAACCGGGCCACCACCCGGGGATGCTCGGTCAGCGCCCGTTCCAGCGTGTCGAGCACCTCGTCCAGCAGCGCCCGGCCACCCCGGGACGTGAGCGCCTCCTCCTGCCACTCGACGAAGTCGCGCAGCAGCCGGTCGTCGTCCACCCGTACGGCCGCGATCAGCGCGTCCACCAGGTGCGCGATGCCGGCGGCGACGTCCTCGGCTGTCTCCGGCGGCGGGTCCACCGTGGACAGCGCGAGCCGGACCAGCTCACGCCGCCGGTACAGCACCGGCACGTACGAGTCGTCGGGCGGGGGCGGCGGCGCACCGGTGTGCGCGGCCGAGCGCGGCCGGTCCAGCAGCGCCACCGCGTCCCGGGCGCTGGCGCCCCAGGCCGCCGCGCCGATCGTGGTGGCCCACCGGCCGTCCGCGCCGAAGCCGGGGCCACCGGCGAGCACCGGCACCCCGGCCGCGCGGCTGGCCCCCACCATCCGCGCCGCCCGGACCAGCCGGTTCGGCTGCACGCAGCTCAGCAGCACCGCGTCCGGGCCGGTCTGGTGCAGGTAGGTGACCAGGTGCCGGGCCGGCACGCTGGCGCCGAGGAACGTCACCCGCCAACCCGCCGCCCGGACCACCTCGGTGACGATGCGGGCGGCCAGCGCGTGCCACTCACCCTCGACGCAGGCCATCACCACGTGCCCGCGGCGCGGCGGGCCGATCGTCGCGCTCACCGCGTCCACCACCTGCTCGCTGACGTGGGTGGCGGCGTGCTCCTGGGCGACGCTCCACGACCCGGCCAGCCAGCGCCGGCCGATCTCCCGCTGCGCCACGGCGACCAGGTCGACCAGGACGTCCGCGATCGAGAAGCCGTCGGCCAGCAGGCTGCACGCCAGCTCGACCGCACCGGCCCGATCGGCGGCGTCCAGGTGATCGAGGTACGCGGCGAGCGCCTCCGGCCCGATCCGCCGGGGCGTCATCCGGCCGCCACGGCGAGCATGGCGATGTCGTCGTGGGGTTGCCCGTCCAGCCACTCGTCGACGAGCTGGAGCACCCGCTCGACGAGCGCGGCGGGCGGAAGCCCGGCGCCGGTGGCGAGCGCCTGACGCAGCCGGGCGTCGCCGAACATGGCCGGCTCGGTCGGGCCGCCGCGGGCCTCGGTCACCCCGTCGGTGTACGCCAGCAGCAGGTCACCCGGCGCCAGCCGTACCTCGGCGCCGGCGAACCGGGCGTCGGTGAGCGCACCCACCGGCATGCCGCCCACCCGGACCGTCCCGACGTCGCCGCCGGCGCGGACGACGAACGGTGCCGGGTGCCCGCCACCGGCGAGCCGGACCAGCAGCCCGCCGTCCGGCTCGCGGCGCAGCGCGCCCAGCAGGAGCGTGGTGAACTGGGCCCGGCGGGCCGCGTCGGGGGCGTCCAGCAGCGCCCGGTTGAGCAGTTCCAGCAGCTCCCGGGGGCGCTGCTCGACCAGGCGCAGGGTCTGCAGGGACTGGCGGACGCGGCCGGTCAGCACGGCCGCGCCGACGCCCTTGCCGCAGACATCGCCGAGCGCGAACAGGCCGCCGTCGCCGGTGGGGAACAGGTCGTAGAAGTCGCCGCCGATGCGCAGGCTGTCCCCGGCGGCGCGGTAGCCACCGGCGAGCGTCATCCCGGGCAGCCGGGGCAGCTCCGGCGGCAGCAGGCTGTTCTGCAGCACGCGGGCCAGGTGGGCCTGCTCGCCGTACAGCTCGGCGGCGGCCAGCGCGGCGCCGGCCCGGCCGGCGAACTCCCGGGCCAGGGCGATCTCGCGCTTGTCGAAGCCGGGCCGCTCCGGGCGGCGGGCCAGCAACAGCGCGCCGGCCGGACCGCCCGCGCTGGGCATCGGACTGATCAACACGGTGCCGGGGCGGCCGAACCCGGCGGGCAGCACCTCGGCCAGGTCGGCCAGTTCGGCGTCCAGCCAGGGAGTCGGTTCGGTGAGGTCGCCGTCGAGCGCCTCGACCAGGCCGGGTACGGACTCCACAGTGGCCCAGCCGGCCAGGCCGGTGACCGGGCCGGGGTCGCCCGTGGCGTACCGGATCCAGTGGGGTTGGTCCTCGGCGGGCGGCGGCGGGCGGTGCACCACCACGGCGGCGTCGGCCAGGTAGGGCACCGGCAACGTCACCGCGGTGCGCAGCGTCTGCTCCCGGTGCAGGGACAGCCCGAGCCGGCTGCCCGCCTCGGCGAGGAACGCGGTGCGGGACCGTTCGGTGAGCAGCGCGTCGGTGCGCGCGTGTTCCTCGGTGACGTCGCGGACGTACCAGGCGTTGCGGTCCTCGGCCAGAGGGCGCCGCAGGCCGCGCAGTCGTCGGCCGTGGTGTTCGGTCTCGAACGTGTCCGATCCGGCGACCGCCGCGTCGGCCAGGGCCGGCACCCGGCACGCGGCCAGGTCGACGCCAGGTGTGACCTCGGGGAGCAGGTCGGTGGCCATCGCGTTGACGAGCGTGACCACGCCGGCGTGGTCGACGGTCACGACCGCATCGGCGAGCCCGTCCAGCAGTTCCCGGGCCAGATGGCCGTCAGCCGGAAGCGCGGCCCCGGCGACCCGCCGGGGCCGTCTCCGCGGGGTGTGTCCGCCGCCGCTGACCGGCCCCGTGACACCGCCCCGGCGCGCGGCGGTCACCTCCGGTGGCCGGGCGCTTCGGTCGGTCGACCCCTGCGCATGCTGTCGGTGCACCCCTCGTTCGGTAAACAGGTTGCCTGCCGGCAAGAGTACCGAGCACAGGCACGGAATGCCTGCCGACGATCATCCGGGGTCAGGTGGTCCGGGCCAGCCAGCCCACCGGCCGGTCGACGATCCGGCGGACCACCGAGCCGGCCCCGCCGACCGCCGCGGACTGTGCCCCGAGCACGGCCGGGCGTACCGTGACCGGCGCCCAGGCGGCGGTGAGCACCCGCCGGGAGACCTCCGCCTCCACCGGCGGCCGTAGCCAGGGCGCGAGCCGGGCGTATCCGCCCCCGAGCACCACGGTATCCAGATCCAGCAGGTTCACCACACCCGCCACGGCGACCCCGAGGGCGGTGCCGGCGTCGGTCAGGGCGGTCAGCGTGGCCGCGTCACCGGCCTCGGCCAGGTCGGCGAGCCGGGCGGCGGCGGTGTCGGCCGGCAGTTCCGCGCCGGTCAGCCCGGCGGCGGCCAGGATCGCCTCCTGGCCCGCGTACCGCTCCAGGCAACCCTGGCCACCGCAGCGGCATGGCCGCCCCTGCGGCTGGACCGGGAAGTGGCCGATCTCTCCGCTCCAGCCGCGTGCGCCCCGGTAGAGCGAGCCGTCGAGCACGATACCGGCGCCGATGCCGATCTCGCCGGTGACGTGCAGGAAGCTGCGCGGGCCGGCCGGACCGGCGTACAGCTCGCCGAGCGCCGCCAGGTTGGCCTCGTTGTCGACCACCAGCGGCGGCACCCCGTCGACCGGCTCGGCCAGCGGGTGCCCGGCGAGCAGCGCCGGCACGTCCACGTCCCGCCAGCCCAGGTTCGGTGCGAGCCGGACCAGGCCGCCGTCGCCCACCAGGCCCGGCACGGCGAGCGCCGCGCCGGCCAGCGTCAGCCCGTCGCGTACGGCGGCGGCGCGCGCCTCGGCGGCCAGCGTGGCGAGCCGGGCGAGCGCGTCGGCGGGGGAGACCGGGCGCAGGTCGGCGCGGCGGACCAGGTGGTGCCGGACCGTGCCGGTCAGGTCGACGACGCAGGCGGCCAGGTAGTCGACGTTGACCTCCAGGCCGAGCCCGGCCGGGCCGTCGGAGGCGAGCACCAGGCCCCGGGCCGGGCGGCCCGCCCCGGTACGCGGCTCCGGCTCCGCCTCGGCGACCAGCCGGCCGGCGATCAGGTCGTCCACGACGGCGGAGACGGTGGCCCGGGTCAGGCCGGTGTCGGCGGCGATCCCGGCGCGGGAGGGCGGCCGCTCGGCGGCGGCGATCCGCCGGAGCACCACCGCGAGGTTCAACTCGCGCAGGCTGCCCTGCCGGACCGCCCCGGCGGTGCTGGCGCTTGTCACCTCTTGACACTGCCACATCGCCGCCATTTAATTCAACCGCTGAACAAATCGCGGACGACACCACCACCTGGAGGTCTGCCATGGCACCCCGCCCCACCCCCGCGGACAAGTTCTCCTTCGGCCTCTGGACGGTGGGCTGGCCGGCCCGCGACCCGTTCGGTGACGCCACCCGGCCCGAGCTGGACGCCGTCGAGGCGGTGCACCGGCTCGCCGAGCTGGGCGCGTACGGCATCACCTTCCACGACGACGACCTGGTCCCGTTCGGCGCGGACGCCGCCACCCGCGACGCCCGGCTCAGCCGCTTCCGCAAGGCCCTCGACGAGACCGGCCTGGTCGTGCCGATGGTCACCACCAACCTGTTCAACCACCCGGTGTTCAAGGACGGCGGTTTCACCAGCAACGACCGCGACGTACGCCGGTACGCGCTGCGCAAGGTGCTGCGCAACATCGACCTGGCCGCCGAGATGGGCGCGAAGACGTTCGTCATGTGGGGCGGCCGGGAGGGCGCCGAGTACGACGTCGCCAAGGACGTCCAGGCCGCGCTGGACCGCTACCGCGAAGCGGTGGACCTGCTCTGCGAGTACGTCGTCGACAACGGCTACGACCTGCGCTTCGCCTTGGAGCCCAAGCCGAACGAGCCGCGCGGCGACATCCTGCTGCCCACCGTCGGCCACGCGCTCGGCTTCATCTCCACCCTGGCCCGCCCGGAGATGGTCGGGCTCAACCCGGAGGTCGGGCACGAGCAGATGGCCGGGCTGAACTTCGCCCACGGCATCGCCCAGGCGCTCTGGCAGGGCAAGCTGTTCCACATCGACCTCAACGGCCAGCGCGGCATCAAGTACGACCAGGACCTGGTCTTCGGCCACGGCGACCTGCTCAACGCGTTCGCCCTGGTCGACCTGCTGGAGCACGGCGGCCCGAACGGCGGCCCGGCGTACGACGGCCCGCGTCACTTCGACTACAAGCCGTCCCGCACCGAGGACATCGCCGGCGTGTGGGCCTCCGCCGAGGCGAACATGCGGACGTACCTTCTGCTCAAGGAGCGGGCCGCGGCGTTCCGCGCCGACCCGGAGGTGGTCGAGGCGCTCGCCGTCGCCCGGGTGGCCGAGCTGGCCACCCCGACGCTGAACCCGGGCGAGGGCTACCGCGAGCTGCTGGCCGACCGGACCGCGTTCGAGGAGTTCGACCCGGAGTCGGTCGGCGCCAAGGGCTTCGGCTTCGTCCGGCTCAACCAGCTCGCCGTCGAGCACGTGCTCGGCGCGCGCTGAGGCGGGCCGCCATGCCGCTCGTCGCGGGGGTCGACTCGTCGACCCAGTCCTGCAAGGTGGTCGTCCGGGACGCGGAGACCGGCGCGCTGGTCCGGCAGGGCCGCGCGCCGCACCCGCCCGGCACCGAGGTCGACCCGCACGCCTGGTGGGAGGCCCTGCTGGCGGCGGTCGCCGAGGCCGGCGGCCTGGCCGACGTGGCAGCCGTCTCGGTCGGCGGACAGCAGCACGGCATGGTCTGCCTGGACGAGTCCGGGAAGGTGGTCCGCCCGGCGCTGCTGTGGAACGACACCCGGTCCGCCGACGCGGCCCGGGACCTGGTCGAGGAGGCCGGCGGCGGGGAGACCGGCCGCCGGTTCTGGGCCGAGGCGACCGGCGCGGTGCCGGTGGCCAGCTTCACCGCGACCAAGCTGCGCTGGCTGGCCCGGCACGAGCCGGACAACGCCGACCGGGTGGCGGCCGTCTGCCTGCCGCACGACTGGCTCACCTGGCGGCTGGCGGGTGCCCCCGGCCTGGACGGGCTGCGCACCGACCGGGGCGACGCCAGCGGCACCGGCTACTGGTCGCCGCGCACCGGCGAATACCGGCTGGACCTGCTGGAACGGGCGTTCGGCCGCCGCCCGAAGGTGCCGGTTGTGCTCGGCCCGGCCGAGGTGGCCGGGCACCTCGACCCGGCGGTGCTCGGCGACGGCGTGGCGTCCGGCCCGTCCGCGGGTTCGGGAGCCGGCGCCGCCGGCCCGGTGCTCCTCGGTCCCGGCACCGGGGACAACGCCGCCGCGGCGCTCGGCGCCGGAGCCGGCCCGGGCGACGTGGTCGTCTCGATCGGCACCTCCGGCACCGTCTTCGCGGTCGCGGACACGCCGGCCGCCGACTCCAGCGGCGCGGTGGCCGGATTCGCCGACGCCACCGGCCGGTTCCTGCCGCTGGTCTGCACGCTCAACGCGGCCCGGGTGCTGGACGCCACCGCGACGCTGCTCGGCGTCGACCTCGACACGCTCGGCGAGCTGGCCCTGTCCGCCCCGCCCGGCGCGGACGGGCTGGTGCTGGTGCCGTACCTGGAGGGGGAGCGGACGCCGGACCGGCCGCACGCCACCGGCGAGCTGACGGGCCTGACGCTGGGCACGTCGACCCCGGCGCACCTGGCCCGGGCCGCGGTGGAGGGCATGCTCTGCGGGCTGGCCGACGGCCTGGACGCGCTCATCGCGCAGGGCGCCCGCGCCGACCGGATCATCCTGGTCGGCGGCGGCGCCCGGTCCGCCGCGGTACGCCGGATCGCGCCACAGGTCTTCGGCCGCCCGGTGGTGGTGCCGCCGCCGGGCGAGTACGTGGCCGACGGCGCGGCCCGGCAGGCCGCCTGGGTGGCGTTCGGTGGCGACACCCCGCCCGCCTGGGCGATCGGCGACACCGAGGAGTACACGGGCGAGGCGGTCCCCGCCATCCGCGAGCGCTACGCCCGCGCCCGGGGGTAGGGAAGGGCCCCTTTCAACACGCGCGTCAGCCGGGGGCGGTGTCCCCGATCCGGCCCGCACCTGATTGGCTGCCCTGCATGAGGGGCACGAGGATCTCCCGGCGCGGGAACGCGGCACACCGGCTCTACAGCGTCGTGGTCTTCGTGGTGCTCGCCTCGCTGGACAACGTGGCGATCGGCCTGGTGCCCCCGCTGTACGGGCCGATCTCCACCGCCCTCGACGTGCCCCAGCGGATGCTCGGCCTGGTCACCGCCGTCAGCTTCCTGGTCAGCGCGGTGGCGGCGGTGGGCTGGGCGTACGTCGGCGACCGCACCAACCGCAAGCCGCTGCTCATGGTCGGCACGCTGCTCTGGGCCGCCGGCACCGGGGGCAGCGCGCTCGCCGGGGGGTACGCGACGTTCCTGACCGCGCAGTTCGTCGGCGCGGTCGGGCTCGGCGCGGTGGGGTCGGTCGGTTTCTCGGTGGTCACCGACCTGATCTCGCCGCGCCGTCGCGGCCTGGTGATGAGCTTCTGGGGGCTGTCCCAGGGCGTCGGCACGCTGGCCGGGACGCTGCTCGGCGGCCTGCTCGGCGCGACCGACTGGCGGCGGCCGTTCCTGCTGCTGACCGGCGTGGGCCTGGCCGCCACGGCGGCGTACCTGTTCACCTACGACATCGCGCGCGGGCAGAGCGAACCGGAACTGGCCGGGGCGATCGACGCCGGAAACGAGTACGACTACCGGATCAGCCGCGCCGACCTGCCCCGGATCCTGGCCCGCCGGACCAACCGCTGGCTGATCCTGCAGGGGCTCACCGCCCAGGCCGCGTTCGGCTCGCTGGTCTGGCTGCCGGTGCTGTTCAGCCAGCGGGCCGAGGCGCAGGGCTACTCGCCCGCCACGGCAGTGGTGGTGGGCAGCGTCTTCGCCACCCTGTTCCAGCTCGGCGGCGTGCTGTCCATCGTGGGCGGCCTGGTGGGCGACGCGCTGCAACGGCGTACACCGAGTGGCCGGGCCATGGTCGCGGCCGTCGGCATCCTCGCGGCGCTGCCGTTCTACCTGGTCCTGTTCTTCGTGCCGATCCGCATCGACGTGCCCGACGGCGCCGGCGCCGGCGCGGTGGTGACGGCCGTGCTCGCCAGCGTGCTGACCGAGCCGTCGGTGGGGCTGAGCCTGCTCACCGCCGTGGTGGCGCTGGCGCTGACCTCGGCGAACTCGCCGAACTGGTTCGCGCTGATCGCGGACGTCAACCCGCCCGAGCACCGGGGCACCGTCTACAGCCTGGGCAACCTGGTGAACGGCGTCGGCCGGGCGGCGGGCAACGGGCTGGTGGGGGTGGCGTTCGCCGGGTTGCGGGCGGCCTTCCCGCCGCCGCTGAACTACGCGGTCGGGCTGGCCGCGTTCCAGCTCTTCTTCATCCCGACCGGGATCATGTACTGGCTGGCCGCGCGTACTTCGCCGCGGGACATCGCGCAGGTGCGCGACCTGCTGCACGCCCGCGCCGACCGCTTGGAGGAAGGAAGGGCCCCTTCTTGACGGTGAGTGTTAAGAAGGGGCCCTTCCTCTACCGGAGGCGTCAATAAGGGGCCCTTCCTTACGCCCGGAACCAGACGGTGACATCCGTCGGGACCGCGGCGCCGTCCAGCGGCGCGCTCGACACCAGCACCTCGGCGCCGGCCGGCAGCGGCACCGGGGCGGCGCCGAAGTTGGTCAGCACGGTGAGGTCGCCGTTGGTGAACGTGAGCACTTCGTCGCCGGAGGACAGGAACCGCAGCGGGCCCCGGGCCAGCGCGTGCTCGCGGCGCAACCGCAGCGCGGTCCGGTACAGCTCGTACGTCGAGCCGGCCACGCCGCGCTGCCGGTCCAGCGCGTACTCGGCCCACGTCGCCGGCTGGGGCAGCCAGCTCGCGTCGGTCGGCCCGAACCCGTACGAGGGGGCGTCGGCCTCCCACGGGATCGGCACCCGGCAGCCGTCCCGGCCGCGCTCGGTGTGCCCGCTGCGTTCCCAGGTCGGGTCCTGCCGGGCCTCGTCGGGCAGCGTGGTGTGCTCCGGCAGCCCCAGCTCCTCACCCTGGTAGAGGTAGGCGGAACCGGGCAGCGCAAGCATCAGCAGGCTGGCCGCCCGGGCCCGGCGCAGACCCAGCGCGGCGTCCGGCTGCGGGTCGTCCACACCGACGCCGTTGGCCCGGCCGCCGCCGGTGCCGAGCCCGAGCCGGGAGGCGTGCCGGACCACGTCGTGGTTGGACAGCACCCAGGTGGTCGGCGCTCCGACCGAATCGGTGGCCTCCAGCGAACGGGTGATCACCGCGTACTGGGCCGGCGCGGACCAGGCGGCCATCAGGTACTCGAAGTTGAACGCCTGGTGCATCTCGTCCGGGCGCACGTACCGGGCCAGCCGCTCGGCCGGCTCCACCCACGCCTCGGCGACCAGGATCCGCTCACCGGGGTACGAGTCGAGCACCCGTCGCCACTCCCGGTAGATCTCGTGCACGCCGTCCTGGTCCCACATCGGCGGGCGCGGCTTGTCCACCTCACTGCCGGAGAGGATCTCCTGCGGTTCCTGCCAGTCGGCCAGGTCGGCCTGCTTGATCAGGCCGTGCGCCACGTCCACCCGGAAGCCGTCCACGCCCCGGTCCAGCCAGAAGCGCAGCACGTCGAGGAACTCCGCGCGCACCTCCGGGTTGTCCCAGTTGAGGTCGGGCTGGCCGGGGTCGAACAGGTGCAGGTACCACTGCCCGTCGGGCAGCCGCGTCCAGGCGGGGCCACCGAACACGCTCACCCAGTCGTTCGGCGGCTCGGCGCCGTCCGGGCCCTTGCCGTCGCGGATCACGTAGCGCTGCCGTTCCGGGCTGCCCGGCGCGGCGGCGACGGCCGCGGTGAACCAGCGGTGCGCGGACGAGGTGTGGTTGGGCACCAGGTCGACGATCACCCGCAGCCCGCGGGCCTTCGCCTCGGCGATCAGCTTGTCGGCGTCGGCGAGTGTGCCGAACAGCGGGTCGACGTCGCGGTAGTCGGACACGTCGTACCCGGCGTCGGCCTGCGGGGATGGATAGAACGGGGACAGCCAGACCGCGTCGACTCCCAGCTCGGCGAGGTGGTCGAGCCGGGACGTGATGCCCGGCAGGTCGCCGATCCCGTCGCCGTCGGAGTCGGCGAACGAACGCGGGTAGACCTGGTAGATGACCGCCTCGGTCCACCAGCCGGTGCCCGGGGCCTGCTGCGTCGCGTCGGTGTTCAGCGCCTTACTCCTGTCTGGGTGGTGCGGGACGAGCGAGTTGTTCAGTGTGCCCGGGGCGGCGCAGTCGATTCGCGCACCACCAGGCGAGTGGGCAGGATCACCGGGGGCGGCGTCCCGTCGTCGGTGCCGTCGCCGGTGCCGGTGCCGGTGCCGCGCGGCGCCGGCACCAGGCCGGGGTACGGCTCGGTGACCCGTAAGCCGAGCGGGTCGAGCAGGATGCGGGCGGCGAGCAACCCCTGGTCGGCGGCGGGCTGAGCGATGGTGCTCAGGCCGAGCACGCCGGCCAGGTCGTGATCGTCGATGCCGATCACGCTCACGTCCTGGGGCACCCGCAGCCCGGCGTCGCGCAGCGCGGTGATCGCGCCCATCGCCATCTCGTCGCAGGCGGCGAAGATGGCTGTCGGCGGCTCGCCCCGGGCCAGCAGTTCGGCGGTGGCCCGGACGCCCCCGTCGATGGTGAACCGCGACTCGGCGTCGAGGCTCGGGTCGGGCCGCAGCCCGGCGGCCCGCAACGCCTCCTGGTAGCCGAGCCGCCGGTCCAGGTGGGTGGTGAAGGCCAGTTCGTCGTCCGGGTCGCCGGAGATGTGCGCGATCCGGGTGTGGCCGAGGTCGAGCAGGTGGCGGGTGGCGGTCCGGGCGGCGGCCACGTCGTCGATCCGGACGCAGGGCCACCCGGGCACCTGGCCGCCGGAGCTGATCGTCACGCCCGGCAGGCCCAGCTTCGTCAGCGTGTGCACGTCGGCCGCCCGCATCGGGGTGGCGACCAGGATGATCGCGTCCACGCGCTTGTGCAGGCTGGCCGTGCCCAGCACCCGTTGGCGGGTCCGTTCCCGGCCACCGAGGTTGTAGAGGAGCAGGTCGTAGCCGCTGTCCTGGAGGAATTCCTCGACCGCCTCGACCACCGTGCCGAAGAACCATCTGGTGATCCGGGGCACCACCACCGCCACCGTGCCGGTCCGGCCGCCGGCCAGCCGGCTCGCGCTGGGCGACACCGCGTACTGGAGTTGTTCGGCGGCGGCGAGCACCCGGCGGCGGGTCGCGGCCGAGACCGTCGGCAGGCCGCGCAGCGCCCGGGAGACGGTGGCCGTGGACACCCCGGCCAGACGGGCGACGTCGTCAATCCTGGTCATGGTGGGCTCCCCGCACCGATCCGGGTCCCGCCGCCGGCCGTGCCGGCGGCGGGACGCCGGATCAACCCTTGACGCTGCCGGCGAGCAGGCCTCGCACGAAGAAGCGCTGGAGGGACAGGAACACGATCAGCGGTACGACGATCGACACGAACGCGCCTGCGGTGAGCCGCTGCCACTCGTTGCCCCGGGTGCCGGCCAGCTCGGCGAGCCGGACGGTCATCGGGGCGGTCTCGTCGCCGCCACCGGCGAAGATCAGCGCGACCAGCAGGTCGTTCCAGACCCAGAGGAACTGGAAGATGCCGAACGCCGCCAGCGCGGGCATGATCAGCGGCAGCACGATGGTGCGGAAGATCTTCGGGTGCGTGGCCCCGTCGACCCGGGCCGCCTCCATCAGGTCGCCGGGAAGCTGCGAGATGAAGTTGTGCAGCAGGAACACGGCGAACGGAAGCGCGAAGCAGGTGTGCGCGAACCACACCTGGGCGAACTTCTGCTCGTCGACCAGGCCCCATGCCGGGAGGATCTGCACGCCGGCGACCGTGACGCCGGTGGAGAAGAACCGCAGCAGCGGCACCAGGGCCATCTGCAGCGGCACGATCTGCAGCGCGAAGATCCCGATGTAGACCCAGTCCCGCCCCTTGAAGTTCATCCACGCCAGCGCGTACGCGGCGAGCGACGCGAACGCCAGCGGGAACAGCACCGACGGGACGGTGATCGCCAGCGAGTTGATGAAGTAGCTGGCGAGCTGCCCGGACGAGCCCCGGCTGAACAGCACCTCCTGGTAGTTCTCCAGGGTGAACTGCGGGTTGCTGAAGAACGTCCACCAGCCGGTGGTCTTGATCTCGTTCTCCGGCCGGATCGAGGAGATGAACAGGCCGAAGGTCGGGATCGTCCAGAGCATCGCGATGACGATCGACACGAGCGTGGCGGTACGGCTGTTCAGGCGCTTGCGGACCCGGGTGCCCCGGGTGGTCGGCTCGGTGGTGGCCTGGGCGCCGACTCCGACAGTGGGCGTGGCGGTGGTCATCTCAGCCCTCCCGCTGCTTGCGCAGGTTGCGGATCTGGTAGATCACGATCGGGATCACCAGCACGAACAGGAACACCGCCAGCGCCGAGCCCTGACCGTTCTCCTGGTAGCGGAACGCCTGGTTGTACATCTCGGTCGCGATGACGTTCGTGTCGTAGTTGCCGTTGGTGGCGGTCCGGACGATGTCGAAGACCTTGAGCGTGGCGATGGAGATCGTCACCACCACCACGATCAGCGCCGGCCGGATGCTCGGGATGGTGATCCGCCAGAACATCTGCCACGGGGTGGTGCCGTCCAGCCGGGCCGCCTCGACGATGTCGGCCGGGATGGCCTTGATCGCCGCGGAGAGCACCACCATCGCGAAGCCGGCCTGGATCCACACCATGATCACGATGAGCAGGAACGTGTTGAGCGGCGAGTCCAGCAGCCACTGCTTCGGCTCCCCGCCCAGGCTGACCACGATCTGGTTGAGCAGGCCGATCTGGTCGCCCTCGCCCCGGTAGGCGTAGACGAACTTCCAGATGATCGATGCGCCGACGAACGAGATCGCCATCGGCAGGAAGATCAGGGACTTGGCGACCGCCTCGAACCGGGCCTTGTCCACCAGGACCGCGTAGATCAGGCCGAACGCGGTGGCCACCAGCGGCACCAGCAGCACCCAGATCAGTGTGTTGATCAGGACCCGGACGATCGAGTCCTCGGCGAACATCCAGCGGTAGTTGTCCAGGCCCACCCAGTCGTTGCCGCTGGAGTCCATGAAGGAGAGCAGCGTGGTGCGGACGGCCGGGACCACCAGCCCGACGCCGAGCAGCAGCAGCGTCGGCAGCAGGAAGAAGAACGCGAACGAGCCTTCGCCCCGCTTGCGCGGCCGAGGCATCGGCGCACCGCTCGCCGAGACGGCGACCAGCCGTGCCTCCCGGCGCCGGGCGAAGAACGACGGCACCACGTCGAGGAGCAGGAGCAGGCCGCCCACCACCGCGACGAAGGCGATCAACCCATACATCAGCATGAGGAACTTCGGCTGCTCCGCCGCGAAGTCGAACTCCATCGACCCTCCCTCAAGGGTTCGGCTAGCAGAGGTGGTCCGGCCCGCGATGCGGACCGGACCACCTGCTAGATCACTTCCAGCTACCCTCGATGTCGTTCAGGACGGAGGTGGTGTCCTTGCCGTTGATCCAGGCCACCATGCCCTTCCAGAAGGTGCCGGCACCGACGGCGGCCGGCATCAGGTCCGAGCCGTCGAAGCGGAAGACCGTCTTCTCGTCCTGGAGGATGCCCACGGAGAGCTTGTCCACCGGGTTCGGGACGTTGTTGATGTCCAGCTTCTTGTTCGCGGACACCCAGTCACCGATCTTGGCGCGGCTGTTGGCGTACTCGCCGGAGGCCAGGTAGGTCTGCACCGCCTGGACCTCGGGACGGTCGGCGAACGCGCCGACGAACTCGCCGCCGCCCAGCACCGGCTTGCCCTTCGACGGGTCGATGGCCGGGAAGTAGAACGCGAAGACGTCGCCGTCCTCGGCCACCTTGGTGCCCTTAGGCCACTGGTTGGCGTAGAAGGAGGCCTGGCGGTGCAGCGCGCACTTGCCGGCGGTGATCGGCGTGCCGCCCTCCTGGAACGAGGTCGTGGCGACGCTCTTGACGCCGCCGAAGCCGCCGTTCATGTACTTCTCGTTCTTCAGGATGGTGCCGGCCCGGTTGAGCGCGTCGGCGACCTGCGGGTCGTTGAACGGGATCTCGTGGGTGGTCCACTTGTCGTAGACGTCCGGGCCGCCGGTGCGCAGCAGCACGTCCTCGATCCAGTCGGTGGCCGGCCAGCCGGTGGCGTCACCGGACTCGATGCCGGCGCACCACGGCTTGGTGCCGCTCGCCGCGATCTGGTCGGAGAGCTTGATCAGGTCGTCCCACGTGGTGGGGACGGTCCAGCCCTTCTCCTTGAAGGTCTTCGGCGAGTACCACACGAAGGACTTCACGTTGGAGCCGAGCGGGGCGCCGTAGAGCTGGCCGTTGACGGTGCTGTACTTCAGCCAGTCGGGGGAGTAGTTCTGCTCGGCCATCGCCTTGGTGTCGGCGCCGACCGGCTTGAGCTTGCCCGAGTCGACGAAGCGCTTCAGCAGGCCCGGCTGCGGGATGAAGGCGAGGTCCGGGGCGTTGCCGCCGTCCACCCGGACGGGAAGCTGGGCCTCGAACTCGCCGGAGCCCTCGTGGTCGATCTCGATGCCGGTGCAGTCCTCGAACTCCTTCCAGGACTGCTGGAGGCGCTCGTCCTCGATGTCACGGATCGAGGAGTAGATCGTGACCTTCTTGCCGTCGTGGCCCTCGTACTTCTCGTATGCGGCGCACTCGGCCGATCCGGCCTTGTCGCTCTTCTTGTCGTCGCCGGTGCCACAGGCGGCGACGCCGAGCGCCAGCCCCAGGACGCCGGCAACCGCGAGCGTCTGGCGCGATCTGGCAAACGCCATGCCGATCTCCTTCCTTGCCGGCGCGTGGAGGTATCGAACCCGCGCCGGTCCGATGTCGTCCTCATATGTAAGCGCTTGCATCGTGTCGGGTCCACCCCTGATCGGACACGGCCCGGTAACAATCCAGAAACCCTGGCCGCCGCGGTGGGTGCGCTCCCACGAATCTTCCCCGGAACGGAACTTTCTGTCACGATGTCCCCATCGTATTGAAGACTTTCAACATGGGAGGCAGTGGATGCGGAAGCGATGGCTCGCCCTCGGGGCGAGCGTGGCGGTCCTGGCGGCGACTCTCGTGCCGGCCGCGCCGGCGATGGCCGCACCGACGTTCAAGGTCCCGTTCCCGTGCGGCCAGTCCTGGACCGGTAAGACCCGGTCCGATCACAGCCCGGCCAACGCGATCGACTTCAACCGGACCAACGACGAGGGAGACCCGGTGGTCGCCAGCGCGCCCGGCACCGTCGACGTGGTGACCAACCTCGGCGGCGCCAGCTACGGCAGGTACGTCCGGATCAACCACGGTGGCGGCTACACCACCTACTACGCGCACCTGAGCGGCTTCAACGTGTCGGTCGGGCAGACCGTCGGCTACGGCAAGGTGATCGGCTACGTCGGCTCGACCGGCAACTCCAGCGGTCCGCACCTGCACTACGAGCAGCGCCTCAACGGCAGCGATATCAAGATCAAGTTCGGCGGGGTCCAGGCTCTCTACTGGGGCGCCAAGACCTACACCAGCGGCAACGGCTGCGACGGGGCGGACACCGGCGAGGGCACTGTGAACACCGCGGGCTCACCGTTGACGGTCCGGTCCGGGCCGGGCACCGGTTACAGCTCGGTCGGCACCGTGGCCGACGGGGCGACGGTGACCATCCAGTGCCAGACCAACGGCACCAGCGTCAGCGGCACCTACGGGACCAGCACGATCTGGGACCGGATCGGCTCCGGCCGGTTCATCTCCGACGCCTACGTCTACACCGGCTACGACGGCTACATCCCCGGCGTACCCCGCTGCTGAACCCGGCGGGCGCGGGGGCCGGCGGCCCCCGCGCCCGGACCGGTCACGAGTTCAGCCGCCACACCGCGAAGTTCAGCGCGGACGCGAACGTCACCCAGGCCCAGTACGGCAGCATCAGCAGCGTGGCCGGCCGGGAGACGCGCCGGAACAGGGCCACCGTCACGCCGATCGCCAGCCACATCAGCACGATCTCGGCGAACGCCAGCCCGTACGCCCCGGCGCCGAAGAACAGCGGGCTCCAGATCGCGTTGAGCACGAGCTGCACGACCCAGGCCCAGATCGGGGGGCCGAAACCGGCCCGGCGCCAGACCAGCCAGCCGGCGATCGCGATGAGCGCGTAGAGCACGGTCCAGACCGGGCCGAACAGCCACGACGGCGGCGCCCACGCGGGCTGCTCCAGGCTCTGGTACTCGGCGGAGGTGCCCTGGACCCCCAGCCCGCCGATCGCGGCGGCGGCGAACGTGGCGGCGCCGAAGCCGAGCAGCGCCCACCATCTGCGGGCTCCGGTGGTGCGCCGGGCGACACTTCGCGACATCTCCATCGTCGAGATGTTTCCGCTCGGCGGCCCGGCAAACGCGGCACTGCCGCCGGACGCGAAAAGGCCGGGGTCACCCGGCCCGGACGTTCCGGTCCCGCAGGACGGAACACCCGGGCCCGGCGACCCCGGCGGGTACGTGAACCTCGGTTACGTGTTGAAGATGCTGACGCCACCCGGGCCGACCAACAGGCCGACGACGATGAGGACGATGCCCCAGAGGATCTGCCGACGGAACAGGGCAAGAATTCCGGCGACCACCAGTACGACTGCGAGAATCCAGAGAATCAGCTCCATGTCGGCTGAATACCCGGGCGCCCGATCCCGGAAACCTCGCGTTCAGTCGAGCTGATCACCGCCCAGGTGGTAGACGCTGTACGCCTGTTTGATCACCGGGTGCGCCACGTTGCGGACCCGGACCCCGCCCGGCGTGGTGCCGCGCTCGGTGCCGTGGTGGGCGTGCCCGTGCAGCGCCAGCGCGGTGGGGGCGGAGTCGATCGCCTGGCCGAGCTGGTAGCAGCCGAGGAACGGATAGATTTCCAGCGGCTCGCCGGCGAGCGTGTCCGGCACGGGGGAGTAGTGGGTGAGCGCGACGAGCGCGTCGCACTCCAGCGAGAGCAACGCGTCGGCGAGCGCGTCGGCGGCCTCCCGTGTGGTGCGCACGAACGCCTTCATCTCCGGCTCGCCGAAGTCGCTGGCGCAGCGCCCGGCGAACCCGCCGCCGAACCCCTTCACGCCGGCCACCCCGAGCCGTCCGCCGGGGGTGTCCACCACGGTGCCGGTGCCCTCCAGCACGGTGATCCCGGCGTCCTCCAGCACCTTCACCACCTGCGGCACCTCGTCGCACTGGTGGTCGTGGTTGCCGAGCACGGTGATCACCGGTACGCCGAGGCCGCCGAACTCCTGGGCCACGCACCGCGCCTCGGCCTCGGTGCCGTGCCGGGTCAGGTCACCGGCGAGCAGCAGCGCGTCGGCGCGGCCGGGCAGCTCCTCCAGCGCGGGGCGGAACCGGCCCACCACGTCCTCGTCCAGATGCACGTCGCCCACGGCGGCGATCCGGATCACCATCGAACCTCCCTCACGGCAACTCCTCGACCTGGGTGGGCGCCTGGGTGCGGATCACCCCGATGTCGCCGGTCACGGGCGTGTCCGGGAAGCGCTCGGCCACCCGCCGCAGGATCTCCTCCCGCCGGTGCGGGCTCTCCACCTCGCCGTAGAGCACCAGCCCGTTCTCCCGCCGCACCACCGTGATGCCCTGTTCGGCCACGGTCGGGTCCTCGGCCAGCATGCTCTGGATCTCCGCCTCGACGTACTCGTCGGGGGGAACATCGCCGGACTGTCCGGTCACAGGGTCTCCCTTCCGCCGGGCGTGCCGCCGGGCAGCACGTCCAGCCGGTCCAGCAGCACCAGGAACGCCTCCGCGTACGGCGAGTGCTGCGTCTCCTTCCGTACCCGTTCCCAGTCGATCTGTTCCCGCAGTGAGCGGGCCAGCGGCAGGGCGCGGGCGAAGTCGCAGTAGTGCTGGGAGAAGCTCAGCAGCTTGTGCACCATGAGCTGGCTGGCCGAGAGCACCGGCATGTGGATCGCGTCGACCGGGCGCACGATGGTGTCGGCGAACGTCTCCTCGGTGACCGGCGTCTCCACCGGCCGGTGGATCAGGTCCACCATCCGGTCCTCGTCGTAGACCTTCACCAGCCAGTCCTCCGGCGGGCGCTCGGCGGTGAAGCCGGCCTCGACGAGCACCTCCAGCGCCCGCTCGATGTCCGCCTCGCGGAGCAGGAAGTCCACGTCGTGGTCGCTGGAGTGGCCGCCGTGGGCGTACACCGCGAAGCTGCCGCCGAGCGCGAACGGGATCTCGGACTGTTTGAGCACGGCGGCGACCTTCTTCAACGTGTGCACCAGGGTCTCGTCCCCGCGCTCGGCCATCTGCGGCTCCCTCGTCGTCATGGGCGGTGGGACCACGATGCGTACCCGGAGGACGCTTCTGTCACACCTGTCGCCGCGCGATCCGTGCGCCGGGGCAGCAAAGCGACGAACGGCCGAGCGAGCATCGGTCGGATAACCTCGGGAGGGTGGCCAGCTCACTGCGGACGCGGCGGGGCGGGGCCCGACCGCGCATCGTCGCCCTGATCGGCATCGACGGCTCGGGCAAGACCACCCAGGCCCACCGGCTGGCCCAGGCGCTCACCGCCGCCGGTCTTCCCGCCACCTACCACCGCAACGCCGGTGGCCGCCGCTGGCTCGGCCGGCTCGCCCAGCGGGTGGGCCGCGCGGACGCGCAGCGGCTCGTCGGGCGTGACGGCCTGCTCGCGGTCGAGTCGGTGCTGCGGTGGCTGGCCATCGCGCTCGCCCTGTTCAGTCGCCTGGTGACCGGCCGGACCGCGGTGATGGACAGGTGGTCCGCCTGCCAGTACGCCAGCATCCGCGCGCACGGTGGGCAGCGGTGGGAGCGGCTGGCCCGGGCCGGCTACCGGATCTTCCCGGCACCCCGGGTCACGTTCCTGCTCACCGTCGACCCCGCCGAGGCGTACCGCCGGATCGAGCGGCGCGGCACCGACCACGAGAGCATGGCGTGGCTGACCGCCGCGGACGCCGCGTACCGGGAGCTACCCGAGTACGGCGGCTTCGTGGTGGTGGACGGCAACGGCCCGCCGGAGGACGTCGCCCGCCGGATCCGGGCGCACCTGAGCGAGTGGCTGCCCGAGGACCCGTCCGCCGGCCCCGGCCCCGTGCCGGCCGTCCCGCGATGTCCGGCCGGCGGCACCGGCCCGGCCGGCGGCACCGGTCGCGCCGGGCCGCTGCCGGTTCAGGCCCGCCCGTAGACCGGGATGCTCGCGCCGCTCGTGGGCGCGGACTCGGGGGAGGCCAGGAAACGGATGACCTCGGCGATCTCGGCCGGCGGCACCCAGCGCCCGTGGTCGGCGCCGGGCTGGGCGGCGCGGTTGGCCGGGGTGTCGATCACGCTCGGCAGCACCGTGTTGCACCGCACGCCACGCTGCCGGTACTCGACCGCCACCGTGTCGGCGAATGCGCGCACCGCCGCCTTGGCGGTGGCGTAACCGGAGGCGCCGGGGAACGGTGAGACCGCCGCCCGGGCCGAGACGCAGACCACCGCGCCGTCGCCGGAGGCCGCCAGGTGCGGCAGCGCCGCGTGGGTCACCAGGTACGTCGGGCGGAGGTTGAGCCGCAGCATCCGCTCGAAGTCCTCGACCGGGGTCTCGTGCACCAGCCCGCCGGCGGCGTACCCACCGACGAGGTTGACCACCGCGCGCAGCGGCGCCCCCGGCTCGCCGGTCCCGGCCTCGACCGCACGCGCGGCCCCCTCCGGGGTCAGCAGGTCGGCCACGACCCGGACCGGGCCGTCGTCGGTCCCGGGCTCCCGCTGGGGTACGACCACCCGCCAGCCGGCGTCGAGGAAGGTGGCGGTGACCGCGCGGCCGAGTCCGCCCGTGCCTCCGGTCACCAGCACCGTGCGTCGCGTCATGGACACACGCTAGCCAACCGTCGGGCCGACCGGTGGCCCGTGCGGACCGTCCGGCCTGCCCGGCCGAGGCTGACCAGACAGGCCGGGCGGCACGACGGGGGACCGGTGCGCCGGGCGGCAGGAGGGACTCGACCGGACCGGATGAGGCGGTCGGGCTGGGAGAATGGGATCCTTGGCCCGGAGGGGACACGGAAGACGGTAAATTTCCCGATACGCGGTGTCATGGTTGACGCTCACGCCGTGTGAAAGTAAGTTTCATCCGTGGCGAAGAGTCCGAAGATTTCTGCGAGTCACGAGCCCGGTGGACTGATCGTCCACATCAGCGGCCTGCTGCCCTCGCTGTCCCCGGCCGAACAGCGGGTGGCCCGGCTGGTAGTCGCCGATCCGGCGGACGCGGCCCGACGCACGATCACCGACCTCGCCACCGCCGCCGAGACGTCCGAGGCGACAGTGATCCGCTTCTGCCGCTCGGTCGGCATGAACGGCTACCCCCAGTTACGGATCCGGCTCGCCGCCGAGGCCGCCCGCCGGGTCGATCCGCCGGACGCACGGGTGGTCGGCGGCGACATCCCGCCGGGCGCGGATCTCGCCCAGATCATCGCCACGATCGCGTTCAACGACGCCCGGGCCGTCGAGGAGACCGCCGAGCAACTCGACCCGGCGGTCTGCGAGCAGGTGGTCGAGGCGATCGGCGCGGCCGGCCGGATCGACGTCTACGGCGCCGGCGCCAGCGGCTTCGTCGCCTCCGACTTCCAGCAGAAGCTGCACCGCATCGGCCGCATCGCGTTCTACTTCCCGGACGTGCACACCGCGCTCACCTCCGCCGCCCTGCTGGGCCGGGGCGACGTGGCGGTCGGCATCTCGCACACCGGCACCACCTCCGACGTCATCGAGGTGCTGGAGCAGGCGCGGGCACGCGGGGCCACCACCGTGGCGCTCACCAACTTCCCACGCTCGCCGATCACCGAGGTCGCCGACCACGTGCTCACCACCGCCGCGCGCGAGACGACGTACCGCTCCGGCGCGACGGCCAGCCGGCTGGCGCAGCTCACAGTGGTCGACTGCCTCTTCGTCGGGGTGGCCGCCCGCAGCCGGGCCCGGACCAAGAAGGCCTTGGAGGCCACCGCCGAAGCGGTCAAGTCGCACCGGGTCGGTCCCAGCCGGAGGCGGGGATGACGGCGGGCCGGGTGGAGCCCGACGGCGTGGCGGCGATCCAGCCGGTGGTACGTGTCGGCGCACCGACCGAGCGGCGCAACCCGCACAGCGTCGACCTCGACCTGATGTCCACCCGGGACGTGCTCACCGTGATCAACGAGGCGGACCGGCGGGTGCCGGCCGCGGTCGCCGCGGTGCTGGACGAGATCGCCGAGACAGTCGATCTGGCCGTGGCCGCGCTGTGCGACGGCCACTGCGTGCACTACTTCGGGGCGGGCACCTCCGGCCGCCTCGGCGTGCTCGACGCGGCCGAACTGGCACCCACGTTCAACTCGCCGCGGCACTGGTTCTGCTCGCACCTGGCCGGTGGCCCGGACGCGATGTGGCACGCGGTCGAGGACGCCGAGGACGACGAGCGCGCCGGCGCCGCCGAGGCCGCCGAGTGCGTACGCCCCGGTGACCTCGTGGTGGGCCTGGCGGCCAGCGGGCGCACCCCGTACGTCCTCGGGGCGCTCGCCGCGTCCCAGGCCCAGGGGGCCGGTACGGTGCTGCTCTGCGCGAACCCGGAGGCCGCGGCCGCCGCGTCGGTGGACGTCTTCATCGGGGTGGACACCGGGCCGGAGGTGGTCACCGGGTCGACCCGGATGAAGGCGGGCACGGCGCAGAAGCTGGTGCTCAACACGTTCTCCACGGCCGTGATGGTGCGTCTGGGCCGGGTCTACTCGAACCTGATGATCGACATGGTGGCCACGAACGCCAAACTCCGTGGCCGCATGATCTCGATTCTCATGGAGGCCACCGGCTGCGCCGAGGAGGTGTGCCAGGTCGCCCTGCGGGAGGCCGACGGCGACCTCAAGACAGCGCTCGTCGCGCTGGTGTCCGGCGCCGAGGTGCCGGCCGCCCGGGCCGCGCTGGCCCGCTCCGCCCACCAGGTACGCGACGCGCTCGCCCTGCTCGCCTCCTGACCGTCCCGGCCCCTCCCGCCCGCCCGATTCCACCCGCCGGTGCATCCGCCCGGCGGGTGCGAGGCGTATCACGTGCAGGGAGGGGACGACTCCTCCGGTACGGATTGTTCAACGAGGCGGAGGGTAATCCTTGAGCATGGCTGAACCGGCCGGCCCGCAGGCGCGTATCTCGCAGTGAGCAGGATCGCAACGACCCGGTGACGCGGCTCGCTGTGTTCATGGAAGAGGCAATGGTGCCATTCCATGGGCAAACGGTGATTCCGCAGCTCCGGTATGCGTCGAAATCGGCGGCCGGGAACGCCGGAACCGGGCCGGTAACAGGAAACATGGACCGGGCTCTCAGCTACTACTCAGGCATTCGTGACAGTTTCGACTCACGACATGGAATCCCCGACACGTCGCATCTGTTGTGTAGGTGTCAGCACCTACGGGCACAGCGGAGGCTGCGGGGAGGGCTGATGAACGTGGGGATGGCAAGGAACCGGGCAACCGGCGCGAGCGAGGGGACCGTGGCAATCGTGGACAAGAACATCGGCATGCGTACCGACGAGGTCGCCGAGGAGCGGGACCTGGTCGGCGTCTACCTGCACGAGATCTCCCGGACGCCGCTGCTCGACGCCGCCCGGGAGGTCGACCTCTCCAAGGCGATCGAGGCGGGCCTCTACGCCGAGCACCTGCTCGACGAGGGGCGCATCCCCGACGGCGCCGACCGGGAGGACCTGGAACGGCTGGTCATCGAGGGCGAGCGCGCGAAGGACCTGTTCATCCGCGCGAACCTGCGACTGGTCGTGTCGATCGCCCGGCGCTACGTGCGCTCCGGCATGCCCATGCTGGACCTGATCCAGGAGGGCAACACCGGCCTGGTCCGGGCGGTCGAGAAGTTCGACTACGAGCGCGGCTTCAAGTTCTCCACCTACGCGACCTGGTGGATCCGTCAGGCGATCAGCCGGGCGATCGCCCAGCAGGAGCGGACCGTACGGCTGCCCGTGCACCTGGTCGAGGACGTCAACCGGATGCGCAACGTGGCCCGGCAGCTCACCCGTGAGCTGGGCGGCGACCCGGAGCCGGAGCAGATCGCGACCGCGCTCGGCGTGACCGTCGAGCGGGTAAACGAGCTGGTCCGCTGGTCGCAGGACACCGTCTCGCTGGACACCCCGGTCGGTGACGACGGCGACACCAAGCTCGGTGACCTGGTCGCCGACAGCGACGCGCCGTCGCCCGAGGAGATCGTGCTGACCGGCCTGGAGCGGCAGCGGATCGAGGGTCTGCTCAACCACCTCGACGACCGCTCCGCGGGCATCATGCGGGCCCGGTACGGCCTGGAGGACGGGCGTGAGCACTCGCTGACCGAGGTCGCGTCGCGGTTCTCGCTGTCCCGCGAGCGCATCCGCCAGCTGGAGATCCAGGCTCTCGGCCGGCTGCGTGAGCTGGCTCGCGCGGAGGGGCTCCAGGCGGCCTGACCTGGTAACAATTAACGGCGAACGGCCGGCGTCCGACAGGGGGACGCCGGCCGTTCGCCGTCTGTCGTGCTCAGACCCGGCCGTAGCCGGCGATCGACATGATGTTCATACCGCGCTTGCTGACGTTGCGTCCGGCGCTCGGCGCGTCGATGATCTGGCCGTTGCCGACGTACAGCGCCACGTGCCCGAGCCCGGAGTAGAACACCAGGTCACCCGGTTGCAGCTCGCTGCGACTGATCCGGGTGGTGGCGCTCCACTGCCGCGCCGCGCTGTGCGGCAGCGACTTCCCGGCCGCCCGCCACGCGGCGAGCGTCAGACCGGAGCAGTCGTAGCTGCCGGGGCCGTCCTGGGCGTAGCCGTAGGGCTTGCCGACCGCGCCGTAGGCGTAGCGCACCGCGGTGCCGGCGGCACCGGAGACGGCCGGCGGCTTGCCCGCCGAACTCGGCTTGGCGGGCGCCTCGGTGGCCCGCCCGTACGCCTTGCGCCGCATCTCGTAGAGGCCGGACAGGTCCGCCTCGATCCGCGTCTTGGCGGACTTGAGCTGCTTGGCCTGCGCGGCCTCCCGGGCGAGCGTGGCGTCCAGCCGGGTCTTCTGGTCGATCAGCCGCTGCTGGTCGGCGGTGAAGCTGTTGATGGTGCGCTGCCGCTGGCGGGTGAGCTGATCGAGCGTGCCCAGCCGCTCCGGCAGTGTGGCCTGGCCACCCGGGTCCAGTAGGGCCGCCGCGGTGCGCATGCCACCGGTCTTGTACGCCGTCGCGGCCAGTACGCCCACGTCGGCGCGGCTGCGTTCGGCCTGGTCCTGCAACGGCCCGATCCGGGCCTCCAACTTGGCCGCGGTGGCCTTGTTGGCCTTGATGTCCTCGTTGAGCTTGTTGTAGGACTCGACGATTCGCTCCAGCTCAGTCGAGGACTTCTCGATCTGCTTCGTCAGCTCGGTGGGGGTGGGCTCGGCCCGGGCCACCTGCGCCGGGGCGAGCAGTGCGGCCGAGAGGCCGGCCACCGCCAGCGAGCGGAGCAGCATCCGTAAGGACGACAAGAGCGGAAAGCTCCTCTCCCACCGGTCGCCTGGCACGTACAGCGGCCCGGCGACACCGGCCCGGGGCCATCCGGGTGGATGGCTGTCGACCGGGCCGACCTGGACAACCTAACCCGTGATCGCAGTAACCGGGAGTTCAAGCAGGGGCGAAAGTTGGCAAAGTGGCGGAAAGTGACGAGAGGGAGTCGGCGGGTGGATGAGGCGACTCGCCCGATTCGTCGTTCTGGGCGGATGTAGCCAGGCAACGGCGGGCAAAGTCGTGACAAAGACGGAAATCATTCTCTGTTTCCGGCTGGCATGGCCGGGCCGGTGGGTCGCGCGAGCGCCGAAACCCGAGGTCAGGTGGCGCAAGGCCACCACAATGAAGCCCGGACGGGAAATCCCACCACGGGATCCCTGCTCCCGGGAGGCCGCCGTGCAGACCGACCGCTCCGCCACCCAGCCGACCCGCTCGCCTCGACCGGCCGCCCCCAGGCTGCTCTACGCCCGGCCGGGCATCGTCGTCACCGCCGAGCGCTTCACCGTCGGCCGCAACACCTGGCCGGTGGCCGGGATCACCCAGCTCCGGACCGACCGCGGGCCGCACGACCGGCTCGCCGTCCGGGCCGTCGCCGTCTCCGCCGCGATGATCGCCGCGGTCGGCCTGCTGCTGGGGTTCACCGGCGGCCTGCACCGGCTCACCGCCGGTGCGTACCTCGTGCTCGGCGCGGTCGGGCTGGTGCCGCTGCTGCTCGTGCTGGTCGGCGACCGCGTGCGGCCCCCGGCGCACGAGCTGTGGGGCCGGGTGGGCGGCACCGAGGTGCTGCTGTTCAGCAGCGACGACGAGCGGCAGTTCGGTCAGGTCGCCCGCGCGCTGGCGCGGGCCCGGGAGGCGTCGCGGCCGGGCGGCTGGGCCGATCCGCCGTCGGCCGAGCCGTGGCGGCCGGCTCGATGAGCCGCGGTCAGCCCGCGACCGGCTCCGGGATACGCGACCGGCTCTCGGCAGCCACCCAGTGGCTCACCCGGCGCTCGGCGTAGAACGAGACGAACGGCACGGTGCCGGCGAGCATCACCAGCAGCATCCGCTTCAGCGGCCAGTCCGCCCGGCGGGACAGGTCGAACGTGAGCGCCAGATAGAGCATGTACAGCCAGCCGTGCGCCACGCCGACCACGGCCACCACGCTCGGGTTGTCGAAGCCGTACTTCAGCGGCATGCCGATCAGGACCAGCACCACGAGCGCCACGCCCACGATCCAGGCGATCACGCGGTACCGGGTAAAGGCTCCGCCCACCGTCGTCCGTCCTTCCGCACCGGCCTCAGCCGGGATAGTCGCCGGGCCGGGCGCCCGGATTGGCGTTCAACCAGGATAGGTAGCGGTTGTACGCGGCCAGCTCGGCGTCGTCCGCCCCGTCGGCCGGAGCGGCCGGCACCCGCACGACGCGCACCGGCCGGCGTACCGCCGGGGCGCCGACCGGTACGGCGCCGGCGGTCACCGACGGCGGGCGGTCATCCGACGGCGCGGGGCCGTCCGACGGCGCCGGATCGTCCGACGCCGGGTCGGCGGCGCGCAGCGTCTGACGCACCTCACGCCACCAGACGAAGACCACGAAGGCGGCGAACACCGGCCATTCGATCGCGTAACCGAAGCTGAGCGCGTTCCCCCCGGCGGCGCGGGTGACCTGCCACCAGCCCAGCGCGAGGAAAGCCACCACGAGCACGACCATGGCCACGTGGCGGACGATCCACGCCGGTGTCCAGAGCCGATTCATGCCAACGAGAGTACCGGGGCCGCCGGTTGTCTCCGACACGGCGTCGTAGTCCGGGCGGTGGTTTGGTGACACGCCCGCTGGGCATCCGTTTAGTTGCCAACCCGAACGAGACGAGGGGGCGACCATGACCGAATCGGTACGCCGGGACGCGAGCCCGGAACAGCGGGTCGCGGAGTGGGACGGCGACCACGCCCGCACCGTCGACGGCGAGCAGCTCGGGGTGGACCCGGCGGAGCTGGGCGACGACGACCTGGTCCGGGAGATGCAGAGCCTGCACCGGACCCGGCTGGACACGCTGCGGCACGCCACCGACTCTGCACTCGCCAACCACCTGCGGCGCACCGCCGAACTGGAGACGGAGTACCTGGCCCGGCACCCCGGCCGGGAGGTCGACCCGAGCCGGCTGCGGGACGCCTGATGGCCAGCCACGCCGAGCGCGGCATGTCCGCGCCGCCGGAGGTGGTGTTCAACACCGCGACCGATCCGGACCGCTCCTCGGCCTGGCTGCCCGAGCGGTTGCGCAGCTCCGGCGCCTGCCGGGTGGAGGTCGTCGACGCCGACGACATGCGGGCCCGGTGGAGCGCCGCGGACTGGTCCGCCGAGATCGACGTGGAGCCGGCCGACGCGGGCGGTGCCCGGGTACGGCTGGACCTGGCCGGGCCGGACCACGACCTGGCCGACGAGATCCTGGCCAACCTCGACCGCGAGGTGGCCGACAACCTGACCGCCGGCTGAGCACGGCCGCACGACTAGTACGAGGAGGCCGGGTTGACCGGGAGTGGCCTGAAGCAGAAGGTGGCGCGCCTGCGCCAGGCGTACGCGCCGCACGAGCATCGGCCGCTGGAGGGCTATCTCAAGGCGATGGGCACGTACGCCGGGGTGACCGCCGGGCTCGTCGGCCTGGTCCGGGCGACCGGCCGACCGGTGCCCGAGCGGCCCACGCCCGCGGACGTGGTGCTGCTCTCGATCGCCACGCACAAGCTCAGCCGGCTGCTGTCCAAGGACGCGATCACCAGCCCGCTGCGGGCGCCGTTCACCCGTTACGACCACCCGATCGGCAGCGGCGAGGTGATGGAGCAGGTCCGCGACGAGGGCAGCCCGACCCGGCACGCGCTCGGCGAGCTGGTGAGCTGCCCCTTCTGCCTCGCGGTCTGGGTGGCCACCGGGCTGACCGGCGGACTGGTGCTGGCACCCCGGCTGACCCGGCTGGTCGCCACCGCGCTGACCGCGGTGGCCGCCTCCGACTTCCTTCAGATGGGGTACGCGGTGGCCCAGCAGGCGGCCGAGGGTGGTTGCCACCACCAGGAGTGAGAAGCGGACACGAAAGGGGGCCGGCGCGCGGGCGCCGGCCCCCTTTCCGTGCCTCCCACCCGTCAGGTGGGGGTGGTGCCGTGGTCCTCGCCGGCCCAGCCGCGCGACGCCTCCGGCTCCCGCTCGTCCTCGTCCTCCCCGGTGACGATCTCCCGGTCCACGGCGGTGCGGTCGTGCTCGTTGGCGAAGTCCGGCTCGGGCAGTGTGTCGACGCCCTCCGGGGGCTGGCCGAGCGCCGCCAGGTGCTCGTGGTCGGGGTTGCGGTCGGTCATGTCGCGTCCTCTCGTCGGCGGGGGCTCAGGCGACCGTGCCGCCCAGCAGATCGGCCGCTTCGTCCGCCGCGTACTCGCCCTCGGGGAGGGCGGCGATCCGGGTGAGCAGTTCCGCGGGGAGTTCGGCGGCCACCGCCCGGCGGTAGATGTCCGCCTGGGTGATCCGCTCCTGGCCGTGGTAGACGTCGTCGAGCAAGTCGTCGAGCGGCCGGGTGTCGGGCTGCTCGGTCACGGGCGCGTCATCGGTCACGCCGACCACCTACCCGACCCCGAACCGGTCAAACTCGCCCCAACCCCGCTCAGGCCCGCGCCGGAAGCGTGGCGCGGCGGGCCCGGACGGCCCGGGCCAGGTGCTCCAGGACCTCGGCCGTGGTGTCCCAGCCGATGCAGGCGTCGGTGACCGACTGGCCGTACGCCAGCTCCCGGGTCGGGTCCAGGTCCTGCCGGCCGGGGACCAGGAAGCTCTCCAGCATGATCCCGGCGATCCCGCGCTGGCCGGCGGCGAGCTGGGCGGCCACGTCGGCGGCGACGAGCGGCTGGTTGCGGTGGTCCTTGCCGCTGTTGGCGTGGCTGGCGTCGACCACCACCCGCTCCGGCAGGCCCGCGGCGCGCAGCAGTTCCAGCGCCCCGGCCACCGACTCCGCGTCGTAGTTCGGCCGCCCGCCCCCGCCGCGCAGCACCAGGTGGCCGTCCGCGTTGCCCCGGGTGTGCATGATCGCCGGGGTGCCGGAGACGTCGATGCCGGGGAACACGTGCGGCACACCGGCGGCGCGGATCGCGTCCACGGCGGTGGCGATGCTGCCGTCCGGCCGGTTCTTCATGCCGATCGGCATGGACAGCCCGGAGGCGAGCTGCCGGTGCACCTGGCTCTCCACGGTCCGCGCGCCGATCGCGCCCCACGCCACCGTGTCCGCGATGTACTGCGGGGTGATCGGGTCGAGGAACTCGCAGCCCACCGGCAGGCCCAGTCGCAGCACGTCGAGCAGGAGCGCCCGCGCGGTACGCAGGCCGGTGTTCACGTCGCCGGAGCCGTCCAGCGCCGGGTCGTTGATCAGGCCCTTCCAGCCCACCGTCGAACGGGGCTTCTCGAAGTACACACGCATGACCACGAGCAGGTCGTCGGCGACCCGCGTGGCGGCCTCGCGCAGCCGGCCCGCGTACTCCAGGGCGGCGGCCGGGTCGTGCACGGAGCAGGGGCCCACGACGACGAGCAACCGGTCGTCGGCGCGGTCCAGCACCCGGGCGACGGCCCGCCGGCCCGCCACGACGGTCTCGGCCAGCGGGGTGTCGAGCGGCAGGTGGTGGTGCAGCAGGGCCGGGGTGGTCAGCGGCACCACACGGTCGATGCGCTGGTCGATGATCGGATGGGCGTCCTGGGGGGTGGCCACGGTGGGGATCCTTCCGCCGACCGTGCCCCCGTGCCGGCGCCCGGGGATCGAGCCGGCTGCTCGCGTGCGAAAGGCAAGGAAACGATCCCTGCCCGGCCGGCTCGAAGAGGAAGTGACGTCAGCTCATGGTCGAGTCACCGGCTCCTCCAGCCGGCTGCCTAAACCATCGATACGACCGCGTCACGTCGGCCAGCGTACCCGACGCGCGGCGAAAAGCCCGCTCCGTTCCGAAGTGCGGAACGCGGGGTATGAGATCGCCATGACCACGAGCCACGACCCGAGTGACCAGGAACGAATCGAATCCCGGGCGCATCTGCTGCCGGAGGAGGCGGCGGCGGGCAGCGACGACGCCGAGGCGCAGGCCGACGCGATCCTCGCCGAGTCCGACATTCGCGAGGCGGACCAGAACGCCGCCCCCGACACGGTGCTGGAGCACCGCACCTCCGAGCAGACCGTCACCCCCATCGAGCCGCCCGACTGAGCCCGGCGCCCCGGGCCCGGCGGGACCCCCGGTAACTGTCGTCCCGCAGCCGGGCCAGCGGGCCGGTCAGGCACAACCCCGGCGGCACGTTGCCGATCGGATCGAACGCGAGCGCGGCGTCCTCGGCGGCGCCGCGCTCGTCGTCGAGGCGTACCTCGCCGAACGGCCGCCAGCGGCCCACCGCCGAGGCCACCGCGAGCACCAGCCGGGGCTCGCCGCCCGCCACCGCCGCGCCCGCCTCGGCCAGGCCGCGGCCCAGGTCCGGCGAGTCCGGGTCGGCCAGCACGGCCAGGAACAGCCGCCGCCCGCCGGCCCGGAACGGCATGATCGACGTGTACGTCCCGGTGAAGCGCCGCCGGGGCAGCGGCAGGTTCCGCAGCACCGGCGCGGCGCCGCTGGAACTCCACAGCAGGTCCACCGGCGGCTCCGGGTCGCGGTGCAGCCGTACCGCCACGCCCAGCACGTCCGGCCAGGCGCCCGGCGTCGGCACGCCCTTGGAGAGGCGGATCGTGGCCGGCCACCGGCCGGGTGAGTCGAGCAACGGCACCCCGGTCGGCGGTCCCGGCGTACCCCAGATCCGGGCCTCGCCGGCGAACGTGCGCCCGGCCGGGTGCAGCAGCCGGGCGTGCCGGAGCCGGGCCAGCGCGGCGGCGGCGCGCTCGACGGCGGAAGACGTGGTGGTGGCCATGCCCGCCGGGTACCCCGGCGCGCACCGACGATGCCTCCGGCGTGCGTGTCACCTTTCCGCCTCCGAGATCGGATAGCGTCACCTCATGCCCGACAGCGGTTTCCCCTGGCCGATCGAGACGACCCGACTGGACAACGGCCTGCGTGTGGTGGTGAGCGAGGACCGCACCGCCCCGGCCGTGGCGGTCAACCTCTGGTACGACGTGGGCTCACGCCATGAGCCGACGGGACAGACCGGCTTCGCCCACCTCTTCGAGCACCTCATGTTCGAGGGCTCGGTGAACGTGGCGAAGACCGAGCACATGAAGCTGATCCAGGGCGCGGGCGGCTCGCTCAACGCGACCACCAACCCGGACCGGACCAACTACTTCGAGACGGTCCCGGCCGAGCACCTGGAGTTGGCGCTCTGGCTGGAGGCCGACCGGATGGGCGGGCTGGTGCCGGCGCTGACCCAGGAGACGCTGGACAACCAGCGCGACGTGGTGAAGAACGAGCGCCGGCAGCGCTACGAGAACGTGCCGTACGGCGACGCCTGGCTGCGGCTGCTGCCGCTGCTCTACCCGCCCGGCCACCCGTACCACCACGCCACGATCGGGTCGATGGCCGACCTGAACGCCGCCGACCTGGCCACCTTCCAGGAGTTCCACAGCACCTACTACGCGCCCAACAACGCGGTCCTCACGGTGGCCGGCGACACAGAAGCGGCGGAGGTGTTCGCGCTCGCCGACAAGTACTTCGGCGGCCTGGCCGCGCGCGCCGAGATCCCGGCCGCGCCGGACGGCCGTACCGTGCCGGCCACCGGCCGTCCCGCGCTGGAGACGGTCACCGCCGACGTGCCCGCCCCCCGCGTCTACCTCGCGCACCGCACCCAACCGTTCGGCACCCAGGGGTACGACGTGACGACGGTGCTGGCCACCGTGCTCGGCAGCGGCCGGGGCAGCCGCCTCTACCAGCGGCTGGCCGACGGCGAGCGGATCGCCCAGCCGGACCTGGTCGGCGCGTACGGGGTGGATCTGGCGCACGCACCCGCCCCGCTGATCGCCACCGCCACGGCCCGCCCCGGAGTGAGCGCCGAGCGGCTGCGCGACGGGCTGGCCGAGGTGGTCGACGAGCTGGCCACGGTGCCGGTGACCGCCGCCGAGCTGGATCGGGCCAAGGCGCTGCTGAGCACCATGTGGTGGCGGCAGATGGCCACTGTGGACGGGCGGGCGGACACGCTCGGCCGCTACGCCACCCAGTTCGGCGACCCGGCCCGCGCCGCCGACCGGCTGCCGGCCTGGCTCGCGGTGACCGCGGAGCAGATCGCCGAGCAGGCCGCCGAGCTGCTCGGCGCCGCCGACCGGGTGATCCTGACCTACCTGCCCGAGGAGAAGTGATGTCGCTGATCACCACCCGTCCCGGCCCCGGTGCCGCCCGCGCCTACCGGTTTCCGCAGGTGGTCCGGCGAACGGTGGCCGGCGGCCAGGTGGTCGCCGCGCACCTGCCCGGGCAGAACCTCGCCGTCGCGCTGCTGCTGCTCGACGGTGGCGCCGGCCGGGAGCCGGTCGGCAAGGAGGGCCTCGGCGCGGTGCTGGCCAAGGCGCTGGAGGAGGGCACCGCCCAGCGGGACGCCACCGCGTACGCGCTGGCCATCGAGGCGCTCGGCACCGAGCTGGCGACCGGGCTCGACTGGGACTCGTTCCAGGTGAGCGTGCAGGTGCCGGTGGACCGGCTGAGCGCCGCCGTGGAGCTGCTGGCCGAGGCGGTCCGTACGCCCCGGCTCGACCCGGCCGACGTGCTGCGCGTGCGCGACGACGAGGCGACCGCGCTGCGGATGGACTGGGCCAATCCCGGCCCGCGTGCCGACGCGGTGCTGCGCGCCGAGCTGTTCGGCGCGCAGCACCGGTGGGGCCGCCCGCTCTACGGCGACCCGGACAGCGTGGCCGCGCTGGAGGTGGACGACGTCACCGTCTTCCACTCGGAGTGGTTCATCCGCCCCGGCACGCTCGTCGTCGTCGGTGACCTGGAGCGGATCGACCTGGACGCGCTCGCCGCGACGGCGTTCGCCGGCACCGGCGGGGGGCCCGTGGAACGCGGCGCCCCGATCGACGTGCCGATGGCCGGGCAGCGGCGGATCGTCCTGGTCGACCGGCCCGGCTCGGTGCAGTCCACGCTGCGCCTCGGCCACCCGTCCCCGCACCGGGCCAACCCGGACCACGTGCCGATGACGCTCGCCGGCACCGTGCTCGGCGGCGCGTTCACCTCCCGGCTCAACCATCTGATCCGTGAGGTACGCGGCTACACGTACGGGATCCGGGGCGACTTCGCCTCGTCCCGGCGGTTCGGCCGGTTCGCGGTCAGCTCCGGAGTGCAGACCGGGGTGACGGCGCCGGCGCTGGTCGAGTCGGTGGGCGAGATCTCGCGTACCCAGCTCACCGGCGTCACCGAGGACGAGCTGGAGGTGGCGCGCTCCTGGCGGGCCGGGCAGCTCTCGGTCGAGTTGCAGAGCCCGCGGGCGATCGCCTCGGCCCTGACCACGCTCGTCGTGCACGACCTGCCGGACGACTACCACGCGCGGCTGCGGGAGCAACTGCTCGCCGCGACCGTCGAGGAGGTCTCCGCCGCGGCCGCGACGTACCTGCGCCCCGAGTCGCTGACGATGGTGGTCGAGGGCGACGCGGCGGTCATCCGGGACGAGCTGGTCGCCAGCGGTCTCGGCGAGGTGGTCGACCACACCTGACCGGGCGGGGCGGCGGGCCTGTGATTCCCGTCGCCCCCCATCCGCGCGGTGGGAAACGTTTCCCACCCGCGCCGCCCGGCTGGGTAGCCTCGCGGGCATGAGGATCGGCATTGTGGGAGCCACTGGTCAGGTCGGTGGCGTCATGCGGCAGGTGCTGGCGGCGCGCGAGTTCCCGGCGGAGCAGGTTCGCCTGTTCGCCTCGGCCCGGTCGGCCGGGCGCACGCTGCCCTGGCGCGACGGCGAGGTCACGGTCGAGGACGCGGCCACGGCGGACTACCGCGGGCTGGACATCGTGCTCTTCTCGGCGGGCAAGGGCACCGCGAAGGAGCTGGCTCCCCGGGTCGCCGAGGCCGGCGCCGTGGTGATCGACAACTCCTCGGCGTTCCGGATGGACCCGCAGGTGCCGCTGGTGGTGGCCGAGGTCAACCCGCACGCGATCGCGGACCGCCCGAAGGGCATCGTGGCGAACCCGAACTGCACCACGATGGCCGCCATGCCGGTGCTGCGTCCGCTGCACGACGAGGCCGGACTGGTCAGCCTCGTCGTCGCCACGTACCAGGCGGTCTCCGGTGCCGGCCTGGCCGGGGTGGCGGAACTGGACGAGCAGGTCCGCAAGGTGGCCGGGGACGCCACCGGGCTCGCCTTCGACGGCGGGGCCGTCGAGTTCCCGGCGGCGCGCTCGTTCGCCCGCCCGATCGCCTTCAACGTGCTCCCGCTCGCCGGCTCGATCGTCGACGACGGCTCCTTCGAGACCGACGAGGAGCAGAAGCTGCGCAACGAGAGCCGCAAGATCCTGGAGATCCCCGGCCTGAAGGTCTCCGGCACGTGCGTGCGGGTGCCGGTCTTCACCGGCCACTCGTTGCAGATCAACGCCCGGTTCGCCCGGCCGATCGACCCGGCCCGCGCCCGTGAGCTGCTCGACGGCGCACCCGGCGTGGCGCTGCGTGACGTGCCGACGCCGCTGGAGGCGGCCGGCCAGGACCCGACGTTCGTCGGGCGGATCCGGGCCGACGAGACCGTCGAGCACGGGCTCGCGCTGTTCTGCGCCAACGACAACCTGCGCAAGGGCGCGGCGCTCAACGCCGTGCAGCTCGCCGAGTTGGTCGCCGCCGAACGCTGACGCCGCCGTCGTGGGCGCCCCCGCGTTACCCCGGCTCGGCCGGCGGGTAGACCGCCGTGCCGACACCGAGAGGGGAGCACCATGACAACGGTCGGAGAGTTCATGACGACCCGGTTGGTGACGATGGACGGCAACGACACGCTCGTCGCCGCGGCGCAGGAGATGCGCGACAGCGCCATCGGCGACGTGGTCGTCACCGACGGCGACAACGTGGTCGGCATCGTGACGGATCGGGACATCACGGTACGGGGCGTCGCGGAGGACATGGACCCCACCGCCACCCGGCTCAACCAGATCACCAGCCGGGACGTGGTGACCGTGAGCCAGAACGACGATGTCGTGGCCGCCGCCGACCTCATGCGCACGTACGCGGTCCGCCGGCTCCCGGTGGTCGACGACGGCCGGCTGGTCGGCCTGATCTCCATGGGTGACCTGGCTGTGGAACGGGAACCCCAGTCGGTGCTCGCGGACATCAGCGCCGACGATCCCAACAACTGACCTGTCCGCCGCGAGGACGCCGGTCCCCGGTTCGGGGACCGGCGTCGCGTGTCCGCGCCGTGGTGCCGGGCTCACCCGGTCCGGGCGAGGTTGACCCCGGACCGGGTGGGGACACGGAGCTGGGCAGGTGGACCGCGGATCGCGGGAGGAGTCACCCGGATGGTGGACATGACCACGAGATTCTTCGAGGACCTGGATCGGCGCGGGTTCGAGCCGCTGCTCGCCAAGACATCCGGAACGCTCCGCTTCGACCTGCACGAGGGCCCGCACACCACGCACTGGCTGCTGGAGATCGATCACGGGAACCTGCGGGTCCGGCAGGAGGACGGCGAGGCGGACACCGTCGTCGGCACCGACCCGCGTCTGTTCGCCGAGATGGTCGGCGGCGAGGAGAACCCCATCGCGGCGCTGCTGCGCGGCGACATGACAGTCGTCGGCGACCTGCGGCTCGTGTTGCAGGTCGAGCGGGTCTTCCCCGGCCCGCCGGACTCCCGGGGACCGCACCACACGTTCGCCGGGAGGGCTGCCTGATGCCCGGCGGCAACACGGTCCGGATCCTGGACGGCAACACGTTCGTGGTGAGCCAGGACACCGGCGACATCGAGGCCACAGCGAGCGAGCCGACCGGCCTGTTCTCGCTCGACACGCGGTACCTGTCGAAGTGGGTGCTCACCGTCAACGGCGAGCGGCTCAACGCGTTGTCCTACGACGACCTGCAGTACTACGAGGCCCGGTTCTTCCTGGTGCCCGGCGTGGCCACGCACTACACGGACGCGAAGCTGTCGGTCATCCGGGAGCGGGCTGTCGGCGGCAGCTTCCGCGAGACGGTGACCATCCTCAACCACGACGAGAAGGCGATCGACCTGGAGATCCGGATGGACGCCGGGGCCGACTTCGCCGACCTCTTCCAGGTCAAGGACGAGATCCTCAACAAGAAGGGCGAACACTACGCCGAGGCCGAGCCGGACCGGCTGCGCCTGGGCTACCGGCGCGGCAACTTCCGGCGCGAGACGTTCGTCTCCGCCAATCGGCCGGCCCGCTACGACCAGCGCGGCTTCGCCTGGAGCATCCGGCTGGAGCCCAACGAGCAGTGGGACGCCGTCATCGACGTGCAGACGTTCGCGATCGGCCCCGGCGGCCGGGACCTGCGGATGGGACTGCGCGCGCACGGCACCGAGCGGCTCGCGCTCCAGCACGACCTGGAGGAGTGGATCGCCCGGGCCCCGAAGGTGAACAGCGAACACGACGAGATCGCCGCCACGTACCGGCGCAGTCTGGTCGACCTCGCCGCGCTGCGCTTCTCGCCGCTGTCGCTCGGCGGGCAGACGCTGCCCGCGGCGGGCCTGCCCTGGTTCATGACCATGTTCGGCCGGGACAGCATCCTCACCTGCCTGCAGGTGCTGCCGTTCGCGCCGGAGATGTCGAAGACCACGCTGCGCATCCTCGGCGCGCTCCAGGGCGCCCGGTTCGACGACTTCCGGGACGAGGACCCGGGCCGGATCCTGCACGAGATGCGGTACGGCGAGACCGCCGCGTTCGAGGAACAGCCGCACTCGCCGTACTACGGCTCGGTGGACGCGACGCCGCTGTTCGTGGTGCTGCTCGACGAGTACGAGCGGTGGAGCGGCGACGGCGCGCTGGTCAAGGAGCTGGAACGGGAGTGCCGGGCCGCGCTGAAGTGGATCGACGACTACGCCGACCTGCTCGGCAACGGCTACATCTGGTACGAGCGGCGCAACACCGACACCGGCCTGGAGAACCAGTGCTGGAAGGACTCGTGGGACTCCATCTCGTACGCCGACGGCACGCTGCCGCCGTTCCCGCGGGCCACCTGCGAGGTGCAGGGGTACGCGTACGACGCGAAGACGCGGGCCGCCCGGATGGCCCGGACGTTCTGGGGCGACCCCGCGTACGCCGATCAGCTGGAACGCGAGGCGGCGGAGCTGAAGCGGCGCTTCAACAACGACTGGTGGGTCGCCGACCAGGGCTTCTACGCGCTCGCGCTGGACCCGGACGGACGCCAGTGCGACGTGCTCAGCTCCAACATCGGCCACCTGCTGTGGAGCGGGATCGTGGACGAGGAGCGGGCGCCGAGGATCGCGGAGCATCTGCTCGGGCCCCGGCTCTGGTCCGGCTGGGGGGTGCGGACGCTGGCCGAGGGCGAGGTCCGCTACAACCCGATCGGCTACCACAACGGCACGATCTGGCCGTTCGACAACTCCTTCGCGGCGTGGGGCCTGCGCCGGTACGGCTTCGCCGAGGAGGCGGCCACGGTGGCCAACGGCATCCTGGACGCGGCCACCTACTTCGGCGGCCGCCTGCCGGAGGCGTTCGGCGGTTACCAGCGCGAGCTGACGAATTTCCCGGTCGAGTACCCGACCGCGTGCAGCCCGCAGGCCTGGTCCACCGGTGCGCCGCTGCTGCTGCTGCGGACCATGCTGGGGCTGGAGCCGCACGAGGGGCACCTGGTGGTCGACCCGCAGCTGCCGGTGGGCATGGGACGGATCGAGGTGCTGGACATCCCGGGCCGCTGGGGTCGGGTGGACGCGTTCGCCAGGGGCCGGCTCGACCTGGACGAGCTGCCCGACTGAGCCGGCTCGGTGGCGGGGCGGCGGCTCAGTGGCCCGGCGGCGGTGCGGTGTGCGCCTCGTTCGGCGGGAGCAGGCAGAACTCGTTGCCCTCCGGGTCGGCCAGCACGGTCCAGCGCGGCAGCTCGCGCACGACCGTCGCGCCCGCCTCCAGCACCGCGGCCCGCTCCTCGGCGTCGCCGACCAGGTCGAGGTGGATCCGGCCGGGCGCCGGCAGCACGTCGGCCGGGCTGATCCACAGGTCCGGACGCCGGCCGTGCGGATCACGCAGCAGCACCGCCTCGGCCGGTGCGAGCGTGCCCTCGGCGAGCTTCACCCGATCGTCCTCGACCACCGGCAGCCCGGTGACCGCACTCCAGAACGGGGCCAGCAGGTAGGGGTCGCGGCAGTGGATGACGATCGCGGCGAGGTCGGGCATGCCTCGAAACTAGTCGCCCGCGACGGCGGGCAGGACGCTGTCCAGGAACGCGGCGGCAGCCGCGCGTAGATCGGGCCGGGCCAGGTCGAGCGCGTGCCCGCCGTGGGTGAGCCACAGATGCGCCGGGTGGCCGGCGGCGAGCAGCCGGCCGGTCAAATCGATCGACTGGGCGGCCGGCACCGCGACGTCGTCGCGCCCCTGCACCAGCAGCACCGGCACGCCGGAGCCGAGGTGGGTGGCGACTGTGGCGTCGATCGTGGCCGGATCGTCCGCAGCCGGCGGTCGGCCCAGCAGGTCGGTCCACGGGTCGTCGCCGGGGGCACGCCGGCGCCGCTGCTCCGGGTCGAGCGGGTCGACGGGTGCCCAGTACGCGAGCACGCCCGCCACGTCGCCGGGGCGGTCCACCCCGCGCAGGCCGAGCTGAAGGGCCAGCATCCCGCCGGCCGAGTCGCCGGCCACCAGCAGCGGAAGGCCGCCCGCCGCGGCCCGGGCGGCCCGGGCCGCGTCGCGTACGTCGTCGAGCTGGGCCGGCCAGTGCGCCTGGTGGGAGAATTGGTACGTGGCCGCGACCACGCGCAGCCCGAGCGACGCGAGCGCCGCCCCGTCCTCCTCGGCGCGGGCCCGCCAGCCGCCACCGTGGATCCAGAGCAGCACAGCGCGTTCGGTCATGGCGTCATCGTCACCGCAGCCGGGCCGGTGCGCCACCCGGTTCTGCCGAGGGCAGGTCGGCCCTGGGGTCGCGTAACCTACTCGGGGTAAAGTTTCGGCATGTCGGAACTCGTGTACCCACCTGTGATCACCGCCGCCAAGACGATGTTCCGGCTGCTCGACCTGCGTCTGGACGTGTCCGGCAGCGAGCACGTGCCGGCCACCGGCGGCGCCGTCCTCGCGTCCAACCACGTGAGCTACCTCGACTTCATCTTCTGCGGCTACGGCGCCCACCCGGCGAAGCGGCTGGTCCGGTTCATGGCCAAGGACAGCGTCTTCCGGCACCGCGTCTCCGGTCCGCTGATGCGCGGCATGAAGCACATCCCGGTCAACCGCGCGGCCGGCGCCGGCTCGTACGCCGCAGCTGTCGGCGCGCTGCGCCGGGGCGAGGTGGTGGGCGTCTTCCCGGAGGCGACGATCAGCCGCTCCTTCACCGTCAAGGACCTGAAGAACGGCGCGGCCCGGATGTCGCAGGAGGCAGGCGTGCCGCTGCTGCCGGTGGCGCTGTGGGGCACGCAGCGGCTGTGGACCAAGGACCGCCCGCGTACGCTGACCCGCCGGCACACGCCGATCACCATCATCGTCGGCGAGCCGATGGACCCGGCGGCCTACCCGGACGCCACCGTCATGACCGCCGACCTGCGTACCCGCCTGTCGGCGCTGGTGGACCGGGCCCAGCGGGAGTACCCGGACAAGCCGTCCGGCCCGGACGACGCCTGGTGGCAGCCGGCCCACCTGGGCGGCGGCGCGCCGACCCCGGAGGAGGCCGTCGAGCTGGACCGGTCCGGGCGCCGCACCCGCAGCGCCTCCTGACCTTCGCGCCCTTTCGAGCGTCAGCAGGCGGAGCCGGGCTGGTCGTGTGCCGGGAAGCCGGACCACGACCACTGCGACGTCTCGGCCTCCGGCGAACGGTAGTAGTCGTCGCGCGACAGGAACTCCACCGGCAGCGAGCCCGGCAGCGTCACGGTGCCGAGCATCGGGCCGGGGGAGGCGGCCACCCGGACGGCGAGCACTTCCCGTTCCGGCGGGGACAGATCGACCAGTTCGGCGTTCGCCAGCCGGAAGCCGGCCACCGCGCGGCGCACCTGCCGGGCCAACGCGGCCACCGGGCCGACCGGGCCGGTCAGCGCCAGCGCGGGCTGCCGGATGGTACGCAGCGCGTCGCAGACGACGCGCAGCTCACCGCTGCCGTCGCCGACCTCGGCCAGGTGCAGCCGGGACGGCCACTGCCAGCGGATCTGCGCGCTGACCAGGCGGGACGGCCGGACCGGGCGCCGGTGCCGGGCGCCCGTCCGGCCGTCCCGCCCGGAGACCAGTGACAGCTCGGAGCCGGTGCAGACGTACGCCATCCGGCGGTCGGTCACGGTGACCGTCGCCGGGGTGGGCAGCGACCAGCAGCGGACGTCCTCGCTCGGGCCGAGCAGGTGGCCGGCGACGCGCAGGCGGTGCTGGCCGAGCAGGCGTTCGCCCGGCTCGGGTACCAGCTCGTAGCGCCGGTCGAGCACGGGACGGGTGGGGTCGTCGTCGGCGTCGAACCGGTGTGGTCCGACGAAGAAGGGTGTGGCGTCCTCCGGCACGGTACGACCTCCCGGTGACGGTTGGCGGTATCGGTGAGCCTGCCGGGTTCCTGGGGTGACTGTCATGACGCCTGTTAGGGGGTCGTCCGGTCGGCCGACGCCTGCGACCGGTAGATGCCGATATCTTCCGGTCGGACGAGTCCGTCCTCGATCGCCCGGGCGAGCAGCGCCGCCTTCGTGGCAGCCGGACGACCCGCTCGGGTGTACTTGATCCGCGCACGGTCGACGTACTGCTTCACCGTGTGCTCACTGATCTGCATCCGGCGTGCCACAGACGCCTTCGACATCGACTGGAACCACAGCAGCAGCGCCTCGCGTTCCTTGTCCGACAGGGACGGACGGTCCGGACGGGCGTCACCGACCATCGCGCCGGCCAGCGCCGGCGGCACGTACGGCCGGTCGCTCGCCGCCGCCAGCACCGTGGCCACACAGTGCTCGCGCCCCTCGTGCTTGGCCAGGAACGCGACCGCGCCGGCATCGAGCGCGGCCAGCATGGTCTGCGGGTCGCTGTGCTCGGAGTAGACCACCACCCGGCGCCCCGCCGCGCTCAGCTCGGCCAGCTTGTCCAGCACCATCCGGCCGTGCAGGCGCAGGTCGAGCAGCACCACCTCGGCGTCCGGCGCGGCCCGCAGCACCTCGTCCGGGTCGTCGCCGGTGGCCAGCACCCGCAACCGTGGTTCGCCGGCCAGCCAGGCGCGCACCCCGTCGATCACCACCGGGTGGTCGTCCACGATCGCCACCCCGATCGGGGTGCCAGCGTTCACGTCCGCCGCCAGCGGGTCTGCGTCCATCTGATCTCCCCGTCGCGTTCGTGCAGGTGCTCCACCGGCCCGTACGCGCCGGCCGCCGGCTCGTCCGGGCCGTCGTGATCCGGTGTCACCAGGCTCACCACCACCTCGTCCGGGCCCGCGACCACCGTCAGCCGGGCCCAGCCCTGGGCGGCGGCGAGCGCCGCCGTGAGCGGGTCGGCCAGCCCGCGGCGGATCTCCACCGGCAACTCCGGTGGCGTGCCGACCGACACCAGGTCGATCGGTAGTCCGTTGCGCTCGGCCAGGTCGGCCGCCGCGCGCAGTTCGTGCAGCAACGCGTCCGGCACGTCGTCCGACTCCGCGATCAGACGGCGCAGCCGGGCCGCGGCCAGCACCGCGCGTCGCCGTACCGCCGGGTCGGCCGGGTCGGCCGCGCCGGCCGCCAGTTCGGCCAGCACCTCCTCGGCGGTGCCGCTGACCAGGGCCAGTCGCGCCTGCCGTTCGGTGCGGGCCCGTTCGGCCGCCTCCTGCTCCGCCGCCACGGCGAGCGTCGCCGCAGCGGTGGCCGCCCGGTCCCGGGCCTGCGCGGTGAGCGCCGCCGCGCCGACGAACACCGCCACCGGCAGCGTGGAGGTGCCGTAGACGTACATCGCGGTGCGGCTCAGGTCGGCCGGAGCGGTCGCCCCGTACAGCACCACCGCCGCCAGCGCGATCGCGCCGTGCGCGGCGAGCATGACCAGCAGCCAGCGTGCCGGCCGCTGCCAGATGGCCAGGAGGAAGAACCAGGCCAGGCCGCCCCACACCCAGTTGGCGGTGCTGAACAGGAACCGCTCGCCGGCCCCCGCGACCACCGCCGCGTCGACCACCAGCAGCACCGCGGCAAGCGGCCCGGCCGGCGGCAGTCCGCCGCGCAGCAGCCGTACCCCGGCCCCGACCCCGACCAGCGCGGTCACCAGCCAGCCCGTCGCCACCACGGCCGGGGCCGCCATCCCCTGCCCGGCCCGCGACACGGCCGGCAACGCGACCCCCAGGTGCCAGGCCGCCGCGATGACGATCACCGCGATCCGCGCGCCCTGGTCGGACGCGTCGGCCACCGCGTGCGCCTCGGGCGGGGCCGTCGGCGCTCCGGCGCGCGTCGCCGCCCGCGGCCGGGGCAGCCGTAGCGCGGGGCCGGCCGTCGCCGCCGTACCGGACTCAGTCGCCACCGGACCACTCCAGCCGGATCCGGGTGCCGGCGCCAGGGGCGGAAGTCACCACCGCCCGACCGCCCACAGTGCTCATCCGCCCGTGGATCGACTCGCGCAGCCCGTACCGGTGGGCCGGAACCATCGACGGGTCGAAGCCGGGACCGTCGTCGGTCACCTCGACCACGACGGTGTCGCCCTCGCGGGCCAGGCGCAGCGAGGCGGCCGCACCCGGCGCGTGCCGCGCCACGTTCGCCAGCGCGGCGGCGGCGCTGTCCGCGAGCGCCGTGGCGGCCTCCGCCGGCAGCCGGCACGGTTCCAGGGTCGCGGCCACCGTCGGGCCGGGCGCACCGGCGAGCACGTCGCGCAGCCGTTCGTCCAAATCGGCCTCGCCGGCCGCGCTCGCGGTCCGCGCCCCCGCCAGGGCGGTGAGGGTACGCAGGTCGTGCGCGCAGCGTTCGCGCAACGTCGCCGAGTCGGGGACCGCGCCGAGTCCGACCATGGTGAGCGTGCCCAGGACCGTGTCGTGCAGATCGCGGTTGTGCCGCCGTTCGGCCTCGCGGGCGGCGCGCGCCACCACCGCCTCGCGGGACAACCGCTGGTAGTCGGCGAACGCGGCGTCGGCGCGGCCGATCCGGCGGCGCATCACCGCTGTCATCACCGCGGTGCTGCCGGTCTGCACCAGCAGTGTCGCGGCGTGCGCCCGCGCCTCGGCCGGGTTGCCGGCCAGCGTGGCGCCGGTGCCGTACGCGGCGGCGACCAGCAGGCCGGCCGGCACGGACCAGCGGGCCGGTGCGGTGGCCTGCGCGTTGATGATGGTCGAGCTCGCCAGCACCGCGATCCAGCTCGCCTCGCCCGGCAGCACCTCCGGCGCGACGAGCCACGGTACGGCGAGCGCGGCGGCAGTGGTCAGCGCCACGTCACCGGCGACCAGCGCGCCGTCGATGCCGTGCCGGAACGCCCGCCACGCGTACCGGACCGACCAGGCGGTGAGCACGACGACCGCGGGGATCAACAGCGCGACCCGCACCGGCGGCGTACGCACCGACAGCGCGACCACCGCGCCGACCAGGCCGCAGGTGAGCCGCAGCAGCGCCGGCAGGGTGGTGAAGATCAGGGTGAACGCGTCACCCGCCGGGCGGGCCAGCGGGGGCCGTGGCAGCGGCATGGCGGCAGCGACCGGCATCGGGGGGATGTCCTTCCGGCAGCGACCCGGCCGGGTCCGCGCGGCTTAGATTGACGCCGGAGAATAACATGTTTTGTCGCAACTGGTCACCCTTGGTGTTTGACGAGTTTCACTCCGCCGTAAAGCGTCCGGTGCTCAACGCCGCACGGCGGCGAGCAGGTGAGCGCTGGCGCCGACGATCGCGGCGTCCCGCTCGAACGTCTCGGCGCAGGTCACCGCGTCGGCGAACAACCGCTCGTGCGACCCGGTGCCGAGCGCGTTCAGCAGCGGCCACAGCGGACCCTCCACCCCGTACACCTCCGGGGTGGGCAGTCCGGCCGCGACGAAGTCGGCGGCCAGTTCCTCCGGCCGATGGAAGAACGCGGTGGTGAAACCGGTGCGCGGATCGTTCACGCCGGTCTCGTACTCGACGCGCAGCAACCGCCGGTTGTGCTCGTCCACGCGGCCCTGCGCGCTCAGGTCGATCAGCGCGGCGTGGCGGCTGATCGCCGCCGCCACGATCGCCCCGCCCGGCCGGGTCACCCGCGCCGCCTCGCGCAGCGCCGCCACCCGGTCGGCCTGCCGTGGCAGGTGGTAGAGCGGGCCGAGCAGCAGCGTCGCGTCCGCCGCCGCGTCGGGCGACGGCAACGCGCGGGCGTCACCCACCGACGCGGTCACGAGCGGGTACGCGGACCGCGCCGCCGCCACGTGTGCGGGCACCAGGTCGACCAGGTGCACCCGGTAACCGGCCGCGGCGAGCGGGCCCGCGTAGGCCCCGGGACCGCCGCCGACGTCCAGCACGTCCGCGGGTGCGGCGGGTAGCAGCCGGGCGAGCAGGTCCCGGGTACGGCGAGCCTCCAGCCGGCCCTGCGGTGATCCTTCCAGCCGGTCGGCCTCGACGTAGACCTCTGTGTAGTAGCGACGGACGTCCGGCTCGGGTAGGCGGTTCGCAGACATGCGTCGATGGTTGCCGAGAAGGGGAGCTCCGGCATCTGCTTTAGGTTGCCGGAGCCGCCTATCCTGCCGGGCATGGCATACCAGCCGGCCATGGCGCCGCCGAAGAAGTCCAAGCGAACCCTGTTCATCGTGCTGGGCGTGGTGCTGGCGCTGTGTTGTTCCGGGGGTGTGCTGGGTGGCTTCCTCCTCTTCCGGGTGGTGCAGGACGCCACCGGCCCGGCCCGGTCCGTGGCGGAGAGCTACGCCGAGGCGATCGTCGACCGGAACTATCCCGCCGCGTACCGGCAGTTCTGCTCCCAGGTGCGCGACCAGGTCAGCGAGACGGACTTCGAACGCCTGCAGTCCTCGCAGCCGGAGTTCACCGGCTACGACATCGTCGGGCTGAACGTGTCGAACAACAACGGACGGGTGAGCGGGTCGACGACCATCCGCTTCACCCCGAAAGTCGGCAGCAAGGTGACGCAGTCGTTCCCGCTGGTGAAGGAAGACGGGGAGTGGCGGCTCTGCGAGTGAGCCGGTCGCGCGCCTCCGCGCGCACCTGATCCACTTGTGGCATGGCTTCCTCTCCCACCGCACCGATTCCGCCGGCCGTCGAGGACCGGCTTGCCCGCGAGCGCAACGTCTGGCTCTGCACGCTGCGCCGGGACGGCTCCCCGCACGTCACGCCGGTGTGGTTCGTCTACGCCGGCGGCGTCTGGTGGATCGGCTGCGAGGGGCGCAGCGTCAAGGCCCGCAACGTGGCGGCCGACCCCCGCGTCTCGCTAGCCCTGGAGGACGGCGTCCACCCGGTCGTCGCGGAGGGCGACGCCCGCGTGCACCGCGCCGACTTCCCGCCCGGGATCGTCGCGGCGTTCGCGGAGAAGTACGGCGGATGGGACATCCGGCAGCCGGTCACCGCGGACGGTGACCGGGTGCTGCTGGAGGTACCCGTCCGGCGGTGGCTGCTGGCCGGCACGGCACGCTGATCCTCAGTCGCCGGAGAACCCCCAGAAGTAGAGCTCGCTCGGGGCGCCCGCGTCGTCGTGCAGCACGGCGTACCGGCCGAACCAGCGCTGCTCGGCCAGCGGCGCGAGCGCGTCGACGTGGGCGCGGGTCGGCCGGGCGACGCCTGCTCGTTCGAGCGCCTCCGCCTCGGTCACCGGCGCAAACGCCCCGAAGCCTGGCGCCTCGCCGTCGGCCAGCACCCGCGTCATGTCCAGGATGGAGTGTGTGCCGGACTCCTGCACCCGCTCGTCCACCCACAGCTCCTCCTCGCTGCGGGGGCGGTCCGGGAAGTCGGCGGCGGACGAGCCGAACTCGCCCGGCACCGCCCACCAGTAGTCGCCGGCCTCGAAGACCTGTCGGCGCAGTTCGTCCAACGCGGCCTGGGCGTCCGGCTGGTATGCCACGAAATAGTCCCAACCCGATGCGCCCACGCTGCCTCCCGGTGAATCCGCTCGTCGACCGCCACCGCAGGCGGCCATGCGATCATGCCCGAGGCCACCGACGAAACCGCCGGGTCATCGCGGCTCGGATTCCTGTGCCACTCTCTCCGCCATGCGCTTGTCGTCCAGCCTTGGAGTGGCCGCGCTCGTGGCCGGCCTGCTGTCGGTCGGAGCGGCACTGCTCGCCATGCCGGACGCGTCACTCCTGTGGGCCGTGGTCACCTTGGGGGCGTTGTGCGGCCACGCGTTCACGGCCTCCGGCACGCCCCGGGTGAGGTGGGGCGCCGCCGCCGGTGCCGGGATGTTCGCCCTGGTGGCGGCCGCGAACCTGCTCTGGCACCGGCAACAGGCGGCTGACGCGGGCGAGCCGGCACGGGGCCAGCCGGCGACGCGGGCGTACCTGCTGGAGAGCTGGCAGGACGGCATGGACCGGCAGCGGTTGACCGCGTGGGGTCTCGTTCTCGGCGTACTCCTGCTCGCGGTCGCCGTGTCGGCGCTGCCGGCACGCGGCGGGCGACGGGGTGTGGTGACGGCGGTCCTGGCGGTGGCCGCGCTCGTCTGGTGCGGGCTGAGCGCGGCGACGACGCCCGGCGAACCGCCGCTGCCCGACCTGGCCGACGCGGCGCTCGACGGCGTCGAGGCAGGTGCCGCCGAGGTGCTGGCCGACCAGTGGAGCCGGGACGTCAAGTCCCGGCTGACGCTGAAGCCGGAGGAGTTCAACGCCGCGATGGACCGGGCTCTGGCGGCACTGACGACCTGAGCGGGCTTGGCTGTACCGTCCCGGTCGTGGCCGCATTCGACGCGGAGACCGATCCCCGCACAGACCTGGGCTTCCGTCTCCTGAGCAACACACCGGTGACCCTCTTCTGGCGCACGTCGGTCCTCGACCGGACGACGGAGTGGTTGCGCGATCACGGTTACCAGGTCACCGAACTGGACGCCTCGGGCTGGACGACCGAGGAGGCCATGCACCGGGACGTGGCGGCCGTGCTCGGGTTCCCCGGCTACTACGGGCACAACCTCGACGCCCTCAACGACTGCATGCGTGACGTCGTGAGGCAGGACTACGGCTGGCCGCCCGCGGCAACCGGCCTCGCCCTCGTGTTCACCGGCTACGATGCGTTCGCCACGCACTGCCCGAGGGCCGCGCAGGTCGTGCTGGACATCATGGCGCTTCACTCCCGCCGGGCGGGTCTGATCGGCCGGCGTCTGGTGTGTCTCGTGCAGAGCAACGATCCGCAGATCCGGTTCCAGCCGGTCGGCGCGGTACCCGCGACCTGGAACGACGCGGAGTGGGCGAACGCCGACCGGCGGCCGGACGGGCCCGAGACGCCCGGTCCGGTCGCCGGTCGGCGTGGGCGAGTGGTCCTGGCCGTACGGCGAGCACTGCACCGGATCCGTCCGAGCCGGTAGGTCCCGCAGCGCAGTGCGTCACCGGCCGGGCGGACGGACTCCGGCAGAGGAGCACCGCTCGCCTTCGTCGCCCTGCAGGCCGGCCCGCCGGCCGCGCCCGGCAGGATTCGAACCTGCGGCCTCGGGATTCGAAGAGGATCGCGGATGGCTGGTCACGGTAGCCTGCCCCTGCTCACGCAGTCTGCTGCTGTCCGGCCGTGCCGGCGTCTGCTGGCAGTCTCGGCTGTACAGATAGCTGTACGGGGAGGGGTTCGCTGATGACGCTCTCGGCGGAAGACAAGTTGGCGGTCCACGAGCTGATAGCTCTGCACGGGCATCTCATGGACGCTGGCGAATTCGACAGGATGGACGAGCTGTTCGCTGTCGACGTGGTGTACGACGTGACAGCCTTCGGAGCTGGCGAGTTGCACGGCTATGAGGAAATCAAGCAAGCAGCTCTAGCCCTAGGGGACAGGAATCCTGTGGGCCACCATGTCACGAACGTCTACGTGACCGAGGACGCGGATGGCACCGTCCGGGCTGTGTCGAAAGGAATTGGCATCAATTCCGACGGATCAGTCGGCAGCGTGGTTTACGAGGACGTCGTTCGTCGAGAGGCCGCAGGGTGGCGGATCGCCTATCGGAAGGTGAAACCGCGACGGGCGCCGCTGCGTCCATGACTTCTTCATTGCCTTGTCGTCCCCCAGCAGGGTCGGCTGTTGGCCGAGAAGACGGGGCGCTGGTCTCTCGGCAACGACTGGCCTGGAGGCGTTGTCCGTCTGTGCCTCAACGGTCGGGCTTCGTCGCGGGGAGCTGCTCGGGCCGGCCTGGTCGGATATCGACTTCGACGCCGGCACGCTGACCCTTTGCCAAACCGTGCAGCGGGCCGAGGGTCGCCTCCATTGCGGCCATTTAGAGGACGTCTAGTTTGGTGGCGGGCGGCTGTGATGCGCCGCGTGCTGATCAGATCTTGAGAGCGCGAGGCTCACGGCGTCAGTGAGGTGATCTCAGCAACGCGTAAGGGTTGATTGGTGCGACACGGACGAAGGCGGCGAGTCGGGCGGCAGTGGAAACAGGCGTGGAGCCATCGAT
>NZ_JBIAKL010000006.1:0-373392 GCF_042872445.1 Micromonospora sp. NPDC005257 | reverse complement strand
CTGGTCACCGAGGAGGACCTCCCCGAACCGGGTGTGCACTCGGCCCCCGCGGCCGAGGGGGGGGCCGGTGCCCCCCCCCGCGGGCGCCGGGGGGGGGGGGGGCCGGCCGGGGGGGCCGGCCGCCCCACCACCAGCTCAGGAGGTACGGATGACGGTGCAGATCACCGGGCCGTCGTCGGTGGCCCGCAACAGGTAGCGGTAGCGCTCGCCGGGCACCGCGCCGCCCTGGCTGTCCAGGAACTCCCAGCGCACCGCCACCTCGGTGAGCAGCGCCGAGATCTGCTGCACGTCCTCGATCTGCGCGTTGGCGGCGACGAGTTCCCGCTCCTGGTAGTCGGGGGCGGCGCCGACGAAGCTGAGCGCCACCGCCGCGGGCGAGGTGAACGAGAAGCTGTAGGTGTCGGCGACCACCAGCCCGGGCAGGGCGTAGCAGCCGGCGATGGCCGGCACGTCGGCGGTGGTCAGCGCCACGCCGTACCGGTCGAAGAAGTCGGTGAGCGTGTCGAGGTCGGTGGAAGCCGTCACGACGCTCCTCATTACCGGCCCGCGACGACGGCAAACCTGGTCAGCGCGGCCGGACCTCCACCTCGATCTCGGCGCCGAGGTGCGCGCCGCCGCTGAGGGCGAGGTCGTCGCCGCTCCAGAACCGGCCCGGGTCGTACCAGTTGGGCCGCCGGCCGGCGGGCAGCAGGCCCATCGCCTCGTAGGTCACCGCCACCACTTCGGCGCAGTACGCCGTCTCCAACGCGTTGTCGCTGTTCTTGCCCCCGTCCGCGGTCTCGCCCCCGTGACCGGTCCGGTCCCGGTCCCGGTCGCCGATCCTTCCCCTGATGGCGCCGAGGTTCAGGAGGCGCGGGTTCGGCAGCCGGCCCCGGGCCCACCGCCAGGCGAGCTGCGCGGTGGACGGGAACGGCGTCCCGTCCAGCCGTGCCACGGTACGCAGCACCGCCTCCTCCATCGCGGTGTCGGCCGGTGGTTCGAGCTGGCGCAGCCAGCCCCGCTGGCCGTACCGGTTGGCCCAGACGCAGACCGCGTCCCGCAGGTCGTGCAGCTGCACCCCGCGCTGGTGGGTGCCGGTCCACATGTCCGGTAGCGTTCGGCCCAGCTCGGCGTGCCACATCAGCGGCGGCATGTCGTCGAGCACCACGGCCATGCCCACGTGGTTCACCGGGCTGTTCGTGGTGAACTGGATGGCCCGGTCGGGCACGCTGCGTCCGCGGAACACCCACAGATCGCCGGTACGGGTCAGCTCCACGGCCTCGTCCAGGCTGATGCTCATGGAGGACTACCCTATGCGGATGCGGCAACGGATGCGGTGGTGGAAGGTACTCGGTCTCGCGGGCCTCGCCGGCGTCGCGGCGACCGGGGTGGTGGTGGCCCGGGCGGAACGGCGGCGCCGGGCCTACACGCCGGAGGAGGTCCGGGACCGGCTGCGCGAACGGCACGCCAAGGCCTCGCCGTCCTGATCGGACGGTCTCGTGGCGGCGGTTCTTCTACCATCGCAGTGATGCGGACCGTTTTCTGGGAGAGCCCGTTCGTCCTCGATCCCCCACCGGCCGCCGTGGAGCGGCACGGCGACGTCGACCTGCACGTGCCCGCCGGCGACGGCCGGCGTCCCGCGGTGGTCGTCGTGCACGGCGTGCCGGGGCCGCCCGACGCCCCCGACGCGCGGGACTGGCCGCTCTACCGGGGCTACGGCGCGCTGCTCGCCGAGGCCGGCGTGCTGACCGCGATCCCCCGGCTCACCGTCGCGAGCCCGGACGACATGCACGCGGTCGCCGCACGGGTGTCCGACGCCGCCGGACAACTCCGCGCCGACCCGCGCGTCGACCCCGACCGGCTCGGCCTCTGGTTCTTCTCCGGCGCCGGCCTGCTGCTCGGTGACTGGCTCCGCGACCCGCCCGCCTGGCTGCGCGGCGTGGCCGCGACCTACCCGCTGCTGGCCCCGCTGCCCGGATGGCCGCCGGTGGATCCGCGCTTCCGCCCGATCGACGCCCTCGACCAGCCCACCGACCGCGACGGCACCGCCCCACCGAACCCGGTCTCCCCCGACGACGCGGCCGTCGACGCCACGCGGGTGGAGGAGGCGGCACGGCCGACGCTCGTGCTGACCCGGGCAGGGCGGGAACGTCCCGAGGTCGCCCCCACCATCGAGGCGTTCACCGCTGTCGCGCGCCGGCGCGGCATCCCCCTGCACGTGGTGGACGTGCCGAACGGGCAGCACGGCTTCGACGCGCTGGACCACACCGAGGAGTCCCGCGCCGCCGTCCGCACCGCCCGCGACTCCCTGCTCAACCTGCTCACCGCCCCTTGACCGCCGGCGTCTTGGCGACTCCTCGCCCTGACGGGTGGGTGAGCGTCAGCGGTCGGCTGCGGGGATCGGCTCCGGGGCGTCGGGCGTCTCGGACGGGTGCAGGCGCTTGGCGCGGCGGCGCAGCCACGCGGTGCTGACCACTCCGGCCACCACCGCCAGCACCAGCCCGGCCCAGGAGATGTCCTTGAGCCAGTGCTCGGCGGCCTGCCCCACGTAGAACAGCAGGTAGGTGGTGCCGAACGCCCAGACCAGCCCGCCTGCCGCGTTCGCGACCAGGAACCGGCGGTACGGCACGCGCAGGGCGCCGGCGAGCGGGCCGGCGAGGATGCGCAGCAGCGCGACGAACCGCCCGAAGAACACCGCCCAGGCGCCGTGCCGGGCGAAGCTCAGCTCGGCGCGGGCCAGGTGTGCCGGGCCGAGGTGTTTCGGGAAGCGCCGGCCGAGCCGTTCCAGCAGGGGACGGCCACCGCGCCGGCCCACCGCGTACCCGATGGAGTCGCCGACGATGGCGCCGGTGGCCGCGGCGGCTGCCACCCACTCGGGCCCGACCGCGCCGGTGGCGGCGAGCAGGGCGGCGCTGACCAGCACGATCTCGCCGGGGAGCGGGATGCCCATGCTCTCCACGCCGATCACCACGCCCACCAGCAGGCAGATCAGGCCCGGTGGGAGCGCGGCGAGCCAGTGCTGTACGTCGACCACCAGCCGACCCTACCCGCGCCGGCGTCAGCCCGCGGGGGCCAGGAACTCCAGCCGGTTGCCGTGCGGGTCGTACGTGTGGAACCGCCGCATGCCGGGAATCTCGTCGTCGCCCCAGGTCACGGCGTGCCCGGCGGCGTCCAGGCGGGCGGCCAGCTCGTCCAGGTCGGGACGCACCAGCGCGGGGTGTGCCTTGCGGGCGGGGCGGAAGTCGTCCTCGACGCCCAGGTGCAGTTCGGCGTCGTACCCGGTGAACCAGCAACCGCCGCGGGCGGCGAGGGCCGGGGGTTTGGGCTTCTCGGTGAGGCCGAGCAGGCCGGTGTAGAAGGAGCGGGACGCGTCCTCGGAGCCGCGGGGGCAGGCGAGCAGGACGTGATGGATCATGGTGGCACCTCCTCGTCCCGCAGCGTGGCACGAGGTTGCGTGAATAGCAAGACGGACGTACGGTTTTGTAAAGACCGACGCAGGTAAGTGTTGCCTAAGCAGGGCAGCGCCCCGGTCGGTGCGACAAACTGCTCAGGACTACTCACGGTCGCTGGTGTGAAGGAGTACGACGTGGCGAGCCTCGACACCTTCGGTGCGAAGACCCAGCTACGCGTCGGAGACGCGAGCTACGAGATTTTCAGGATCGACAAGGTGGAGGGCCACGAGCGGCTGCCCTACAGCTTGAAGATCCTGCTGGAGAACCTGCTGCGGACCGAGGACGGCGCGAACATCACCGCCGACCACATCCAGCAGCTCGGCGCGTGGGATGCCACCGCCGACCCGAGCGTGGAGATCCAGTTCACCCCGGCGCGGGTGCTGATGCAGGACTTCACCGGCGTGCCCTGCGTGGTCGACCTGGCCACCATGCGCGAGGCGGTACGTGACCTGGGCGGCGACGCCACCAAGGTCAACCCGCTGGCCCCGGCCGAGCTGGTCATCGACCACTCGGTCATCGCCGACCTGTTCGGCCGCGAGGACGCCTTCGAGCGCAACGTCGAGCTGGAGTACGAGCGCAACAAGGAGCGCTACCAGTTCCTGCGCTGGGGCCAGACCGCGTTCAACGAGTTCAAGGTCGTGCCGCCGGGCACCGGCATCGTGCATCAGGTCAACATCGAGTACCTGGCTCGTACGATCATGGAGCGCAACGGCCAGGCGTACCCGGACACGGTCGTCGGCACCGACTCGCACACCACCATGGTCAACGGCCTGGGCGTGCTGGGCTGGGGCGTCGGCGGCATCGAGGCCGAGGCCGCGATGCTCGGCCAGCCGGTCAGCATGCTGATCCCCCGCGTGGTCGGCTTCAAGCTGCACGGCGAGATGCCGGCCGGCACCACCGCCACCGACCTGGTGCTGACCATCACCGAGATGCTGCGCAAGCACGGCGTGGTCGGCAAGTTCGTCGAGTTCTACGGCCCGGGCGTGAGCGCGGTGCCGCTGGCCAACCGCGCCACCATCGGCAACATGTCGCCGGAGTACGGCTCGACCGTGGCGATCTTCCCGATCGACGCCGAGACCGTCCGCTACCTGGAGCTGACCGGCCGGGACCCGCAGCAGGTGGCGCTGGTCGAGGCGTACGCCAAGGAGCAGGGCCTCTGGCACGACCCGGAGCGCGAGCCGGAGTACTCCGAGCGCCTGGAGCTGGACCTCGGCACCATCGAGCCGTCGCTGGCCGGCCCGAAGCGCCCGCAGGACCGGGTGCCGCTGGGCAGCGCCAAGACGCTGTTCCGCGCCGCGCTCAGCGACTACGTGGCCGCCGACGAGACCGGTGGCGACCCGGGCCGCAAGCCGGGCGTGCCGCAGCAGGAGAAGCCGTTCGGCGCCGACGGCCCGGCCGACGAGGCGTCGGCCGAGTCCTTCCCGGCCAGCGACTCCCCCGCCAACGGCGTGAACGACCCGGCGGACGCGCCGCGCGACCTGGAGACGGCAGCGGTGGGCGCGGGCGGCCGGGCCAGCAACCCGGTACGCGTGACCGGCGCCGACGGCGTCGAGTACGAGCTGGACCACGGCGCCGTGGTGATCGCCGCGATCACCTCCTGCACCAACACCTCGAACCCGCAGGTGATGATCGGCGCCGCGCTGCTGGCCCGTAACGCGGTGGAGAAGGGCCTGGCCCGCAAGCCGTGGGTGAAGACCACCCTGGCGCCGGGCTCGAAGGTCGTCATGGACTACTACGACCGTGCCGGCCTGACCCCGTACCTGGACAAGCTCGGCTTCAACCTGGTCGGCTACGGCTGCACCACCTGCATCGGCAACTCCGGCCCGCTGCCGGAGGAGGTCTCGGCCGCCGTCAACGACGGTGACCTGGCCGTCGTGTCGGTGCTGTCCGGCAACCGCAACTTCGAGGGCCGGATCAACCCGGACGTCAAGATGAACTACCTGGCGTCCCCGCCGCTGGTGGTCGCGTACGCGCTCGCCGGCACCATGGACATCGACCTGGCCAACGAGCCGATCGGCGAGGACGCCCAGGGCAACCCGGTGTACCTGCGGGAGATCTGGCCGAACAGCGCCGAGATCCAGGACGTCATCGCCTCCGCGATCGGCGCGACCGGCTTCAGCGCCGCATACGCCGACGTGTTCGCCGGTGACGAGCGCTGGCAGTCGCTGCCCACCCCGACCGGTGACACGTTCTCCTGGGACGGCGAGTCGACGTACGTGCGCAAGCCCCCGTACTTCGAGGGCATGCAGCAGGAGCCGACCCCGGTGCAGGACATCGCCGACGCGCGGGTGCTGGCCAAGCTGGGTGACTCGGTGACCACCGACCACATCTCCCCGGCCGGCTCGATCAAGGCGGACTCCCCCGCCGGCAAGTACCTGGCCGAGCACGGCGTGGCCCGGCACGAGTTCAACTCGTACGGCTCCCGCCGGGGCAACCACGAGGTCATGATCCGGGGCACGTTCGCCAACATCCGGCTGCGCAACCAGCTCGTGCCGGGTGTCGAGGGTGGCTTCACCGTCAACCACCTGACCGGCGAGCAGACCTCGATCTACGACGCCTCGATGGCCTACCAGGAGGCGGGCGTCCCCCTGGTCATCCTGGCCGGCAAGGAGTACGGCTCGGGTTCGTCGCGGGACTGGGCGGCGAAGGGCACCATGCTGCTGGGCGTGAAGGCGGTCATCGCCGAGTCGTACGAGCGGATCCACCGCTCGAACCTGATCGGCATGGGCGTGCTGCCGCTGCAGTTCCCGGGCGGCGAGACCGCCGAGTCGCTGGGCCTGACCGGCACGGAGACGTTCTCGATCAGCGGCGTCACCGCGCTGAACGACGGCGACACCCCGCGCACGGTGAAGGTCACCACCGACACCGGCGTGGAGTTCGACGCCGTGGTCCGCATCGACACCCCGGGTGAGGCGGACTACTACCGGCACGGCGGCATCCTGCAGTACGTGCTGCGCCGCATGATCGCGAGCTGAACCCGCTTGTCAGGAAGGGCCCCTTTTCAACAGACGTCTGTTGAAAAGGGGCCCTTCCTGACATCTCAGCGCAGGCGGAGCGCGACCTCCTCGCACGGGAGCTACGAGGAGCGGCTTGCTCTGGAGCGCACTCCAAGTTCTATGTTCCTTCCATGGCCGATGGAAACGCTCTCCCGCAGCGGGAGCCGACGCTCACGACCTCACCGAGCGCATCCACAGCCTGCAGCGCAATGCCACGGCTATGGACAACACACTCAATCACTGCGAAGGGCTGCTCGACCAGCAGCCGGAAACGGACCCCTGCATGAGCAGCACTCCCGCCGCCGAGACTCGCCAGGACCGCTTCGATCACGGCATGGAGGTCCTCAACCGCGTCGACGGCGAAGCCGGTCAGCGCGTCATCGACGCCCTCGCCGACATCAACCCGGAACTCGGACACCAGGTCGTCGCCTGGGGTTTCGGCGAAATTTATGACCGCCCCGGTCTGCCGCCGCGCGACCGGCAACTGGTCACCCTCGGCATGCTCACCGCCCTCGGCGGCTGCGAGGCCCAGCTGGAAGTCCACATCAACGCCGCCCTCAATGTCGGCCTGACTCCCGATGAGGTCGTCGAGGCGTTGCTGCACTCCGCCGTCTACTGCGGCATGCCCAAGGCCGTCAACGCCACCTTCGTCGCGAAGAAGGTCTTCGACCAACGCGACCTTCTGCCGGTCAACGTGCCGGAGGGCAGGAGTCGGCGCTCTCCGTCATGAGGTTGAAGTTCAACCCCGACGGCACCGTCGACCGCGACAGCGATCCGGTCGTCATCTTCCGCAGCGACAATCTGAGCTGGGTCACGTACCGGGGCAGAGCCGGCACCGCGCGACGGCCGCGAACCTGCTGGGCCAGCCGATCGAGGCGCTCTGGCCGGACGCGGTCCGCCGCCGCGAGCCGGTGTGGTTCCGCCCGTGGGTCGACATCGAGCGCGAGGCGGTCGCGCTGCGGACGTTCGAGCTGGCCTGGGTGCCGGGCCTGTTGCAGACCGAGGCGTACGCCCGGGCCACGTTCATCGGCCAGCCGCTGACCGGCGACGAGATCACCGACCTGGCGCGACTGCGTCGAGGTCGCCGGCAACCTGCCCGGCGTGGTCGGCGTACGCGACTCGAAGGACCCGGCCGGGCCGGTGCTCACCTTCACCCCGGCCGCGTGGACCCGGTTCCTGACCTCGACCCGCCACTGAGCCCGGTCAGGCCAACCGCGCGCGGTGTACACGTGCACCGGATCCCCCGACTCGGACGTGATCGCGCGCTCGAAGCTCAGCCCGATCCGCTCCGCGACCCGCCGTGAGGGCGTGTTGTCGGGGTGGATGATCGCGACGAGGCGGTCGACGGTTCCTTCGTCATGGCGTCGAGGCCATCGAGGTCGAACGCCGCTCACGGACCGGCGGCAACGAACGGCCCGCCGAAGCCGGCACACCACTCATTACGGAATTGCAATTCGATGAAATTCCGTCGCCCCCATCGCACATCCGACACTGCCAACAATCGACGTCCATGATTCGTTGACACGCTCCGAAGACCGTCGATACGTTGCCGATATCGCGATGAACCACGGGGCGCTCCAGTTTCGATCCGGGAATCGAACACTGGGAAGGATTTCATGAAGACGACGATCAGACTTCTGGCCCTGCCGGCCCTGATCCTGCCGGCGATCCTCGCCGGCACTCCGGCGCTCGCCGACACCGGCACCACCGCGGGCACGGCCGCTCCGGCCACTGTCACGTCGATCGAGCGCAAGGCGGGATCGTCCGCGCAGGCCAGGGCCTACTGGACGGCCGAGCGCATGGCGGCGGCCACCCCGGCCGACGAGGTGGAGAAGTCCGCCGGCCCGGTCACCCAGAGCCCCACGACGGAGCGGGTGCGGCGCTTCGCGGAGGCGGTGGCGCCGAAGGACGGCAGCGGCTTCGGCACCCAGCTGAACGAGTCGATCACGGTGGGGAAGATCTTCTACACCAGCTCGACCGACGGCCTGGGCCACTACTGCTCCGCGAGCGTGGTGAACAGCCCGGCGCGCAACATGGTCTTCACGGCCGCGCACTGCGTGCACGACGGGCCGGGCCGGGACTGGCACACCGCGAACTGGATGTTCGTGCCGTCGTACCGCAACGGCGCGCAGCCGTACGGCACCTGGGACTGGTCCACGCTCGCGGTGCCGAGCGGCTGGATCAGCACCCGCGAGCGGCAGTACGACGTGGCGGTCGCGCTCGTCTACGGCAGCCGGTCGATCGTGGACGCGGTCGGCGCCAACGGGCTGCTCACCGGCGGTGGCCGCGCGTACCACTACGACATCTTCGGCTACCCGAGCAACAAGGACAGCGGCGAGATCCAGTGGGTCTGCTCGGGCACGTCGCGCGACGCGGGCAGCAACCGGATCGAGATGAACTGCGGCTTCGGGGGTGGTTCGAGCGGCGGTCCGTGGTACTACAGCTATGACGACACCACCCGGCGTGGTGACGTGCACGGGGTGATGAGTTACTCGAGCGGGTCGAACACGAACGGCTCGCCGTACTTCTCCGCCGCAGTGGTGGGGACGCTCTACAACACGTACGCGAACGACACCTGGTGAACGACGGTCCGCCTGGTGTGCCGCCCGGCGCACCAGGCGGACCGGCACCAGGCGGACCGGCACCGGCCCAACGGTACGGAGGAGGCGACATGTCACACCGTGTGCTGCTCGGCGCGGCCGCCGTCGCGGCGCTCGCCGTGGCCGCGGCCGTCGTGGTCGTCGCGACGCGCGACGGCGGCTCGGCGCGGCCCGCGCCCGGCCCGGTGGTCGCGACGCACAACCCGAGCCCGGGCGCCACCGATCCGTCCGAATACTGGACGAGGGAACGAATGCGGGACGCGATCGGCGACTGAATCACCGAATTGCGTTCGCCCGATTGCGCTGGCCGGTTTCGACCGTCGGCGCACAGGTGCGCCGAATTACTTCCCGCTCAGATCGCCGGCCGAGCCCGGGGCGCAATTCCCATTCAGCGGGCGTGAGTGCCGGCGGGCGCTCACGGAACGGAATGACCACGGGCGCCGGTCAGCCGACGGCGTTCTCCAGCACGGCCTTGAGCCGGGCCAGATCCGCCTCCACGAGCGCGGTGTCCCGGTCGAAGTCCGCGTCGCTCATGCCGGGCGTCCGCCGCAGGCTGAACACCACCTCGGTCGCGCCGCCGTCGGCGATCGCGCGCAGCGGCACGTACACCGTCTCGCCGGACGGCGTCAGCACCTCGTGGTCGAGCACGCCGTACTCGTTGGCCGGGGCGAAGGTCAGCCGCGCCGGCCCCTCGGGTGTGTCTACGAACCACTGGCCGTCGACCCGGGCCACCGAGCCGCCGAGCCCCGGCGCCCAGCGGGGAAGGTTCGCCGGGTCGGCGGCGAAGTCGTAGACCTCCGCCACCGGACGGTCGATGTGGACGCTGAGATGCCGGGATTCACTCGCCACCCGCCGATGATGGCACGGGTGTCCGACGCTCACGCTAAGCTGCCGCCGATCGCGACAGACCACCCCGGGAGACGACCACATGGGCATGGTGTTCACGGCACGCCGGCTGTCCGGCGAGCAACTGGCGACGGTGCTGGCCGACCCGGAGACGGCCGGCGCACTGTTCGACGGCGGTCCGGACGAACTCGACCTCGACAAGGCGTGGCACGGCCTGCACTACCTGCTGAACGGCACCACGTACGAGGTCCGCGGCGACGCCGGGCCGGCGATCGTCGGCGGCGACCCGATCGGGCCGGACCACGGCATGGGCCCGGCCCGGCTGCTCATGCCCGACGCCGTACGCACCGTGGCCGCCGGGCTCGACGCGGTGGACGAGGCCACGCTGCGGGCCCGCTTCGACCCGGCGGCCATGTCCGAGGCCGAGATCTACCCGCACATCTGGGACGACGGCGACGACGAGTTCGACAGCTACCTGCTGCCGCACTTCACCGCGCTGCGCACCTTCTACCGGGACGCGGCGGCGCGCGGCGACGCCGTCCTGCTGGCCGTCACCTGACCCGACGGAAACGGGTGCGCGCCGCCGGGCGCGCATCGGTAGCGTGCCGGCGTGGGACTCGACGCCTTCGTGTACTGCCGGTGCTGGCAGGACGGCCTCGCCACGCCGTTCCCGGTCGGCCCGGTCGGCTATGACGAGGACGGCTGCCTCGCGCTGCTGCAACCCTGGGAGGGCAACGCGGCGGCGCACGACGCCTTCTGCGCCTGGATGTCCGGGGACGCCTGCCCGCACCCGGACATGGCGCTGGTCAGCGAGTGCGTCTCCAACTGGTCCGGCGTACGCCTGTTCCAGCAGGCGTCGCGCGCGGCCGGCGAGCATCGTTTCCCGACGCTCGCCGCCGCGCTGCCGGACGTCAACGGCGGCTCGTTGCCGGCGGACCGGGCGGCGGTGGCGCTCGCCGAGCTGGACGCGTTCGCGGGCACCGCCCGGATCACCGACGAGGTGGAGTTGATCGACGAGGCGACCGGCCGGGTGCTGATGCAGTACGTCGAGGACTACCGCGGGTTGTTCATGTACGGCCCGGGCTTCCAGGCCGGCGTCGACCCCGACGGCTTCTTCGTCCTCGACCGGGCCGACCCGCCGGTCACGCTGTTCCGGGCCACCCGGTTCACCCAGCGACCGCTGCCCGGCGGCCGGGTGGAGTTCACCGTCGGCGGGACGCGGACGACAGTGGCGATGCGGCCGGTGGGCGGGCACGGCGAGCCGCCACCCGAACGACTCGCGGTGCGGACCCGGAGCCGGTCGGGCGACGACTTCGCCTACCTCGTGGAGCCGCTGCGGCGGCTGTGCGCGGCGTCGGTGGCGAGCGGCAACCCGGTCATGTGGTGCTGACGAGCGGCGCTCACCACGGGATGACTCCCGCGTCCTCGAAGTAGCCGCCGGTCGGCCCGTCGTCCGGCAGCGTCGCCAGCCGGATCGGGGTCGCCGCGCCCTGCTGCACGGTCCGCACGCCCCGGAAGCCGTTCAGGTCGGTCGCCGTGAATCCCGGGCAGGCGGCGTTGATGAGGATGTTCGTGCCTGCGAGCGCCCGCGCGTACTGGATCGTCACCGCGTTGAGCATGCTCTTCGACGGCGAGTACGCGACCGACAGCGGGCCGGTCTGATCCTCGCCGGTTGACGCGCTCTGCCGGGTGAGCGAGCCGACACCGCTGGACACGTTGACGATCCGCGGCGAGGCCGAGCGGCGCAGCAGCGGCAGCATCGCCTCGATCACCCGGACCACCCCGATCACGTTCACCTCGACCGCCGTCCGGATGGTCGCGAGGTCGACCTCACCGGGGTGCTGCGGCGTACCGCCGGTAACGCCCGCGTTGTTGACGAGCACGTCCAGGCCGCCGGCCTCCGTCTCCAGCAGCCGGGCGGCGGCGGTCACGCTCGCGTCGTCGGTCACGTCCAGCGGTACGCCGAACGCGTCCACGCCGTCCGCGCGCAGCTTCGCCACCGCCTCGGCGAGCCGCTGGCCGTCGCGGGCGCCGACGCCCACCCGCATGCCGAGCGCACCAAGCCCGGCCGCGATCTCGTACCCGATTCCCTTGTTCGCGCCGGTCACCAGCGCGATCGTCCGTTCGCTCATGGTCTCGATCCTGTCCGCGCGGCGCGCGGGCCTCCAACACCACCTCGGTAGCGACCGATACCCGTAAGGTATCGCCCCGGCGGTACGGTGGCGGCATGGAGACGCGCGAGCTTCGCTACTTCGTCGCGGTCGCCGAGGAACTGCACTTCGGCCGCGCCGCGCGACGCCTGGGCATCGCCCAGCCGCCGCTGTCACGGGCGATCCGCCAGCTCGAACGGCGTCTCGGCGTGACGCTGCTGGAACGCGACAGCCGCCGCGTCGCGCTCACCTCGGCCGGGTCGGTGCTGCTGCGGGAGGGCCGGGCCGCCCTGGACGCGGTGGACGCCGCCGGCCGCCGCACCCGCCGCGCCGCTCAGGCCGCGCACGGCGGCGCCGGGCTGGTGCTCGTGACGAAGGCGGGCGCATCCAGCGAACTGCTGCCGAAACTGCTCGACGCGTACGCCGCCGAGCCGGACGCGGTCCCCGTCGAGGTGCTGCTGTGCGGCATCGGCGAACAGGAACGGCTGCTGCGCGACGGGCGGGCCGACGTGGCGCTGCTGCACCTGCCGTTCGACTCGACCACCGGGCTGGACACCGAGGAACTGGTCACCGAGCAGCAAGTGGCGGTCCTGCCGGCCGGACATCCGCTGGCCCGGCGGCCGCACCTGCTGACGGCCGAGGTGGAGACGCTGACCGGCCTGCCGATGCCGCGCTGGCCCCGGGCCGACGGGTCGTATCCGGACGGTCCGGGCCCCGAGGTCCGGGACCACGCCCAGTTGTTCCAACTCATCGCGCTCGGCCGCACCGCGGTGGTGCTGCCGGAGTCCTGCCGGTCGCTGCTGCTCGCCGACCTGGCAGCCGTGCCCGTGCCGGACGCGACGGCGGTGACCACCGTGATCGCCTGGCCGCCGCACAGCCGGTCCCGGCCCCTCGCCGCCCTGATCCGGACCGCCACCCGCCTGTAGGGACCTCTACGACAGGTCCTTGCGCATCTGCTGGGTGACCACTCGGTAGCCGGCCGTCTCGTACAGCCTGCGCGCCGTCTCGTTGGCGCCGAAGACGTTCAGCTCCAGCGCCCCGGCGCCGTGGTCCCGGGTCGCCCGCTCCCCCGCCGCGAGCAGCGCCCGCCCCAGGCCCCGGCCCCGGTGCTCGGCGGCCACCTCGATGTCGTAGAGGAACGCGCAGCCGGCGAGCCCACGCGGATGGGTGAGGCCGATCCACAGCCGGCCGACCGGCGACCCGTCGGGCAGCTCGCCGACCAGGAACAGCATGCCGGGCGTGGTCATGCCCTGCGGCAGGAAGGCGGCACTGGCCTCCCGGGCCCGGTCGAGCGCCTCCTCGGCCGTCCAGTTGCCGGCCGTGACGTGCTCCCGTGCGTACCCGGCGGCCAGTTCCTCCTGCCAGCTGTCGAACTCGTCCGGGGTCATCGCCCGGACGGTCACCTCGGTCATCGCCACTCCCTCGTTGACGTGTGGCCGCTCAGTCCTCGGCGGCGCGGCGACGTGCCTCGCGCAGCTTCATGGCGTGCTCCAGCAGCGTGATCAGCACCTCCTTGGCCGACTCCCGCTGCCGCGCGTCGCACAGCACCACCGGTACGCCCGGATCCAGGTCGAGCGCGGCCTGCACCTCGTCGAGGCGGAACTGCTTGGCGTTCTCGAAGCAGTTCACCGCCACCACGAACGGCGTGCCGCGCCCCTCGAAGTAGTCGATCGACGGGAAGCAGTCGGCCAGCCGGCGGGTGTCGGCGAGCACCACCGCGCCGAGCGCGCCGAGCGCCAGCTCGTCCCAGACGAACCAGAAGCGGTCCTGGCCGGGCGTGCCGAACAGGTAGAGCACCAGGTCGTCGCTGATGGTGATGCGGCCGAAGTCCATCGCCACGGTGGTGGTCGACTTCTCCTCGATGCCGGACAGGTCATCGATGCCGATGCCGGTCTCGGTCAGCACCTCCTCGGTGCGCAGCGGCTTGGTTTCGCTTACCGCGCCGACCATTGTGGTCTTGCCGACGCCGAACCCGCCCGCGATCAGAATCTTGATCGCGGTGGGCAGCGGCGCGGCGCCCGCCGGCCGCTCAGAGCGCCCGTAGTCCATTGATAACCGCCTCGAAAACGTGCTCGTCGGGAAGGCCGGCGGGGGTCGCGCGCGGCTCGCGTACCTGTACCAGGCTGCGGGCGGCCAGGTCTCCGAGGAGGACCCGGACCGTGCCCACCGGCAGGTCGAGATGGGCGGCGATCTCGGCCACGGAGAGGATCCGCTGGCAGAGGCCGACTATCGCCATGTGCTCCGGGCCGAGCCCGGACTCCGACCCGACTTCCGTGCGGGTCGCGGTGACCAGCGAGATCAGGTCGAACGTGCCGGTGACCGGGCGGGCCCGGCCGCCGGTCACCGCGTACGGGCGCACCACCGGGCCGGCGTGGTCGTCCACCCACTCCTGCTCCGCGGAGTCCCCCCGGCCGGTCATCGTGCCGTGTTCTCGCCGAGGGGCTGTTCCCGGGTCGGTGACGCGACGAACCGGCCGACCCGGGTGACGAGCATGGCCATCTCGTACGCGATCAGGCCGACGTCCGCGTCCTCCGAGGCCAGCACCGCCAGGCAGGCGTTGCGCCCGGCCGCTGTGACGAACAGGAAGGAGGACTGCATCTCGATGATGGTCTGCTGTACGTGCCCGCCACCGAACCGTTTACCCGCGCCACGGGCCAGGCTCTGGATGCCCGCCGCCATGGCCGCCAGGTGCTCGCCGTCGTCGCGGCTCAACCCGCGGGACGAGGCCATCAACAGTCCGTCGGTGGAGAGCGCCACGGCGTGCTCCGCCTGCTTGACCCGGCCGACCAGGTCATCCAGCAGCCACGTCAGATCCGCGCTCGAAGCCGTCTTCTGCGCCACTCGTCGTCCTCATCTTCCCGGCTGTGTGCCGTCAGCTTCCGGTCCCGTCGCGTCGACGTCCCGGTCAGGTAACCTGCTCGTCCGCGTCGGCCGGCGCACCGCCGGCCTCCCGCGCTCCGCCGAGCAAGCGCGCGGCATCGGTACGGCCGCGTCGCGTGCCGCTCTGGTAGGAACTCATCATCCGGCGCACCTGCTCCGGTGCACGCGCCGTGTCGTCGTCGGCGTCGTCGTCCGCCTCGGTCTGGTCGTGCCGCAGCGCCGGCACGATGTTGGCCTGGCGTACCCGCACCGGCAGCCCCGCGTCGGTGACGGGCGCCGTCTCCGACTCCGGCTCCGACTCCGACTCCGGCTCCGGCGCCGTCTCCGGGGAAGCCTCGACCGCGTCCGTCTGGGCGACCGACCGGCGTTCCACCACCGCCAGCTCCGTGGTGGGCGCCGCCACCGCGGACTGCCGCTTGCGGGTACGCGCCGGCAGCCCGGAGGGGGTCAGCCGGGGTGCCTGCGCCATCGGCTCCGGCACCTGCGGGGCGGGTTCGGACGGCTGCTCCGGCTCGGCGCCGCCGTCCGGGCCGGACGGAGTCGCCGGCTCGGACCCGTCGCCGGGCGGCGTGTCTCCCGCCGGCGTCGGCGTCACGGGCAGGGCCGTCCCGGGGGCGGGCAGGTCGTCGGGCGCGCCGGCGGCCGCGATCAGTTCACGCGGGATCAGCACCACAGCTGTCGTCCCGCCGTACGCGGACTCCTTGAGCTGCACCTTGACGCCGTGCCGCTCGGTGAGCCGGCTGACCACGAACAGGCCGAGCCGGGCCGCGTCGGCCAGGTTCAGCTCGGAGCGGTCGACGATGCGCGCGTTGGCGGCGGCCAGCTCGTCGGCGCTCATGCCGAGGCCGCGGTCCTCGATCTCGATGGCGAAGCCGTTCGCCACGAGCTGACCCCGGATCTCCACAATGGTCTGCGGCGGCGAGAAGGAGAGTCCGTTCTCGATCAGCTCGGCCAGCAGGTGGATCACGTCACCGACGGCGCGGCCGGTCAGCGACACGTCGCCGAGCGGGCGCACGGTGACCCGGGTGTAGTCCTCGACCTCGGCGACCGCGCCGCGAACCACGTCGACCATCGGCACGTTGCGCCGCCAGGCCCGGCCCGGCGTCGAGCCGGAGAGCACGATCAGGTTCTCCGCGTTGCGCCGCATGCGGGTGGCCAGGTGGTCGACCCGGAACAGGGCCTCCAGCTCCTCGGCGTCGTGTTCCCGCCGCTCCATCGCGTCCAGCAGCGTGAGCTGCCGGTGCACGAGCGCCTGGGTGCGCCGGGCCAGGCTGAGGAACACGTCGCGTACGCTGCGGCGCAACTCGGCCTGCTCGACCGCGGTGCGTACGGCGGTCTCCTGCACGACGTTGAACGCCTTGCCCACCTGGCCGATCTCGTCGTCGCCGAACTGCAACGGTGGCGCCTCGCGGGCGACGTCCACCTCCTCACCGCGGCCCAGCCGTTCCACCACGCTCGGCAGCCGCTCGTGGGCCAGCTGGAAGGCTGCCTCGCGGAGCCGTTCGAGCTGGCGTACGAGCGCCCGCGCCGTGGTGATCGAGACGACCACGGAGGCGATGACGGCGATCAGGCCGAGGCCGGCGGCGAGCACCAGCCGCACGATGACGCCGATCGCGACGGGCATGGCCCGGGAGACGATGTCCTCACCGCCGGCCAGGATCACCTCGCGCAGGTCGGCCATCGCCTTCTCGGCGGCGGCCTGCCACGCCGCGGCGGTCACCGGCGGGCGCACCTCGCTGCCCTTGGCCGCGAGCACCTGGTCCTGAAGCGTGCGGAGCTGCTGGAACGCCTCGCCCTCGACCATCCGTTCGAAGCGGGCGCGGTCGCCGGGGGCGAGTTCCCGGGCGGTGCGGTCGGCGAGGAACCACTGCGCGCCGACCAGGCGGGCGAACGCGGTCTGCTCGCCCACCGTGATCCGGTTGGCCGCGATCGCGCCGGTGAGCAGCGCGTCCTGTTGGGACAGGAGTTCCCGGGACCGGTTGAGGTCGATGAGCGCCGCGGTGTCCTCGGCGATCTCGTCGTCGTCGAGGCCGCCGAGGGCGTCGAAGACCGCGAAGATCCCGTCGACCGCCTCGTCGTACGCGATGAGCGTGGTGGTCCGGTCGATGGTCTTGCGGCTGACGTCGGCGCGTACCTGACCGAGCTGGTCCAGTTCGGTCTTCAGCTCGTCGAGCCGCCGCATCAGCTCCTCGCTGGCCGGGATCTCAGTGCGCCAGTCCCGTACCGAGCGCCACAGCACGGTGGCGGTCTCGTCGGTGCGGGCCCGCTGGGCCTCCAGCTCCTGCAGCCGGCCCGGGTCGGACTCACCGAGATAGCGCAGCGACAGCCGGCGCTCGGCCTGCAGCTCCTGCAGCAGCGGGTCGCTCGGCTCGAACACGCGCGCGTTGAGCGCCTGCACGCCGAGCAGGTTGAACCCGTCCCGTACGGTCACCCACGCGGCGAACGCCCAGAGCGCGGTCAGCGACGCCAGCAGCGCGATGATCTTCGTACGGAGATTCGTACTGCGGGAACCCATCACACCGTCCTGGCCCGGTCTTCGGTCGGTCCGAAATCCGATCGACTCCGGCGCACGCTAGCAGCCGTCGTGAACCTCATTCAAGCGATCCTGATCATGGTGGGTGCGGCCTCCTTCCGGCCGCCCCGGCGCTGCCGGAGGCCGCCAGCACCGCGGCGCGCACGATCCGCGTCGGGCGGTAGAGGTCCTTGTCGTGCCATAGTGCCGGTTCGCCGTCGGATCCGTCCAGCTCGGACAGTCGACTGCGCCCCCGCGCCAGCGCCGACGTGACCCGGGCGTCGCCGGGCCGGCCCGCGTCGGCCAGCGCGAGCACCGCGTACGCGGTCTCCTCGGCGGTCCCGTCCCACCGCCCCCAGGAGCCGTCCCGGCGCTGCGTGGCCAGCAGCCAGGCCACGCCCCGCTCGACGGCGGCTCGCGCCGCGCCGTCCGGCGCGTGGTCGGACAGCGCCAGCAGCACCGCGTAGGTGGCGTAGTACGGCGAGGCGTGCCAGCGGTCCTCCCACCGCCCGTCCGGCTCCTGCCGGTCCAGCAGCCACTCGGTGACCCGATGGCGCGCGCCGGTGACACCGGGCCCGCTCGGCTGCTCGCCGAGCGCGTCGAGCACGTGCGCGTTCGTGGTCAGCGACGCCCCGTCCTCCCCCGGCCAGGTGCAGAAGTGCCGTCCCGTGTCGAACCCGGCCAGCGGTGAGACGCCCGGCGCGCGGCCCAGCCGGGCCAGCGCGTAGAGCGTGACCGCTGTGGTGTCCGCGTCGGCGGGCAGGCCGGGCGCGGTGGCCGCGCCGGACGGTCCGACCGCGGCGCGCAGCTCGGTCAGCACCGGCTCGGGCGTGCCGACCGGCACGCCGGCCCGGACCAGGATGCCGAGCACCCAGGCCCGCTCGAACACGGTGATCGGGCTCGCGCAGGGCACCGGGCCGGGCCGGGCGAGCGCGTTCAGGTAGTCCAGCGCGGGTCCGGGCTCCGGCCCGCCCAGCCAGGCGGCGGTGGCGGCCGGTGAGGCGCCGACCGCGCCGCTGGCCGAGGGACGCACCCCGGGCGCGCGGTACGCCAGCTCGCCCGCCACCTCCAGCGCGTGCGCCAGCTTCTCCGGCACCGGCCGTCCGGTGGCGAGCAGTCCGCGTACCCGGGTCAGCCGGGCCGGGTCGAGACCGGCCGGCAGCGGCAGGCGGGGCCGGCCGGCCCACTCGGCCAGCCCGGGTGGCGGCCCGGCCGGCCCGTCGAGGCGCCGGTCCACGGCGGCCAGCAACGCCGGCACGATCAGGTCGGTTGCCGGCAGGTCCGGCGGGGCGCCGGCACGCAGCGCGCCGGCCAGGTACGCCAGCCCTCGGTGCGCGGCGGCGGCCGGCGCGGCGGCCGGGCCGTCGCGGTGCAGCGCGGCCAGCAGCGCCTCCACCGCGCTCAGCGTCGGCACCAGGGCGTAGCCGCCGGGGCCGCCCCATCCGCCGTCCGGGCGCTGCCGGTCCAGCAGCCAGGTCAGGCGCCGGTCGTGGCCGTCGAGCCAGGGTGCGAGCGCGATCAGCCGTCCGGTCTCGTAGACCGACGGTGAGGTCTGCCCCTCCGGCTCGCCGCCGAGCGCGGCGATCAGGTCGCGCGCGGTCCCGGACCCGGTGGCGGGCACCGGTCCGGCGGTGAGCGTCACCGCACGCCCCAGAAGTCGGTGTGCCGGTAGAAGCCGGTGGTGAAACCGAGCTGCCGGGACAGGAAGCCGGCCTCCCTCGGCACCTCGCCGGCCAGCTTCGCCAGCAGGACGCGGCAGTGGTCGACCTGCTCGGCGAAGTGCCGCTCGACGTCGGCCGGGTCGTCCACCAGCAGCAGCGCGTTGAGATCGCCGGACTCGGCGTCGCGGCGGTGGGTGCCGAGGTCGTTGACCAGGCGCAGGGCCCGCTGGACCTCGTCGCTGACCTCGATCAGCCGCGCCAGCGTGCCGGCGTCGGACACCGATCCGGTGTGGATCCAGTGGGCGACGTTCACCACCGTCGCGGCGAGGTTGTCGGCGTTGGCCAGGTAGTCGGCGAGCGTGGGGCGGCCGGTGCGCCGCCAGTCCCACTCGCGGGCCATCGCGTCGAGCGTGCGGGCCATCGTGTCCCGCCAGTGGTCGCGCAGCGCCGGATAGGCCGGCGCGGCGGCGACGTCGTCCCGCAGCTCGGCGAGGAACCGGCCCAGCGGGTCGCCGGAGTCGGCGCCGTCGAGCACGTCCAGGCAGACGCCGGTGATCCGGTCCACCTCGGCCCGGCTGGGCGCCTGGTGGTCGACCAGCCAGTCCACGGCGAAGCCCCAGAGCACCGCGCGGTTGGTCACGGCGAGTTCGGCGGCGCTGTGCCAGGGGGCGCTGAACGCCATCGCCTGCGCGATGCTGCTGAACAGCGTCGCGTCGAACGGGTCGCCGGGGAACAGCTCGGGGTGCGCGGCGGCGGCCCTGCGCAGGCCGCGCTGGCCCTGCGCGGCCAGCGCGCAGACCCGGCCCTGTTCGGCGGCGACGACGAGCGGATCCGGTGTCGCGCAGTCGGTCATGCCCCCTCCGTCCGCCCGGCGGCGACGAGCGTCAGCTCCACCCGTTCGCGCGGCCGCAGCGCCGCGGCCAGCCGCAACCCGGGTACGCCGGGGCGGTGCAGCCGGAACCGGTAGCGGCTGAGCATGGTGGCGAGGATGAGCTGGGCCTCCAGGTAGAACAGGTACATGCCGAGGCACTGGTGCGGCCCGCCGCCGAACGGGAAGTGGGCGTACCGGTGCCGGGCGCGGACCCGCTCGGGGAGGAAGCGTTCCGGGTCGAACTCGTCCGGGCGGTCCCAGAACTGCCGCATCCGCTGGGTGATCAGCGGGCTGACCGCCATCGTCGCGCCGGGCTCGATCGGCACGCCGTCGATGACGTCCCCGGCGACCGCGCGGCGCGGGATGATCCATCCGATCGGGTAGAGCCGCAGCAGCTCGTCGAGCACCATCCGGGTGTAGGTGAGCCGGCTCAGGTGCTCGCGGCGTACCGGCTCGCCTCCGACCACCTCGTCGATCTCGGCGTAGAGCCGCTCGGCCACCTCGGGGTGCTGGTCGAGGTGGGGCCAGGCCCACGTCAGCACGTTGATGGTGGTCTCCGTGGTGGCGGCGAACATCGCCACCGTGTCGTTGCGGACCTGCCGCTCGTCGAGCTGCCGCCCGTCGTCGGTGCGGGCCTGCCAGAGCGTGGAGATGACGTCGTCGCCCTGGTCGGCGGCGTCCCGCGTCTCGCGGACGATCGGCACCAGGACGTCGTCGACGACGCGTACGGCGCGGGCGAACGTGCGGTCCCCCGGCATCGGCAGTGACAGCGGCGCGAACGGCACGATGATGCGCGGGATGACGGCGGTGGCGATCCGGTCCTGCGCCTCGATCACCCGCATCGCGTCCGGCACCGAGATCCGGTCGGCGAAGAGCACCTTCATGATCGCCCGGCTGACGATGCGCGCCTGCTCCACGCCGATGTCGACCGGCTGCCCGGCACGGGCCGGCTCGTCCAACTCCTCGACCGCGTCGCGGATCGCGTCGGCCATCCCGTCGACGAGCGCCTCCACCCGCTTGGCGGTGAACATCGGCTGGAGCATCCGCCGGCTGGCCGACCAGATCTGCCCCTCGCCGAGGATCCCCTCGCCGAACAGCCGCTTGACCGGGCGCCAGAACAGTCCGTCACCGGCGCGCTCGTAGTTGTCCGCCCGGTCGCGCAGAACGTGCTGCACGTGCCGGGGGTGGGTGACCAGATACGGGCGGAACGAGCCGAGGTTGAGCTGGACCAGTTCGCCCTCGGTACGGTTACCGATGTCGATGAGGGCGCGGGCGGGGTCGCGGAGCACCGCGGGCAGGATCTGCCGCAGCGGCACGACTCGGGGTCGGCCGGTGGGCCTCGCTGTGTCCGTCGGTTCGGGCACCTGAACGCTCCCTCGGTTGACTCAGGGTCGCGACTCCGTACCGACCCGTGACGTTGCCCGCGAGCATGCCATCAGGAACGCCAGATCAAAAGGCACCTCGGAGAATATTTCACGTAACAACAATCTCTTTGTCGAGAATGGAAGCCCTGGGATATGCGTCACCCGCGTACACAGTGGGCGTTGCGGAGCGCGAGCACGGCTCACCTATCCGGTGCCCCGGGCACGGCACCGTCCGCTGTGCCAAGCTTCGGGCATGGACGACAAGACCATCCTGAGCCGGATCTCCGAACTCGTCGACGAGGAGCACCGCCTGCGTGCCGACGCGCAGCACGGCGACGCCGGCACCGACGACGAGGCGCGGGAGCGGCTGCGCGCGCTGGAGGAGTCCCTGGACCAGTGCTGGGACCTGCTGCGCCGCCGCCGGGCCGCCCGCCAGGCGCACGGCGACCCGGACGCCCAGGGCGAGCGCCCGGTGCCGGAGGTCGAGCGCTACCTCCAGTGACCCGGTGTGCGTCCCGGACGGTCACCCGCCCGGGACGCACGTCGGTCAGCGGAGCCCCGCCTCCCGCAGCAGCGCCTCGGTCAGCGCCGCCGGGTCGGTCACCGTCGCCGGCATCCCGCGGGCGGTGAACCAGGCGGCCACCACCCGCACGTCACGGGCCAGGAACTCGGCCCCCTGCGGGTTGGCCACCACGTCGACCACCTGCGGCAGGTCGATCAGCACCAGCCGGCCCGCGTGCACGAGCAGGTTGTACGGGGACAGGTCGCCGTGTGCGTACCCGGCCCGGGCGAGCACCGTGAGCGCCTCCACGAGCTGGTCCCACAGGTCGCGCAACTCGTCGTCGTCGGGCCGGACCTGGGCCAGCCGGGGCGCGGCCTGCCCCGCCCCGGCGTCGCCGACGAACTCCAGCATCAGCTCGGTGCCGAGCAACTGCACCGGGTAGGGCACCGCGATCCGCCCGGAGGCGGCCCCGATCTCCCAGAGCCGGGACAACGCGGTGAACTCGGCCGCCGCCCACTGCCCGGCGATCATCTGCCGGCCGAACTCGGTACGGCCGGTCATCGCCCGCATCTCCCGGGACCGGCGTACCCGGCGGCCCTCCAGGTAACCGGCGTCGCGGTGGAACAGCCGGTGCTGGGCGTCGCGGTAGCGCTTGACCGCCAGCAGGCAGCCGCGGCCGGTGCCCGGCACGGCGCGGCGGACCAGGTGGACGTCCGCCTCCTTGCCGGTCTTGAGCACCCCGAGCTCGGTGTCCCGGGCGGCCAGTTCGGTGACCAGCCAGTCAGGATGCGGCTCGGGGCCGTGGACGGCCCGATCCCAGGAGGACCAGGCGTCCTCCGCGTCGGGCTCGGCGTCCGGGTCGGTGAGGGCCGGCGTGCGCCGCCCTCGCTTCAGGAAGTCGGTCTCGTCGTCGTCGAAGCGGTTCTTGCCGCGGCCACGGCGCTGCGGCGCCGGGAAGTCGTGATCACGCACGGGTGGATCTGTCCTTCGATCGAGGCTGGTGGAGGCAGGTGCAACGACCCTGCGAAAACGGCCATGACCGACCTCCTCTCCTCGACCGGGCGATCCCCGGCTGCGCACTCGCGCGGCACCATGCTCGTGCCCCGGCCGGTACGGGGCAACGGATTTTCCGCGCCGCTGCCGGCTCGCCGGCGCCGCCGTCAGCCGGCCAGCACCGCCGCCACGGCCGCGATCAGCCCGTCCTCGATCCGGGTCGGCGCGTACCTCGGGTCGGACCAGCGGCGTCCGCGGTGCAGCCAGACGCTGGGCAGACCCACGGCGGTCGCCCCGCCGATGTCCGCCTCCGGGCTGTCGCCGACCACCCACGCGCCGCGCAGCGGCATCCGGGCCCGCTGGGCGGCGAGCGCGAAGATCCTCGGGTTCGGCTTGCTGACGCCCGCCTCCTCGGAGATCACCCAGTCGGCGACGTACCGGTCCAGGCCGGTCCTGCGGATCTTGGCGTCCTGCTGGCGGGCCGCGCCGTTCGTGACCACCACCGGCACCCAGCCCGCGTCTGCCGCGATCCGCAGGGCGCACGCGACGAGCGGGTCCAGCCGCATGTGGGCCACCACGCCGTCGTGCAGCTCGTCGACCAGGTCGATCGAGGGGATGCGCAACGCGTACCGGTCGCGGATCGCATCCGCCACGTCCCAGCGGTTGGTCAGCCCGTCCGCGTCCACGGACACCAACCAGTCGAGGTCGGACAGCGGCGCGCCGATGCCCGCCAGGAACCGTTCTCCCCAGACACGGAACGGCCCGTCGCGGTCCACCAGAGTGTTGTCCAGATCGAGCAGGAGCAACGGCACCTGGGCACCCTACGGCAACGGTCGGAGCACCGACAGTGCCGAGGGCCCCGGCACAGCGGTCAGGCGACGAGGACGGCGCGGGCCGCCCCGGCGTCGAGCGGACGGTCCCGCAGCATGGTGTGCGCCGCGCGGGTGGCGGCCAGCGCGTCCGGGTCCAGCGTGGCCACCAGCACGTCCTCACCGCTGTCGGCGCCCCGGGCCAGCGGCCGGCCCTCCGGGTCGTACACCGCCGCGCCGCCGTTGAACCGCCACGGGTCGGCGCCGTCGACCGAGTTGGCGAACACCACGTACATCGTGTTGTCCAGCGCCCGGGCGGCGTAGTAGAGGTCGCGGCGGTGCGCCGAGCCGGCCAGGTAGCCGCTCGGGCAGAGGTAGCCGTGCGCGCCGTCGCCGGCGGCGGCCCGCGCGTGCTCGGGGAAACAGCCGTCGTAGCAGACGCCCAGACCCAGCCGCCACGTGTCGACCTCGATCGTGGCGCCCCGGCGGCCGGCGTCGAACAGCTCGCGCTCGCCGTTCCAGAGCTGCTGCTTGTCGTACGCGGCGGTGACCGCGCCGGCCGGGTCCACCACGAGCGAGGAGATGGTGCGCCGCCGGTCGGGGTGGCGGACGGCGGCGCCGATCACCACCGCGGCGCCCGCGTCGACGGCGGCGGCGCGCAGCGGGTCCAGCCGTGCGTCGGTCACCCGGCCGTCGGCGTCGGCGGCCACGTCAGTGGCGTCCGGGTCCGCGCCCAGCGTCGGCGGGTGGTACGCCGGCAGGAACAGCTCGGGCAGCACGACGACGCGGGCGCCTTCGGCGCGGCCGACGAGGCGGGCGGCGGCGCCGGCGTTGCCGGCCACGTCGCCCGGGACGGGCTCGGCCTGGACGGCGGCGACGGTGAGCGGGCGCGCGGGGAGGGCTGTCACCCGCCGATCGTAACCACCCCGGCGACTGCAGATGATCTCCGTCACCGCATCTCAAGCCGTACGTACGGTTTGCATCGGCCGGTTCCACCTGCGACGATCCGTTCGTGCCCAGAGTAAGTCAGGACCAGCTCGACGCGCGCCGCCAGGAGATCCTCGCGGCGGCGCGGGCGTGTTTCGCCCGGCACGGCTACGAGGGCGCCACCGTACGGCGGCTGGAGGAGGCCACCGGCCTGTCCCGCGGCGCGATCTTCCACCACTTCCGGGACAAGGACTCCCTCTTCCTGGCCGTGGCCGAGGACGACGCCGCCGTCATGGTGGAGACCGTGGCCCGCAACGGTCTGGTGCAGGTCATGCGCGACCTGCTGGCCCGGGCCGTCTCGCCGGACACCACCGGCTGGCTCGGCAGCCAGCTGGAGGTCTCCCGCCGGCTGCGTACCGACCCGGCCTTCGCCAAGCGCTGGGCGGAGCGTTCCGAGGCCATCGCCGGGGCCACCCGGGAGCGCCTGCTGCGCCAGCGCGAGGCAGGCGTGCTCCGCGACGACGTGCCGATCGACGTGCTGGCCCAGTTCCTGGAGCTGGCCTACGACGGGCTGGTGCTGCACCTGGCGATGGGTCGCCCGGCAGGCGACCTGGCCCGGGTGCTCGACCTCGTCGAGGAGGCCGTCCGCCGGCACTGAACCGGCGCCGGTCTCGGTCCGGTAACTACCCCGCTCCAGGAGATCGACTCTGGCGCGCCTGCTCCACAATGAGCCGCCACCCCTCCTCGCGACAGGAGCAGACGATGACCCCCTCCGACACCTGGGGCATCCCCGGCCCCGTCTTCCTGCGCTGGTGGCTGCTGCTCGCCGTCGTCCTGGTCATCGGCGCGATCGTCTACCGGCGCCGCATGCTGGCGGGCACGCCGGTGACCGCCTACGGCGAACTGGGGCCGCAGCAGGTCGCGTACCTCAACGGCGGCGACGAGCTCGCCGTCTGGGCCGCGCTCGGCGGGCTGCGCCACGCGGGCGCCGTCGGCGTACGGCCGGACCGGCGGCTCACCACCGGCGGCCCGCTTCCGCTCGGGGTGACCCCGCTGGACCAGGCGGTCCACCACGCGGCGAGCCGCGGTCTGCGTACCCGGGAGCTGATCGCCGACGAGTGGGTCCGGCGAGCGCTCGACGAGCTGCGCGACGGCCTGGTACGCCGCGGCCTGGCACTGGACCAGGAACGGCGCCGGACGCTGCGGCGCGGCGCGCTGCTTGTCGGGTTCCTGCTCGCCATCGGCGTCGTACGCGCGGTCTCCGGACTGCTCAACGAGCGGCCCACCGGCTGGCTGCTGCTCAGCCTGTTCCCGCTCGGCCTCGCGTTCGTGCTGCTCAACCGCGTGCCCTGGCGCACCCGGGCGGCCACCGCCGCGCTCGACGACATGCGCCGCCGGCACGCCCGGCTACGACCGGCCGCCGGACCCGCGTACTCCATGTACGGCCCGACAGAGGTGGCGCTGGGCGTGGCGCTGTTCGGCACCGCCACGCTCTGGACCATGGATCCGGGCTTCGCGGAGCAGGCCGAGATCCAGCGGCAGGCGATGGGCAGCACCGGCGCCGCCAGCTCCGGCGGCTCGTGCGGCGGCGGCGCCTCGTGCGGCGGGGGCAGCTCGTGCGGCGGAGGCGGGTGCGGCGGAGGCGGGTGCGGCGGGTGAGCGGCCCGTCCGGCGTCGGCATCGGCTGGCGCCCCGAGATCGCCGGCTTCGTCGCCGGGCTGCCAGGGCTGCGCTTCGTCGAGGTGGTCGCGGAGGCGGTCGCCCCGGCCGGACCGCTCCCGGACGGGCTCACCGAGCTGCGCGCACGCGGCGTCGACGTCGTACCCCACGGGGTGCGGCTGTCCCTCGGCGGCGCGGAGCCGGTGGACCCGGCCCGGGTGGCGCACCTGGCCGCTGTGGCCGCGGCGCTGGACGCGCCGCTGGTGAGCGAGCACATCGCGTTCGTGCGGGCCGGCGGCCTGGAGGCCGGTCACCTGCTGCCGCTGCCGCGCAGCCGGGAGGCGGTCGCGGCGGTGGTGGCGAACGTGCGGCGGACGCAGGCGGAGCTGCCGGTGCCGCTGGCCCTGGAACCGATCGCGGCGCTCTTCGACTGGCCCGACGACGAGCTGGACGAGGCGGACTTCCTCACCGAGATCCTCGACGCCACCGGCGCGCTGCTGCTGCTCGACGTGGCGAACGTGCACGCCAACGCCCGCAACCGCGGCGGCGACCCGGCCGCGCTGCTGGACCGGCTGCCGCTGGAGCGCGTCGCCTACGTGCACGTCGCGGGCGGCGCCGAACACGGCGGCTTCTACCACGACACGCACACCGACCCGGTGCCCGCCGCCGTGCTGGACCTGGTCCGTGAGCTGTGCGCCCGGCGCCGGCCGCCCGCGCTGCTGCTGGAACGCGACGGGCACTACCCGCCCGCCGCCGAGTTGCGCGGCGAGCTGGACGCGCTCGCCGCCGCCTCCGGCCACCCGGTGGTCACGTGAGCGGCGACCTGGCCGCCCGGCAGGCCGAGCTGGTCGTCGCGCTCGTCGCCGGTGGGCCGCTGCCACCTGGTTTCGCCCCGGCCCCGGTCGAGGCCGCCCGCCGGGCCCTGCTGCGCAAGCGGGCCGGCGACGTGGCCCGGCACTGGCCGCTGCTCGCCGCCGGCCTCGGGCCCCGCTGGCCGGCCACGTTCACCGCCTGGGCCGACGGCCGTCCCACGAACGGTTCGCTGCGCGACGGCTGGGACCTGGCCCGCGACCTGCGCGACCGGGACGCCCTGCCGCCGCTGGGCGCGGAGGAGCTGGCCGTGCGGGAGGCCGCGAACCGCTACGACGGCCGCCGCCCGCCCCGGCCACGCCGGCTGCCGGCCCTCACCCGCACCGGCGGCGCCGTCGCGGTTCAGGTCGCCGGGCGGGTACGCCTGGTGCGGCCCGCCCCGCGCTGACAGGCGTCAGCCGGTACGGCAGGATCGGGGTATGGATCTCGGACTCGCCGACCGGGTGTACGTGCTCACCGGCGCCTCCGCCGGCCTCGGCTTCGCCACCGCCGAGCAACTCGTCGCCGAGGGCGCCCGGGTGGTCATCTCCGCGCGTACCCCGGAACGGGTGGCCGCCGCGATCGAGGCGCTCGGCGACCCGCGGCGGGCGATCGGGCTGACCGCCGACCTCGCCGACCCCGCCACGCCGGAGCGGCTCGTCGCCGCCGCCCGCGAACACTTCGGCCGCCTCGACGGCGCGCTGATCTCGGTCGGCGGCCCGCCGCCCGGCAGCGCCGCCACCGTCACCGACGAGCAGTGGCGCGAGTCGTTCGAGACGGTGTTCCTGGGCAGCGTCCGGCTCGCCCGCACGGTGGCCGGCGCCCTCACCGACGACGGCGCGATCGGGCTGGTGCTGTCCACCTCGGTACGCGGGCCGCTGGCCGGCCTCGGCATCTCCAACGGCCTGCGGCCGGGCCTCGCCGGGGTGGCCAAGGACATGGCCGACGAGTTCGGCCCGCGCGGCGTACGCGTGATCAGCCTGCTGCCGGGGCGGATCATGACCGACCGCAACCGGGAGCTGCTGGCCGGCTCCGGCGATCCCGAGCGGGCCCGCGCGCAGGCCGAGGCGGCGATCCCGCTGCGCCGCATCGGCGACCCGGCGGAGTTCGGCAGGGTGGCCGCGTTCCTGCTCTCCCCCGCCGCCGGGTACGTCACCGGGGTGACCGTGCCGGTCGACGGCGGCGCGCTGCGCGGGCTGTGACGGTGGGTGCGGTGGCCGGGCTTCCCGGGGCGGTGGGACGGTGAGCGATCGACGGCGTCCGGCCGGTGGGCGGCCCGAAGCCGCGCCCGGACCGGGCACCCCCGCCCGCCGCCACCCCCGGCCCAGCCGGGAACAGCTCGCCGCGGCGGCCGACCGGCTGCTGCCCGACGTGATCGCACCCGGCCTGGACGTGCTGTTCGTCGGCATCAACCCGGGCCTGTGGTCGGCGGCCACCGGTTGGCACTTCGCCCGCCCGGGCAACCGTTTCTGGCCCGCCCTGCACCGGGGCGGCTTCACGCCGCGCCTGCTGCACCCCAGCGAACAGGACACCCTCCCGGCGCTGGGCCTCGGCATCACCAACATGGTGGCCCGGGCCAGCGCCCGCGCCGACGAGCTCACCGCCGCGGAACTCGTCGACGGCGCCGCCACGCTCACCGCCAAGGTCGAGAACTACCGGCCGCGCTGGGTGGCGGTGGTCGGGGTGACCGCGTACCGGATCGGGTTCGCCCGGCCGAAGGCCGGGTTCGGGCCGCAGCCGGAGCCGCTCGCGACGGCCCGGCTCTGGGTGCTGCCCAACCCGAGCGGCCTGAACGCCCACTTCACCCCGGAGACGCTGGGCGCCGCGTTCGCGGAGCTGCGTGCCGCGGTCGTCGCGGGTTAGGGCTCCGGTCGTCGCGGGTTGAGCTTCGGCCGGGCGCTGCCGGGAGTGCTGCCTCGTCGGTCTCCGCTAGTTGGCCGCGGCCGGGGGCATGGCCTCGTGGGCGACGTAGGTGCCCATCGGCACCGTGGTCACCACCGGCTCGGGCTGCTCGGCCTCGGTGTGGGGCACGGGCGAGTCGGTGACCGCGAACTGGGTGCGGTACAGCTCGGCGTACAGGCCGCCGACGGCCACCAGCTCGTCGTGCCGGCCGCGCTCCACGATCCGGCCCTCGTCGAGCACGAGGATCTGGTCGGCGTCACGCACCGTGGAGAGCCGGTGCGCGATGACCAGCGCGGTACGCCCGGTCAGCGCCACCGACAGCGCCCGCTGCACGGCGGCCTCGCTTTCCGAGTCCAGGTGCGCGGTGGCCTCGTCGAGAATCACGATCGACGGGGCCTTGAGCAGCAACCGGGCGATGGCGATGCGCTGCTTCTCGCCGCCGGAGAAGCGGTAGCCCCGCTCGCCGACCGTCGTGTCGAGCCCGTCCGGCAGCGCCCGGACCAGGTCGGCGACCTGCGCGCCGGCCAGCGCCGCCCAGATCTCGTCGTCGGTGGCGTCCGGCTTGGCGTAGCGCAGGTTCTCCCGGATCGTCTCGTGGAACAGGTGCGAGTCCTGGGTGACCACGCCGATCTCGTCGCGCAGCGAGGCGAGCGTCGCGTCCCGCACGTCGACGCCACCGACCAGCACCTGGCCGTCGCTGACGTCGTAGATCCGGGAGATCAGCATGGACAGCGTCGACTTGCCCGCGCCGGAAGGACCGACCAGGGCCACCATCTGCCCCGGCTCGACGGAGAACGACACGCCCTTGAGGACCGGCTCGTTCACCGTCCGGTCGAGCGTCGACACATCCTCCAGGGAGGCCAGCGACACCTCGGCCGCGCTCGGGTAGCGGAAGCGCACGTCGCGGAACTCGACCCGGCCGCTGCCGCGCGGCACCGGCACCGCGTCGGGCTTCTCGGCGATGGTCGGGCGCAGGTCGAGCACCTCGAAGACCCGGTCGAAGGAGACGAGCGCGCTCATCACGTCGACCCGGACGTTCGACAGCGCGGTCAGCGGGCCGTAGAGGCGGGTCAGCAGCAGCGCCAGCTTGACCACGGTGCCGGCGCTGACCGCACCGGTGACCGCCAGCCAGCCGCCGACGCCGTACGTCAGGGCCTGGGCCAGCGACGCGACGAGCAGCATCGCGACGAAGAACGTCCGCGAGTACATCGCGGACTGGATGCCGATGTCGCGCACCCGCTCGGCCCGGCGGGCGAACCGGTCGGCCTCCACCTCCGGCGCGCCGAACAGCTTGACCAGGAGCGCGCCCGCCACACCGAAGCGCTCGGTCATCGTCGCGTTCATCTTGGCGTCGAGGTTGTACGACTCGCGGGTGATCTCGGCCAGCCGCTTGCCGACCCGGCGGGCCGGGATGATGAAGATCGGCAGCAGCACCAGCGCCAGCACGGTGATCTGCCAGGACAGCAGGAGCATCGCCCCGGCGGTGAGCACGAGCTGGATGACGTTGCTGACCACGCCGGACAGCGTCGAGGTGAACGCGCGCTGGGCGCCGAGCACGTCGTTGTTGAGCCGGCTGACCAGCGCGCCGGTCTGGGTGCGGGTGAAGAACTGCAACGGCAGCCGCTGGACGTGGTCGTACACCCGGGTGCGCAGGTCGAGGATGATGCCCTCGCCGATGCGGGCCGAATACCACCGCTGGACCAGGGAGAACACGGCGTCGGCCACAGCCAGCGCGGCGATGATCAGGGCGAGCCGGACGACTGTCGCGCGGGCGTCCGCGCCGCCATCGGCGATCGCGTCGATGACGTCACCGGCGAGCAGCGGCGTGGCCACGCCGATCACCGCGGCGACGATCACGGTGATCAGGAAGACGACGATGTCGCGCCGGTAGGGGCGGGCGAACGCGACGATCCGCCGGGCGGTGCCGCGCTTGAGCTCGTGGGTGGAGACCTCGTCGCGGTTGCGCAGCGAGCGGAGCATGCTCCAGCCGCCCATGCCGCCGCCGGCCATTGGGTGGGACACTCGTCACCTCCGGTCGTCAGGGCAGCAGGAATCGTCGGAGTCCATTCTCCCGACGCCTGTGACAACCTCGCGAGTAACCCAGATCTTCCCGAACGGTCCTTACGGAATCGCCGTACCGGCTATTCGCCCCGCCCGGCCAGGTCCCGGATCCGCCGGGTCTGCGCCTCCCGCTCGGCGCGCTGCTGCTCGGCGTGCGAGCGCCCGGCCGCGCCCGCGAGCAGCGCCTTGATCTCGACGATCGCGTCCCGGTTGTTCGCCAGCAGCCCGGCGGACAGGTCACGCACGGCGGCGTCCAGTTCGTCGTTGGGCACCACGAGCGTGGCCAGGCCGATCCGGTCCGCCTCGGTGGCGTCCATCCGCCGGCCGGTGGCGCAGATCTCCAGCGCCCGGGAGTAGCCGACCAGCTCGACCAGGCGGCGCGTGCCGGCCAGGTCGGGGACCAGGCCGAGGGTCACCTCGGCCATGGAGAGCTTGGCGTCGGCGGCGAGCACCCGCATGTCGCAGGCGAGGGCCAGTTGGAAGCCGGCGCCGATGGCGTGGCCCTGCACCGCGGCGATCGACACCACGTCCGGCCGGTGCAGCCAGGTGAAACCGCCCTGGTATCCGGCGATCCGGTCGGCGCACTCGGCCTCCGGCATCGCGGCCAGCTCGGCGAAGGAGCCCGGCCCGGTCGCGCCGGCGACCGCCAGGTCCAGGCCCGCGGAGAAGGCACGCCCCTCCCCGCGTACGACGACGACGCGGACGTCGCCCGGCAGGTCGCGGGAGAAGTCGCTCATCGCGCGCCACATCGCGGGAGTCTGGGCGTTCAGTACGTCGGGCCGGCACAACGTCACCGTCGCGACCGGCCCGTCGCAGTCGAAGCGCACTCCGGTCGTCTCGGCGGTCACCGGACGCCCCGGAACGCGCTGGTGGACGACGCTGGGGGGCGGGTCACGCCTTCTTCCGGCGCCGGGCACCGCCGCGCTGCCGCAGCTGCACCCCGGACTCGGTGAGCACCCGGTGGATGAACCCGTAGGAACGGCCGGTCGAGGCCGCCAGAGCACGAATGCTCTCTCCGCCGGTGTACCGCTTTACCAGGTCTTTGGCGAGCGTCTGACGCTCGGCCCCGACGATCCGGCGACCCTTCTCAGTGCTGGTGGCTGTGCCAGTGGCTGCCATGCTGATTCCTCACGTCCCAGACTGTGCGGTTCGGATACGGTCCCACCTATTAGACCGTCTCGGACGATCATGCGCCAGATATCAACTATTCGCCAACCGACACGCTACGCAATGTCAGCTTCCCGATAGAGTGATCCTTCCGGCCGGCTGATCCGTACCGGCCCGCCGACAAGCCCGTCCGCCACAGTTCGGCAAGGTGGCGGCGTCGCAGGGGGTGGACTGGCCAGGGCCCACGCCGTGGTCGGGCCGGTCCGTGCCGGCGGGTCCCCGAGAGGTACCGCCAATCGGCTTGCCGATCGACAGACGACGATTCGGCCCGCGCCGCTTCGGCAAAGTGGCGGCATCCTCCCGCATGACCGACACCAGTTTCCCGAAGTGGTTGCCTCGCCGCGCTCCGGATACCTCCACTTCGGCGAGCCGGTTCGGGTCATGCCGACGGTGGGTGCGCGGGCCGAATGGGTCAGGCGTTCCGGGCCGGCGGTGGGACCACCGGCGCGACGGGCCGTACCGTGCCCGGTGTGCTTGACATGATCACGGCCGCGGCGGGTGCCGCCGGCGTCTTCGCCGCCACCAACCGGCGCTCCGTCCCCGGCCGGCCCGGGCCGCCCGCACCGGGCCCGGCCCGCCCCGGGGAAGGGACGGACGGCTCAGGCCAGCTCTACCAGCTCCAGCAGGTCGTCGGACCAGGCGTCCTCGTCGCCGTCGGGCAGCAGGATGGCGCGGTCCGGCTTGAGCGCGGTGACCGCGCCCGGATCGTGGGTGACCAGCACGATCGCGCCCGGATAGCGGGCGATCGCGTCGAGCACCTGCTCCCGGCTCACCGGGTCGAGGTTGTTCGTCGGCTCGTCCAGCAGCAGCACGTTGGCGCCCGAGCACACCAGTGTGGCCAGCGCCAGCCGGGTCTTCTCGCCGCCGGAGAGCACGCCGGCCGGCTTGTCCACGTCCTCGCCGGAGAACAGGAACGCGCCGAGGATCTTGCGCAGGTCGGTGTCGGTCTGGTCGGACGCGGCGCTGCGCATGTGCTCCAGGATCGTCCGGTCCACGTCGAGCGTCTCGTGCTCCTGGGCGTAGTAGCCCAGCCGCAGCCCGTGCCCGGGACGCACCTCGCCGGTGTCCGGCTTTAGCAGCCCGCCGAGCATCCGCAGCAGCGTGGTCTTGCCGGCGCCGTTGAGGCCGAGGATGGCCACCCGCGAGCCCCGGTCCACCGCCACGTCGACGTCGGTGAAGATCTCCAGCGACCCGTACGACTTGGACAGGCCGGTCGCGGTCAGCGGCGTCTTGCCGCACGGCGCGGGGCTCGGGAACCGTACCTTGGCGACCCTGTCCGCGACGCGGACCTCGTCCAGGCCGGAGAGCAGGCGCTCGGCGCGGCGGGCCATGTTCTGCGCGGCGACGGTCTTGGTGGCCTTGGCCCGCATCTTGTCCGCCTGCGCCATCAGCGCGCCGGCCTTCTTCTCGGCGTTGGCCCGCTCCCGGCGGCGGCGGCGCTCGTCGGTCTCCCGCGCCTCCAGGTAGGCCTTCCAGCCCAGGTTGTACGTGTCGACCACGGACCGGGTGGCGTCCAGGAACCAGACCTTGTTGACCACGGCCTCCAGCAGTGCGCCGTCGTGGGAGATCACGATCAGGCCGCCCTTGTGGTTGGCGAGGAAGCCGCGCAGCCAGGTGATCGAGTCGGCGTCGAGGTGGTTCGTGGGCTCGTCGAGCAGCAGGATGCCGCCGCCGTTCTCGCCGGCGTCGCGGAACAGGATCCGGGCCAGCTCGATGCGGCGGCGCTGGCCGCCGGAGAGGGTGCCGATGGTCTGCGCCAGGGCCCGGTCGGGCAGGCCGAGGTTGGCGCAGATCCGGGCCGCCTCGGCCTCGGCCGCGTAGCCGCCGAGCGAGGCGAACTGGTCCTCCAGCGCGCCGTAGCGGCGGACCAGCCGCTCGTCGTCGGCGCCCTCGGCGAGCTTGTCCTCCAGCTCCTTCATCTGTGCCATGAGCACGTCCAGCCCACGGGCGGAGAGCACCCGGTCCCGGCCGGTGACGTCCAGGTCGCCGGTACGCGGGTCCTGCGGCAGATAGCCGATGGCGCTGCGCCTGTCGATCTGGCCGCCGTACGGCTGGCCCTCCCCGGCGAGCACCTTGAGTGTGGTGGTCTTGCCGGCGCCGTTGCGGCCGACCAGGCCGATCCGGTCCCCCGGCTGCACCCGCAGCGTGGTGTCGGACAGCAGGATCCGGGAACCGGCACGCAGTTCCAGGCCGGTGGCAGTGATCATTTCGGAGTACTCGCTCTCGGGTCCGGAAGGGCTGATTCAGGGCACGCGAAAGCGCCGGCGGGTGGTGATTTCCCGTCGGCGCGGGGCGGTTCAGCCTTCGCAGCGCAGCACGGGGACAAGTGTACCGGGCCCGGCGAGTCCTCTCCCCCGGATTACCGTGCAAGATCATCGGGTACGGAAACGGCCGTCCGGACCCGGTCCGGTACCGCAACCATCACATACGGACACATCGGTGATCGGGGTCAACATGGAGCTGAACGAGAACGCGCGGGTCGACACCAGCCAGGTGGACGACCGGCGAGGGTCCGGCGGAGGCGGCGGGATGGGCATTCCGATCCCGATCGGCGGCGGCCGCGGCGGGATCGTGGGCATCATCATCGCCGTGCTCGTCGCCCTGGTGGGCGGCGGCTTCGGCCTCAACGCCGCCACCAACGGCGGCGGTTCCGAGCAGGGCGACAACACCTCGCTGGAGCAGAAGTGCTCGGCGCAGGACGGGCTGAAGGAGCTCGACTGCCGCAACGCGCTCTACGTCAACTCGATCCAGGCGTACTGGCGCACCGCCCTGCCGGAGGCGTTCGGCGAGCAGTACCGGCCGTCGAAGACGGTGTTCTTCAGCCAGAACGTCAGCACGGCCTGCGGCGCGGCCGACTCGGGCGTCGGCCCGTTCTACTGCCCGGCCGACGACCTGGTCTACATCGACCTCAGCTTCTACAAGCTGCTCGCCGACCAGCTCGGCGCCGAGGGCGAGTTCGCCCAGCCGTACGTGCTGGCCCACGAGTACGGCCACCACGTGCAGGACCTGCTCGGCACCGAGGCGCAGATGCGCCGCCAGCAGCAGCGCGACCCGCAGAGCGCGAACGCGCTGTCGGTGAAGCTGGAGCTGCAGGCCGACTGCTACGCCGGCGCCTGGGCGAAGAACGCCACCGGCACCGCCGACGAGCAGGGCCAGAAGATCTTCAAGAGCATCACCGAGCAGGACATCTCACAGGCCATCGACACGGCCGAGAAGATCGGCGACGACGCCATCCAGCAGCGCTCCGGCCGGCCGGTGAACCCGGACGAGTTCACCCACGGCAGCTCCGAGCAGCGCAAGCAGTGGTTCACCAAGGGCTTCACCACCGGCGACCCGAAGTCCTGCGACACCTTCGGCGCCGGGGCCTGACCCGCGCCGCATCGGCCCGCACCGCCGTCTGCGGTGGTGCGGGCCGATGTCGTGTCCGGGGCCGGTCAGGCCGGTAGTGCCACCTGAGCCGGAGTGGACCGGTTGGCAGTCGTCCCGTCACCGAGCTGACCGCCGCTGTTGTCGCCCCAGCACCACAGGCCGCCGTCGGTACGGATGCCGCAGCCGTGGTCGGTCACCGCGACCTCGCCGGTCCACGTGGTGGCCGTGCCGACCTGGACGGGCGCGGACCGGTGGGTGGTGCCGCCGTCGCCCACCTGCCCGGTCGAGTTCTTGCCCCAGCACCACAGGCTGCCGTCGGTACGCGACGCGCACGCCGTGTCGCTGCTCGCGGCGATCCGGCTCCACGTGGTGGCGGCGCCGATCTGCACCGGCGCGGTCCGGTACGAGCCGCTCACGCCGAGCTGCCCGTATCCGTTCTCACCCCAGCACCACAACGCGCCGGACCGGATCCCGCAGGTGTGCGCGTACCCGGCCACCACGCCGGTCCACCCGGTAGCGGTGCCGACCTGCGCGGGCGCGGTCTGCGGCGCCAGGTTGCCCAACCCGAGCTGGCCGTCCGAGCTGGACCCCCAGCACCAGAGCGTGCCGCCGGTGCGGACACCGCAGGTGTGCCCGAAGCCGGTCGAGACGCTCACCCAGTCCGTCGCCGCGCCGACCTGCAACGGGGTGTTCGCCACGTAGGGCGAGGCGCCGACACCGAGCTGCGTGGTCCGGTTGAATCCCCAGCACCAGAGCGTGCCGTCGGTGCGGATCGCGCAGGTGTGCGAGGGGCCGGCGTCGACACTGGCCCAGGTGGCGACGGTGCCGACCTGCACCGGGGCGGTGCGGGTGGTGGTGGTTCCGTCACCGAGCTGGCCCCGGAAGTTGGAGCCCCAGCACCAGAGCGTCCCGTCGGTGCGTACCGCGCAGGTGTGCCCGGAGCCGGCGTCGACATCCGTCCACGTGGCGGCGCCGACCCGCGCCGGGGCGCTCCGGTTCGTGGTGGTCCCGTCGCCGAGCTGGCCGCCGTAGTTCGAGCCCCAGCACCACAGTCCCCCGTCGGTGCTGATCGCGCAGGTGTGCGCGCCGCCCGCGGTGACGGTGGTGAGCGCGGGCGCGGCGAGCGCGGCGCGCTCGACCGGACCCGCGTTGGCCGTGCCGGCTGTCAGCGTGGCGGTGAGCACGAGGCTTCCGGCGCTCATCGCCGCCGCCGCGACGAGGAGCCTCGTCGCACGGCGCCACCGGGCCCGCAGCCGGCCGTCCTGATATCCGCTCATGAAGTTGTTCTCTCCCAACGATGTCGACGCGTGATGGCGGAGGCGAAGCTGCCCAGCGGGTCGCCCGGAGACCCGGCTTCGTGACACCGACCATAGGCATCGAGTCGATTCGATGCACCATCGAGGATCGGGATTGAGGCGTCTTGAGGTGATCTTTCCTGTTCAGCGGACCAGGATGTGGACCGCCCGAGCGGCCGCCACGGCCGCCACCAGCACCGCGTGCCGAGGCTCCGGCACGTCGAGCAGGCGCGGCGCGCGCAGCGCCGCGAGCGGGGCCAGCCGCCGGTCGGCGAGCACCGTGTCCACCGCGCGCCGGTCACCGCCGCACACCAGCGCCGCCAGGGTGCCCGCTTCCGGCACCAGCAGACGTACGGCCAGCTCGGCGGCGTCCCCCAGGGCGGCCTTCGCCTGGTTGTCCCGCCGCCGGGCGAACCGCTGCTGGGACCAGCCACCCGCCGCGGTGCGGCCCTGCACGTACCGGGTGTCCACCTTGGAGACCACCAGGTCGGCGCCGTCGGCGACGCCGACCGCCACCGCGCCCTTGCGGGCCAGGAGCAGACCGAGCCGGCGGGCCGCCGTGGCGAAGGCGACGAATCCGGGTACGTCCGCCGACGCGGCCGCGCCGGGCGGGGTGTGCAGCTCGGCGGTGGCGCCGTCCGGGGCGGTGAGCAGCAGCCCGTACTTGTGGACGGTCGTCGTCGGCGGGCCGTGCCGGTCGGCGAAGCCCTCGACCCAGCGGGCGACGCGGGCCGGGTCGACCTCGACCCACCGGCCGCCCCCGGCTGCGGGTCGGCTGGTCACCGTCCGACCGTACGACATGGCGAGGCCCGCCGGCCCGCCGGGCGACAACCGGACGGACCCTCGTCGAGACAGGCGGTCAGGGCCGCGCGGACAGAGACCTGCTTCGGGTACGCCTCAATCACGCGTCATCCTGGTCGCCGCCCCGGTCCCATCACTGGTTTTCGCCCCGCTCGCACCGCGACTCGGCTACTGGTCGATGAGCTCGCGGGTTGCCGCGCGCAGCCGGGCGCGTGCCGGGGCGTCGTACGCCTGCTCGTGAGCACGGGCCTCGTCGAACCGGTCGAAGTAGCGCCCGGTCACCTGCCCGAGCGCAGAGTCGATGATCAACCGCAGGGTGGGCAGCGCACCGTCGTGAACTGAGGCGGCAGGTGCCAGGCCGCTGGTCCGGACCATCGGCGTGTCCATGAGATGGGCGGGGTGCAGTGCGTTCACCGTGATGCCATGGCCGCCCAGTTCCACCGCGAGATCGAAACTACTCATGATCATGGCGAGCTTGGCCCGGCAGTAGGCCTGGACTCCGTCGTAGTGCCGGCTGAGCATCAGGTCATCGAAGTCGACCGGCGCCTGGCCCTTCGACGCGACGTTCACCACCCGGGCCGCGCCGGATGCGGCGAGCAGCGGCGCCAACTCCCAGGTCAGCAGATGGGGCGCCAGGTGGTTCACGGTCAGCCGCAACTCGTGCCCCTGTCGGCCGATCTCGCGCCGGGTGGGATCACTGCCGCCGCCGACCGCAGCGTTGTTGACCAACACGTCGAGTCGCGGCTCGACCTGCCGGATGCGGTCGGCCAGTCCGCGCACCTGCTCCAGGTCGGCGAGGTCGGCCCGGTAGGTCCGCGCGGTCGTCTCCGCACCCAACTCCTCGGCCACCCGGCCCAATCGCTCCGGGTCGCGCCCGTGCAGCAGCAGCGTGGCACCGCGCCCGGCCAGATCCCGAGCCACCTGGCGGCCCAGGCCGGTGGTGGCGCCGGTGATGAGGATGACCTTTCCGTCCACGCGGCCTCCAAAGCCTTGATCGACCATCAAGACCTTGATGGTAATACAGGTTTTTATCGAGATTCCAGAGACTACGATGTGCGACATGGGAATGCCGGCCGGGGAACGACTCGGCCTCGACATCAAACGCGCCGAGCAGGCGCTCATGGCGGCGAAGACCGCCGCGTTGCGGCCCGCGAACCTGACCGTCGCGCAGTATTCCGCGCTGCTGGCGCTCGCCGACAGCCCCGGCATCTCGGGCGCGGCGCTCGCCCGGTCCTGCCTCGTCACCCCGCAGGCCATGGCGGCCGTGCTGAAAACCCTCGAGGAACGCGGCCTCGTGGTCCGTGCACCGCACCGATGGCACCGGCACGTCCTCGAGACTCACCTCACCGAGGCGGGCCAGGAAGCCCTGACCGTGGCCGACGGTGCCGCCGTACGCATCGAACGCCGCCTCGCGGACACGTTCACCGACGAGGAGCGACGGACCCTGCGACACCTGCTGGCGCGCGGCGTGCAGGCGATCGAGGAGCAGGAGTGACCGCCGGGGCCGACGGGCGACCGCTCGGTCAGACGTTGAAGCCGAGCGAGCGGAGCCGGCACCACCAGAAACAACGCGGGAGGACACCGTGACCGGTGCCCTCCCGCGTCTGCCGCGTGGATCAGTGGACGGTGAGGTTGCCGCCCTTCAGGTTGACCTCGGCGGTCGCGCCACCCGTCCAGTCGGACGACAGGAGCAGGGCGCCGCCCTTCCACAGGGTGAGCCCGACGCCGTCGTTCCTACCGGGGGCGCCCCGGTCGGTCACCGTCACGGCCAGGGTCAGCCCGGAGGCCACCAGCTTGCCCTTGCTGTCGTACAGGGCGGCCTGGTAGCGCACCTGGGCGACCTTGCCCGCCGAGGTGACGCCGAGCGCGTCGACCGTGTCGGCCTTGATCGTGTACGACTTCCCGCCGGAGCGGAACTCGACCTCGGCCTTGCCCGACGGGGCCTTGTTCGCCTTGCCCGGCTTCGCGTTCAGCTCCACCTCGACAGTGGAGTTCACGTCGGCCGGGTAGGTCCCCGCCGAGCGGGTGGCGGTGAACTCGCCACCGCCGGTGAGGAACCCACCGTCGGAGACGGCGACGGTCACCTGGGCGGTGGTGCTGCCCGTGTAGTTGCCGCCGACGGTCGCGGTGACCGTGTGCGTACCCTTCGGCAGGGTGGCCGCACACGCCGCGGACGCGGTGGTGGTGGCCGTGCCGAGCAGGGTCGGCGCGGCGGTGCAGAGCGTCACGCCGTCCTCGGTGAAGGTGACGGTGGCGGTACGGATGTCACCCGCCGTGGTGTCCGTCGCCCCGGGCAGCACCGAGCCGTCCCAGACGACGGCCCGCAGCAGGGCCGTGCCGGACGCGCCGCCGGTCGCGGTGTTCACGAGCGTGTCACCGGCCCAGCTGACCGCCGCGTCCTCGGCGGCGACGGTGACGGTGAACGAGGTGGCACCGGTCAGCCCGGAGCCGTCGGACACGGTCACGGTGACCGGGTAGCCACCCGGGGCCGCCGTGGTGGTGCCGGCGACGGTCCAGGTACGCGAGCCCGGCCGGGCGTCGGTCGCGGAGGTGCTCGTGACGGCCAGGGACAGGCCGGCGGGCAGCCCGGTGGCGGCAGCGGTCAGATCCGCGCCGGCGGTGTCGCCGTCGGTCGCGGTGACGGTGACGGCCGGCGAGAGCGCGTCGCTGTACTGCACGCGTGCGCCGCCGTCGGGGGCGGTGCTGGTGACGACCGGGGCGGACCGGACGGTGAAGTCGGCGTCGTTGACGTCGAAGAAGACGTTGCCGACCGCCTCGATCTTGATCCGGGCCTTCTCGGTGGCCACGTTCGGCAGCGTCACGGTCGCCGTGCCGGTGTTGGCGGTCCGCTCGGCCAGCACGTACGGGAAGGTCAGGCCGCCGTCGGCGGACAGCGAGATCTTCACCTGCGCGGCGTTCACCGGCGCCACGTCGGTGCCGGCGACGTCCCACGTCACGGTCTGGGTCGAGCCGCCGTCCAGGACGGCGGCGGTGCCCTGCGAGGTCACCAGGAACGGACCCGCGTCCGGCGCCAGCACCACGGCGACATCGGCGCTGCCGACGCCGCCGCCACCCAGCCGCCCGTCCCGGGCGGTGAGCTTGAAGTGCAGGGTCCGGTCGCCCGCGATGCCGACCCAGTCGCGGGTGGGCAGGAACTCCGAGTAGCAGTCCACCAGCTCGGCCGGCACGTTCGACGCGCCACCGGTGGCCGGCGGGGCCGGCGCGGCCGGGCAGGCGCCGGTGGCGGCGTTGGTGTTGCCGGCCAGGATCTGCCGCATGTCCGGGAAGACCCGGGTCGAGTCGGTGGTGACCGAGTTCAGGCCCGGCGAGTGGTACTTCAGCGTGTCGGTCGGCGACACGATCGCCGCCTCGCCGAACACCCGGAACAGCGGACCGTTGACCTTCGTGTTGTTCGTCAGCGCGGTACCGGTCGTGGCGCCCCTGTCGTTCTGCTCCCACAGGTACGTGATGGTGTCGCCGTCGGCGTCGGTGGCGCTGCCGGTCAGCGCGAACGGCGTACGCACCGGGATCGTGACGGTCTCCGGCACGGTGACCAACGGGGCGTGGTTGGCGGTCTCCTCGACCAGCCAGCCGCCGTTGTCGATGGCGCCACCCTTGGCCGTCTCGCCGACGAATCCGGAGGTGCCGGAGGTGTTCGTGAGTTCCAGCGACGCCACGTTCGTGGTCGCCAGCGTGCCGCCGAAGGTCACCTGGAAGCCGTTGTCGTTGAGCGCGCCGCTGCCACCGAACGCGGCCACCGCGACAGTCGCGCCGGCCGGCCAGCCGGCGAGGCCCTCGATGGCCGCCTTGATGCCGGCGGTGGTGTAGTTGACGCCCCGCACGATCGGCGCCGAGTCGTTGCCCGCGTAGCGGACGGTGAAGGACTCACCGTCGGCGTCGAACCCGTACAACGAGACGGTCTGCACCTCGTTGATCGCCGGACGGTTCGACGTCACGTAGTTGGTGATCTCGGTGTAGCTGCGGTGCGACCAGTACGGGTCGCTGTGCGGCTGCAGGTTGTCCTGCTGGCAGATGCCCGCGTACGCCATGATCGACGAACCGCTGCCCGGCTCGTACGAGTTGGCCGCGCTGCGGTTGCCGCCCGAGCAGTTGTACTGCGTGCCGTTGAAGGTGTGGTTGCCGGCGAACTGGTGACCCATCTCGTGGGAGACGTAGTCGACCGCGTAGAAGTCGCCGACCGGCGTCGGCAGGCCGGTGCAGCCCTGCGCCTTGCCGTTGCCGCCGATCACGCCGAGACTCGCCACGCCACCGCCGTTGACGCCCAGGCCGATGTGGCCCACGTCGTAGTTGCTCGCGCCGACCAGCTGGCCGAGCACGATCCGGTTGCGGCTGAGCGTGCCGCTGCCGCAGGAGGTGAGCTGCGCCGGGGTGAAGCAGGCCGCCGCGCCGCACGGCCCGTTCGGCTCGGTGGCCAGGGCCGGCGTGTTCAGGTTGGTCTTCTCGGTGTCGTCGATCAGCACGAGCCGGATCGCGGTCTCGTCCTCGTAGATCTGGGTGACCCGGTTCATCAGCGTCACCTTCGCGGCGGTGACGTTCTCCGCGCCGAAGTAGGTGGCGTAGGGTCGGTCACCAGCGCCACCCGGTAGGTGCGCAGCTTCACCAGCGGCCCGGCCGGGACCTCCGCCGCGGCGATCTCCCCGGCCAGGGCGTGCGCCTCCTGCGTGACGTCCGCACGCTCGACGAACTCACCCTCCGGCTGCTCCAGGTCGCGGGCGAAGTAGCTCGCGTAGACGCTCTGGTCGCGCTGGTAGTACGGGTCGATGTACCAGTTGCCAGTGGTCGAGCGGACCGAGGCGTGGAACCCGAGCGGGGTGAGGTCCGCGCGGATGGTGGCCGCCGGGTCGTCCAGGCCCTTGCCTGCGTACGTGGTGATCTCCGGGTGCTTCGCGGCCAGGCCGGCCTCCATGACCGGCGAGTCGACCAGCTCGAAACGCTGGAACGTGCCGTCCGGGGCGGGCAGCGACACGACCTGCTTCGGCACCCGGGCCACCGCCACGCGCTTCTCGGCGGGCGCCTTGTCGAGCAGGCCCTTCATGGTGCCGCGGTCCAGCTTGTACGCGGCCAGCCGCTTGGCCTTGACGGCGGCCTTGCGGCCCGCCTTGGTGGCGGCCGGCTTGCCGTCCACCTTCTGCCACGGTCCGTGGACGCCGGGCGCGGCGGAGGCGGGCGCGGGCGCCGCGAGAACGGGAAGCGCCGCCGCGGCCAGCGCGGCGACGAGGAGGGCAGCGGTCCGTCCGCGCCGGGGCCGACCGGCGGGCTGCCGGTCGCACGGCGGACGCCACAGGGTGATCCTCAAGTCTTCTCCCTGCTGGGTCGAGTGTGGACCGACGCACGACCGGCGGGGATGACCGGACGTACGGGTACGGTCCACGAATTGTTCCGTGACCCTAGGACCACCCGCGACTGCGGACATCACCCGGAAGGTGGATGCGGTTCTACCTGGACGGTGATCGCGTCGTCCCGGCCCGCGGGATCCGCGCTTCCGACGGCAGAGCCGGTCACCCTGACGGCCGAGGACACCTGTGGTCGGACGCGGGACCGGGAAGGGATCCTTCCTCCGTGCGGAACTGCCGTTTCGGCCGATCCCCCGGTAACGGGTCATGAACCGGCCCGCAACCGGGCTGACACACGGCCGTGTCCACGTCGGTCACCCGCCGAGCAGTGTGGCGACCGCGAGGGCCGCGACGATGACGCCGGACAGCAACGCGGTGAGCCGCCGCCCACGGGGGCCGGTGAGGGCCCGGCCGATCAGCGAGCCGCCCCCGGCGATCAGCAACTGCCAACTGGCCGAGGCCAGGAACACCCCGGCCGTGAAGACGGCCGCGCCCGCCGGACCGGGGCCGAGCACGTCGCCCCGGCCGAGGACGAGCGCCACGAAGTAGACCACTGTCGCCGGATTGAGCAGGGTCAACGCGAGCACCGCGCCGAACGCCCGCAGCGGCGTGTCCAGGCCACCCCGCGCGCTCGGCTGGCGCGTCGTGACCGGCGGGCGCAGGGCGCGCCAGGCGGTGAGGCCGGCGAGGACCAGCAGCACGCCCGCGGCGAGCAACCGCAGCGGACCCGCGACCGGCGCGAGGCCGCTCGCCACCGCGGCGCCGCCGAGCGCCGCGACCGCCGCGTAGAGACCGTCGGCGGCGGCCACGCCGAGCGCCGCCGCCGCACCGACGCGGAACGAGGTACGGGCGCTGAGCCCGAGGATGAGGATCGCGATCGCGCCGACCGGGATGGCGACGCCGTAACCGGCGACCAGGCCGGCGAGGAACGCCCCGGTCACGACGACGGGAGGTGGGGCGAGGCGGCCGGCGGCAGGCCGCGCTGTCGGCGTGCGGCAGTGGCCGCACGGACAGGAGCCTGCTTCGGATACGCCTCGGTCACCGGCTCATCCTGCGCCCCGCTCCCCCACCCCGCCACCTGTTTCCCGGCTGGGTCGGGCAGGGGTGCCGCGCCCGTGGTGGTGACCGGGGAACGGTCAGACGTTGAAGCCGAGCGAGCGGAGCTGGTCGCGTCCCTCGTCGGTGATCTTGTCGGGGCCCCACGGCGGCAGCCACACCCAGTTGATCCGCATGTCGTTCACCAGGCCGCCACCGGGACCGGTGGTCAGCGCCTGCCGGGCCTGGTCCTCGATCACGTCGGTCAGCGGGCAGGCCGCCGAGGTCAGCGTCATGTCCAGGGTGGCGACGTTGTCGTCGTCGACGTGGACGCCGTACACCAGGCCGAGGTCGACCACGTTGATGCCCAGCTCGGGGTCGACGACGTCCTTCATCGCCTCCTCGATGTCGCCGATCGCGGCCTTGCCGCCGGCCGGCGCCGCTCCACCGACCGGCGTCGCGCCGTCGGCGGCAGCCATCCCGTTGACGGTCGCGCCGTCGGTGGCCACCGCGCCGGCCTCGGGGGTCGTGTTCTCGTCGCTCATGCCTTCACCTCCGGGCTCACGCCCACCCCGGCGCGTGCCGCGGCGTCCTTGAACGCCATCCACGACAACAGCGCGCACTTGACCCGGGCCGGAAAGCGCGCGACACCCGCGAACGCCACCCCGTCACCGAGCACGTCCTCGTCCGGCGTGACCTGGCCCCGTCCGGACATCAACTCCACGAACGCCCCGTGCACCACAGCGGCGTCGCCCGCCGCCCTGCCGCGCAGCAACTCGTGCAGGATGCTCGCCGACGCCTGGCTGATCGAGCAGCCCATCCCGTCGTACGAGATGTCGGTGAACACGCTGCCGTCGGTCGCCACCCGTACGGTGATCTCGTCGCCGCAGGTCGGGTTGACGTGGTGCGCCTCGCCGACCCGGGCGGTCGGGTCCGCCGCGTCCCGCAGGCCGCGGCCGTGCGGGTGCTTGTAGTGGTCCAGGATGATCTCCTGATAAAGAGAATCAAGTTGCATCAGGCTGCGCTCCTGTCGACTCGCGGACTCCTGCGTCGCCGCTCACGCGAACACCTTCCGCACCTGCCCCAGACCCGCCACCAGGGCGTCGATCTCCGCGGTGGTGGTGTAGAGGTAGAACGACGCCCGCGTCATGGCCGGCACCCCGAAGCGGGTGCACACCGGCTTGGCGCAGTGGTGTCCCACCCGCACCTGCACGCCGAGCGAGTCGAGCACCTGCCCGACGTCGTGCGGGTGCACGTCACCGAGCGCGAACGAGATCGTCCCGCCCCGGCCGACCGGCACCGTCGGACCGAAGATCCGCAGGCCGGGCACCGTGGCGAGGGCGTCGAGCGCGTACGCCGTCAGCTCCTTCTCGTGCCACTGGATGGCCGGCATGCCGATCGCGGTGAGGTAGTCCACCGCCGCGCCGAGCGCCACCGCCTCGGCGATCGGCGGCGTGCCCGCCTCGAACCGCGCCGGTGGCGCGGCGAACGTCGAGCGCGCCATCGTCACCGTCTCGATCATCGAGCCGCCGCCCATCACCGGGGGCATCGCGGCAAGCAGCTCGCCCCGGCCCCAGAGCACGCCGATGCCGGTCGGACCGCACATCTTGTGCCCGGTGAAGACGATGAAGTCGGCGTCGTAGGCGACCACGTCCATCGGCAGGTGCGGCACCGACTGCGAGCAGTCGAGCAGCAGCAGCGCGCCGACCTCGCGGACCCGCGCGGTGATCCGCGCGGTGGCGTTGACGGTGCCGAGGATGTTCGACATGTGCACCAGCGAGACGATCTTCGTCCGCTCGGTGACGAGGTCGTCCAGGCCGGACTCGTCGAGCCGGCCCTGGTCGGTGACCGGGAACCAGCGCAGCGTCGCGCCGGTGCGCTCGGCCAGCAACTGCCACGGGACGATGTTCGAGTGGTGCTCCATCTCGGAGATCACGATCTCGTCGCCGGGGCCCAGCCGGAACCTCGGGTCACCGTCGGCGCGCAGCGAGGCGTTCGAGAACGCGTACGCCACGATGTTGATCGCCTCGGTGGAGTTCTTGGTGAACACCACCTCGTCCACGCTCGGCGCGTTGACGAACGCGGCGATCTTCGCCCGCGCGCCCTCGTACGCCTCGGTCGCCTCGGCGCCCAGCGTGTGCACCGAGCGCGACACGTTGGCGTTGTGCAGCGAGTAGTGCTGGGCGAGCACGTCGAGCACCTGCCGCGGCTTGTGCGAGGTGTTGGCGCTGTCCAGGTAGACCAGCGGGTGGCCGTTTACCTCCCGGTCGAGGATCGGGAAGTCGGCCCGCACCTGCGCCACGTCGAAGCGCGGCACGTCGTCGTACTGCGGCATGCCCGCCGGGATGGCCATCGAGGTCATGTCGGTGTCTCAGGCCCGCGCCGCGCCGGCCCCGGCGACGTACCGCTCGTAGCCCTCTTCCTCGAGCTTGTCGGCCAGCTCCCGGCCGCCCTGCTCGACGATCCGGCCGGCCACGAAGACGTGCACGAAGTCCGGCTTGATGTAGCGCAGGATCCGCGTGTAGTGGGTGATCAGCAGCAGGCCGGTGTCACCGGTGTCGCGCACCCGGTTCACGCCCTCGCTGACCACGCGAAGCGCGTCCACGTCCAGGCCGGAGTCGGTCTCGTCGAGGATGGCGATCTTCGGCTTCAGCAGTTCGAGCTGCACGATCTCGTGCCGCTTCTTCTCACCGCCGGAGAAGCCCTCGTTGACGTTGCGCTGGGCGAACGCCGGGTCCATCTGGAGGCGCTCCATGGCGCCGCGCAGCTCGCCGCCCCAGGTGCGCAGCTTCGGCGCCTCGCCGTCGATGGCGGTCTTGGCGGTACGCAGGAAGTTGGCCACCGAGACGCCGGGGACCTCGACCGGGTACTGCATGGCCAGGAAGAGGCCGGCGCGGGCCCGCTCGTCGACGGACATGGACAGCACGTCCTCGCCGTCGAGGGTCACCTCGCCGCCGGTGATCTCGTACTTCGGGTGACCGGCGACCGAGTACGCCAGCGTGGACTTGCCGGAGCCGTTCGGGCCCATGATGGCGTGCGTCTCGCCGGACCGCACGGTCAGGTCGACCCCGTGCAGGATCGGCTTGAGCTCACCCTCGGGCAGCTTGACCGACACCTTCAGGTCGCGGATCTCCAGGGTGCTCATCAGCGGGTCACTCCATTGCTCGGCAGCGGACGGCCGTCGCCGTCCACGGAAAGGTAGATGTCGCCGTCGCGGACTTCGACGGAATAGACGGGTACGGGTTCGGTCGCGGGCAGCCCGGTGGGCTCACCGGTACGCAGGTCGAAACGGGATCCGTGCAGCCAGCATTCCAGCGTGCAGCCCTCGACCTCGCCCTCGGACAGCGCCACCGCGGCGTGCGAGCACTCGTCGTGCACCGCGTAGAACACGTCGTCCTCGCCGTGCACGATCGCGACCTGCACGCCGTCCACGTCGGCGCTGATCGCGGTGCCCTTGGGCACGTCCTCGGTGGAGCAGATCCTGAGCATCAGGCGCCCGCCTTGGCCAGCCGCGCCTCGATGGCGTCGCCCAGGCGCTCGCGCAGGTCCTCGACCGGGATCTTGTTGATCAGCTCGGCGAAGAAGCCGCGCACCACCAGGCGCCGCGCCTCGGACTCCGGGATGCCCCGGGCCATCAGGTAGAACAGCTGCTCGTCGTCGAACCGGCCGGTCGCGCTGGCGTGCCCGGCGCCGGCGATCTCGCCGGTCTCGATCTCCAGATTGGGTACGGAGTCGGCCCGCGCGCCGTCGGTGAGCAACAGGTTCCGGTTGATCTCGTACGTGTCGGTGCCGGTCGCCTCGGCCCGGATCAGCACGTCGCCGACCCAGACGGTGTGCGCGTCGGCGCCCTGCAGGGCGCCCCGGTAGCCGACGTTGCTGCGGCAGTCCGGCACGGTGTGGTCGACCAGCTGCCGGTGCTCCAGGTGCTGGCCGGAGTCGGCGAAGTAGACGCCGTACAGCTCGGCCTCCCCACCTCGACCGGTGTATTCCACGCTTGTGAACTGCCGGACCAGGTCGCCACCCAGGGACACCTGGATGTGGATGACCTTGGCGTCCCGGCCCAGCTTGATCTTCAGGTGCTGGGCCTGGACCGCGTCGTCGGCCCAGTCGGCGACCGTGACCAGTGTCAGCTTCGCGCCGTCGCCCACCGACACCTCGACGTTGTCGGCCAGCGTGCCAGAGCCGACGTGCCGCAGAACCAGGACCGACTCGGAGAGCGCGCCGATCTCGACGAAGGTGTGCGCGAAGGCCACCACGTCGGAGGGCCCGCCGTGCACGGTGACGACGACCGGCTCGGCGACCACCGCTTCCCGGGCCACCCGCACCAGCTGGCCGAGGTCCGACTCACCGTAGGCGCGGGCGCTGATCCGGTCGAGTGGAACCAGCACGCTGCCCCTGAGCGGGTCGTCCTTGGCCAGCGTGCCGACAGTGACTCCCTCGGGGAGCTGCCCGTACTCGTAGGCCGGCCAGTGCGCCGACTCGTCCGTCACGGCGCCGTCGAGCAGGCCGCGCAGGCGCTTGAGCGGGGTGAAGCGCCACTCCTCCTCCAGGCCGGTGAGGGCCGGGAAGTCGGCGACGTCGTACGAGCGGAGCGCCTGCGACTTGGTAGTGGGCGGCGCGGAAGCCTGGATAGTCATCTCTTCCTTGGTCTGTTCTGCGACGAGGTGTCGGTGAGGCGGATGGCGGCGGCGGCGTCAGCCGACCGCGCCCTCCATCTGGAGCTCGATCAGGCGGTTGAGCTCCAGCGCGTACTCCATCGGGAGCTCCTTGGCGATCGGCTCGATGAAGCCGCGCACGATCATCGCCATCGCCTCGTCCTCGCTCAGGCCCCGGCTCATCAGGTAGAAGAGCTGGTCCTCGCTGACCTTGGAGACGGTCGCCTCGTGCCCCATCGACACGTCGTCCTCGCGGATGTCGACGTACGGGTAGGTGTCGGACCGGGAGATCGTGTCGACCAGGAGCGCGTCGCACTTGACCGTGCTCCTGCTGCCGGTCGAGCCCTCCAGCACCTGCACCAGGCCGCGGTAGGACGTGCGGCCGCCGCCCCGGGCGATCGACTTCGACACGATGGTCGAGGAGGTGTGCGGCGCGGCGTGCACCATCTTGGCGCCGGCGTCCTGGTGCTGGCCCTCGCCGGCCATCGCCACCGAGAGCACCTCGCCCTTGGCGTGCTCGCCGGTCATGTAGACCGCCGGGTACTTCATGGTGACCTTGGAGCCGATGTTGCCGTCGACCCACTCCATGGTCGCGCCCTCGTGGCACACGGCGCGCTTGGTGACCAGGTTGTACACGTTGTTCGACCAGTTCTGGATGGTCGTGTACCGGCACCGGGCGTTCTTCTTCACGATGATCTCCACGACCGCGCTGTGCAGCGAGTCGGAGGAGTAGATGGGCGCGGTGCAGCCCTCGACGTAGTGCACGTACGCGCCCTCGTCGACGATGATCAGCGTCCGCTCGAACTGGCCCATGTTCTCCGTGTTGATCCGGAAGTAGGCCTGCAGCGGGATGTCCACGTGCACGCCCTTCGGCACGTAGATGAACGAGCCGCCGGACCAGACGGAGGTGTTCAGCGCGGCGAACTTGTTGTCGCCGACCGGGATCACCGTGCCGAAGTACTCCTTGAACAGGTCCTCGTGCTCCTTGAGCGCGGTGTCGGTGTCCAGGAACAGGACGCCCTGCTCCTCCAGGTCCTCGCGGATCTGGTGGTAGACCACCTCGGACTCGTACTGCGCCGCGACACCCGCGACCAGGCGCTGCTTCTCCGCCTCCGGGATGCCGAGCCTGTCGTAGGTGTTCTTGATGTCCTCGGGCAGGTCCTCCCAGGAGGTGGCCTGCTTCTCGGTGGACCGGACGAAGTACTTGATGTTGTCGAAGTCGATCCCGGTGAGGTCGGCGCCCCAGTTCGGCATCGGCTTACGGCCGAACAGCCGCAGGCCCTTGAGCCGCAGGTCGAGCATCCAGGCCGGCTCGTTCTTCTTGGCCGAGATGTCCCGCACCACCGCCTCGCTGAGGCCGCGCTGGGCGGCCGCCCCGGCGACGTCGGGGTCGGCCCAGCCGTACTCGTAACGACCGAGGGCGGCGAGCTGCTCCTCCTGGGTCAGGGGCTGAACGATCTGCTCGGTCATTTATCTGTCCTCACAGTGGTGACGGTGGAACCGGACTGGGCGGGAATGTGCGTGGTGCACACGCCGTCGCCGTGCGCGATGGTGGCCAGGCGCTGCACGTGGGTGCCGACCAGACGGGAGATGACCTCGGTCTCAGCCTCGCACAGCTGAGGGAACTCGGCGGCCACGTGCGCCACCGGGCAGTGGTGCTGGCAGAGCTGGCCGCCCGAGGCGATCGTGGACGCGTTGGCAGCGTAACCCTCGGCGGTGAGCGCCCCGGCGAGCGCCTCGGCCCGCGCGAGCGGCGCGTCTCCCGCGTCCTCCATGGCCGCCCGGCAGCGGGTCTCCAGCGCGGAGACCTGCTCGGCCGCGAACGCCGCGACCGCCTCGGCGCCGCCGGTGTGGGCGATCCACCGCAGTGCGGCGGTGGCCATGTTGTCGTAGTGGTGGGTGCCGCAGCGGCCCCGGCCCGCCTCGGTGAGCGCGAAGACCTTGGCCGGCCGGCCGCGCCCGCGGCTGCCGCGCACGGCCTGGTCGCGGGCGACCACGTCACCGTCGGCGAGCATCGCGTCGAGGTGCCGGCGGATCGCGGCCGGGCTCAGACCGAGCGCCGAACCGAGCTGCGCGGCGGTGGTGGGACCACGCTCCAGCAGCAGTTGGGTGACCCGGTCGCGGGTCGACAGGTCGGCCGGAGCGGCCTCCCGCTCGCCGACGCGCGTGCCACGACGTGCGCGCGAACCCCCGGCGACCGGACCGGTCACCGGCGTTCGAGAGAGCGCCGCCGCGTTTTTCACAACAGCAACGTTACGTAATTCGCCGAGGGCCCGCAAACCCGGGGCCGGTGATTCCGACCACCGGGCTACCGGAGTCACCCGATCGGGATCAACTACGGTGCGTAGGATTCGCTTCGTGAAGCGTTCCGTCCGGTTCCCGGTCTCGTCCACGCTGCTGCGCCGCCTCGCGCTCGCCTCGATCATCGCGAACGTCGGGATCGTGGTCACCGGCGGGGCCGTCCGGCTCACCGCCTCCGGCCTCGGCTGCCCCACCTGGCCCCGGTGCACCGAGGACTCCTACACCACGACGCCCGAGATGGGCGTGTACGGGGTGATCGAGTTCGGCAACCGGCTGCTCACGTTCGCGGTGGGCATCATCGCGCTCGCCGTGGTGCTGGCCGTGCTGGCGCACCGCCCCCGCCGCCGCGGGACGCTGCCGCTGGCCGTGGGCGTGCTGTTCGGCATCCCGGCCCAGGCGGTCATCGGTGGCATCACGGTGCTCACCAACCTCAACCCGTGGGTGGTCGGGCTGCACTTCCTCGCCTCGATGGCGGTGATCGCCGCCGCGTACGCGCTCTGGCGGCGCATCAAGGAACCGGACGGGCCGGTGGCGCCGACGGTGCCGGGCCCGCTGCGTACCCTCGCCCGGATCACCACCGCGGTCAGCGCCTCCGTGCTGGTGGTCGGCACGTGGGTCACCGGCAGCGGACCGCACGCCGGCGACCACGGCGCGGCCCGAAACGGCCTGGACCCGACGGCGATCTCCCAGGTGCACGCCGACGGTGTCTTCCTGCTGATCGGCCTGTCGGTGGCCCTGTACTTCGCGTTCCGTGCGGTCGGCGCGGCACGGGCGGCGCGGGCCGCCGCGGTGCTGATCGCGGTCGAGCTGGGCCAGGGCGTGATCGGCTTCGTCCAGTACTTCACCCACCTGCCCGCCGTGCTGGTCGGCGCGCACATGCTCGGCTCCTGCCTGGTGCTGCTGGCCACGCTGGGCGTGCTCTGGTCGACCCGCGAGCGGCTGCCGGCCGCCCCGGAGGCCCCGGCCCAGCCGGTCGCCGAACGGGTGGGCGCCGCCGCCTGAGCCGGGCGTTACCACGCGACGGGAGCGGGAAAGCGGTCCGGGCCACCGACCGTCCGCCCGAGGGGAGCTCCCCGTGTCGCCAAAGAGCCTCGCCACCACCACCCCGCAGCGGCTGACCCCGGTCGCCGGGGCGCCGCTGTGGTGCGACGCCCGCGAGTACGGCCTCACCGGCGACGGGGTCACCAACGACCAGCCCGCCCTGGCGGCGCTGGTGGACCGCCTCGGCGCCGGGTACGACGCCGACGGCCGCGCCCGGGTGATCTACTGCCCGCCCGGCCTGTACTCGATCCGTGACGCCGGCACCGTCTGGCGCAGCGGCGTCTCGCTGCTCGGCGCCGGGCCGGCGGCGACCCGCTTCCTGCTCAGCAACGAGGGCAACCGCAGCGAGCCGGTCCCGCTCGCCTTCTGGACCACGGTGCAGCACGGCGCGGCCCGGGACCGGCACATCACCGACTGCACGTTCGCCGACTTCGAGATCGACGGCTCCGGCGTCGCCCAGACCGCGTACGACTACCTGGCCAAAGGGCTGGGCCTGCAGTACGTGGTGCGCGGCGTGTTCCGCAACCTCTACATCCACCACACCGGGGCGACCGGGCTGGGCTGCGACTTCCTCCAGGACAGCCTGATCGACGGGGTGGTCGCGGTGGGCTGCGGCCGGCTGGACAACGAGGACCAGATGGGTGGCGCCGGGATCGGCGTCGGCATCGGCGGCTGGGGCGACGTGGAGCGCCTCACCATCGCCAACTGCACCACCATCGGCAACGGCACCAACGGCATCTTCCTGGAGCTGCAGAAGGACTACTGGACCCCGCCGCGCGGCATCCGGATCATCGGCTGCCACAGCCAGGCCAACCGGTTCGGCATCTCCGACTGGGGCGCGGACGGGCTGATCGTCTCCGGCTGCACCATGACCAACAACCTGGAGGCCGGCTTCGACGTGTCCGGCAACGGCACCGCCGGGGTGGCCGGGCGCGGCGGCCTGCTCACCGGATGCGTGATCGACTCGAACGTCGGCGACGGCATCAGCATGGGCAACACCCCCGGCCCGTACGCGGTCCAGGGCAACCGGATCAGCCGCAACGGCGGTTTCGGCTACCACGAGCACGACCTGGGCCACGGCTACCGGGGCGCGGCGGCCGACGTGGTGATCCAGGACAACGACATCCGGGAGAACGCGCTGGACGGCATCCGGATCGACCGGCCGATGCTCGACACGTCGATCATCGGGAACCGGATCCGGGACAACGGCCGCCGGTCCGCCCCGGCCTGCTCCGGCTCGGGCGAGACGGTGCGCTACGGCCCGCGCGAGGTCACCGACGGCACCGCGGACTGGCCGGCCGGGGGGCACCGGGGCAAGGTGGTCCGGGTCGGCTCCGTCGACGCGGTGGTGTCCGACAACAGCGCCGGCCGGCTCTCCCTGGCCGAGGTGCGCCCCGACGGCACCACCGGCTGGAGCGCGGCCACGCCGATGCCGGGCACGGCGTACGAGCTGCCCGACTCGCCACCGGCCTGCGGCGGCATCACGATCGCCGCGCCGTTCGACTCGGCCACCGTGCGCGGCAACCGGATCTGGCACCGGGAAACCGACACCCAGGCGTACGGCATCTGGGTCACCGAGGCGGGCAGTTGCGTCTCCTGCGCGTTCGAGGACAACGACCTGGCCGGCACCGAGGCCGCGCTGCGACTGGACACGCCGCCGATCGGCGGCCGATGGGCGCGTAACCACAGCGACCGCGACTGAGCGTCGCGCCGCTGCCGGGGCGGTCACCCCCGGCCGACGGCCTCAGCGGCGGGCCAGGTGGGCGAGCACCGCGTCGGCGAGGCGGTCCGGGGCGCCGTCGGCGTACCCGACGAACAGGCTCGGCTCGGTCAGCTCCAGCTCGACGAGCACGGGCTCGCCGCCGGGGCCGGGGATCAGGTCGACCCGGGCGTAGAGCAGCCGCTCCGGGCCGCCGGGCACCACCGCGAGCACGTTCTCGGCCACGGCGCGCTGCGCGGTGGTGGCGACCCGGGCGTCGATCCGCTCCTCCTTGTAGAGCGCGGCCTCGCCGAGGTCCGGCCCGGTCAGCATCGGGCCCTTGCGGATCGCATGGCTGAACACCAGGCCGCCGGGGCCGGCCAGGAACAGCAGCGCGGTCTCCCCGGCGGTGTCCACCGCGTCCAGGTACGGCTGGACCATTGTGACCCGCCCGGCGCCGGAGAGCCGCCGCACGTGGGCCACCGCGAGCTCGCGGTGCTGCGGGTCGGTCAGGTCGTAGCGGCCGGTGTCCTGGCTACCGGCGCTGACCGCCGGCTTGATCACGTACTCGCCCGCGGCCGGCGGCTCCCACGCGTGGCCCGGCTCGACCCATTCCGTGTCGACCGTGGGCGCCCCGGCGGCGGACAGCTCGGACAGGTAGCGCTTGTCGGTGTTCCAGGCGACCACGTCGGCCGGGTTGGCCAGGGCCGGCACGGTACGCGCCCAGGCCACGAACTCGTCCCGGCGCCGCGCGTAGTCCCACGGGGAGCGGAGCACGACCAGGTCGTACCGGGACCAGTCCACCGAGGGGTCGTCCCAGACGGCGATCTCGGCGGTGACGCCGCGGGCGGCGAGCGGGCCGAGCGCGAGCCGGTCGTCCGGGTCGAGGTCGGGCAGTTCGGCGCAGGTGACGAGAGCGACCCGGGGTCTCCCCCGGGTCGACTGGTGGTGGTCGGTCATTCGGTTATGTCAACGGGCCATGGTGCGCCGGGCCATCGACCGCCACAGGTCGTTGCTCGGACGCATCTGGTCCATCAGTTCACGCTCCCAGGCGTTCTCGACGTCGACCCCGGCCTTCGCGCACGCCTGCCGCGCGATGTCGGTGCCGTCGGCGAACTGGTCTGCCCATACCCCGTCGGAACCCACGAGGACGATCCGTGCGCCGCGCTTGCCGACGTACTCGATGACCGCCTTCGCGCCGCCGTGCCCGGCGGCGAACGACTTGATCCCCGCGACCAGGCCGTTGGGGGCCTGCTCGGCGGTCTTGTCAGCCGTCAGCGTCGTATCGGAACCATCTGCCATGCGCGAAGCCTAAGCAGAGTTCCACCCGGATGTGCGAGAACCATGAACTGAATGTGATGCCAATTACCCATCGGTTTAAGAAGAACCACAGGCATTTTGCCGCTATATGTCCCTTATAACCGGGCGAAACGGGCAGGCAAGATCGTCACAATCTGTCCAGGTTGGCACCGCTCCGAGGATGCCCGAAAAAAATTTCTGATGAACCGCCGGACGGGCGGGTCAGAGGAGCGCGTCGAGCGCGACGGCCGCGAACAGGATCGTCAGGTACGTGGTCGACCAGTGGAACAGGCGCATCGGCTTGACCGCCTCGCCGCGCGTCGCGCGCCGGCACAGCTTGTGCGCCTCGACGAGGAAGATCCCGCCCACCACCAGCGCGGTGACGCCGTAGATCGGGCTCATCCCGAGCGGCCACACCGCCAGCGAGGAGAGCACCGTGAGCCAGGAGAAGCCGATGATCTCGGCGTTGACCCGCCGGACCGAGGCCACCACCGGCAGCATCGGCACCCCGGCCCGGGCGTAGTCGGCCTTGTACTTGATGGCCAGCGCGTAGAAGTGCGGCATCTGCCAGAAGAAGACCACGGCGAACAGGCCCCACGCGGCCGGCGCCAGCGTGCCGGTGACAGCGGCCCAGCCGATCAGCACCGGCGCGGCGCCGCAGATGCCGCCCCAGAACGTGTTCGCCGCGGTCGTCCGCTTCAGCCACAGCGTGTAGACCAGGTCGTAGTAGGCGATCGCGGCCAGCGTCAGCACCGTCGCCAGCCAGTTCGTCGCCGCCGCCATCAGCGCCACCGACACCGCCGCCAGCACCAGGCCGAAGATCAGCGCGCTGCGCGGCGACACGGTGTGCGCGGGCAGCGGACGGCGCTTGGTGCGCCGCATGAGCTGGTCGATGTCGCGGTCGATGTAGCAGTTGATGACGCTCGCCGCGCCGGCCGCGAGCGACCCGCCGACCAGCACCACGGCCACCAGCCACAACGACGGCATCCCGCCGTGGGCGAGCATCATCGCCGGCACGGTGGTCACCAGCAGCAGCTCGACGATCCGCGGCTTGGTCAGCGACACGTACGCCGCCACCACGGCGCGCACGTCCCGCCGGCCGCTCGCCGACCCCTCCGCCACCGCGCCCACCGGCGGCTGCCCGGCAGGGTTGCTGACGGGGCGCTCGGTGATCATGCTCACGGATTGCCACCTTCCGGCATCGGCGGGGGAGGTCGTTCGGCCCGGACCGCTGCGGGTCCACACACCGCACCACACACTACGCGGCGTCGTTTTCGCTGCCCCGCGGACCCGGCAACGGTGCGAGCCGTCACACCTGCGGTTGAACGGCGGAACGCGCGCGATCCGTACAGAAGAGCATGCTGAGATCCCCGGGCGGACGTTTAGCACCGCTCGATAGGGTCATCAGTGAGGGTTCCGCCCATCTGCCGAGGAGCACAACCATCGTGGCTGCCAATCGACCCGAGCTTCCCGCTCTCAACTGGTCCGACCTCGACCGCAGGGCCGTCGACACGGTCCGCGTGCTGGCCATGGACGCCGTGGAGAAATCCGGCAACGGCCACCCGGGGACGGCGATGAGCCTCGCCCCGGCGGCGTACCTGCTCTTCAACCGGGTCATGCGGCACAACCCCGCCGACCCGAACTGGGCCGGACGCGACCGGTTCGTGCTCTCCGCCGGCCACTCCAGCCTGACGCTGTACATCCAGCTCTTCCTCTCCGGCTACCCGCTGGCACTGGACGACCTCAAGGCGCTGCGCCAGTGGGGCTCACTCACCCCGGGCCACCCGGAGCACGGCCACACCCCCGGCGTGGAGACCACCACCGGTCCGCTCGGCCAGGGCCTCGGCAACGCGGTCGGCATGGCCATGGCGGCCCGCCGCGAGCGCGGCCTGTTCGACCCCGAGCCGGACCGCGCCGACTCGCCGTTCCGGCACGACATCTGGTGCATCGTCTCCGACGGTGACATCGAGGAGGGCGTCACCCACGAGGCCAGCGCGCTCGCCGGTCACCAGCAGCTCGGCAACCTCTGCGTGATCTACGACGACAACGAGATCTCGATCGAGGACGACACCCGCATCGCCAAGAGCGAGGACGTGGCGGCCCGCTACGAGGCGTACGGCTGGCACGTGCAGACCGTCGACTGGCGCAGCGGCGACGCCGACCAGGGCGACTACCACGAGGACGTGGAGGCGCTGTACCAGGCGCTGCTGGCCGCCAAGGCGGAGACCGACCGGCCGTCGTTCATCGCGCTGCGCACCATCATCGGCTGGCCCGCGCCGAACAAGCAGAACACTGGCAAGATCCACGGCTCGGCTCTCGGCGCCGACGAGGTCAAGGCCACCAAGGAGATCCTCGGATTCGACCCGCAGCGCACCTTCGAAATCGACGAGGAGGTGCTCAAGCACGCCCGTCAGGTGCTGGAGCGCGGCGCGCGGGAGCAGGCCGAGTGGACCACCGGGTTCGACGCCTGGGCGCAGGCCAACCCGGAGCGCAAGGCGCTGTGGGACCGGATGGCCACCCGTACGCTGCCGACCGGCTGGACCGACGCGCTGCCCACCTTCGGCGCGGACGCCAAGGGCGTCGCCACCCGGGCCGCCTCCGGCAAGGTCCTGGAGGCCCTGGCGCCGGTGCTGCCCGAGCTGTGGGGCGGCTCGGCCGACCTGGCCGAGAGCAACAACACCACCATGAAGGGCGAGCCGTCGTTCGTCCCGGCGGCGCACGCCACCAAGGACTTCCCCGGTGACGAGTACGGCCGCACGCTGCACTTCGGCATCCGCGAGCACGCCATGGGCTCGATCCTCAACGGCATCGCCCTGCACGGCGGCACCCGCCCGTACGGCGGCACGTTCCTGGTGTTCAGCGACTACATGCGCCCGGCGGTGCGGCTGGCCGCGCTGATGAAGCTGCCGGTGACGTACGTCTGGACGCACGACTCGATCGGCCTCGGCGAGGACGGCCCGACCCACCAGCCGATCGAGCACCTGACCGCGCTGCGGGCCATCCCCGGCCTGGACGTGGTCCGCCCGGCCGACGCCAACGAGACGGTCTGGGCGTGGCGGCAGGCGCTGGAGCACACCGACCGGCCGACCGCGCTGGCGCTCAGCCGGCAGGCGCTGCCGACGCTCGACCGCACCGAACTGGCCGGCGCCGAGGGCGTCGCCAAGGGCGGGTACGTGCTGGCCGAGGCGTCGAACGGCAAGCCGCAGGTGATCATCGTCGGCACCGGCTCCGAGGTGCAGCTCTGCCTCACCGCGCGGGAGCGCCTGGAGGCCGACGGCACCCCCACCCGGGTCGTCTCGATGCCCTGCCAGGAATGGTTCTTCGCGCAGGACGAGGCGTACCGGGAGTCGGTGCTGCCGCGCGGGGTAAAGGCACGGGTGAGCGTGGAGGCGGGCATCGCGATGTCGTGGCGCGCGATCGTCGGCGACAGCGGCGAGTGCGTGAGCATCGAGCACTTCGGCGCCAGCGCGCCGCACACCGTGCTCTTCGAGCAGTTCGGGTTCACCCCCGACCGGATCGTGGCCGCCGCGCACGCGGCGCTGACCCGGGTGGGCGACATCACCGGTTTCACGACCGGCAACTGAGGGGAGCGTGGACGGCATGACGGACAGGCTGAGTGAGCTCCAGGGCGCCGGAGTGGCGATCTGGCTCGACGATCTCTCCCGGGTACGGCTGACCTCCGGCGGGCTGGACAAGCTGCGCCGGGAGTCCCACGTGGCCGGGGTGACCACCAATCCGACGATCTTCGCGAAGGCGCTGAGCGACGCCGACGAGTACGACTGGCAGCTTCGTGACCTCGCCGTCCGGGATGTGGACGTGGAGGAGGCGGTCCGCATGCTCACCACGTACGACGTGCGGTGGGCCTGCGACGTGATGCGCCCCTCGTACGACGCCAGCGGCGGCGTGGACGGCCGGGTCTCGATCGAGGTGGACCCGCGCTCGGCGCACGACGCCGACAAGACGGTCGCCGAGGCCAAGGCGCTGTGGTGGCTGGTCGACCGGCCGAACCTGTTCATCAAGATCCCGGCCACCGAGGAGGGCCTGCCCGCGATCACCGCGACCCTGGCCGAGGGGATCAGCGTCAACGTCACGCTGATCTTCGGCCTGGACCGCTACTCGCAGGTGATGGAGGCGTTCCTGGCCGGCCTGGAGCAGGCGCAGGCAAACGGGCACGACCTGTCGAAGATCGGCTCGGTCGCCTCGTTCTTCGTCTCCCGGGTCGACAGCGAGGTGGACAAGCGGCTGGAGAAGATCGGCTCCGACCAGGCCAAGGCGCTGCGCGGCAAGGCCGCGGTCGCCAACGCCCGGCTGGCGTACGAGCGCTACGGCGAGGTCTTCTCCTCGGCGCGCTGGCAGAAGCTGGCCGACGCGGGCGCCCACCCGCAGCGCCCGCTGTGGGCCTCCACGTCGACGAAGAACCCGGACTACCGGGACGTGATCTACGTGGAGGAGCTGATCGCCCCCGGCACCGTCAACACCATGCCCGAGCCGGTCATCCACGCGTACGCCGAGCACGGCGAGACGCAGGCGGACACCGTCACCGTCGCGTACGACGACGCCCGCAAGGTCTTCGCCGACCTGGAGGCGGTGGGCGTGGACCTGTCCGACGTGATCGCCACGCTGGAGCGCGAGGGCGTGGAGAAGTTCGAGGCGAGCTGGGTGGAGCTGCTGGAGGGGGTCAAGAAGTCCCTCGCCGAGGCGGCCAAGGGGTCGGGCAGCCCGCACCGGGCAGCCAAGGGCAACGCGCGGGCGGCGCAGCAGGCCGGCGGCAACGCGTGACCGACGGCGTACGACGCGTCCCGGGGCCGGGCCCCGGGACGCGTCGCGCCGTACCGTGGAACGGGTGAGGTGGTTGCCGGTGAGCGAGCCCGAGGCCGTGACCCCGGCCGCCGGACGGCCGGTCACCCCCGGCCGTCCGTACACCTTCGCGCAGCTCCGGGCGGCCAGGCCGCCGGCGACCGGCGGGCCCTGGCCCGGCCGGGAGCGACAGGTGCTGCGCCTGCACCTGACCGAGCGGGCGGCGGGCGCCGCCCCGCTCCTGGACACGGCCGGACGGACACGCACGTGACGATCAATGACCTGGAATCAGCGGACCGAGACGCAGGAGGAGGTGGCCCGGTGAACCCGCTGCGCGATCCGCAGGACCGGCGGCTGCCCCGGATCCCCGAGCCGTGTGCCCTGGTGATCTTCGGGGTGACCGGCGACCTGGCCCGCAAGAAACTGCTGCCGGCGGTCTACGACCTCGCCAACCGAGGGCTCCTGCCGCCCGGCTTCGTGGTCCTGGGCTTCGCCCGCCGGGACTGGGGCGACGGCGACTTCGAGTCGGTGGCGCACGACGCGGCCAAGAAGCACGCCCGCACCCCGTGGCGGGAAGAGGTGTGGGCCCGGCTGGCCGGCAACATCAAGTTCGTCGGCGGCTCGTTCGACGACGACGCGGCGTTCGACCAGCTCGCCGCCACGCTCGACGAGCTGCGCGAGTCGCACGGCATCCCCGGCAACGCCGCCTTCTACTTCTCCATCCCACCGGCGGCCTTCCCGGTGGTGCTCAAGCAGCTCGCCCGCACCGGCATGGCGGACAACGCGAAGTCCGGCGGCTGGCGGCGGGTGGTGGTGGAGAAGCCGTTCGGCAACGACCTGCCCTCGGCCAAGGCGCTCAACGACCTGGTCGACGACGTCTTCACCAGCCAGGACGTGTTCCGGATCGACCACTATCTGGGCAAGGAGACGGTCCAGAACATCCTGGCGCTGCGCTTCGCGAACAACCTGTTCGAGCCGCTGTGGAACTCCAAGTACGTCGACTCGGTGCAGATCACCATGGCCGAGGACGTCGGCATCGGCACCCGCGCGGCCTTCTACGACTCGGTGGGCACCGCCCGCGACGTGCTCCAGAACCACCTGCTCCAACTGCTCGCCCTGGTCGCGATGGAGGAGCCGACGAGCTTCGACGCCGACGAGATCCGGGCCGAGAAGCTCAAGGTGCTCAAGGCGATCACCGTGCCGCGGGACGTCGCCGAGGACACCGTGCGCGGCCAGTACCTGCCCGGCTGGGTGGGCGGCGAGCGCGCCAAGGGCTACCTGGAGGAGGAGGGCGTTCCGGAGGGCTCCACCACCGAGACGTACGTGGCGGTGAAGCTGGGCATCCAGAACCGCCGCTGGGCCGGGGTTCCGTTCTACATCCGGGCCGGCAAGCGGCTGCCCCGGCGGGTCACCGAGGTCGCCATCATGTTCAAGAAGGCGCCGCACCTGCCGTTCAACGACGCCGACATGGAGTCCCTCGGCCCCAACCAGCTGGTCATCCGGGTGCAGCCGGACGAGGGCGTGGTGCTGAAGTTCGGCTCCAAGGTGCCGGGCACCACGATGGAGGTCCGCGACATCGCGATGGACTTCCAGTACGGCGAGGCGTTCACCGAGTCCAGTCCCGAGGCGTACGAGCGGCTGGTGCTGGACGTGCTGATCGGCGACCGGACGCTGTTCCCGGACGCCGCCGAGGTGGAGCAGAGCTGGCAGGTCGTCGACCCGCTGGAGCACGCCTGGGTGGGCACGACCCCGGAGCCGTACCGGGCCGGTGAGTGGGGGCCCCGGGCCGCCGACGAGATGCTGGCCCGTGAGGGCCGGGCGTGGCGGAGAGCGTGAGCGTGCACGGCGAGCGAACCAGGAGGCTCCGATGATCGGGCTGTGGGACACCACCGGCAACGAGGTGGTCAAGGCGCTGGCCGCGGAACGGCGCAGCGCGGGCGGGGTGGCCAGTGGCATGGCGCTCACGCTGATCGTGGTGGTGGACGAGAAGCGGGTACGCGAGGCCGAGGCGGCGGCCACCATCGCCGCGGCGGCGCATCCGTGCCGCCTGCTCGTGGTGGTGCGCTCCGACGTGGAGCGGGACCGCAACCGGCTGGACGCGGAGATCGTCGTGGGTGGCCGGCTCGGTCCGTGCGAGGCGGTGGTGACCCGGATGTACGGGCGGCTCGCGCTGCACGCCGAGTCGGTGGTGATGCCGCTGCTGGTGCCGGACGTGCCGGTGGTGACCTGGTGGCACGGCGAACCGCCGGAGGAGATCTCCACCGACTTCCTCGGCGTGGTCGCGGACCGGCGGATCACCGACGCGGCGCAGGCGGCCGACCCGATCGCCGCGCTGCGGCAGCGGGCGCACGACTACGCCCCGGGCGACACCGACCTGGCGTGGACCCGGATCACCCCGTGGCGCACGCTCGTGGCGGGCGCGTTCGACACCACCCAGGCCCGGGTCACCGAGGCGAGCCTGGTGGCGCCCCCGTCGGACCCGACGGCGGCGCTGATGCGCGGCTGGCTCAAGGCCCGGCTCGGCATCGACCCGGTCCTGACCGCGACCGACGAGTTCCCGCGGATGCGCCAGGTGCAGTTGCGCTGCGCCAACGGCGACGAGCTGACGCTGACCCGGGACGACAGCATCGCGGTGTTCCGGCGTACCGGCCAGGAGGACCGCACGCTGCCGCTGGTCCGCCGGCCGCTCGGCGACGAACTGGCCGAGGAGCTGCGCCGCCTCGACGCCGACCAGGTGTACGCGGAGGCGCTCGGCGCCGCCGCCGGGATCACCGGGCTCGACCAGCGTCCGGTCCAGCGGGTGCACGTGTGGAAGGACCCGGCGACCGCCCAGCGGGCCGAGGCCGGCGTGACCGCGCACGCGGGCGCGACAGCTAACGAGTGACCGCCCGGGCCGGGCGGTCGAAGGCACAGGAGACCGCCGGCGGGCGGTCGGAACACGAGGGCACGACGGATGACTGAGGCGAGTGTCGCCGTACACGCCGACCCCGACCTGCTCGCGCAGGCGGTGGCGGCCCGGTTGGTGGTGAAGCTGCTCGACGCGCAGGCTGGGCGCGGCCAGGCGTCGGTGGTCCTGACCGGCGGGCGGATCGCCGCGGCGGTGTACCGAGCGGTCGGGCAGCTGCCCGCCCGGGACGCGGTCGACTGGTCCCGGGTCGACGTGTGGTGGGGCGACGAGCGGTTCCTGCCGGCCGGCGACCCGGAGCGCAACGAGACGCAGGCGCGTGCGGCCCTGCTGGACTCGGTGCCGCTGGACCCGGCCCGGGTGCACCCGATGCCGGCGTCGGACGGCCCGGCCGGCGACGACCCGGAGGCGGCAGCCGCCGGGTACGCGCGGGAACTCGCGACGGCGGCCCGGCCCGGTAACGCGCTCGTGCCGCACTTCGACGTGCTGATGCTCGGCGTCGGCGAGGACGGGCACGTGGCGTCGGTGTTCCCCGAGCACCCGGTGCACCACGACAACCGGCCCGTCAGCGCGGTACGGGGCAGCCCGAAGCCACCGCCGGTGCGGACCACGCTGACCCTGCCGACGATCAACACGGCCGAGGAGGTGTGGCTGATCGCCGCCGGGGCGGACAAGGCCCGGGCGGTCGGCATGGCGCTGGCCGGGGCGGGGCCGGTGCAGCTGCCGGCCGCCGGGGTGCAGGGCGTCTCCCGTACCCTCTGGCTGCTCGACCGGGCTGCGGCGGCGAACGTGCCGCCACGCCTGCGCAGCCTCCGCTGAGCGGGTAGGAAGGGGCCCCTCCTCGACGTCTCACGTCGAGAAGGGGCCCCTTCTCGACACCTCGGGGTCAGGCGCGGCCGCGACGTCGGCGCAGCGCGTCCAGGGCCTCGGCGAGCAGCGCCTCCCCCTCCTCCGGGGTGCGCCGCTCCTGCACGTACGCCAGATGGGTCTTGTACGGCTCGGCGCGCTGGCGGCCCGGCGGGTCGCCCGGGTCGGGGCCGGCGGGCTCGCCGCAGCGGGGGCACTCCCACGTGGCGGGCGTCTCCGCCTCGGCGGCGATCAGGAACTCGACCCGGTGCCCGTGGCGGCACCAGTAGACGACCGGCCGGCGAGGCGCGGGCTCGACCCGCTGGTCGAACCGCTCGGGGGCGGACCCGATGCGGGTGCCGCGGATGACGTTGTGGCTGGGCACTGTTGCTCGCTCCCTGTCGTCGGAGGGGACCGCCGCCGGAGGGGGTCGGCGACGGGCGACGCGCGGAGAAACAAAACTGCGCGCGGTCCGTGACGGACCGCGCGCAGATTGTACGCTTCTCAGCGCCGGCTCAGGTGCCGCTGGCCATCTGCAGCCGCAGCCAGAGGCCGAGCCCGACGATGCACGCGAACCAGACGATTCCCACCAGAACGGTGTAGCGGTCGAGGTTCTTCTCGGCCACCGACGAACCGGCCAGGCTGGAGCTGACGCCGCCGCCGAACATGCTCGACAACCCGCCGCCCTTACCGCGGTGCAGGAGGATCAGCAGGACGAGCAGCACGCTGGTGATGACCAGCAACGTGATCATCGTGTAGGCGAACCAGATCGGCATGGCGGGGGTCAGTCCTCTCGTTGCGATCACTGCCCGGACCTGTCGGGCACTGCGGCACCGACCGGTGGACGGGCAGCGTCAAGGATAGCGAGCGATCAGCGGGCGGTGTGCTCCGGGAACCGGCAGATCTGCGCGAACTCCTCCGCGTCCAGGCTCGCGCCCCCGACCAGAGCCCCGTCCACGTCCGGCTGCGCCATGATCGCGGCGACGTTCGACGCCTTGACCGACCCGCCGTACAGGATCCGGACCTGCGCGGCGGTGCCCTCGTCGTAGGTCTCGGCGATGCGCTTGCGCACCGCGCCGCAGACCTCCTGGGCGTCCTCCGGCGTCGCCGTCTTGCCGGTGCCGATCGCCCAGACCGGCTCGTACGCCACGACCACCTTGGTGACCTGCTCGGCGGTGAGCCCCTTCAGCGCGCCGTCGAGCTGGTCGCAGCAGTGCCGCACCTGACCCGACCGCTCCCGGACCTCCAGGCCCTCGCCGATGCAGAGGATCGGGGTGAGCCCGTTCGCCAGCGCCGCCGCCACCTTCGCGTTGACGAGCGCGTCGTTCTCGTGGTGGTACTGCCGCCGCTCGGAGTGGCCGACCACCACGTAGCCGCAGCCCAGCTTGGCGAGCATCGGCCCGGCGATCTCACCGGTGTAGGCGCCCGACGGGTGCGGCGACAGGTCCTGCGCGCCGTAGCCGATCAGCAGCTTGTCGCCGTCCACAGCGGTCTGCACGGTACGCAGATCGGTGAAGGGCGGCAGCACCACGCACTCGACGTCGGTGAGCTGCTTCTCGTTCAGGCTCGCGGCCAGCTTCTGCACCAGCAGGTTGGCCTCGAGGTGGTTCAGGTTCATCTTCCAGTTGCCGGCCATCAGCGGCCGGCGGGTCGTGCTCGCCATTCAGTTCTCCAGGGCCGCGATGCCGGGGAGGGTCTTGCCCTCCAGGTATTCCAGGGAGGCGCCGCCACCGGTGGAGATGTGCCCGAACGAGGACTCGTCCAGGCCCAACGCGCGCACCGCCGCGGCCGAGTCGCCGCCGCCGACCACGCTGAACGCGTCGGCCTTGGTGATCGCCTCGGCCACGCCCCGGGTGCCGTTGGCGAACGCCGCCATCTCGAACACGCCCATCGGGCCGTTCCAGAAGACGGTCTTCGCCTGCGACAGCGCCGCGGCGAAGCCGGCCACCGTCTCCGGGCCGATGTCCAGGCCCAGCCGGTGGCTGGGGATGCCGTCGGCGGGCACGGTGTCGTGCGCGGCGTCCGGCGCGAACGCGTCGGCGACCACCACGTCGACCGGGAGCATGATCTTGCCCGGCGCGCGCTCCATCAGGTTGCCGCAGGTCTCGACCATGTCCTTCTCCAGCAGCGACGTGCCCACCTCGTGGCCCTGGGCCTTGAGGAAGGTGAAGCACATGCCGCCGCCGATGAGCAGCCGGTCCACTGTCGGCAGCAGCGCCTCGATCACGGCCAGCTTGTCGGAGACCTTCGAGCCGCCCAGCACCACCACGTACGGCCGCTCCGGCTCGCCGGTCAGGCGGCTGAGCACCTCGACCTCGCGCAGCACCAGCCGGCCGGCGTAGTGCGGCAGCCGGGCCGGCACGTCGTGCACGCTGGCGTGCTTGCGGTGCACCGCGCCGAACGCGTCGTCGACGTAGGCGTCGCCGAACGCGGCGAGCTGGTCGGCGAACGCGCCCCGCTCCGCGTCGTCCTTGCTGGTCTCACCCTTGTTGAAACGCAGGTTCTCCAGCAGCGCGACCTGGCCGTCGGCCAGCCCCTCCACGGTGGAGCGCGCCGAGTCGCCGACGGTGTCCTCGGCGAAGCGCACCGGGGCGCCGAGCAGCTCACCGAGCCGCCCGGCGACCGGACGGAGGCTGAACTGCGGGTCGGGCGCGCCCTTCGGGCGGCCCAGGTGCGAACAGACGACCACCTTCGCGCCGGCCTGCACCAGCGCGCTCAGCGTCGGCAGGACGGCCCGGATCCGGCCGTCGTCGGCGATGTCCCCGGTCTGCTTGTCGAGCGGGACGTTCAGGTCGGCGCGCACCAGCACACGCCGACCCGACACCCCCTCGGCGAGCAGGTCGTCGAGGTTACGGATCGTCACAGAGCTAGCCCTCCGTTCGTGACTGCGGGGCTCGCAAGCTCGGTCCTCGCACTCACAGGGACTGACCGACCAGCTTGACCAGGTCGACCAGGCGGTTCGAGTAGCCCCACTCGTTGTCGTACCAGCCGACGACCTTGACCTGGTTGCCGATCACCTTGGTCAGCGGCGCGTCGAAGATGCACGACGCCGGGTCGGTCACGATGTCGGAGGACACGATCGGGTCCTCGTTGTAGCTGAGGATGCCCCGCAGCGGGCCCTCGGCGGCGGCCTTGAGCGCGGCGTTGACCTCGTCCACGGTGGTCTCCCGGCCGACCTCCACGGTCAGGTCGGTCGCCGAGCCGGTCGGGATCGGCACGCGCAGCGCGTAGCCGTCCAGCTTGCCCTTGAGCTCCGGCAGCACCAGGCCGATGGCCTTCGCGGCGCCGGTCGAGGTCGGCACGATGTTCAGCGCGGCGGCCCGGGCCCGGCGCAGGTCCTTGTGCGGGGCGTCCTGCAGGTTCTGGTCCTGCGTGTACGCGTGGATGGTGGTCATCAGGCCCTGCTTGATGCCGAACGTGTCCTGCAGGACCTTCGCCATCGGCGCGAGGCAGTTGGTGGTGCAGGAGGCGTTCGAGATGATGTTGTGCTTGGCCGGGTCGTACTGGTCCTGGTTGACGCCCATGACCACGGTGAAGTCCTCGTTCTTCGCCGGCGCGGAGATGATGACCTTCTTGGCCCCGCCGTCGAGGTGCGCCTTCGCCTTGGTGGCGTCGGTGAAGAAGCCGGTGGACTCGATGACCACGTCGGCGCCGACCTCGCCCCACGGCAGCTTGGCCGGGTCCTTCTCGGCGTACGCCTTGATGGTCTTGCCGCCCACGGTGATCTCGTCGGCGGTGGCCTTCACCTCGTGCGGAAGGCGGCCCAGGATGCTGTCGTACTTGACAAGGTGGGCGAGCGTCGCGTTGTCGGTCAGGTCGTTGACCGCCACGACCTCGATGTCAGCGCCGGACGCCAGCACTGCCCGGAAGAAGTTGCGGCCGATCCGGCCGAAGCCGTTGATGCCAACCCGGATGGTCACAGGTCCCATCTCCTCGCGTTCTGGTCCGCCGGCGCCAGACCGCGGCCGGCGGAGGTGTGTGCGCCGACCGTTGGAGCCGGCCGTCGACATGTCATCTCGGCCACCCCGCCGCGGTCCTGGAGACCTGACCGCCCGAGGCGGTGAGCACGGCGAGGGATGCCTGTGCGCGGCCCCCTTGCCGTACGCAGCGACCATATCCGAGCGCGCGGCGTCGCGCTGCGGCGGGTGGTGATCCCGCTCGCGGTGCGCTGCCGCCCGAGTCCTATCAGACCACGAGCATGTCCGGTGTGACTGCCGCTTCCGTATCCGGGATGCCCAGGTCACGGGCACGCTTGTCGGCCAGCGCGAGCAGCCGGCGGATCCGGCCGGCGATGGCGTCCTTGGTCAGCGGCGGCTCGGCGAGCGCGCCCAGTTCCTCCAGCGACGCCTGGCGGTGCTCCAGGCGCAGCCGGCCGGCCGAGGTCAGGTGGTTCGGCGCGTCGTCGGCGAGGATCTCCAGCGCGCGGGTCACCCGGGCGGCGGCGGCCACCGCGGCACGCGCGGAACGGCGCAGGTTGGCGTCGTCGAAGTTGGCCAGCCGGTTCGCGGTGGCGCGCACCTCCCGGCGTACCCGGCGTTCCTCCCAGGCCAGCACGCTGGAATGCGCGCCGATGCGGGTGAGCAGCGCGGCGATCGCGTCGCCGTCCTTGACCACGACCCGATCCACGCCGCGCACCTCGCGGTTCTTCGCGGTGATGCCGATACGGCGGGCCGCGCCGACGAGCGCCAGCGCGGACTCCGGACCGGGGCAGGTGATCTCCAGGGCGCTGGAGCGGCCCGGCTCGGTGAGCGAGCCGTGCGCCATGAACGCGCCCCGCCAGGCCGACACGGCACAGCAGACGTTCGCGGCCACCACGTGCGGCGGCAGGCCGCGCACCGGGCGGCCCCGCACGTCGAGCAGGCCGGTCTGCCGGGCGAGCGCCTCACCGTCCTTGACCACCCGCACGATGAAGTGGCTGCCCTTGCGCAGCCCGCCGGAGGCGAGCACGTGGATCTCGCTCGGGTAGCCGTAGACCTCGGCGATCTCCCGCCGCAGCCGGCGGGCCACCGCGCCGGTGTCCAGCTCCGCCTCGACCACGACGCGACCCGACACGATGTGCAGGCCACCCGCGAAACGCAGCAGGGCGGCCATCTCCGCCCGCCGACAGCAGGGCTTGGGCACGTCGACCCGACTCAGCTCGTCCTTGACCGCAGCCGTCATCGCCATAGTGCGCCCCCTCACGGACCGGTTCCGGCGTGTCGCCGGTGATTACGTACGTGTCTAACGATCGGCGCGCAGGACAGGCACCAGCGCGGCGCCCAACGCGGCTGGATCATGACGGGGCGTGCCGTCGAGGACGGCGACGGGAGCGAGGACCAGCCGGGCACCAAGCGATTCTGCCGCACGTTCGACCGGCGCGGGATCACCCACCGCCGTGGAGTCGGCGAGCACCTGGTCCACCTTCAGCTCGGGCAGATAGCGCCGCAGGGTGTCCAGATGGTCGGGCAGGGAGAGCCCCGAGGTCTCGTTCTCGGCCACCAGGTTGAGCGTCACCAGCCGCCGCGCCGGGCTGGACACGATCGCGTCGGCCAGGCCCGGCACGAGCAGGTGCGGCAGCACGCTCGTGTACCAGCTTCCCGGCCCGAAGATCAGCCAGTCCGCGGCGCGTACCGCCGTCACCGCCTCGGCGCACGCGGCCGGCGCGGACGGGCTGAGCCGCAGCGACTCGACGGTGCCGGGGGTGACCGCCACCTGGTGCTGCCCGCGCACGGTCGACACCTCGTCCGGGTGCTCCGGGTCGGCGCCGCGGACCCGGGCCTCGATGCCCACCGGCTGGCGGGACATCGGCAGCACCCGCCCCACCGCGCCGAGCATCGCCCCGGCGTGGTCGAGCGCGGCCACCGGGTCGCCGAGCAGCTCGGTGAGCCCGTGCAGGAGCAGGTTGCCGACCGCGTGGCCGGCCAGCGAGTCGCCGACCACGACCGGCACCGGCGCGGCGAGCGTCGGCGCCTGCGGCACGGCGGCGGCGAAGCGGTGCTGGAACAACGCGGCGCTGCGCCGGGTGGCCGGGTGGTCGCCGGCCAGCGCGACCAGCGCCTGGCGCAGGTCGCCCGGCGGCAGGCCGCCACGCTCGGCGCGCAACCGGCCGCTGGAGCCGCCGTCGTCGCCGACGGTGACCACCGCGGTGATGTCCAGGTCCAGCTCGGGTACGCAGTGCCGCAGCGCCCGCAGCGACGCCGAGAGCCCGTGCCCGCCGCCGAAGGCGACCACCCTGGTCGGGGTCACTCCCGCCCCAGGTCCCGGTGCTGGGCGTTGGCGGCGATGCCGGAGTGGCGCAGCCGGGAGGCCAGCTCCTCGGCGATGGCCACGCTGCGGTGCTTGCCGCCGGTGCAGCCGACCGCCACGGTCAGGTAGCGCTTGCCCTCCCGCTCGAACCCGGCGGTGGTCGCGTTGACCAGGTCGGCGTAGCCGGCCACGAACGCCTCGGCGCCCTCCTGGCCCAGCACGTACGCGCTGACCCCCTCCTCCCGACCGGTGTGCTCGCGCAGCTCCGGCACCCAGTACGGGTTGGGCAGGAACCGGGCGTCCATCACGAAGTCGGCGTCCGGCGGCAGGCCGTACTTGAATCCGAACGAGATCACGGTGATCCGCAGCCGGCGGGCGTCCTCGCCGCCGAACAGCTCCTCGACCCGGCGGCGCAGCTGGTTCACGTTCAGGTGGCTGGTGTCGATGATCACGTCGGCCTGCTCGCGGGCCTCCTCCAGCAGCGTCCGCTCGACGGCGATGCCGTCAGCGAGCCGCCCGTCGCCCTGCAACGGGTGCGAGCGGCGCACGCTCTCGAACCGGCGGATCAGCACCTCGTCGTCGGCGTCGACGAAGACCACCCGGGGCTGGAAGCCGCGCTCGCGCAGCTCCCGGATCGCCCCGGCGAGGTCGGTGGAGAACGCGCGCGAGCGCACGTCCAGCACCATCGCCGTACGCCGGGCCGCACCGCCGGCCTTGAACGCCAGCTCGGCCATGTCCAGCAGCAGCGCCTGGGGCAGGTTGTCGACCACGTAGTAGCCGACGTTCTCCAGCGCCCGGGCCACGGTGCTGCGCCCGCCGCCGGACAGGCCGGTCACCACCACCAGGGAGGTGTCCGACTCGGCCGACGCCGGTCGCACCGGCGTCGTCTCCGCCCCGGTCGGCCCCAGGTCACCCGCTGTACGCGCCTCGCTCACCCGCTACCCCCAGCCGTGGCGCCGCGGCCGGCCGGCCGCGCATGGTCAATCAGCGACTCTAACGGCTGCGACCCGGCCGGGGATTCCACGGGGTGACGACCGGAACAGTTCGCCGCCTTCGTGACGGCTCGCCGGAGAGGCGCTGTCGGGGGACGCTCGTAGACTGCGCGGATGGTCTCCCCCACCGACGAGCGGACCACCTCACCACCGACCGGCTCCCCACCGACCGGCTCCCCACCGACCGGTTCCCCACCGGCCGGTGACGCGCTTCAGGTGCTGCGCCGGGTCTTCGGGTACGACGCCTTCCGCGGCTTCCAGCAGGAGGTCGTCGAACACGTGGTGGCCGGCGGCGACGCGCTGGTGCTCATGCCCACCGGTGGCGGCAAGTCGCTGTGCTACCAGATCCCCGCGCTGGTCCGCGACGGCGTGGCCATCGTCGTCTCACCGCTGATCGCGCTCATGCAGGACCAGGTCGACGCGCTCACCGCGGTCGGCGTCCGGGCGGGGTTCCTCAACTCGACCCAGGATCCCGCGCAGCGACGCCGGGTCGAGGCGGCCTACCTCGCCGGTGAGCTGGACCTGCTCTACCTCGCCCCGGAAGGGCTGGCCGTGCGGTCCACGCTCGGCCTGCTGGAACGCGGCCGGATCGCCCTGTTCGCCATCGACGAGGCACACTGCGTCTCGCAGTGGGGGCACGACTTCCGCCCCGACTACCTCAACCTGTCGATGCTGCACGAGCGGTGGCCGGACGTACCGCGGATCGCGCTGACCGCCACCGCGACCCGGGCGACGCGCACCGAGATCGCCACCCGGCTGCGGCTCACCGAGGCCCGGCACTACGTGGCCAGCTTCGACCGGCCCAACATCCAGTACCGCATCGTGCCCAAGCGGGAGCCGCGCCGCCAGTTGCTGAGCCTGCTGCGCGACGAGCACCCGGGCGACGCCGGCATCGTCTACTGCCTGTCCCGGGCCTCGGTGGAGAAGACCGCCGAGTTCCTCGTCGCCAACGGCATCTCCGCGCTGCCCTACCACGCCGGGCTGGACGCCTCGACCCGCGCCGCCAACCAGCAGCGCTTCCTGCGCGAGGACGGCCTGGTCATGGTCGCCACCATCGCCTTCGGCATGGGCATCGACAAGCCCGACGTACGCTTCGTCGCCCACCTCGACCTGCCGAAGTCGGTCGAGGGCTACTACCAGGAGACCGGCCGCGCCGGGCGCGACGGGCTGCCGTCCACGGCCTGGCTGGCGTACGGGCTCCAGGACGTGGTGCAGCAGCGCAAGATGATCGAGACGTCGGAGGGCGACCTCGCGCACCGGCGCAACCTCGCCGCCCACCTGGACGCGATGCTGGCGCTCTGCGAGACGGTCCGCTGCCGCCGCGCCCAGCTGCTCGAATACTTCGGCGAGACCGGGGTGGCCGACTGCGGCAACTGCGACACCTGCCTCGAACCGCCGGAGTCCTGGGACGGCACGGTCGCCGCGCAGAAGCTGCTCTCCACCGTCTACCGGCTCGACCGCGAACGCAACCAGCGGTTCGGCGCCGGGCACAGCATCGACATCCTGCTCGGCAAGCACACCGACAAGATCGACCAGCACGGCCACGACGCGCTGAGCACCTTCGGCATCGGCACCGAGCTGCGCGAGGCCGAGTGGCGCGGCGTGGTGCGGCAACTGCTCGCCGAAGGGCTGCTCGCCGTCGAGGGCGACTACGGCACGCTGGCGCTGACCGAGGCCAGCGCGGACGTGCTCGGCCGCCGCCGTACGGTCACCCTGCGCAAGGAGCCGGAACGTCCGGCGGCCGGCCGGTCCGCCAAGCCGCGGGGCGCGGCCACGGTGGTCGCCGACCTCTCCCCCGCCGCCGCGCCCGTCTTCGACCGGCTCCGCGCCTGGCGCGCGGCCACCGCCAAGGAGCAGGGCGTGCCAGCGTACGTCATCTTCCACGACGCGACCCTGCGGCAGATCGCCGCCGAGCCGCCGGCCTCGCTGGCCGAGCTGTCCCGGGTCAACGGCGTCGGCGAGAACAAGCTCGCCAAGTACGGCGAGGCGATCCTGGCCGTCCTCGCCGAATCCTGAGGCACGCGGAAAGGGCCCGGCCCCTGTGGTGGCCTGTGGTGGGGTCGGGCCCTTCCGGTGGTGGTTCTTAGCTGGTGCTGTAGCCGCGGGTGGCGATCCAGTCGGCGAGGTTGTCGATGCTCATCCGGTAGGTGGCGGTATTGGGGTTGGCGCTGTCGGCGATGGTGACGGTGTTGCCGTTGTCGCGGTAGCCGATGACGCTGATGTAGTGGCCGCCTTCGAAGGAGTGGGTGGTGCCGTCGGTGTCGGTGGCGGTGCCGGCGATGTTGGCGACCACGGCCCGGCCGGCGTCGACGGTCTTGACCACGTCGGCGCGCAGGGTGTCGGTCTGCTTGTCGTCGGCCTTGGGAGTGGCGATCTCGACGGACTTGTAGGCGTCCTTGGCGCCGGTCTCCTTGTTCAGCACCGGGGTGATGTCGTTGATGCTGTCGGTGCCGTTCTCGGTGGTGCCCATTTCGCGGGCCATGGCGTGCACGTCGATGTTCTTGCCCTGTACAGACAGGGCGTTGCGGGCGGCGGCGGGGCCGCAGAAGTAGAAGTTGGGCTGGGCTTCGTAGCGGACGTCGAGTTCCCGCTCGCCGTGGCCCTTGCGGTCGGCCACCACGCTGGTGGTGTTCTGCGCGGGGGCGGCGTGGGCGGCGATCGCGGGCCCGGCGATGCCACCGGCGATGCCGGCGGCGGTGAGAACGGTCTTACGCAGCAGAGTGGTAGCCATGAGGGTTGCCTCCCTGGTGGGGGGATGACGCGGCAGGGGGTGCCGCGAAAGGGGGTGAAAGTCTTGGGGGGTGCCCGTCGGGCGGGCGGTGGCACGCGGGCGGCCCGGCTGAAGGGGCCTGCTCTGCGCGGCTCGGGGGATGTAACGACGACCGGGCCGGGGCGATTCCCTGACCTGCCCGGGTGCCATGCCGGGCCGGGGGCCGGCGCTCGTTGCGGTGCCTGGGGTGTCAGCCATGTACAACGCCCCGCGCCCGCCACCGATTCCACGCTGACGGTGGCACCGACCACAGCCCCGGCCACCCCGCCGAACCGGACACCGCTCACCCCACCACCCACACCGCGCAGACGGATCTGGCAGGCCTCCCCCACTCAGGCGCGCGATCTTGCAGTTGGCGCCCGGACGAATAACGCAAAAAAGGCATCTCGCGGGCCCAAAGTGCAAGATCGCGGGAGCGGGAGCGGGGACCGGCCGGCGCAGCGGCACGGCAGCGCCCAGCCTCCCAGAGCACAGGACAGCCGTTCCGTACTTCGGGATCGTTTCGTCGGTGGAACGCCATGGGTGTCACATGCGGTCGGAGACACCCGTCAGGTTCCACCGAGGGCGGGGGCGGTGGTGACGCGCCGGCGGGGCGGGACGGCGGGCGTGACGGCGGAACCCGGGCGCGGGACGGGTCAGGAAGGGGTCGTGGCGTCGGCGGTGGAGCCGTCGAGGGCGGCCAGGATCGCCTCGGCCGTACGCCTGCCGACCCCGGGCACCTCGGTGATCTCCTCCACCGTGGCGGCGGACAGCCGCTTCAGCGAGCCGAAGTGCCGCAGCAGCGCCTTGCGGCGTACGTCGCCGAGGCCGGGCACGTTGTCCAGCGCGGATTCGGTCATCCGCTTGGAGCGCCGCTGGCGGTGGAACGTGATGGCGAAGCGGTGAGCCTCGTCGCGTACCCGTTGCAGCAGGTAGAGCGCCTCGGAGGTGCGCGGCAGGATCACCGGGAACTCGTCGTCGGGCAGCCACACCTCCTCCAGCCGCTTGGCCAGCCCGCAGAGTGCCACGTCGTCGATGCCCAGTTCGGCGAGCGCCTTCGCGGCGGCGGCGACCTGGGGCGGGCCGCCGTCGACCACGACGAGCTGCGGCGGGTACGCGAACTTGCGCGGCCGCCCGGTGGTCGGGTCGACGCCGGGGCGGTCCGGGTCGGAGGCGGTCTCCTCGCCCAGCTCACCGGTCTCGGCGCGGGCGTCGAGGTAGCGGGCGAAGCGCCGCCGCAGCACCTCGGACATGGCCGACAGGTCGTCGGTCGCGCCGCGCACGATGAACCGCCGGTATTCGCTCTTGCGGGGCAGCCCGTCCTCGAACACCACCATGCTGGCGACCACGTCGGTGCCCTGGATCTGGGACACGTCGAAGCACTCGATGCGAAGGGGCGAGGTGTCCATGGCGAGCGCTTCGGCGATCTGGTCGAGCGCCTGGCTGCGGGTGGTCAGGTCGCCGGCCCGCTTCAGCTTGTGCCGGGCCAGCGCGTCCTTGGCGTTGCGCTCGACGGTCTCCAGCAGCGACCGCTTGTCGCCGCGCTGCGGCACCCGCAGCGACACCCGGCTGCCCCGGCGGGCGGAGAGCCAGTCGGCGAGCGCGTCGGCGTCGCCGGGCAGCTCGGGCACGAGCAGTTCGCGGGGCACGTCGGCCTCGCCCTGCTCACCGCCGTACACCTGGGTGCAGAAGTGGTGCACGAGGTCGCCGGTGCTCAGGTCCTCAGTCTTCTCCACCACCCAGCCGCGCTGGCCGCGCACCCGGCCGCCGCGGACGTGGAAGACCTGCACGGCGGCTTCGAGCGGGTCGTCGGCGAAGGCGACCACGTCGGCGTCGGTGCCGTCGCCGAGCACCACCGTCTGCTTCTCCATGGCCCGGCGCAGCGCCGCGACGTCGTCGCGCAGGCGGGCGGCCCGCTCGAACTCCAACTGCTCGCTGGCGTCGAGCATCTCCTTCTCCAGCCGCCGCACCATCGTGTCGGTGCGGCCGGCCATGAAGTCGCAGAAGCCGTCGACGATCTCCCGGTGCCGCTCGGCGCTGACGCTGCCGACGCACGGCGCCGAGCACTTGCCGATGTAGCCCAGCAGGCAGGGCCGACCGACCTGGCCGGCGCGCTTGAACACCCCGGACGAGCAGGTCCGCGCCGGGAAGACCCGCAGCAGCAGGTCGAGCGTCTCGCGGATCGCCCACGCGTGCGAGTACGGCCCGAAGTAGCGCACGCCCTTGCGCTTCACCCCGCGCATCACCTGCAACCGCGGGTATTCCTCGTCGAGCGTGACGGCGAGATAGGGGTACGACTTGTCGTCGCGGTAGCGGACGTTGAACCGGGGGTCGTACTGCTTGATCCAGGTGTATTCCTGCTGGAGCGCCTCGACCTCGGTGGCGACGGTGATCCAGTCGACCGACTCGGCGGTGAAGACCATCTGCCGGGTGCGCTGGTGCAGACCGACCGGGTCGGCGAAGTAGGAGTTGAGCCGGCTGCGCAGGTTGCGCGCCTTGCCGACGTAGATGACCCGGCCGGTGCCGTCGCGGAAGCGGTAGACCCCTGGCGACTCCGGGATGGTGCCGGTCGCGGGACGGTAGGTCGAGGGGTCAGCCACGCAGCAAGCCTAGCCAGCACCTGTGTCAAAACCCGCGCGCAGGTCCGCCGCCGTCGCGGGGAACCGGCCCCGGCTGCGGGACCGGGGCGCCGGAAACTGACAGATGGCGAAAGGTACGTGTCGATGCCGTGCCGCTGTTGCTAGCTTGCGGTATGGGTGGTTTCGCCGTCGATCCCGAAGACGTCGCCGGTTTCGCGACGCGGGTCCTCACCGCATCGCAGGAGTACGGCGACGCGATGCTGCGGGGCGCAGGAACACTTCCCCGCTGCGTCGGCCGCGTTCGGTGACACACCGGCTGCGGAGCCGACCTACAACGCCTGCCAGGACGCGACGGAAGCCGCGCTGGCGACCGCGGGCGTGCTCCAGGCGGTGCTGGAAGGTGACGCCGACCGGCTCTACCTGGTCGCGTTCACGACCCAACGGACCGACGAGGAGGCCGGCGGCTTCAGGGGGTCCCGGCTCGGCGGTGACCTGACATGACCGCCCCCGGGCTCGCCGTCGAGACGCCGCCCGCCCCGATCGTCTCAGCCGACCTGTGGTCGCTGAACGCCGATCCGGAGCGACTGCTCGCCGCGGCCAAGGCGTGGCGCGTCCTCGCCCAGGCCGCCCGGGACGGCGCGGCGAGCGCCAAGCACGGGGCGAGCGCGTTGTTCACCAACGGGTGGAGCGGCGACGTCGCGGACTCGTACGCCGAACACGGCCGAAAGTTGGTTCGGGACCTCGACGAGTTCGCGACGCAGGCCGAGCTCGGCGCCCGGGCGGTCGACGACGTGGCGGACGCGCTCAGCCGTGCCCAACTGCTGCTCGACCACGAGTGGAAGGCCCTGAGCGGGGTCGTGCCCGCGCGACGGTCCGTCGACCAGGTCACCTTCGCCCCGTCCGACGCCTCCGGCGTCACCGCCGTGAGTTCGGCAGTGGCAGCCGCCGAGGCGATCCGCCGGCCGGCGCTGGACGTGCAGCAGGACTCGGCGGCCGGTCTTCGCAAGGTCAGCGAGGCGCTGGGAGTCATAAACGACGCGTGGTGGCGATACACCGTCGGCACGACACCGTTCACGCTGCCGAACGAGCCGTCCCGACCCGGGGTGATCTTCGTCGGCGGTCGGATGGTCGTCAACGCCGGCAGCGGCGACAACGACATCCGCGTGGTCCGTGACCCGCTCACCGGCGAGCTGCGGGTGGAGCTGCTGGTCGGCTCGTTGGTCGCGTGGAGTGCGCCGGTGCCGGACGGCGTCGAGTTGACGGTCCGCGGCGGCTCCGGTGACGACCGCGTGCAGGTCGGCCCGGGTGCCGGCGGGGTGACAGTGCTCGGCAGCGCCGGGGACGACCGCATCCACACCGGCGAGGGCGCTGACGTCGTGCTCGGCGGCTACGGCGCGGATACCATCGAGTCCGGGGCCGGTGACGGCGCGGGCCAGGATTACCTGTCCACGTACACCGGTGACGACCGGCTCATCGGCGGGCAGGGCGGGGACACCCTCTACGGCGGGTCGGGTTCCGACCGCCTCTCCGGCGGCGACAACCGGGACTATCTCGACGGCGGACGGGGCGACGACAGCCTCGACGGCGGTCGGCACGACGACGTGCTCTCGGGCGGCCGGGGCAGCGACACGATCGCCGGTGGAGCCGGTGACGACACCATCTACACCGGCCAGGGCGCCGACACCGTCTCGGGTGGCACCGCGGGGCGCGACGGCGACCTGGTGTACGGGCAGCGGCAGACCGAGACCGGAACGGCCGGCTCATGCTGGAGGAGATGAACGACGCCCATCCCTGGATCAGGGAGTTCGACGACCAGAGCGCCACGGCGGACGACGGAACGATGGGTTTGCCCGAGATCGAGTACAACCCCGACTTCGACGACTTCCGGCACGCGCCGCCACCGGTCGTGCTCTTCCACGAGATGGCGCACGTCTACGACTACGACAACGACACGTATCTCGATGACCGCTACGAAAACCCCGAAGACCCGGATGTCGGGCGGGACGGCGAAGGGGTGAAGGAAGCGGAACGTCAGGCGAGCGGGCTGCCCGTCGACCGGGACGGCGACGGCCACTTCGAGATCGATCCCGAGCACCCGATCGAGTACACCGAGAACGGCCTGCGGGACGAGATGCGCCTACCCGAGCGGGAGTCCTACGGCCCCGGCTGAGCGGCGGCCGGCAGGCCCGCGTCCCCGCACGACGTGGCGGGGACGCGGACCCGGTCAGGCCAGGCGGATCTGGTCGCCGTCGACCTTGATCTCCTTGGCCGCGAGCGGCTTGGTGGCCGGGCCCCCCTTCACCGAGCCGTCGGTGATCGAGAACCGGCTGTTGTGGCAGGTGCAGTTGATCGTGCCGCCGTCGACGTTCGACACCGGGCAGCGCTGGTGCGTGCAGATCGGGTCGAACGCCTTGAACTGGCCGGCCTCGGGCTGGGTGATCACCACGCCCTGGGTGGCGAAGACCGCGCCCCCGCCGACCGGGATGTCCGAGGTACGGGCCACGGCGTTGCTGCCGGCCCGGTCACCGCCACCGGCGTCACCGGTCGCGGTGGCGCCGGGCGGGCCACCGCTGGTCGGGGCGAGCCCCGGGGACGCGTCGTCGTCGCTGCCGCAGCCCGCGAGCACCACTGCCACGCCCACTGCGCCGGCACCGGCGAGCAGACTGCGGCGGCTCTGGGTGACCGGTCGGGTCAACGCCTGATCATCACTCATCTCCGGCCTTTCTCTCGACTTACTGCGGAACACGCACATGCGTGCGGCACGGTTCATTTTGACGCGTCAATTAACGGCCGCCCGTTGCAGGAGGCCGGTCAGCGCGCCCCGGCGGGCACCTTGCGGGCCCGCGGCTTGGCGCTGCCGTTGGCCTTCGCCGCCCGGGTGGTGGCCGCCTTGGCGCCCTTGGCCTCGCCGTCGAGCTTGAGGATCGGCCGCAGGAACTCCCCGGTGTGGCTCTCCGGCACCTCGGCGACCTCCTCCGGCGTGCCGGTGGCGAGTACGGTGCCGCCCCGGTGGCCGCCCTCGGGGCCCATGTCGATGAGCCAGTCGGCCGTCTTGATCACGTCGAGGTTGTGCTCGATGGTGATGACCGTGTTGCCCTTGTCGACCAGGCCCTCCAGCACCATCAGCAGCTTGCGGATGTCCTCGAAGTGCAGGCCGGTGGTGGGCTCGTCGAGCACGTAGACGGTGCGGCCGGTGGAGCGCTTCTGGAGTTCGGAGGCGAGCTTGACGCGCTGCGCCTCGCCGCCGGACAGCGTCGGCGCGGGCTGGCCGAGGCGGACGTAGCCGAGGCCGACGTCGACGAGCGTCCTGAGGTGCCGGTGGATGGCCGGGATGGCGGAGAAGAACTCGGCCGCCTCCTCGATCGGCATGTCCAGCACCTCGGCGACCGTCTTGCCCTTGTAGTGCACCTCAAGGGTCTCGCGGTTGTAGCGGGCGCCCTTGCACACCTCGCAGGGGACGTAGACGTCCGGCAGGAAGTTCATCTCGATCTTGATGGTGCCGTCACCGGAGCACGCCTCGCAGCGCCCGCCCTTGACGTTGAACGAGAACCGGCCCGGGCCGTACCCCCGGACCTTGGCCTCGGTGGTCTCGGCGAAGAGTTTGCGGACGTGGTCCCAGACCCCGGTGTACGTGGCGGGGTTGGACCGCGGCGTCCGCCCGATCGGTGACTGGTCCACGCCGACGACCTTGTCCACGTGCTCCAGGCCGGTGACCCGGGTGTGCCGGCCGGGCACCAGCCGGGCCCCGTTGATCTGATTGGCCAGCACGGCGTAGAGGATGTCGTTCACCAGCGTCGACTTGCCCGACCCGCTGACCCCGGTGACCGCGATGAGCTGGCCCAGCGGGAAGCTCACGGTGAGGTTGCGCAGGTTGTGCTCGCGCGCGCCGTGCACCACCAGCTCCCGGCCCGGCGTCTGCGGCCGGCGGGTGGCGGGCGTCGGGATGGCCTTGCGGCCGGCCAGGTACGCCCCGGTGACCGACTCGGTGTTGTCCAGCAGCGCCGGTACCGACCCGCTGTGCACGATCTTGCCGCCGTGCTCGCCCGCGCCCGGGCCGATGTCGACGATCCAGTCGGCGACCCGGATGGTGTCCTCGTCGTGCTCGACCACGATCAGCGTGTTGCCCAGGCCGCGCAGCCGCAGCAGCGTCTCGATGAGCCGGTGGTTGTCCCGCTGGTGCAGGCCGATCGACGGCTCGTCGAGCACGTAGAGCACACCGACCAGGCCCGAGCCGATCTGGGTGGCGAGCCGGATGCGCTGCGCCTCACCGCCGGAGAGGGTGCCGGCCGGGCGGTCCAGGGACAGGTAGTCCAGGCCCACGTCGAGCAGGAACTTCAGCCGGGCGTTGATCTCCTTGAGCACCCGCTCGGCGATCATCTTCTGCCGGTCGGTCAGCTCGATGCCGGCCAGCAGGTCGGCCGCCTCGCCGACGGAGAGGTTGCAGACCTCGGCGATGCTCTTGCCGGCCAGGGTGACCGCGAGCACCTCGGGCTTGAGCCGGGTGCCGCCGCAGGCCGCGCAGGGCACGTCCCGCATGTAGCCCTCGTACTTGTCCCGGGACCATTCCGACTCGGTGTCGGTGTGCCGGCGCTCGATCCACTGCACCACGCCCTCGAAGCCGGTGTAGTAGGACCGCTCGCGGCCGTACTTGTTGCGGTAGCGCACGTGCACCTGGTCGTCGGAGCCGTGCAGGATCGTCTTCTGCGCCCGCGACGGCAGCGCCCGCCACGGCGTGTCGATGTCGAAGTGCTCGGCCTCGCCGAGCGCCTCCAGCAGCCGCAGGAAGTATTCGAGGTTGTGCCCGGTGGCCCAGGGCTGGATCGCGCCCTCGCGCAGGGTGCGCTCCGGGTCGGGGATGACCAGCTCCGGGTCCACCTCCTTCTTGGTGCCCAGGCCGGTGCACTCCGGGCAGGCGCCGTACGGGGCGTTGAAGGAGAAGACCCGGGGTTCCAGGTCCTCGATGGCGAGCGGGTGGTCGTTCGGGCAGGCCAGGTGCTCGGAGTAGCGGCGCTCCCGGGCCGGGTCGTCCTCCGGCAGGTCGACGAAGTCGAGCAGCACCAGGCCGCCGGACAGGCCGAGCGCGGCCTCGACCGAGTCGGTCAGCCGCTGCTTGGCGCTCGGCTTGACGCTGAGCCGGTCGATCACCACCTCGATGGTGTGCTTCTCCTGCTTCTTGAGCTTCGGCGGCTCGGTCAGCGGGTGCACCACGCCGTCGACCCGGGCGCGGGCGTAGCCCTTGGCCTGGAGTTCGGCGAAGAGGTCGACGTACTCGCCCTTGCGGCCGCGCACCACCGGCGCGAGCACCATGAACCGGGTGCCCTCGGCCATGGCCAGGACCCGGTCGACGATCTGCTGCGGGCTCTGCTTGGAGATCCGCTCGCCGCAGACCGGGCAGTGCGGCTCGCCGATGCGGGCGAACAGCAGGCGGAGGTAGTCGTAGACCTCGGTGATGGTGCCGACGGTGGAGCGCGGGTTGCGCGAGGTGGACTTCTGGTCGATGGAGACGGCGGGACTGAGGCCCTCGATGAAGTCGACGTCGGGCTTGTCCATCTGGCCGAGGAACTGCCGGGCGTACGACGACAGCGACTCGACGTAGCGGCGCTGCCCCTCGGCGAAGATGGTGTCGAACGCCAGGCTCGACTTGCCCGAACCGGAGAGCCCGGTGAAGACGATCAGGGCGTCCCGGGGCAGGTCGAGACTCACGTCACGCAGGTTGTGCTCGCGCGCGCCACGGATGATCAGTCGGTCGGCCACGGTGCGTGTGCTCCCGGAAGAAGAATATGAGGCGGATCTGTGCACCAGACGCCGGGTCTGGATGGTTTTCACAGGTTGTCGAGGCGCAGAGAAAACGCCTCGGCAACTCTAGCCCCGGCGTATGACAACTTCCGTCGTGCGAACATTCCCCCAGCTCAGGCCAGTCGGGCGCGAACCACGCAGGACCACCCGACCGGCCCGCGCCGGCTCAGAATCCCCCAGGACCGGGCGGGGTGGCCGGACGTCCGGTGCGTCGCCGCCCGGCCCGCCGGCCGCCCCGCCGTTCGGCCGCCGACCGGGCCGCGCGCCGGCCGCTCTCGTACTCGATCTCCCGCTGCAGCCGGCGCCAGCTCTCCCAGCGGCGCACCGGCAGCGCACCGTCGTCCAGCGCGGCCCGCACCGCGCAGCCCGGCTCGGCGTCGTGGGCGCAGTCGCCGTACCGGCAGCCGGCGGCCAGCTCGGTGATGTCGGCGAACGCCCGGTCCAGGCCGGCCGCGCCGTCGAGCAGGCCGACCGCCCGTACGCCGGGGGTGTCCAGCACCGCTCCCCCACCCGGCAGCGGCACCAGCGACCGCCAGGTGGTGGTGTGCCGGCCCTTGCCGTCGACCCGGCGGATCGCCTGGGTGCGCATCACGTCAGCCCCGGCCAGCGCGTTGACCAGGCTCGACTTGCCGGCCCCGGACGGGCCGAGCAGGCCGAGCGTGCGCCCCGGGCCGACGTGCCGGCGCAGCGGCGCCAGGCCGGTGCCCCGCTCGGCGCTGACCGGCAGCACCGGCACCCCCGGCGCGAGGTCGGCCAGTTGCCGGGCCACCGCCGCCGGGTCGGCGGCCAGGTCGGCCTTGGTGAGCACGACCAGCGGCTCCGCCCCGGATTCGTGCACCAGGGACAGCAGCCGTTCGATCCGCGCGGCGTCCGGCTCCGGGTGCACCGGCTCGACCACCGCGGCGGCGTCGAGGTTGGCGGCCAGCACCTGGCCACTGGCGTCCTTGCCGGCGGTACGCCGCACCAGCGCGGTACGCCGGGGCAGCACCGCCTCCACGGTGACCGGGCCGTCCGGCCAGGCGCACAGCAGCACCCAGTCACCCGCGCAGGGCAGCGCGGTCAGGTCGCGGGCGGCGGCGGACAGCACGCCGCCGCCGAGGCTGGCCCGCACCGGCCCCTGCGGGCACAGCACGGTGCAGACGCCCCGGTCCACCCGGGCGACACGCCCGGGTGTACGGCCGGAGCGACGGTCGAGATGGGCCGCCCAGCCGGTATCCCAGCCGAGGGCGGTCAGATCGAGAGTCATGGTGTCCTCATCGGTGTCGAGGGGAGATACGGCGGAACACACGCGTTGCGACCGGCATGCGCACCACCTCCCCTCCGACTCCCGGTGCCGCGTTCGGGACGACGTGGAGCCCGGCGCGTCCGGCCCCGCTCCCCGTGTCGTCGGCCCCGACGGTAGGGGCCACGCCGACGCGCCGAAAGCGATTTCCCCGGCGGCACGGCCCGGTCCGGCCCGCTAGGGTCGGACCGTGAGAAACCGATGACCGCCGACCCCCTGCTGCTGACCGGCGCGCTGGCCGAGGCGAACGACCGGCTGCTGCGTACCGTGTCCGGCCTGACCGCCGCGGACGTCGCGGCGCCGTCCCTGCTGCCGGGCTGGTCCCGCGCGCACGTGCTCACCCACCTGGCCCGCAACGCCGACGGGTTCGTCAACCTGCTCACCTCCGCGCGCACCGGCGAGGAGATCCCGATGTACGCCTCGGCGCAGAGCCGCGCCGACGACATCGACGCCGGTGCCGGCCGTGGCCCGGCCGACCTGCTGGACGACGTACGCCGCAGCGGCCAACGCCTCGACGCGGCGGTCGCGGCGATGCCCGTCGACGCCTGGGGCACCACGGTGCAGACCCGGCGTGGCCCGTGGCCGGCGGCGATGCTGGTCTGGGGCCGGCTGCGCGAGGTCGAGGTGCACCACGTCGACCTGGCCGCCGGTTACCGGCCCGTGGACTGGCCGGAGGCGTTCGCCCAGCGGCTGCTGCACGAGGTGGTGACCGGGCTGGCCGGCGACCCGGCCGCGCCGTCCATGGTGCTGCGTTTCGACGGCGCCGCGTCCGAACTCGTCGTGGGCGACCCGGAGGGGGCGCCCACGGTCACCGGCCCCGCGCCGGAACTCGCCGCCTGGCTGACCGGCCGGGGCGCGGGCGAGATGCTCACCGTCGAACCCGACGGCCCCCTGCCGAACCCACCGGAATGGATCTGAACATCGTCATGACCTACACCGGAGACGTCACGCCCGGCGGCCCGCCGGCCGTACGCGAGCTCGACCGGCTCACCGTCACCAAGCTGTCGGTGGGCCCGATGGACAACAACGCCTATCTGCTGCGCTGCAAGGCCACCGGCGAGCAGGTGCTGATCGACGCCGCGAACGAGGCGCCGCGCCTGCTGGAGCTGGTCGGCGACGGCGGGCTGGCCGCCGTGGTGACCACCCACCAGCACATGGACCACTGGGTCGCGCTGGAGGAGGTGGTGGCCAAGACCGGTGCGCGCGCGCTGGTGCACGCCGACGACGCCGAGGGCCTGCCCATCGAGGCCGAGCGGCTCGCCGACGGCGACACGGTGCCGGTCGGTGACTGCGCGCTGGAGGTCATCCACGTGCGCGGGCACACGCCGGGTTCGATCGCGCTGCTCTACCGCGACCCGGCCGGCACCCCGCATCTCTTCACCGGGGACTCCCTCTTCCCGGGTGGCGTGGGAAACACCGACCAGGACCCGGAGCGCTTCGGCCGGCTCATCGACGACGTCGAGACCAAGCTGTTCGACCGGCTGCCGGACGACACCTGGTTCTACCCGGGCCACGGCACGGACAGCACCATCGGCGCCGAGCGGCCCGCGCTGCCGCAGTGGCGCGCCCGCGGCTGGTGAGCACGCCCGGCCCGGCCTCCCCCGTGGCGGCCGGGCCGGGCGCGATCAGCCGGTGACCGCCCGCAGCCGCCGCCGGGTGACGAGCAGCACCGGACCGGCCAGCAGCAGCCCGACCGCCATGGTCAGCACCGTCGGGTTGAGCGCCGTAGGCAGCAGGCCGGTCAGCGCCCGCGCGGCCAGCCCCAGCGCCACGTAGAGCCCGGCCCACGCGGTCGCCCCGGCCGCCGCGCACGCCAGGAACCGCCGGTACGACATCCGCAGCCCGCCGGCCGCCAGCGGCAGCAGCGCGTTGAAAACCGGCAGGAACGGGGCCACCAGCACGATCCGTCCGCCACCGCGGTGCAGCAGCGTCTCGGCGGCTGCCCAGCGGGACTCGCCGATCCAGCCGCCCACCCGGCTGTCCCGCAGCCACCCGCCCCAGCGCCGGCCGGCGAAGAAGCTCAGCGACCACCCGGCCACGCAGCCGGCGACCACCGCCGCGACGGTGAGCGCCCCGCCGGCCGGGCGGCCCGCGCCGACCGCCGCGAGGACCGCCGCGTCGCCGGGCACCAGCACCCCGATGAGGGGTACGGCGTCAGCGAGCATGACCACGCCGAGCAGCCCCATCAGCAGGGTGGTGGGCAGCTCACCGGCGGCGGCCACGAGTTCGTTCATGAGCAGCACGCTATGTCCCGGTGGCGCACCGGCACATCGGGCACGTACCCCCAGTGGTCCCCGACACCCGACCCGGAGTTTCCTGGGGGTCAGCGGGGGCGCAGCACCTGCACCCGGCGTACCGGGGAGTCGACGGCGGGTTCGGTGGTCGGCACCGGATAGCTGGCCACCACTTCCAGCCCGTCCGGCGGCAGGTGGCCCCGGTCCGGGTCGCCGACCAGCACCTGCACCCCGTGCGCGGCGCAACGCCGCAGGTAGGGCAGGACCCGGGCGGCCAGGCCCGCGTCGTAGAGCGCGTCGCCGGCCACCAGCAGGTCGGCGGTAGCCACCCCGTCGAGCAGGTCGGCGCCGTCGACGCTCACCCGGACCCGGTTGGCGCGGGCGTTCACCGTGACGGCGGCCACCGCGTGCGGGTCGATGTCGTTGGCGACCACCTCGTCGGCCCCGGCGAGCGCGGCGGCGATGGCTACCAGCCCCGATCCGGCGCCCAGGTCGAGCACGCGCCGCCCGGCGGCCAGCTCGGGATGGTCCAGCAGGTGCCGGGCGAGCGCCTGGCCACCGGCCCAGACCGACGCCCAGTACGGCGGCGGCAGCGACCGCCCGGCGGCGGCCTCCATCCGGGCCCACCACAGGATGGCGTCCTCGGCCAGGTGCAGGCGCACCTCGGGCACGAATGGCGTGCCGACCAGACGCAGGCGGTCCGGGCCCACGCCGGGCGCCGCGATCTCCTGTTCCAGGTCGGCCAGAGCCGTCTGCGTGCTCATCGGGGCAAGCATGCCGCGCCCCGCCCGACGACGGGGTCTTTTTCCCGCCGCACACGTATTCCCGGGCGCGCCGCGCGCTTCCGGCAGCGGATTGCCGCCCGGGAGGTTACTGTCGGGGTGGTACAGGGCGATCACCGGCCGCGGCAGGTGCTCGCCCGCATTGAACAGGGAGAGACGCATGGCAACCGGCACTGTCAAGTGGTTCAACTCGGAAAAGGGCTTCGGCTTCATCGAGCAGGACGGCGGAGGCCCGGACGTGTTCGTCCACTACTCGGCCATTCAGAGCAATGGCTACCGCGAGCTGAACGAGGGCCAGAAGGTCGAGTTCGAGGTGACCCAGGGCCAGAAGGGCCCGCAGGCGGACAACGTCCGTCCCATGTAGTGACGTGCCGGTGACGGCGGTCGCAACCCGACCGCCGTCGCAGCGCACCATCAGGACGGCGCGACCGGCAGGTCGCGCCGCTTCCGTAGCGGCCCGGCCAGCAGGATCAGCGGGGTCAGCGCCAACCAGGCGGTCATCGCCCGGATCGCGCCGCCCGGCCCCCAGGCCGCGCCCAGCGCCCCGGCGAGCAGCGCGGCCAGCGGAATCGTGCCGTAGTTGAGCAGATGCATGCTGACCGTGACCCGGCCGAGCAGCCGGTGCGGCGTGTACGTCTGCCGGAAGCTGCCCTTGACCACGTTGCCGATCGCGACGCCCAGACTCACCAGCACGCCGCCGAGCACCAGCCACGCCGTGCGCGCGCCGGGCCCGGCCAGCGGGATGAGCAGCGCGGGCGGGCCGGTGAGGGCACCGGCGAGCAGCACGGTGCGGGCGCTGCCGAACCGGCGGGCCAGGCGCGCGGCGAGCGTCGCGCCGATCACGCCGCCGAGGCTGGCGAGCCCGATCAGGAGGCCGACCAGGCCCGCCGAGAGGTCGGCCGAGCGGACCAGGAACACCACGAGCACCGCCTGGTAGCCGGTGAGCCCGATGTTGCTCGCCGCCCCGAACACCGTCAGCACCCGCAGGTACGGGTCGCGGGCGACGAATCGCAGCCCGGTGGCGACCTCGCGGCGCAGCGACGTCGTCCCGGCGGGACGGTGCGGCCGGGGTTCGACGGCGCGGATGCGACGCAGGCACAGCGCGGACAGCAGGAAGCTGAACGCGTCCAGTGCCACAGCGGTCACCGCGCCGACGAGCTGGGCGACCAGTCCGGCGAGGCCGGGCCCGACGAGGTAGCTCGCCGTCTGCGTGGCGTGCAGCCGGGCGTTGGCGCCGGGCACCTGCTCGGGACGCAGCAGCGTGGGCAGGTAGACCTGGTCGGCGGTTTCGAAGAAGACCCGGGCCAGGCCGGCACCGAGCGCCACGGTCAGCAGGTGCCCGACGGTGAGCAGTCCGGCCAGGGCGGCCACCGGCACGCTGGCGAACAGCGCGGCGGCGACGATGTCGGCGGCGATCATCACCGGGCGGCGGCGGACCCGGTCGACCCACGCCCCGACCGGCAGGCCGGCCAGCAGCCAGGGCAGCCAGGCCGCGGCGGTGAGCACCGCCACCTGGAACGTGCTCGCGTCGAGCACCGCGACCGCGACCAGCGGCAGCGCCACTGTGGTCATGTTGCTGCCCACGGCGCTGACCGTGTGGCCGGTCCAGAGCAGCCGGAAGTCGTGGTGCCGGAACAGCCGGCCCGGTGGAGCGTCAACCGGCCCGGACGTGCGCGCGGGGGCGGTCACGACCGCCGCCCCGGTACGGCGTTCACGGCCGGCCCGGGACGCCGTGGGCGAACACGAAGACCGGCTCGCGGCGCTGTCCGTCGTCCGGGGCGGGCCGGTCTGCCCAGCGGGTGAGCAGGGCGATCACCTCACGGCCGAGCGTGTCCAGCTCCTCCGGGGTCAGGTGCAGCCAGTGGTCGGTGCTGAACGGGGCGTCGTTCCAGGCGGCGTGCGTCTCGTCCGACGCGGCGTGCCAGGCCCGCACCAGTTCGGTGTGCCGCTCCAGGTTGAGCGAGCCGGCGGCCTCGACGACGACCCGGGTGGACGGGTCGTCACCGAAGTCGGACTCGGACCAGCGCACGCCCCGGTTGCGGGGCTTCCACCAGCGTTCCCGGCGGTCCCGGGCCAGCTCGGGCGCCTCGACCAGCAGGTCGGCGGCGGCGAGCACCTTGAGGTGGTGGCTCACGTTCGCCGGTGCCTGATCGGTGCGCACGGCGAGCATGCCGACGGTGCACGGGCCGTACACCTTGAGCACGTCCATGAGCCGGCGGCGCAGCGGATGGGCGAGCGCGGCGAGCACCCGCGAGTCGGTGATATGCCGGACGGTTCCCTCTGCCATGGCGCCACTCTCGCATCCGCAAGAACTGTTGCGCAATTACTATTGCGCAATAGTTGCCACGCCTGTCGCGCACCTGGACGGCTCGGTCGGCGTCCGGCGGGCTCGGCCCGGCTCAGGTGGACAGCGCGGGCACCAGCGGCAGCACCAGCGCCGAGGGGTGCTCGCCGTCGTGCAGCACCTCCCGCCAGCCGGCGCGGAGGGTCACGGCGGTGCCGAGCGGCTCACCGGTGCCGGGGTTGCGCGCGTAACGGGGGTGGGCGCCGCCGGAGACCTGTACCCGCAGCCGGTGCCCCGGCGCGAAGCGGTACGCGGTCGGCCAGAGCGGGACCGGCACGGTGACCAATCCGGACGGGTCGCGCGGGAACCGGCCCGGCTCGACGCGTACCAGGCCGTCACAGACGTTCCAGGAGCGCCCGCGCCGGTCCACGTCACACAGGCGCACGAACACGTCCAGGTACGACAGTTCGCTCCGCAGGTGGATCTCGGCGCGTACCGGCCCGGCCACCTCGACCGGCTCCCGCAACGGCTCACTGGTGTAGGTGAGCACGTCCGGGCGGGCCTCCACCGGCCGGTTGTCCACCGGGCCGGCCCGCTGAGCCACCAGCAGCGGCCCGCCCAGCGACGGGGTCGGGTCGGCCGGGTCGTACCGGATGCGGTCCGGCGTGCCGCGCTCCTGCGGCTGCGGGGCGAGCGCGCCACCGGACCGCAGATACCACCGGACCGGCGTGGCGGGCGGCGGCCAGTCCGGCAGGTCGCGCCAGCCGCCGCCGACGCCGCCGACGTGCACCCGCACCGGCGCCCGCGGTGGCGCGGGCCGCCCGGCCAGGTGCGTGTCGAGCCAGTCCACCCCCTCCCGCAGCGACGCCAGGAGCAGCCCGGGACTGCCGTGCGTCCACGGCCCGACGACCAGGCGGACGCGTGCCCCGGCGGCCCGCAGGCGGGCGTAGTCGTCGAGCTGGGCGGGCAGGAAGATGTCCTGCCAGCCGCTGACCATGGCGACCGGCGCGCGGACCTCGGTGATCCGGTCGCCGAAGACCCGGGTACGCCAGTAGTCGGCGTCGGGGGTGTGGTGGCGCAGCCACTCCTGGAAGAAGGGCACGGTCACGCCGGTGGCGATCCCGTCGGCCTCGACCAGCGGCAGGTGCGTCAGGGCGCGGGCGAGCCGGGGCTGGCCGCGTTTGAGTTCCCACTGCCGGGCCAGCCAGGGCACCGTCTGCGCCTCGATCAGCTCGACCCAGGTGAGCACCGTGTCCAGGGCGAACGACTCGCCCGCGTACGTCGAGTCGCGGGTGGCCGACGCGGTCACCACGGCGACCATCGCGCGCAGTTCCTCGCCCGCCTCGGCGGCGACCGCCCACTGCACGAAACCCTGGTAGCTGGCGCCGAACATGCCGAACGCGCCGGTCCACCAGGGCTGGCGGCGCAGCCAGTCGAGCGTGTCCAGGCCGTCGTCGCGCTCGTGCACGAACGGCGCGAACTCGCCGCCGGAGCCGAACGTGCCGCGGCACGACTGGATCACCACGTGGAAGCCCCGCTCGGCGATCAGGCGGCCCAGCAGCCGGATCGGCCCGCCCCGCCCGTACGGGGTGCGGATCAGCACGCACGGCGCGGCGGGCAGGCGGGCGCGTAGTGGTCAGTGCGCAGCGTCACCCCGTCGCGTACCCGCACCGGAATGTCCCGGCGGACGGCGACCCGCCCGGTGCGGGCGGCGGGCAGGCGCAGCGCCGCGGCGGCGGCCCGGGTGAGCAGCCGCACGGTCAGGCGCCCCCGGACCCGGTGCCAGGGCGGGGCGCGGCGCGGATCTCGTCCCGGTGGGTGCGCATGGAGTGCACCATCTCGGCCATGAACCGCTGCACCACGGCCAGCTCGTCGTCGCTGAACCGGTCCATCACCTCGTCGGTACGGCGTCCGAGCGGCCCGAAGAAGCTCTGCGCCAGCGTGGCGCCGCGGTCGGCGTAGTGCAGCAGGATCTTGCGCCGGTCGGCGGTGTCCCGGTCGCGCCGGATGTGGCCGCCCCGCTCCAGCCGGTCGACGAGCGCGGTGACCGAGCCGGAGGAGAGATTGAGCGCCTCGCCGAGCCGGCCCGGGGTGATCGGATCGCCCACCAGCTCGGCCTCCATGACCGCGATCAGGGCGTACAGGTCGGTGGCGTTGAGCCCGTGCAGCCCGGCGAACGCGTGCCCGATGTGCTGGGCGTCGACCGAGTAACGGCGCAGGTCGTTGGTGATCTCGGCGACCATCCGACCGCGCGGGTCGTCGCGTCGCCGGTACATCCTGTGCGCCGCCACGGCTTGCCGCCCCCTTGTCCGAACCGGTCCGGTTGCAGCATAGAACCACCCCGGATAATCTCGCTCATCAAGATACTTGTTCAGAGAGAATACTCCGCGACCAACATGTGAGGGCATCCGATGTCACTGTTCTCCCGCGTCGTCCGGGGCCAGCTCGCCGCCTGGCTCACTCTGGCCGTCGCGCTCGTCGTCGGCGTGGTCGCCTTCGGGCTGCCGAAGCCGGACAACCCCGATCCGGTCTCCGACACCGGCCTGTCCGTGGAATGGCAGTCGACGCAGGTCGAACGGCTCCAGGACCAGTTGCCCTCCAAGGACGCCCAGACCGCCCTGGTGGTGGTCAGCCGCGCCGACCAGGCACCGCTCAGCGGCACGGACCGCGGCACGCTCGACGGCATCGCCGGCGAGCTGAGCTCACTCGCGGCCGGCGGGCGGGTCTCCCCCGCCCAGGTCTCCCCGGACGGCACTGTGGCGCTGGTCGCGGTGCCGCTGTCCACCGAGGGCGGCCCGTCGGCGGTGGTCGACGAGGTGGAGAAGCTCCGCGAGGCGGTCGGTGACCTGCCCGGCGAGCTGAAAGTCGAGGTCACCGGCGGTCCGGCGTTCACCGCCGACCTGGGCAAGGTGTTCGAGGGCGCGGACACCACGCTGCTGCTGATCACCGCCGCCGTGGTGGCGGTGCTGCTGCTGATCACCTACCGCAGCCCGTTCCTGTGGCTGGTGCCGCTGCTGGTGGTGGGCGCCACCGAGCAGATCACGCTGCGCGTGGTGGAGTCCCTCGTCCCCGCGTTCGGCATCTACCTGCCCAGCGGGCAGGTGACGGGCATCGCCAGCGTGCTGGTGTTCGGCGCCGCCACCAACTACGCGTTGCTGCTCATCGCCCGCTACCGGGAGGAGCTACGCCGCGAGGAGGACCGGTTCGCCGCCATGCGCGCCGCGCTGCGCCGTACCGCCGAGCCGATCCTGGCCAGCGGCAGCACGGTCGTCCTCGGCGTGCTGACGCTGCTGCTGTCCGAGCAGGAGACCAACCGGGCGCTCGCCCTGGCCTGCGCCACCGGTGTGATCTTCGCCATGCTCTCCGCGCTGTTCGTGCTCCCCGCCGCGCTGCTGCTGTTCGGCCGGGGCCTGTTCTGGCCGTTCATCCCCCGCGTCGGCAGCGCCGCCCGCGAGGGCCGGATCTGGGGCCGCCTCGGCGAGCTGGTGGTCCGCCGCCCGCTGCCGGTCGCCGCGCTCGCCGTCCTGCTGCTCGCCGGCCTCGCGCTCGGCGGCCTGGGCATCCGCACCGGGCTGTCCGAGACCGAGCAGTTCAGCGAGAAGCCCGAGGCGGTCGCCGGCGCGGAGACGCTCGCCCGGGCCTTCCCGGCCGGCAGCACCCAGCCGGTCGCGGTCATCACCAACCCGCGGGCCGCCCAGGCCGTCCTCGCCGCCGCCTCCGACGTCGACGGGGTCGCCTCGGCCCGCCCCGGCACCGCCGGGGACCGGGTTACCCAGATCGACGTGGTGCTCACCGCCGAGCCGGGCAGCGCCGCCTCCGACCGGGCCGTGGTGGCGCTGCGCGACGCCGTGGCCGCCGTACCGGACTCGGCGCCGCCCGCCGTGGACGGCGCGGACGCTCCCGACGGCGCCCTGGTCGGTGGTCCGGTGGCCGCGACATACGACTCGAACGAGGCGAACACCAAGGACCTCCAGCTGATCCTGCCGCTCATCCTGCTGCTGGTCGGTGCGGTGCTGGTGCTGCTGCTGCGCGGGATCCTGGCGCCGCTGCTGCTGGTGCTGACGGTCATCGGGTCGTTCTTCGCCAGCCTCGGCGCGGCCTGGCTGCTCTTCGACCACGTGCTGGACTTCCCGGCACTGGACAGCGGGGTGCTGCTGCTCGCGTTCGTGTTCCTGGTGGCGCTCGGCGTCGACTACAACATCTTCCTGGTCACCCGGGCCCGGGAGGACGCGCGCCGCAACGGCACCCGCGACGGCATGCTGTCGGCGCTTCGGGTCACCGGCGGCGTCATCACCAGCGCCGGCATCCTGCTGGCGGCGGTGTTCGCGGTGCTCGGCGTGCTGCCGCTGATCACGCTCACCCAGATCGGCATCATCGTCTGCATCGGCGTGCTGCTGGACACGCTGCTGGTCCGTACCGTGCTGGTGCCGGCGCTGGCGTTCCTGCTCGGCGACCGGTTCTGGTGGCCCGGGCGGATCGCCCGGGACGCCGACGCGCCCGGCCTGGCGCCGGCCGAGTCGGCTCCCGCACGGGACTGAGCCGAACAGACGAGGGCGGGGCCGGCGCGTGCGCGCCGGCCCCGCCCTCGTCGGTCCGCTCGCGCCTAGAAGCTCAGACACTCGCACTCGGTCATCAGCGCCCGCACGTTGCGCACGTACTGCGGGTTGGGGACGGCCAGCGGCTGATCCTCCCGCGCCACCGCCCCGTGTCCGTAGTTGTAGGCGGCGATCACGGCGTTGAGCAGGCAGGAGTTCAGCTCGGCGGTGCACAGCGAGGCGTCCAGCCGGTAGTCGGACTCGAAGTACATGTCGCCGATGTACTTGGTGAGCCAGGCCAGGTAGGTGCCGCCCAGGTAGGCGTTGTCCCGGTAGGCGTCGATGTCGTACGACTGGCCGAACCGCTGGTTCATCCACTCCGCCGTGGCCGGCATGACCTGCATCAGCCCGACCCCGCCGTCACAGGCGACGATGTTCGACTGCCACCCGCTCTCCTGCCAGGCGGTGGCCTTCAACAGCGCCGACGGGATGCGGATGTCCGGCGCCGAGGTCGGCCAGTAGGTGCGCGCCGCAGCGTCGGCGAGCGCGGCCTTCACCTGGCTCTGGCTGGCCTTGGTGCCCCGGTAGCTCGGCTTGCAGCCGTTCTCCACCGGCTTCGGCGGCGCCGGCGGAACCTGGGTCTCGGTCGGCGGCTTCGGCCGGGCGAGCGGCGCCGTCGACGTGCGTGACGGCTTGGCCCGCGGCTTCGCGCTCGCCGACGCGCTCGGGCTGGGCCGGCCGCCCATCGCCGCCACCGCCGGTGGCTCCTCACTCGGCGCGTCGGCCGGCGCCTCCTGCGGCTCGTCGACCGGCGCCGCCGTGCTGGGCACCGCCACGGCGACCTCACGGACCGGCCGTTCCTCCTCGCCGCAGGCCGTCAGCATGCCCGTCGCCAGCAGCGCCACCGCTGCCACAGCCCACCGGCCGAGTCCTCGCCGCATCGGACCTCCCCGTCGTCCTCGTCGGCGCACCCTAACAAGGGCCGGCCGGTCCGCGTGGTACCCGAGACGCCGGCCGGCGCCGCCGGGGCCGGGGCGGCGGCTCCGCCACCACCGCCTCGCCCGGGTCCGCGTCGGCGGGCCGCTCCTCCCGGTCCGCGCCGGCCGGCGGCTCGTCCGGGTCCGTCAGGCGGTCCCGGGTCGCCCACGCCACCACGAACACGGTGGTCCAGGCGAGGCCCAGCAGGACCGCGGTGACGGTGCCGCTGGCCGTGCTGAAGCCCAGGTAGAGCCGCGCGCCGGTGACAGTGACCACGCCCGCCGACGCGACCGTCCACACCGCCGCGCCCACCGGCCAGCGGGCACCACGCGACAGCAGCCAGGCGAGTGTGCCGAAGCTCGCCGTCACCACCGCGTTCTGCGTCGGGAACAGGCCACCGGGACGGTCCGGGCCACCCGGGCCGGTCAGGTCCGCGATCACCACGAGCAACACCAGCGGCACGGCGGCGCCGACCGTGCCCAGCACCCCGAGCGGGTCGGCCCGCCACACCCGTCCGCGCCGCGCGGCCACCGCGGCCACCACCGCCACCGCGGCGATCAGCACCCAGCCACGCAGCACCGACACCGCGAGCAACGCCGTGTCGACCACCCCAGGGGTACGCCGGGCGGCGAACCCGTCGGCGACCAGCCCGTCGAGCACACCCAGCCCGCTGTGCGCGACGACCGCCTCCAGCAGCACCGCCACGGCCAGCCCGGCGACGAACAGCAGCGCCAGCCCCAGCGCCAGGTTGATCAGCAGCGTCCAGGCCGGGCCGACCCGCATGGCCACCAGGAAGAACAGCACCCCGTACCGGGCCCGCAGCCAGCGCAGCGGCGGCAGCGCGGCGGCCCGCCCCGCCAGCGCGCGTACCGGGTCCGGGTTGCGCCCCAGCCAGCGGCCGGCCAGCACCACGGCGAGCAGGCACAGCAGCAGCGCCAGCACCGCCCCGGTGGCCCGGCCGAGCAGCTTCGACACCCGCTCGTACGACTCACCGGCCAGGTAACCGGCCAGCACCGAGGCGCCGACCCAGCTCGCCACCCCGGCCAGGTTCCACGGCGCGAACCGCCGGTACGGCATCCCGGCCGACCCGGCCAGCCGGGGCGCCAGCGTGCGGGCGAACGCGATCCAGCGGGCGGCGAGCACGCCCCGGCCGCCGAGGCGCTCCAGCAGCGAGTCGGCCCGCCGCCACCGGTGCGCGCCGATCCGGGCGCCCACGCCGGAGGCGCGCAGACGCGGCCCGTACCGGCGGCCCGCCCGCCACGCGAGTGTGTCTCCGATCACAGCGGCGGCGGTCATCGCCACGAGCACGGGAGCGAGGCGCAGCGTCCCCGCGTACGCTAGGAAGCCGACCAGAAGCAGGGTCGCCTCGCCGGGCATCAGCAGCCCGACGATCACCGCGGTCTCCGCCGCGACGATCGCCGCGGCGGCCACGTAGATCAGCAGGGGCGGCAGCTCCTGCAGCCAGGTCAGCAGGTCAGGCATCGGACACCCCGCACGGGTGCCAGCATGCCAGTCGCTGGAACGGTCGGCACAGCACTTTCCACGCAGATCCGGGCGATCTCGGGGTGACCCCGAGGCATGCCCCGGCAACCGCAGACAGGAGTATGGAGGGTATGCAGCTACGCACCGACCTCCGCAACGTCGCCATCATCGCCCACGTCGACCACGGCAAGACGACCCTGGTCGACGCCATGTTGCGGCAGGCCGGCGCCTACGGCGCCCGCGGCGAGAACACCGAGCGCGTCATGGACTCGATGGACCTCGAACGGGAAAAGGGCATCACCATCCTCGCCAAGAACACCGGCGTGCGCTACCTGCCGGCGGACGGGTCCGACCCGGTCACCATCAACATCATCGACACCCCCGGCCACGCCGACTTCGGCGGTGAGGTCGAGCGGGGCCTGACCATGGTCGACGGCGTGGTGCTGCTGGTCGACGCCAGCGAGGGTCCTCTGCCGCAGACCCGGTTCGTGCTTCGCAAGGCGCTCAAGGCCCGGATGCCGATCATCCTGGTGATCAACAAGGTGGACCGGCCGGACGCCCGGATCAAGGAGGTCGTGGACGACACCTACGAGCTCTTCCTCGACCTGGACGCCGACGAGGAGCAGATCGACTTCCCGATCGTCTACGCCTGCGCCCGCGACGGCATCGCCTCGCTCACCCAGCCCGCCGACGGCTCGGTGCCGGACGACAGCACCAGCCTGGAGCCGCTGTTCCGCACCCTGCTGGACACCATCCCGCCGCCCTCCTATGACGAGGACGCGCCGTTGCAGGCGCACGTCACCAACCTCGACGCCTCGCCGTTCCTGGGTCGGTTGGCGCTGTGCCGGGTGCGGCAGGGCACGATCGCCAAGGGCCAGACGGTGGCCTGGTGCCGCACCGACGGCAACACCCAGCGGGTCCGCATCTCCGAGATGCTGATGACCGAGGGCATGGAGCGCAAGCCGGCCGACTCGGCCGGGCCGGGCGACATCATCGCGGTCGCCGGCATCCCGGAGATCATGATCGGCGAGACGCTCGCCGACGCCGAGAACCCGGTTCCGCTGCCGCTGATCACGGTGGACGAGCCGGCCATCTCGATGACCATCGGCACCAACACCTCGCCGCTGGTCGGCCGGGTCAAGGGCGCCAAGGTCACCGCCCGGATGGTCAAGGACCGGCTCGACAAGGAGCTGGTCGGCAACGTCTCGCTGCGGGTGCTGCCCACCGAGCGTCCGGACGCCTGGGAGGTGCAGGGCCGCGGTGAGCTGGCCCTGGCCATCCTGGTCGAGCAGATGCGCCGCGAGTCCTACGAGCTGACCGTCGGCAAGCCGCAGGTGGTCACCAAGGAGATCGACGGCAAGACCTGCGAGCCGGTCGAGCGGCTGACCATCGACGCGCCGGAGGAGTACCTCGGCGCGATCACCCAGCTGCTGGCGACCCGCAAGGGCCGGATGGAGCAGCTGGTCAACCACGGCACCGGCTGGATCCGGATGGAGTGGCTGGTCCCGGCGCGCGGCCTGATCGGCTTCCGCACCGAGTTCCTCACCGACACCCGGGGCACCGGCATCCTGCACCACGTCTTCGAGTCGTACGAGCCGTGGTTCGGCGAGCTGCGCACCCGCAACAACGGGTCCCTGGTCGCCGACCGGTCCGGCGTGGTCACCCCGTTCGCGATGATCAACCTTCAGGAGCGTGGCCAGCTCTTCGTCGAGCCGACCACCGAGGTGTACGAGGGCATGATCGTCGGGGAGAACTCCCGCTCCGACGACATGGACGTCAACATCACCAAGGAGAAGAAGCTCACCAACATGCGGGCCTCGACCTCCGACGAGACCGAGAAGCTGATTCCGCCACGCAAGCTGTCGCTGGAGCAGGCGCTCGAGTTCTGCCGCGAGGACGAGTGCGTCGAGGTCACCCCGGTCGCGGTGCGCATCCGCAAGGTGGTGCTGGACCAGACCCAGCGGGGCCGGATGGCCGCCCGCCGCAAGCACGCCGGCTGACCTCTCCCGCCCACCCGGAGCCCGGCCCGCCCCTCGGCGGACCGGGCTCCGCCGTCTCCGCCCTGCCCTGCCCTGCCCTGCCCTGTTGATCATGAGGTTGGCGGCGATTTCGATCTCCACAACCGCCGCCAGCCTCATGATCGACGGGGAAGCGCGGAACGGGAAGTCGACGGGTGGGCGGAGACGGGTCCGGGGCGGTCTCCGCAGACGGCGTGGAAGCGGCAGACGGGCGTGAGGGCGGCCGACGGGTGAGCGGACGCGGCAGCGGGACGAGCGCAGCCGACAGCGGTGGGAGCGGACGCGGCAACGGTGCGAGCGCGGGCGCAGGCATCTGCGCGAGGCCGGAGGATGACGGGAACGAGGCGTCAGCGGGGTTTGGTGGCGGCGATCGCCAGGGCGTCGGGCACGGGGCCGGAGCCGGACTCGACCACCCGCGTCACCACCAGGCCGGCCGCGGCCACGGCGTTGAGCAGGTCGGCCAGGGGCAGGTGCCAGGCGCCGACACGCGCCCGCACTCCCACCGAGTTCCACGACCGCAGCGTGTGCTCCCGTGAGGCGTACCCGCCGTCGATCACGATCCGCTCCGGCTCGGACCGGTCGGCGAACGCGCCGACGTAACACGGGTGCACCCCGACGTGCACCAACCGCCCGCCGGGTGCCAGCACCCGCGCCGCCTCGGCGATCGCCGCCGGATAGTCCGGCATGTCGGTGTGCGCCAGCACGCAGACCACCGCCGATACGGCACCGGTGGCCAGCGGCAACGCCGTGGCGTCGGCCCGGGCCACCGGCAGCCGGGACCGGGCGTGGCGCAGTTGCCCGCCGGACAGGTCCACGCCCACCGGCGTCCATCCGAGACGGCGCAGCTCGGCCGCGTGCGCGCCGGTGCCGCAGCACAGGTCCACACAGCGACCCGGGCCGTCGCCCAGCAGGCCGGCCAGCACCGAGCGGACCCGGTCCATGTAGACCGACGAGGTCTCGCTGGCGTACTCCTCGTACCAGTCGGCGATGTCGTCGTACAACGGGGTCGTCATCTCCGCACGCTAGCCCCGCACCCACGGTCACCGCTGCCCCGCGAGCGCCGGGATGATCGGCTACGGTGCGGGCATGACCTGGCAGGACGAACTCGACGCGCACCTGGACGAGGTGCCCGGAACCGTCTCCGCGTACGTGGGCCGCCCCGGCGCGCGGCAGGCGTGGGCGCGGCGGGCCGACACCACCCACTACGCGGCGAGCACCATGAAGCTGGCAGTGCTGGTGGCGCTGTTCCGGGCCGCCGAGGCCGGTCGGCTCGACCTGGACGCGCCGGTGCCGGTACGCAACTCGTTCGAATCCGCGCTGCCCGGGGCGCCCCGGTTCGCCAACGCCCGCGACTACGACAACGACGAGGCGGTCTGGGAGCGCGTCGGCGGCGAGGCGCCGCTGCGCTGGCTCGCCGAGCGGATGATCGTCCGGTCCAGCAACCTGGCCACGAACGTCTGCATCGGCCAGGTCGGGCTGCCCGCCGTGGCGCAGGCGTGGGCGCTGGCCGGCGCGCGGCACAGCGTCACCGGCCGCGGCATCGAGGACTTCGCCGCCCGCGACTCCGGCGCCGACAACCTGGTCACCGCTGCCGACCTGGCCGCCCTGCTCGGCGAGCTGGCGCTCGGCGCGACCCGGCCGGGTCCGCTCGCCTCGCCGGCCGGCTGCGCCACCATGCTCGACGTGCTCGTCGCGCAGGAACACCGCGAGGACCTGGCCGCCGGGCTGCCCGACGACACCCGCATCGCGCACAAGAACGGCTGGGTGCGCGGCGTGCGCCACGGCGCGGGCGTGGTGTTCCCGGACGACGCGCCGCCGTACACGATCGTCGTCTGCACCACCACCGACCTGGCCGACGGCGGCGCGGACGGAGACGAAGCCTCAGACGACGCCTGCCGGCTGATCGCGCACGTCTCCGCGCGGGTCTGGGCCGTCCGGCACGACCTGGCCGGCTGACCCGGCTACTCCAGCAGCCGCTCGCGCAGCGCCGCGCGGTGCGCGTCGGTCACCCCCAGACCGTCGCGCAGGTACGCGTCGAACGAGCCGTGCGCGCGGCGCACCTCGTCGTAGGCGGCGTCCAGGTATTCCGGGCGCACCTCCAGCAGCGGCCGGGCCACCGCCGGGTCCAGGTCCGGCCGGCGCTGGATCATCGCCGACAGCAGTACCTCGCGCAGGCTCTCGGTCAGCTCGTTGTGCACCAGGTAGTCGGCGCGGATCGCCTCCTCCTGCACCCCCAGCACGGTCAGCAGCACCACCGACAGCCAGCCGGTGCGGTCCTTGCCGGCCGAGCAGTGGAACAGCAGCGGCAGGTTCGTCCCGTCGGCGGCCAGCCGCACGGCCGCCCCGAACCCGGCCCGCGCCGACTCCCCGGTGACGAACCAGCGGTAGATCGCCGTCATCGCGCCCGGCATGCCCTCGCGGGCCAGCGCCGCGTACGCGTCCAGGTCGTGGCCCTGCAACACCGCCGAGACGTACGTGAACACGGGGTGCGCCGCGTCGTAGACCGGCAGGTGCACGCTGCGGGGCTCCCCCACCAGCCGGTCCGGCGGGGCCACCGCCTGCTCGTGGGCGCCGCGCAGGTCCACCACGCAGGCCGGGCCGAGCTTGCCCAGCACCGGCAGGTCCTCGTCGGTGAGCCGGCCCAGCGCGGGCGTGCGGATGAGCCGCCCCGCGCGTACCCGACGCCCATCGACCGTCGGCAGTCCACCCAGGTCACGCGCGTTCGGCGCGCCCACCAGCTCCCATTCCCGCCCGGACATCGGCCCTCCCCTGCTCGCCGCCAGTTGGCTATAGGGTGCCCCACATGACGATCGCCGCGGTACGCACCCACCGCCTGTCGGCCCCCTTACATACCCCGTTCGTCACCGCCCTGCGCCACACCACCACTGTGGAAACGCTGGTCGTGGAGGTTGTCGACGGCGACGGCCGCCCGGGTTTCGGGGAGGCGCCGCAGGTCTGGCAGGTCACCGGCGCGTCGGTGGCGGGCGCCGAGGCGTGCGTCCGCGAACTGCTCGCGCCGCTGCTGATCGGCCGCGACGCCGACGACCTCCAGGCGGCCTGCGCGCTGGTGCGCCGTGCCGTGGTGGGCAACGAGTCGGCGAAGGCGGCGCTCGACGTGGCGCTGCACGACCTGGCCGCGCGGCGGCTCGGCGTACCCCTGGTGCGTCTGCTCGGCGGCACGGCGATGCGCGTGCCGACCGACGTCACGCTCGCCGCCGGTGACGCGGTCGACCTGGCCGCGGCGGCGGCCCGGCGCGGCGCCGAGGGCTTCACCGTGCTCAAGCTCAAGGTCGGCACCGACGCCCGCGGCGACCTGGACCGGGTCCGCGCGGTGCGCGCCGCGGTAGGCCCGGGCGTGCGGATCCGGTTGGACGCCAACCAGGGCTGGACACCTCGGGAGGCGGTCCGGGTGATCCGCGCGATCGAGGACGCGGGACTCGACGTGGAGCTGATCGAGCAGCCGGTGCACCGTCGCGACCTGGACGGGCTGGCCTGGGTCAGCGACCGGGTCGACCTGCCGATCCTGGCCGACGAGTCCGTCTTCGACGTGCGTGACCTGGTCGAGGTGATCCGGCGCCGCGCGGCCGACATGGTCAACGTGAAGCTGGCCAAGTGCGGCGGCCTGCAACCGGCGCGCACGCTGCTCGACCTGGCCGCCGCGCACGGCATGGGGGCTATCGTCGGCTCGATGATGGAGGGTCCGGTGGGGGTCGGCGCCGCGGCCAGCCTGGTCGCCGCCTACGGCACCACGGCCGTGTCGGACCTCGACGCCGCCTGGTGGCTGGCCTGGTCGCCGGTCACCGGCGGCATCCGGTACGAGGACGCGAGCGTGCTGCTGCCCGACGCGCCGGGTCTGGGTATCACCGGACTGCGTGAAGCTAAAATTCAGACAGCTGGTTGAGCAACGTCAGAATTTTTCATATGGTCGCCTCGACGACCACCGGAGAGAGGGGTACGCGTGGCGCCTCAGCCCGGCCGGCGAGCCGTCGTACGAGTGCCGGTGGCGACCCTGTGGACCGCCCCCGAGGCGGTACGCCCGGTCGACCGTCCCGCCCTCGCCGGCTCCCCCGACGTCGCCGCCTGGATCGCCGGCATGGACCGCGACCAGCGCGTCGGCGACTGCGTGCTGACCCAGTTGCTGCTCGGCGAGCCGGTGCGTGTCACCGAGACCCGGCCGGACGGCTGGGCCCGGGTGGTGGCCCTGGGCCAGCCCGCGGCGAAACTCGGCGCCGACGGCTATCCGGGCTGGCTGCGGACCGCCCACCTGGCCGACGCCGACCCGGCCGACACCGACCCGGCCGACACCGACCCGGCCGACACCGACCCGGCCGGCCGCACCGCGTCCGGCACCGTTCCGGCCGGGCCGGCAGCGGCCGGGCCCGGACCGGCGGCCGACGGCCCGCTGACCGTCGACGCCGCCCGCACCGCGTTGCGTGCCGGGTCGGACGGCGACGCGGCGCTCACCGGCGTGGTCCTCGGCACCCGGCTCACGCCGGCCGGGCCGGCGGTGAACGGCAGGCGTCCGGTCCGCGTGCCCGGCCGGGCCGATCCGCTCTGGGCACCGGAGGACGATCTGGTGCCGCTGCCCGCCGAGCGTCCCGAGGCCGAGAAGGTGCTCGCTGTCGCCGAGCGGCTGCGCGACCTGGCCTACGTCTGGGGCGGCATGTCCACCGACGGCATCGACTGTTCCGGGCTGGTGCACCTGGCCTGGCGGCGGTACGGGATCACGCTGCCCCGCGACGCCGACGACCAGGCGGCGGCGACCTCATGGGTGCCGCTGGACGCCGAGCGCCCCGGCGACCTCTACTTCTTCGCCCGGCCCGGCCGGCGCATCCACCACGTCGGGATCGTGTCGGCCGAGCCGCACGGCGGCCGGCGCCGCATGCTGCACGCCTGCTACCTCACCCGCCGCGTGGTCGAGGAGGAGCTGCCCGCCGACCGGACCGCCACCCTCGTCGGCGCGCACCGCGTCTGATCCCGGACACGCTTCGGGGCGCCCCCTGCGCGGGAGCGCCCCGAAGGCGGGTCAGCGGCGGGCCTGCGCCAGTTCCCGGCGCCGGTCCCGCGACGACTTCGCCAGGCTGGCCACAGTGGCCACGGCCAGGGTGCCGAGGATGACCGTGAGCGAGAGCCAGATCGGGATGTGCGGGGCCCACGCCACGTGCTCGCCGCCGTTGATGAACGGCAGGTTGTTCTCGGCCAGCGCCTCCAGCATCAGCTTCACGCCGATGAAGCCGAGCACCACGGCCAGGCCGTAGCTGAGGTAGATGAGCCGGTCCAGCAGGCCGCCCAGCAGGAAGTAGAGCTGCCGCAGCCCCATCAGCGCGAACACGTTCGCGGTGAAGACCAGGTACGGCTCCTGGGTGATGCCGAAGATCGCCGGGATCGAGTCCAACGCGAAGATCAGATCGGTGGTGCCGATCGCGATCATCACGATGAGCATCGGGGTGAACAGGCGCCGCCCGTGCTCCCGGGTGGTCATCCGCGCCCCGTCGTAGTCCCGGGACAGCGGCAGCGCCTTGCGGCTCCACCGGATCAGCAGGTTCTCGCTGAACTCGTCCTCGTCCGGCTCGCCCTGCCGGGCCAGGTTCACCGCGGTGTAGATGAGGAACGCGCCGAAGATGTAGAAGACCCAGGAGAACTGGGAGATCAACGCCGCGCCGGCCGCGATGAAACCACCCCGCATGATCAGCGCCAGGATGATGCCGACGAGCAGCACCTTCTGCTGGTACTGCCGGGGCACCCCGAACCGGGCCATGATGATCACGAAGACGAAGAGGTTGTCCACCGAGAGGCTGTACTCGGTGAGCCAGCCCGTGTAGAACTCGCCGGCCACGCGGCCACCGGCGGTCAGCCAGAGCACCACGCCGAAGACCAGCGCCAGGCCGACGTAGAAGCCCACCCACAGGCTGGACTCGCGGACGCTCGGCTCGTGCGGCCGCCGGCCGATGATGAACAGGTCGACGAGCAGGACCGCGGTCATCGCGATCAGCGTTACCGCCCACACCAATGCGGACACGTTCAAATCCATCCTCCGGCAGACACGCTGCGTCGGTGCACACCGTACGCCGGGTGGGGTCGCGGGGTGCGTCGACGCTGACTGGGGTGACTGTCGGAGGTCTCTTCCGCCGGGGCCCGAGTGCCGGGTTCCGACCGACGGAGCCGGGTCGGGCGCCTGGGGGTACGGGCGCTCTTCCGTGCTGACGACTCCGTCGCGGGGGAATACTCCCCTCCTCGGCCGCCATTGTTCACCATCGCACCCGCATGGCGCATCTCCGGGCCGCCGCCTGATCTCCCGGGGTGCCGCGGCTCACGTCCCGCAGGGCATCCTAGGAGGCTAGCCCTCGCGCTTGCGTGCGGCACGCCGGCACGTCACCCGGGACGCGCCGGCGATCGGCCGGCATGGCAGGCTGCCAGCATGGTTCTTGAGGTTGCGCTCATCGATGTGACGCCCGGACACGAGGACGAGTTCGCCGCCGCCTACGCGCAGGCGCGGCCGATCCTCGCCGGAGCCGAAGGCTGCCGTTCCGTGCGGATGACCCGGGGCGTGGAGTCGCCCACCCGGTTCGTGCTGCTCGTGGAGTGGGACTCGGTCGAGGCCCACGACGTGAACTTCCGCCAGACCGAGCGGTTCGCGCAGTGGCGCGGGCTGATCGGTCCGCACTTCGCCGGACCGCCCCTGGTCGAGCACTTCATCGACGTTCCGGCCTGAACTGTCGTACCCCCGGCGTAGCCTGCGAGCTGCGCGGCCATCGATCCCGACGGGCCTCGGGGGCGCCGGGCCCGGTGGCCGCGCCCGCCCACGGGCCGCGCGGCGCACGGTCGCTCGTGCGGACCACCACTACTCGCGCGGACCACCACTACTCGTGCGGACCACCACTACTTGTGCGGGTCGCGCGGCCGGGGCACCGACGCCGCGCCGAGCCGCCGGGCCACCAGCTCGGCGGAGGCGTCCGGCGGCAGCGCCGCCGCCAGCAGCCGCTCGATGACCCGCTCGTAGTGGGTCACGTCCGCCTCGGCGACCAGCCGCAGGTCGGTGGTGAGCGTCTCCACCAGCACGGTGCGCGGGTCCTCCGGGTCGGGGTAGGCGTAGTAGGAGAACGGCGCCAGCGGGTGCGGCCCGTCGCCGCCCGACGCCGCGGACCGCAGCACCCGGACGCTGACCCGGGGCCGCTCGGCGAGCGCGAGCAGGTGCCGCATCTGGTCGCGCCACACGTCCGCGGGTAGGCCGTCCGGGTCGCAGACGCGCTCGTCGACGAGCGCGGTGTAGTGCGGCGGGTCCGGCCGGATCAACAGCTCCTGGCGTGCCACCCGGGCGCGCACGTCGGCCTCCACGTCCACCTCCCCGGTCAGCGCCGCGCCGGCCGACACCCGCAACCGGGCGTAGGCCGGCGTCTGGAGCAGCCCCGGCACGAGCACGCACTGGTACTCCACGATGCGCTCCGCGCCCGCCTCCAGCTCGGCGTACGCCCGCTGACGCTCCCCCATCTCGCCGAGCGCCTTGGACCAGCCCCGGCCGGTGGCGGCGTCGCGGGCGATGACGATCAGCTCGTCGCGCTGCGGTGACGGCACCGCGTAGACGTCGAGCAGGTCGAGCACGTCGGCCAGGTCGGGCCGGCTCTGCCCCAGCTCGATCCGGGACAGCTTCGACGTGGACGCCCAGCCCAGCCGGGCGCAGACCTGTTCGAGCGTGAGCGACTCGCGACGGCGCAGCCGGCGCAGCTCCACACCGAGCCTCGCCCTCCGGACCACAGGACTTGCTGACAACGGCATGCACGCCTCCCGGGAGGGAGCGTACGCATCACCGTCACGCTCGGCAATACCTCCCCCACAGAGCGCAATGGCGCGGATCGCGTGTTCAGGGGCGGCAGGTAGTTCAGGGGCGGTAGGTACCGAACGACCAGACCAGCCCGGCCACGTCGCGGGCGGCGTAGTCACGGGAGCCGTAGTCGGTGTCGAACGGCGCCCGGACGATTTCCGCCCCGGCCGCCCGGGCGCGCTCGTGGTGCGCGTCCACGTCGTCGAGCGCCACGTAGACGCGGTAGTCGTCGTCCGCGGGCCGGGGCTGCGGCGCCGGCCCCGGGCCGAGCATCACCAGGTCGTCGCCGTACGCCAGCTCGGCGTGGCCGGTCGTGCCGTCGGGTAGCTCGTGGGCCTCGCGCACGGTGAAGCCGAACGCGGAACAGAGGAAGTCGACTGCGGCTCGCACGTCGGGATACCGCAGGACCGGATAGATGCTTCGCATGGCGGTCAGTCTGCCGCCCGCCCGGTCAGGCCGGATTGGACGAATGCGATCCGGACGTGGTGAGCGCGGCCGGGGTGACGCCGGCGAACTCGCGGAACTCCCGGATCAGGTGCGACTGGTCGTAGTAGCCCCAGCGGGCCGCCCGCTCCGCCCACCCGGCGTCGTCCGGCACGGCGACCGGCGCGGTGAGCAGGGTGCGGCCCAGGCTCGCGTACGCCCGCTCGAAACGCAGCAGCCGGCCGACCGCCTTCGGCGGCAGGCCGAACTCCCGCCGGAACCGGACCGACAGGTGGCGCCGGGACCAGCCCAGCTCACCGGCGAGCGCGGCCACGCCGACCGCTCCCCCGCTGCCCTCCAGTCGCCGCCACGCCGCCAGCAGGTGCGGGTCCACCGGCGCGGTCACCACCAGCCGCGCGGTCAGGGCGGCGTCGAGCCGGGCGAAGCGCTCCGGCCAGCCCGGCTCGCCGGCCAGCTCGTCGCGCAGCCGGACCAGCCAGCCCGCCACCGCGTCGACCGGCACCGCCCGGTTGGCCAGCTCGGCCAGCGGCAGCCCGAGCAGGCGGCGGGCCGCCGGGGCGGTCAGCAGCACCTGCACCCCGGTGCCGGTCCCGGCCGTCCGGGTGACGCACCAGCCGTCGAACGGGCCGGCCAGGAAGGCGTTCGCGGCGGACGCGCTCCGGCCGGCGGCACGCGGGTCGGTCACGTCGAGGGGGTCACCCCAGCCGAGGATCAGCACCACGAACGCGCCCGCCACCTCCCGGCGCACCAGCGGGACGGGCGCGTCCTCGCGGTAGCCGAGGTAGCTGCCCACCCACTGACGCAGCCGCGGATCGGGCCGCCCGACGACGGCCTCGGTCAGCATCGCGCCGCCCCGGCCGCCGCGCCGGTCACCGGACCCCTGCGGCGTCCATCCCGCGCAGTTCCTTCTTGAGGTCGGCGACCTCGTCACGGATGCGCGCGGCCAGCTCGAACTGCAGCTCCCGCGCGGCAGCGAGCATCTGGTCGTTGAGTTCCTGGATGAGGTTGGCCAGGTCGGCCCGGGCCATCCCCTCCCGCGACGGGGTGGCCGCGGCGCCCCGGCGGCTGCGCGTCTCCTTGACCGGCGCCTTGCCCCGGGACAACTGCCGCACGGCACCGCCGACGTTGCTGTTCTCGGTGTCCTCCGCCTCGCGGTAGATGTCGTCGAGGATGTCGTGGATCTTCTTGCGCAGCGGCTCCGGGCGGATGCCGTTCGCCTCGTTGTGCGCGATCTGCTTGGCCCGGCGCCGGTTGGTCTCGTCGATCGCGTTCGCCATCGACGGCGTGATCTTGTCGGCGTACATGTGAACCTGGCCGGAGACGTTACGGGCCGCGCGGCCGATGGTCTGGATCAGCGACCGGCCGCTGCGCAGGAAACCCTCCTTGTCGGCGTCGAGGATCGCCACCAGCGACACCTCGGGCAGGTCGAGACCCTCCCGGAGCAGGTTGATGCCCACCAGCACGTCGTAGTCACCCTTACGCAGCTCGCTCAACAGCTCGACGCGGCGCAGCGTGTCGACCTCGGAGTGCAGGTAGCGCACCCGGATGCCGTTCTCCAGCAGATAGTCGGAGAGGTCCTCGGCCATCTTCTTGGTCAGCGTGGTGACCAGCACCCGCTCGTCCCGCTCGGTGCGCAGCTTGATCTCGTGCATGAGGTCGTCGATCTGCCCCTTGGTGGGCTTGACCACCACCTCGGGGTCGATCAGGCCGGTCGGCCGGATCACCTGCTCGACGAACTCGCCCTGCGCCTTCTCCAGCTCCCACGGGCCGGGGGTGGCGGAGAGGAAGACCATCTGGCCCACCCGCTCCAGGAACTCGTCGAAGCGCAGCGGCCGGTTGTCGGCGGCGCTGGGCAGCCGGAAGCCGTGGTCGATCAGCATCCGCTTGCGGGAGGCGTCGCCCTCGTACATACCGCCGATCTGCGGGATGGTCACGTGCGACTCGTCGACCACGGTGAGGAAGTCGTCGGGGAAGTAGTCCAGCAGGCAGTGCGGCGGGCTGCCGGGCAGCCGGCCGTCCATGTGCATCGAGTAGTTCTCGATGCCGGAGCAGAAGCCCACCTGCCGCATCATCTCGATGTCGTACGTGGTGCGCATGCGCAGCCGCTGCGCCTCCAGCAGCTTGCCCTGCCGCTCCAACTCGGCCAGCCGCTCGGCCAGCTCGGCCTCGATGTCGCGGATGGCCCGCTCCATGCGCTCCGGGCCGGCCGCGTAGTGCGTGGCCGGGAAGATCACCAGGCTGTCGACCTCACGGACCACGTCACCGGTCAGCGGGTTGAGGTAGTAGAGCTTCTCGATCTCGTCACCGAACAGCTCGATCCGGACCGCCAGTTCCTCGTACGCCGGGATGATCTCCAGCGTGTCGCCGCGGACCCGGAACGTGCCGCGCTGGAAGGCCATGTCGTTGCGCGTGTACTGGATGTCGACCAGCCGCCGCAGCAACTGGTCGCGGTCCAGCTCCTGCCCGACCTTCACCCGCACGGCCCGGTCGAGGTATTCCTCCGGTGTGCCGAGCCCGTAGATCGCCGAGACGGTGGCCACCACGATGACGTCCCGCCGGGTGAGCAGCGACATGGTGGCCGAGTGCCGCAGCCGTTCCACCTCCTCGTTGATCGAGGAGTCCTTCTCGATGTAGGTGTCGGTCTGCGGGATGTACGCCTCGGGCTGGTAGTAGTCGTAGTACGAGACGAAGTATTCGACAGCGTTGCGCGGCAGCAGCTCGCCGAACTCCTTCGCGAGCTGGGCGGCGAGCGTCTTGTTGGGGGCGAGCACCAGGGTCGGCCGCTGGAGCCGCTCGACCAGCCACGCCGTGGTGGCGCTCTTGCCCGTGCCGGTCGCGCCGAGCAGCACCGTGTTGCGGTCGCCGCGCCGCACGCGACGCTCAAGCTCGTCGATGGCAGCCGGCTGGTCACCGGCCGGCTGGAAATCACTGACGACCTGGAAGCGGCCGTCGAGCCGGGGAATGTCGAGCGCCATGACCTCAACGGTACGCCCGGGGTCCGACACTTCCGGCCACGACCACTTACCGTCCCTGATCGGCTTCGATATTCGCATTGTGTGGCGCATCTCACCGGTCTACCCTCGTACCGTAGGCCGCTCGCGGCGGCCGACCGGGCACGGTGATCGCCCCTCGCGGGGCCGGTCGCCCCCGGCGCCAGGGCCGCAGCACCCGGGACGACCGGCGTGCGCGCCGACGGTGGTCGCGCGCAGCGCTGACCGGCCGCCGCGAGCGCCCCTGCTCGTCACCGAAACCCCGCTCTCGCGTTCTCCACTCGTGGGGACCTCTCCCGATCGCCGGCCGCGACGCGAGCCCGACGCCGGCACGCCCCCGCCCGCCGGCGAGCCGGGTCACCGGCGCGGCGTGAGCCGCCTCCACCGGTCGGCCGCGCGTGGCGACGGCGACCAGGCCGTACCCCGGGAGCCGGGGCGCGGCCACCGCCGCGCCCGCACCAGCACACCGGCCCGGCCCGCCACCGTGGCCGGCCGGCGCCGCCGGGCCGGCCTGCTCGCCGGCCACCACCCCGCGCTCACCACCCGGCCGGCGGGTGAGGCGGAACTGGACGGCGCCGACGACCCGCCGGACGGGCCGGACCGGCGCCGGATCGCGCTCGCGGCGCTCGTGGCCGTGGCCGCGATCTCCGCCGTGACGCTCGTCGCCGGCCTGCCGGCCTGGATGCCCGACCGGGCCGGCGAGGCCGGAGCCGAACGCCCGCTCACCGCCGCCGAGGCCGACCGGGTGGCCGCGCTGCGGGTCACCAACCTGCGCGACGTACGCGCCGGCGTCCGGATCACAGTGGACGCGGACGCCGCCCGTACCGAGCTGGCCGGCTGGGTCGACTGGGCCCGTCCCCTGGTCTACCTGGACGTCGGCGGCCCGGGCGCGGGCGCCGACCGGGGCCTGGTGCAGGCCATCGCGTCCGCGCTGCTGGTTCGGCCCGGCCCCGCCGCGCTTCCCACCCCGGCCCGGCCCCCGCTGGTGCCACCGGCGGACCGGTGGCGGATGCGCGATCCGGCCGGCGGGCACGGCCTCGGCGCGGTACGCGACCTGCTGCTCGGGCTCGGGGCCGACCGGGTCGACAGGCCCGTCCTCGGCGGGCGGTGGCTGCGCCGCGAGCAGGTCGACGGAGTCCCGGTGGACGTGTTCCAGGCGCCCCTGGCCCCGCTCGGCGAGCGGTCGACGCTGTGGGTGGACGCGGACGCCCGGCTGCACCGGCTCACCGGCCGGCTGGCCGACGGCACACCCGTCACCGTCGACCTGATCCGTGCCGACCGGCCCGCCCTGCGCCCGGTGGACGCCCTCGGTGGCCGGCCCGGGCAGCCCAGGGCACTCACCGACGACGAGGCCGCCCGGCTGGCCGCGCTGCCCGCCCGGCTACGGGCACTGCGCGGCACGTCGGTGGACGTGGCCGCTCCGCTCAGCCCGTCCGCCGACCTGCGGGCCGCCGGCACGGTGGACTGGACGAGCCCGTCGGCGTACCTCGTCGTGGTCGAGGAGGGCAGCGGCCGGCGTACCCTGCGGTGGGCCCGGCCGGGCCGGGTGGCCGAGGCGCCGCGCTCCCCCGGTGGGCCCGCGGCGCTTCCGACGCCGATGCCGGCCGCGCTGCTCGCCGCCCCCGCGCGACCGCCCGGCGATGACCTGGACCGGCTGCTCGACGCGGCCCTGCGGGTGGCCCAGTACGCGCCCGGCGCCACCGTCCGGGTCCGGGAGGACCGGCTGGGCGACCGGACGGTCGACGTGTTCGCGCTGCCGGACAACCGCCGCCTGTGGCTGGACCGCGGCGGCCTGCCGCGCCGGATGGAACTGCGCACCCGGCGGGGTGTGTGGATCCAGCTCGACCTCACGCCGGGCAGCGGCGGATCGCCGGCCCGCTGAGCCGGCGCGGCTCCACGGCCCGCCGAGCCGGCGCGCTCGGGACGGCTCGGTCAGGGCCGCCAGCCGGTCTGCGCCGCCCACTGCTCGGCGCGCAGGTGCTCCTCGTCGAACCAGGGATCGGCCACCGTGCCCCACGCGGCGCGCTCCGGCGCGGCCGCCGCCAGCTCCCGCTTCACCTGGAGGTAGTCGGCCCGCCGCGCCGGGTCGGCGCGCAGGTGCTCGCGCATGAGCAGCGCGTACCGCCAGCCGGGCGAACCGGCCTCCCGCAGGTGCAGGCGCACCGGCCGACCCGGGTCCGCGCCGCCGTGCAGCCGCTTGGCCCAGCGCACCTCCTCCGGCTGACGCGGCGTGTCCCACCACTCGCCCGGCAGCCGCGGGAAACCCGCCTCGGCCAGTCGCTGCGCCAGCGGCCCGTCCGCCTCCGCCAGCGAGGACACCGTCACCTGGATGTCGATCACGTCCGGGGCGGCGATGCCCGGCACGGCCGTGGAGCCGACGTGGTCGACCCGGATGTCGCCGCCGGCCGCGTGGCGGATCCGGGCGGCCAGCCGGGAGTACTGCGCGGGCCAGGTCGGGTCCGGCCCGGCCGGCGCCGCCGGGTCGGGCTGGACGGCGCGGCGCTCGCGGACGTTGCGCTCGTAGGGCAGCAGGCGATCCCGCCAGAGGGCGTCGACCGCGGCGTGCAGCTCGGCGAGCGTGCCGTCGTTGGTGAGCAGCACGTCGGCGACCGCGCGGCGGGTGGCGTCGTCGGCCTGCGCGGCGATGCGCCGCTCGGCCTCCGCCGGGGCCATGCCCCGGTCGCGGGTCAGCCGGGCCATCCGGGTCGGCACGGCCGTCTGCACCACGACCACCAGGTGGTACGTCGGCGCCAGTCCCACCTCGACCAGGAGCGGTACGTCGTTCACCACTATCGCGTCGGCGGGGGCGGCGGCGACCAGTTCGGCGCTGCGCGCGCGTACCCGGGGGTGGGTGATCCCTTCGAGCCTGCGGCGGGCGACCTCGTCGCCGAAGACCAGCGCGCCGAGTGCGGCCCGGTCCAGCGTCCCGTCGGCGGCCAGCACCTTGCCGGAGAAGGCGGCGACCACCTCGGCCAGCCCGTCGGTGCCGGGCGCGACGACCTCGCGGGCGATGCGGTCCGAGTCGACGATCACCGCGCCCAGCGTGGCGAGCCGCCTCGCCACAGCGCTCTTTCCCGATCCGATTCCGCCGGTCAGCCCCACTTTCAGCACCCGGACAGTCAACCGGATCGCCGTCCGCATGCCAAACCCGCCCGGCGTACGACGAGGGCCCCGCCCCCGGCGCTCCGCTGGTGCGGAACGCGGGGACGGGGCCCGTCGTCAGAGGCAGTCGCCGGTTCGTCCGGTGGGACGACCAGGCGTCAGCGTCCGGTCACTTGCCGCCGGCGAGCTTCTCCCGCAGCGCGGCGAGCGCCTCGTCGGTGGCCAGCGTGCCGGCCGGCTCCTCGGCCTGACGGCTCGGGGCCGAGGTCGAGGTCGAGGTCGAGGTCGTGCCGGTGGTGACCGGAGCCGGGTTGGCGGCGGCCTCGGCGTCGGCGGCGCGGGAGGTCTGCACCTGCTTGGTGTGGGCCTCCCAGCGCTGACGCGCCTCGGCGTACTGCTGCTCCCAGGTCTCGCGCTGCTTGTCGTAGCCCTCGAGCCACTCGCCCGTCTCCGGGTCGAAGCCCTCGGGGTAGATGTAGTTGCCCTCGTTGTCGTACGTGGCAGCCATGCCGTAGAGGGTCGGGTCGAAGTGCTCCTCGCCCTCGACGAAGCCCTCGTTGGCCTGCTTGAGCGACAGCGAGATCCGGCGGCGCTCCAGGTCGATGTCGATGACCTTGACCATGACCTCGGAGCCGACCTGCACGACCTGCTCCGGGATCTCCACGTGGCGCTCGGCCAGCTCGGAGATGTGGACCAGGCCCTCGATGCCGTCGTCCACCCGGACGAACGCGCCGAACGGCACCAGCTTGGTGACCTTACCCGGCACGATCTGCTGGATCGCGTGGGTGCGGGCGAACTGACGCCACGGGTCCTCCTGCGTCGCCTTCAGCGACAGCGAGACCCGCTCGCGGTCCAGGTCGACGTCCAGGACCTCGACCTCGACCTCCTGGCCCACCTCGACGACCTCGGACGGGTGGTCGATGTGCTTCCAGGACAGCTCGGAGACGTGCACGAGGCCGTCCACGCCGCCCAGGTCGACGAACGCGCCGAAGTTGACGATCGAGGAGACGACGCCCTTGCGGACCTGCCCCTTCTGGAGCTTGTTGAGGAACTCGGTGCGCACCTCGGACTGCGTCTGCTCCAGCCAGGCCCGGCGGGACAGGACCACGTTGTTGCGGTTCTTGTCCAGCTCGATGATCTTGGCTTCGAGTTCGCGGCCGACGTACGGCTGCAGGTCACGCACACGCCGCATCTCCACCAGCGACGCGGGCAGGAAGCCGCGCAGGCCGATGTCGAGGATGAGACCACCCTTGACGACCTCGATGACCGAGCCGCGGACGACGCCGTCCTCGTCCTTGATCTTCTCGATCGTGCCCCAGGCCCGCTCGTACTGCGCCCGCTTCTTGGAGAGGATCAGCCGACCCTCCTTGTCCTCCTTCTGGAGGACGAGGGCCTCGATGTGGTCACCCACCGAGACGACCTCGGCCGGGTCCACGTCGTGCTTGATCGACAACTCCCGAGAGGGGATGACACCCTCGGTCTTGTAGCCGATGTCGAGCAGGACCTCGTCCCGATCGACCTTGACGACGGTGCCTTCGACAATGTCGCCGTCGTTGAAGTACTTGATGGTCTCGTCGATCGCGGCGAGGAAAGCTTCCTCAGAGCCGAGGTCGTCGTGGGTGACCTTGTTGGCGCTCGAGGTGGCCTCGATGCTGCTCGTCATGTGGGCGGTTGCTCCGGTCGGATGGGTTGTCACAGCGGGCATGGGTGTCGCGGTGACTCTTCCGCGCCAACGGATCCGTCGCCGGGCACACCGAACGATCGACGCGAGAAGATCATTAGTGGCTCCGGTGACCGCGCACCTGCTCCCTGCCGAGGCACACGATCCGCGAGCGCATCGTCTAGCCTACCCGCTGCATTACCACAGCGTGCAAGCCCTCCCGGGTACGCGCGAACTCATCCCCTGCGAAAGCGGAGATTTTGCTCGGTAAGGTGCCATCGCCGTCTCGTCCGTCACATCCGCCCCAGCCGCCACCCCACCGCACCGCGTCCCCGCCGCCGGACCTAGCGTGAACCCGTGGACGACGACAGGGTGACCCACCGACGGGTCGACGCCGGGGAGATCCGCCGCGCCAACCGCGGCTGGTGGGACACCGACGCCGACACGTACCAGGCCGAGCACGGCGCGTTCCTCGGCGAGGTCGACTTCGTCTGGTGCCCGGAAGGGCTGCGCGAGGCCGAGGCCCGGCTGCTCGGCGACGTGGCCGGCCGGCGGATCCTCGAACTCGGCGCCGGGGCGGCCGCCGCCGCCCGCTGGCTCGCCGCCCAGGGCGCCCGGCCGGTCGCGCTCGACCTGTCCGCCGGCATGTTGCGGCACGCCGCCGAGGCCGCCGGACGCACCGGGGTACGCGTGCCGCTCGTGCAGGCCGACGCGCTCGCGCTGCCCTTCGCCGACGCCGCGTTCGACACGGTCTGCACCGCGTTCGGCGCGATCCCGTTCGTGGACGAGTCGGCGGCGGCGATGCGTGAGGTGGCAAGGGTGCTGCGGCCCGGCGGCCGGTGGGTCTTCTCGGTCACCCACCCGATGCGCTGGATCTTCCTGGACGACCCGGGCGAGGGCGGGCTGACCGCGGTGCACTCGTACTTCGACCGTTCGCCGTACGTCGAGCAGGACCAGGCCGGCGTGGCCACGTACGTCGAGCAGCACCGCACCCTGGGCGACCGGATCCGGGAACTGGTCGGGGCGGGCTTCCACCTGCTGGACCTGGTGGAACCGGAGTGGCCGGCCGGCCACGAGGGAATCTGGGGCCAGTGGAGCCCGCTGCGCGGCCGCCTGTTCCCCGGCACCGCGATCTTCGTGGCCGAGAAGCCGGCGGACTGAGCTGGAGGATCGCTCACCCTGCCGGACGCCCCCCGGCGTCGAACTCGCAGCCAGAGGCTCAGCAGCGAGGTGATCGAGCTGGCCGAGCCCTTCGCGATCAAGCTGCCGATCGCGGAGATCCGGCCCTGACGACGCCGTTACTCGGTATCCACCGCGGGTAACCGCGCGGCATGGCCGAGAACGAGTTCCGCGCCGGCGACCACGTCTCCTGGGCCAGCCACAGCGGCCGGGCGTACGGCGTCGTCAAGGAGAAGCTGACCGAGCGCACCCACGTACGCGGGCACACGGTGAACGCCTCCCCGGAGCAGCCGCAGTACCGGATCACCAACGACGACTCGGGCCGCGACGTCGCCCACCGCCCGGAGGTGCTGCGTCATGAGTCGCGATGAGGACCCGCAGCAGACGTACCGGGAGTTCACCGACGCGGTGAACATGAAGCCGGGTGAGCTGACCCGCTGGCTGGAGACCGCGGAGTCCAAGCACGTCGGCTGGCACAAGAAGGGCACGCAGGGTGGCGAATCGGTCGGGCACGACTCCGGCCGGCGCATCGTCGACCTGCTGCGCCGCAAGCGCGCCGACCTGACCGCCGCCGACTACAAGCACATGCGCAAGGTGATCGGGTACGTCCACCGGCACCTGGCGCAGCGGCCGTCCGGCGACGTCCGGGACACCAGGTGGCGCTGGTCGCTGATGAACTGGGGGCACGACCCGCTCAAGGGTTGAGCCGGCCGGTCCGCTCGCCGCGTGCACTGCGGCACTACGAGGAACACGGGCTCATCGCCTCGGCCCGGGCGGCGAACGGCTACCGCGAGTACGACGCCGGGGTCGTCACCCGGGTCCGCAACATCCGTCACCTGCTCGACGCCGGGCTGACGCTGGACGACGTGCGGGTCTTCCTGCCCTGCCTGGACGGGGACGTGGCGTCGGCGCCGCCGTCTCCGGCCGGGCTGCGGGTCTGCCGGGACCGTCTGGCCGTGCTGGACGCCCGGATCGCGGCTCAGACGGCCGTCCGGGACCGCTTGGGCGCCACCCTCCAGGCCGCCACCCCACCCTCCGCGCCTCTGCTCTCCCCGCCGCCCTCGTCCCCGCCGCCGCCCCGCTCGCGGTGATCAAGGAGTTCGTGTCACGCCCGGGCCCGTTCGGGGACGCCAACTCCTTGATCACCGCCGGTGAGCTCCGGGGGGACGTGCGGGACGCCAGGTGGCGCTGGCCGGCGGCCGGGAGCCGCAACGGCTCAGTCAGACGTTCCGAATCCCACATCCATCACCGACCATTTCGGCAACTGGCAGGGCACCGAGGACACCTGGCCGACCGCCACTCTGGGACCCGTCTTCCTCCACTCGATTCCCCCGACGGTTATGCAGGTGACCTTCACCCAGACGGTGCCGGTGCCGCCGGTGCAGGTCGCGTGTCCGGCGCCGTTCAAGCTCCAGGCGCTGCACCCGGTCGGGGCCGCCTGCGCGGCCGTGGCGGGCGTGAGGGCCGCCACGGCGGCCAACAAACCGGCTGCCGCCACCCGGCTCACCATCTGACGTACGCCCATCGCCGCCACCTCTTAGAAGTCGATGAATATAGACAACTATAAGGATGGCGACGGGCGCGGGCAAGAACGACTAGTGGTCGGCGCTGTTCCAGTCGCGGCCCTCGCCCACCGACACCTCCAGCGGCACCGACAGCGGGTACGCCTCGCCCATCTCCTTGCGCACCAACGCCTCCAGCGCCTCCCGCTCGCCCGGCGCGACCTCGAAGACCAGCTCGTCGTGCACCTGCAACAGCATCCGGGAGCGCAGCCCGGCGTCGCGCAGCGCGCTGTCGACGTGCAGCATGGCGACCTTGATGATGTCGGCCGCCGAACCCTGGATCGGGGCGTTGAGCGCCATCCGCTCGGCCATCTCCCGGCGCTGCCGGTTGTCGCTGACCAGGTCGGGCAGGTAGCGGCGACGGCCCAGGATGGTGGAGGTGTAGCCGTCCTGGCGGGCGCGGGCCACCACCTCCTGGAGGTAGTCGCGGACCCCGCCGAACCCGGCGAAGTAGTTCTCCATCAGCCCGCGCGCCTCCTCGGCGCTGATGCCGAGCTGCTGGGACAGGCCGAACGCGCTGAGCCCGTACGCCAGGCCGTAGTTCATCGCCTTGATCTTGCGGCGCTGGTCGGCGGTCACGTCGCCGACCTCGACCGTGAAGACCGAGGACGCGGTGGCGGCGTGGAAGTCGTGCCCGGAGTTGAACGCCTCGATCAGCGCGTCGTCCGAGGACAGGTGCGCCATGATCCGCATCTCGATCTGGCTGTAGTCGGCGGTGAGCAGGCACTCGTAACCCTCGCCGACCACGAACGCACGCCGGATCCGGCGCCCCTCCTCGGTGCGGATCGGGATGTTCTGCAGGTTCGGCTCGGTGGAGGACAGCCGCCCGGTCGCCGCCACCGTCTGGTTGAACGTGGTGTGGATCCGGCCGTCGTCGGAGACCGACTTGAGCAGACCGTCGACTGTCGACTTGAGCTTGGCGACGTCGCGGTGGCGCAGCAGGTGGTGCAGCAGCGGGTGCTCGGTCTGGGCGTAGAGCCACTGCAGCGCGTCGGCGTCGGTGGTGTAGCCGGTCTTGATCTTCTTGGTCTTGGGCAGGCCCAGCTCGGTGAAGAGGATCTCCTGCAACTGCTTCGGCGACCCCAGGTTGAACTCGCGGCCGACCACCTCGTAGGCGCCCTGGGCGGCGGCCTTCACCTCGGCGGCGAAGTGCGCCTCCAGCTCGGAGAGGTAGTCGGTGTCGGCGGCGATGCCGGTGCGCTCCATGGTGGCGAGCACCCGCATCAGCGGCAGCTCCACGCCGGCCATCAGCCGGGCCGACTGCTCGCCGTCGCGGGACAGCTCGGCGTCGATCGCGTCGGCCAGGTCGAGCGTGGCGCGGGCCTGGAGCATGAGGTTCTGCTCGGCCACGCTCTCGTCGCCGAGCCCGTCGAGGGTGAGCTGACCGGTTTCCGGCGCGTCGACGCGCAGCTCCCGGTGCAGGTAGCGCAGGGCCAGGTCGGTGAGGTCGTAGGAGCGCTGGTCGGGGCGGGCCAGGTAGGCGGCGATCTGGGTGTCGCGGGCGATGCCCTGCAGCTCCCAGCCGTGCGCGGCGAACGCCAGCACCGCCGGTTTGCTGTCGTGCAGCACCTTCGGGCGCTCGGCGTCGGCGAGCCACCCGGCCAGCGCGGCCTCGTCACCGGCGCCCAGGGCGCTCGGGTCGAACCAGGCGCCCGCGCCGGCGGCGGTGGCCAGCGCCATCGCGGTCACCGTGGCGGTGTGCCGGCGGTTGGGGCCGGTGTCGAGCGTGACCGCCAGGCCCACCGGGGCGCCCGCCGGGGCGTGCGTGTCGAGCCAGCCGACGAGCGCGCCCGGCTCGGTGAGCACCTCGCCGGCCAGATCGAAGCCCGCCTCGGCCTCCGGCTCGACAGCCTCCAGGTATTGGTAGAGCCGGTCGCGCAGGATGCGGAACTGGAGCGTGTCGAAGACCTGGTGCACGGCTTCGCGGTCCCAGCCCTGCCAGCGGGCGTCCTCGGGGCGGACCGGCAGCTCAAGGTCGGAGACCAGGCAGTTGATCTCGTAGTTGCGGATCACGTCGGCCAGCCGCTCGCGCAGGCTGTCGCCGGCCTTGCCCTTGATCTCGTCGGCGCGGGCCACCACGCCCTCGACGCCGCCGTACAGGTTGATCCACTTGGCCGCGGTCTTCGGGCCGACACCCGGTACGCCCGGCAGGTTGTCGCTGGTCTCGCCGACCAGCGCGGCCAGGTCGCGGTAGCGGTCCGGGGTGACGCCGTACTTCGCCTCGACCGCGGCCGGATCCATCCGGGCCAGGTCGGAGACGCCCTTACGCGGGTAGAGCACAGTGACCCGCTCGCCGACGAGCTGGAACGCGTCCCGGTCGCCGGTGGTGATCAGCACGTCCATGCCCTGATCGCGGGCCTGGAAGGCGAGCGTGGCGATGACGTCGTCGGCCTCGTAGCCCTCCCGCTCGACCACCGGCACCCGCAGCGCGGCGAGGACCTCCTTGACCAGGCTGACCTGGCCCTTGAAGTCGGTGGGGGTCTCGCTGCGGCCGGCCTTGTACTCGGCGTACTTGTCCGTGCGGAAGGAGCGGCGGGAGACGTCGAACGCCACCACGATGTGCGTCGGCTGCTCGTCGCGCAGCACGTTGATCAGCATGGAGGTGAAGCCGTAGACGGCGTTTGTCGGCTGCCCCGTGGTGGTGGAGAAGTTCTCCACAGGCAGGGCGAAGAAAGCCCGGTATGCCAGGGAGTGTCCGTCGACGAGGAGCAGGCGCGGCGTCGTAGCTGTCACGGCAGCGACTCTAGTCCGTACGCCCGACAACTCCGGCCTCCGGTGCGGCGCGCGCCGCACCGGAGGCCGAGGTCAGAGAACCTTGGCCAGGAACGCCTTGGTCCGCTCGTGCTGCGGCGCCGAGATCACCTCGCGCGGGTCGCCCTGCTCGACCACCACGCCACCGTCCATGAACACGAGGTGGTCGCCGACCTCCCGGGCGAAGCCGATCTCGTGGGTCACCACGATCATCGTCATGCCGTCGCGGGCCAGGTCCTTCATCGTGTCCAGCACCTCGCCCACCAGCTCCGGGTCGAGCGCGCTGGTCGGCTCGTCGAACAGCATCAGCTTCGGCCGCATGGCCAGCGCCCGGGCGATGGCCACCCGCTGCTGCTGGCCACCGGAGAGCTGACCGGGGTACGCGCCGAGCTTGTCGCCCAGCCCGACCCGGTCCAGCAGCTGCGCGGCGTGCTCCCGGGCCTGCGCCTTCTTGGCCTGGCGCAGCAGCACCGGGGCCTCCATGACGTTCTGCAGCACCGTCATGTGCGGGAACAGGTTGAACCGCTGGAACACCATGCCGATGGCGCGGCGCTGCGCTGCCACGTCCCTGTCCCGCATCTCGTACAGCTTGCCGCCGCGCTCCCGGTAGCCGATCAGGTCGCCGTCCACCCGGATCCGGCCGGCGTCGATCTTCTCCAGGTGGTTGATGCAGCGCAGGAACGTCGACTTGCCGGAGCCGGAGGGCCCGAGCAGGCAGCACACCTCGCCGGAGCGGACCTCCAGGTCGATGCCCTTGAGCACCTCCAGCGGCCCGAACGACTTGTGCACCTGCTCGGCCCGCACCATCAGCCCGGACTCGGCCCCCGACACCTGCGGGGAAGCGGTCATGTCCGTCATTGCGCCGTCCCACTCGTCGTGCTGCCACTCTCGGCGGCGAGCCCGCGCAGCCGCTGCCGAGCCCGCGTACTGCGTCCGACGCCCTTGGAGTAGTGCCGCTCCAGGTAGTACTGCCCCACCAGCAGGACGCTGGTCAGGAGCAGGTACCACAGCGTCGCGGCGACGTACATCGGGAAGGGTTGGAAGGTCCGGGAACCGACGGCCTTGAGCTGGAAGAACAGCTCCATCGACACCGGCACGAAGGCCACCAGCGAGGTGTCCTTGAGCATCGCGATGGTCTCGTTCCCGGTCGGCGGAATGATCACCCGCATCGCCTGCGGCAACACGATCCGCCGCAGGATCTGCGCCCGGCTCATGCCCAGCGCCTGAGCCGCCTCGGTCTGCCCCTCGTCCACCGACTGGATGCCGGCCCGGACGATCTCGGCCATGTACGCGGCCTCGGACAGACCCAGCGCCAGCATGCCGGCGACGAAGCCGGTCAGGATGTCCACCGCGCTGAACCCGAACAGCCGGGCCTCGAAGTCGTGCAACCCGAACAGGGCGCCGATCTGCCGATCGAACGGCAGACCGAACTCCAGCCGCGACCAGAGGATGCCGAGGTTGCCGAAGAGGATCGCCAGCACCAGCCGGGGCACCGCCCGGAAGAACCAGGTGTAGACCCAGGCCACGCTCCGCAGCACCGGGTTGGGCGACAGCCGCATGATCGCGATGACGATGCCCAGGCCGATGCCGATCACCATCGACGTGATCAGCAGCAGGATGGTGCCGCGCAGCCCTTCGATGATCGGCGGGCGGAACATCTCGTCCACCATGAACGACCACTGGAACGCGGAGTTCGTGACCAGCATGTGCACGAACATCGCGACCAGCACGGCGATGACCGCCACACCGGCCCAGCGCCCGGGGTGCCGCACGGGCACGGCCTTGATCGGTTCTGGCCGTGCCCGTCCGGATGTGTCGGCCGACATGGTCAGACCGACGGGTTCAGTTCGGCGTTGGTGATCGCGCCGCCCTCGACACCCCACTTGCTGAGCGCCGCCTTGTAGCTGCCGTCGGCGATGACCGCCTGCACGGCCTCCTTGAGCACCTCGGCGAACGCCTGCTGGTCCTTTTTCACCGCGTAGCCGTACGGCGCCGACTCGTAGATGTCGCCGAGCACCTCAAGCTGGTCGTTGCTCTGCTTCACCGCGTACGCGCCGACCGGGGAGTCGGCCAGCATGGCGTCGTTCTTGCCGCTGCCCACGGCGGCGGTGGCGTCGCTCTGCGCCTGGTACTGGTCGATCTTGATGGCCGGCTTGCCGGCGTCGGTGCACTTCTTCGACCGGGCGGTGATGTCGTCGAGCTGGACGGTGCCGACCTGCACGGCGATCTTCTTGCCGCAGGCGTTCTCCGGGTCGACCCCGGCCGGGTTGCCCTTCTTGGTCGCCCACTGGGTGCCCGCCGAGTAGTAGCTCACCATGTTGACCGTCTTGAGACGGTCGGGGTTGATGGTGAACGACGAGACGCCGACCTCGTACTTGCCCGAACCCACACCGGGCAGGATCGCGTCGAACGGCGCCGACTCGTACTCGGCCTTGAGGCCGAGCTTCTGGGCCACCGCGTTGAACAGCTCCACGTCGAAGCCGACCACGGTCTTGCCGTCGGCGTCGAGGAACTCGGCCGGGGCGTACGTCGAGTCGGTGCCGACCTTGATCACGCCGTCGGCCTTGATGGCGTCCGGCACCTTCGCGGCGAGGGTGGAGTCGGCCGAGGCGGACACCGACGGGCCGTCGCCCGGCTCGGCCGAGTTCTCCTTCTCGCCGCACGCGGCGAGGGAGAGCAGCAGGACGGCCGCACCGGCGACGCCGAGCGCCGCCCGCCGTCCGGGGTTGGGGTGGAACATGGCTGTACTCCTTATTGCGAGGGGTCGGTCGGTCAGGCCACGCCGAGGTAGGCCTCTTTGACCGAGGGGTCGTGCAGCAGGTCCGCGCCGGAACCGCTCTTGACGATCCGGCCGGTCTCCAGCACGTACGCCCGGTGGGCGCGCGCCAGCGCCTGCTGGGCGTTCTGCTCCACCAGCAGGATGGTGGTGCCCTGCTGGTTGATCTCCGTGATGATCGTGAAGATCTGCTGGATCAGCATCGGCGCGAGACCCATCGACGGCTCGTCGAGCAGCAGCAGCTTCGGCCGGCTCATCAGCGCCCGGCCGACCGCGAGCATCTGCTGCTCGCCGCCGGAGAGCGTGCCGCCGGCCTGCTTACGCCGCTCGGCCAGCCGCGGAAACAGCTCCAGCACCCGGGCCAGGTCCTGCGCGATGCCGGCCTTGTCGCGCCGGGTGTACGCGCCCATGTCGAGGTTCTCCAGCACCGACATGCCGGGGAAGATGCCCCGGCCCTCGGGCGCCTGGCACAGCCCGCGCCGGACCCGGAGGTCGGCGCGGAGCTTGGTGATGTCCTCGCCGGCGAACTTGATCCGGCCGGAGGCGACCGGCCGGATGCCGGAGATCGCCCGCATGGTGGTGGACTTGCCGGCGCCGTTCGCGCCGATCAGCGCGACGATCTCCCCCTCGTCCACGGTCAGGCTGATGCCGTGCAGCGCCTGGATCCGCCCGTAGAGCAGGCTCACGTCCTCGATCTCAAGCAGCATCGTCCGGCACCCCCAGGTACGCCGCGACCACCTTCGGGTTGTCCCGCACCTCGGCGGGCAGCCCTTCGGCGATCTTCTTTCCGAACTCCAGGACCACGATCCGGTCGGTCACGCCCATCACCAGGCGCATGTCGTGCTCGATCAGCAGCACCGTCACGCCCTGGTCCCGGATCTGCCGGATGAGCTGGAGCAGTTCCTCCTTCTCCGCCGGGTTGAAGCCGGCGGCCGGCTCGTCCAGGCAGAGCAGTTTCGGATCGGTGGCCAGCGCGCGGGCGATCTCCAACCGCCGCTGCTCGCCGTAGGACAGGTTGCGGGCGAACTCGTGCATCCGGTTGCGGATGCCGACGAACTCCAGCAGGCGCTCGGCCTTCTCCCGGCCCTCGCGCTCCTCCTTCCAGTGCCGCGGCAGGCGCAGCAGGGCGGAGATCACGCTGGTCTTGTGGTGCGCGTCCGCGCCGACCTGGACGTTCTCCAGCGCGGTCATCTCCGGGAAGAGACGGATGTTCTGGAACGTACGGGCCATGCCCATCCGGGTGATCTGGTGGCGCTTCTTGCCACTGATCTTCTGGCCCAGGAACCGGATCTGCCCCTCGGTGGGCTGGTAGATGCCGGTCATCGCGTTGAAGCAGGTGGTCTTGCCGGCACCGTTCGGGCCGATCAGACCGAGGATCTCACCCTTGTAGAGGGTGAAGTCCACGTCGTTGAGGGCCACCACGCCGCCGAAGCGCAGCGTGACGTGGTCGACCTCCAGCAACGGCTCCCGCTCGCTCACCGTCTCGACGGCGGGGGCCGCCGCCTGGACCGGAACCTTCGGGTTCTGCTCGGTGTCACTCACCGACGATCACCTCCTTGCGGCGGTCCTTGAACTCCGCCGCTCGTCGCCGGTTCGGGATCAGGCCCTGCGGCCGGAAGATCATCATCACCACGAGCACCAGGCCGAAGAAGAGGAACCGGTACTCGTACAGCTCGATGCCGAACAGCTCGATGCCACGGAACCGCTCGATCATGTACGCCACCAGGCCGCCGCCGACGATCGCGCCGACGATGTTGCCCGAGCCGCCGAAGATGACAGCGGCCAGGATGATGATCGAGTTGAGCAGCTCGAAGTTCTGCGAGTTGACGAAGTTCTGCTTACCGGCGAACAGCGCCCCGGCCAGGCCGGCGATGGCCGCGCCGGAGGCGAACGCCCACAGCTTGAACTTGAACGTCGGCACGCCCATGAGCTGGGCCGCGTCCTCGTCCTCGCGGATCGAGATCCAGGCCCGGCCGACCCGGCTGTGGGTCAGGTTCCGCACCCCGATCACCACCAGGATGATCAGCGTGAGCACCAGCCAGTAGTACGGGCGGGCGTCGAGCACGCCGAACCACGGCCGGCCGTCGGCGTACTCGCCGGGCGGGTGCGGGATCTGGTTGAAGCCGCGCTGTCCCTTGAGGAACTCCGAGCTGACCGCCGCGATCCGGATCATCTCGGCGAAGCCGAGCGTCACCAGCGCCAGGTAGTCACCGCGCAGGCGCAGCGTCGGTGTGCCGAGCATGACGCCGGAGACCATGGTCAGGCCGATCGCGATCGGCACCACCGCCAGCCACGGCCACAGCGTCTTGAGGTCGCTGCTCGGCGAGGTCAGCACCGCCACGGTGTACGCACCGACGGCGAAGAAGCCGAAGTAGCCGAGGTCGAGCAGGCCGGCGAAGCCGACCACGATGTTCAGCCCGACCGCCAGCAGCACGTAGATCGAGACCGTGAACATCACCTGGGTGAAGTTCGCGCCGGGCGTCGGGATCGGCCCGAGGTACTGGTAGAACTCCTTGTTCGGCAGCGCGTAGAAGAACGCGATGACCGCGACCAGCAGCACCCAGCGCACCCAGCGCGGCGCGTGGTGCCAGCGCTCCGAGATCGCGTGCCGGCCCTGCCGCAGCTTGTCCGCCGCCGTCTCCCGCCGCTCCGGCGGGTCGATGGTGGTCGTCATGCGCGTGCCCTCCCCAGTGATTCGCCGAGCAGACCGGTCGGCCGGAACATCAGCAGCACGACCAGCACCGCGAACGCGGCGAAGTCCTTCCACTGACTGCCGAACAGGCCCGCGGCGTAGTTCTCCACGACGCCGAGCAGAAGACCGCCGACGAGCGCGCCGCGCAGGTTGCCGATACCGCCGAGCACCGCCGCGGTGAACGCCTTGAGGCCCAGCAGGAAGCCGACGCTGTAGGTCAGCGTCTGGATCCGCACGTCGTAGAGCAGGCCCGCGACGCCGGCCATGGTGCCACCGGCGATGAAGACCATCAGGATGATGCGGTCCTTGTTGACGCCCATCAGGGCCGCCGTGTTGGCGTCCTGGGCCACCGCGCGGATGCCGCGGCCGGTACGGCTGCGGTTGATGAACTGGTCCAGCGCGAACATCATCACCAGGGCGGAGCCGACCGTGAGCAGCTGCACCGCGTCGATCGGCACCCCGGCGATGTGGAACAGCGGCTCCGAGCTGACCAGGATCGGCGCGCCCTCCGGACGGCGCCGGGTGTAGACGCCGAACGCCTCGGAGATGGCGATCGAGGCGCCGATGGCGGTGATGAGGAACGCCAGCGGCGGCGCGTTGCGCTTGCGCAGCGGCCGGTACGCCACCCGTTCGATCACCGTCGCGGTGCCCGCCGAGGCGATGGCCGCCACGATCATCGCCACCAGCAGGTAGAACAGGATCGAGCCGAGGCCACTGACCTGCGAGTTCTGGTCGAGCCCGAATCCGTTCCAGGTCCAGATCGCGGCGAACGCGCCGGCGATGAAGACCTCGGAGTGGGCGAAGTTGATGAGCCTTAGCACGCCGTACACAAGCGTGTAGCCGAGCGCGACCAGGGCGTAGATGGCGCCCTGCGTCAAGCCGGTCGTGGTGAGTTCCCCGAAGTTGGAGAACAATCCGTCGAAGTCCAAGGGAGGGACGCTCCGTCGCTCAAGAGAAAAAGAGGGTGCGGCCGGGAGCCAGCTCCCGGCCGCACCCGCGATCACTACTCAATCGCCAGTCCAGCGATCGAACGCTCAGGACTTGGGGATCTCCTGGTCCGGGACGACCTTGCCGCCCTGCACCTTGAACGCCCAGACCTTGACCTGCGCCGGGTCGAGCTCGCCGCCCTCGACGAACTTGTAGGTGGCGGCGACGCCCTCGCCGCTGTAGCCCTTCACGAACTCCAGCAGGTCGGCGCGGGTGCTCTTGCCGGCCTTGATGCCCGCCAGCAGGATGGTCGCCGCGTCGTAGGCGGTGTCGCTGTAGGTGCCCGGGTCGGTGCCGTTGAGCGCCTTGTAGTCGGCGATGAAGGTGCCGCGCGCCTCGGTGGACGGAGCGCAGGGGCAGGTCAGGATGGTGCCCTCGGCGGCGGCGGCACCGGCGGAGGTGATGTACGCGCCGTCGTTCACGCCGTCACCGGCGACCAGCGGGGCGGTGACGCCGGCAGCGGTGAGCTGCTTGCGGATCAGGCCGGCCTCCTGGTAGTAGCCGCCGTAGAAGATCGCCTTGACGTTGGCGGCCTTGACCTTGGTGACCACGCCGGAGAACTCGGTCTGCTTGCCCTCGCCCTGGACCTTGTCGCTGCCCACGACCGAGGCGCCGAGAACCTTCTTGACCTCGTCGGCCAGGCCGGCGCCGTACGCGGACTGGTCGTCGATGACGTAGACCCGGTCGGCCTTCATCACGTTCTTGATGTAGTTACCGGCGCCGGGGCCCTGGCTCAGGTCGTTGCCGACCGCGCGGAAGAACGTCTTCCAGCCCTGCTCGGCAAGGCTGGGGCGGGTCGCGGAGGGGGTGATGGTGACCAGACCGGCCTCGTTGAACAGCGGGCCCGCGGCCTCGGACTCGCCCGAGTAGGCCGGGCCGACGACGCCGAGGATCTTGGAGTCGTCGATCGCCTTCTGGGCCAGACCGGGCGCCTGGTCCGGGCTGCCCTGCGAGTCGAGCTCGGCGAGCTCGACCTTGCAGTCCGGGTTCTCCTTGTTGTACTTGTCGACGGCCACCTTCACGCCGTTCTTCTCATTGATGCCCAGCGCGGCCGAGCTACCGGTCAGCGCGCCGAAGAAAGCGATCTTGCTCCCGCAGGCGCTGCCCCCGGAACCCTCATCGTCGCTGCCGCTGGAACAAGCGGTGCCACCGGCGACGAGCGCCAGCATGGCGACCCCGCCGATCACGCGTGCGAGCTTCTGCCTCAAGTCCCGAACCCTCCTCCGTCCATGATCCGAACCACCTGCCGCTGATTGGCCCTTGCGGGGTGGACGAACCAAGACCGTCGTCGCCGGTCTGGGCCGGGACGTTATCCCACCGTGGGCGGTGGCGTAAGACCTGGAAAGCGGGGTTGACCGAACCGTTACACGCCGTGGCGGTTTCAAGCCGATCCCCGTAAGAACCGTAGGCGCGGCAAGGCTTTCACCGACTATTCATCGGTAATGAGTCAATATCGGTTCACCCGCTACCGATCGACGACTGGCAACGCCCCCCACCAGGCACGGGACGATTTTCCGTCATCGACGACCACAAGGAGCCTGTCATCGCCTACGGCCACCGACAGCGCGGCGTCGCCCCCGTCCGGCACCGGCACCGGCGTGATCACCGGAAGCCACGACGCGCCCCCGTCACGCGACATCCAGAGCCGTCGCTCAGCCCCGTCACCGGTCACCGCGACCAGCCGCCCACCCGACGCCGCGAGCGCGTCCACCGACGACACCCCGGGACCCGACGCGCCGAACCCGCCGACCCGCCGCCACCCCTGCTCCACACCCGCCGACCCGGCGGAGCGCGAACCGCAGTCGTCGCACGCCCGCCACACCGCGAAGCGGTCCCCCACCGGACCGAGGACCACCGGCCCGCCGTCGGCCGAAGCCACCCGCTCCGCCGCCCCGCCCGCCCCCGCCGGCACCGGCAGGGCCACCCGCCGCCACACCCGGCCGTCCGCCGAGAACCACGCCAGCGGCGTCCGGGCCGTCCCGCCGGGCGGCAACAACGACCCCACCACCAGCCAGCCCGACCCCACCGCTGTCGCGTCGTACGCCGCCGTCCGGCCCCGGCCGTCGCCGGCCAGCTCCGCGACCCCCTCACGCAGGGCGAACCCCTCGGCGTCCGGCGACGTCCACACCGCCGCGCCGTCCGCACGGACACCGGCGACCAGCCAACCGCCCGGCCCCGCCGCCAGCCGCGACGCGCTCACCGCACGCGGGCCGCCGAACAACTCGAACGCCGCCGGCACCTCCCGCAACGGCCCGCCCGGCCGCCACACCCACGTTCCGGTACGCGGATTGCCGTGCACGCCACCGGTCTTCGCGCCCAGCGCGGCCATCCCGTCGTCGCGGCACGCCATCGCGTAGAGCACGTGCCGGCGGCCGTAGAACGTCTGCCCGCGCACCGGAATCGGTGACCAGGTCACGCCGTCCGAACTGGACCACGCCGCCGGCCGGGTCTCCCCCGCCGGATCGACCAGCCCGCCCACCACGTACCACCGGCCGGCACACCGCGCGACGTCGCGTGGCACCGCGCGCCCCGCGGCGCCGGCGGGAAGGACCAGCTCCACGGGCTGCCACCGCGGGCGCACGGGCTCGGGCAGCGGTCGCGGGGTGGCGTGGCAGGCTGTCAGGAGCAGCGCGGCGGCAGCGAGGACCGGCCGGACGCGCGCGGAAGGCATGGATCCGATCCTATCGATCGGAGGCCTTCCGGGGAGGTCAGGACGCGGGCATCTCCACCTCGCCGCCGGCGGTCTCGGCGAGGATCCGCTCGGCGACCTCCTTCATGGTCATCCGGTGGTCCATCGCGGTCCGCTGGATCCACTTGAACGCCTGCGGCTCGGTCATGCCGTACGTGGTCATCAGCGCGCCCTTGGCGCGCTCGACGGTCTTGCGGATCTCCAGCCGGTCGGTGAGGCCGGCGACCTCCGACTCCAGCGCGGCGATCTCCGAGTAGCGGGACAGCGCGATCTCCACGGCCGGCACCAGGTCGCTCTTCTGGAACGGCTTGACCAGGTACGCCATCGCGCCCGCCGCCCGCGCCCGCTCCACCAGGTCACGCTGGCTGAACGCGGTCAGGATGATCACCGGGGCGATGCGCGCGGCGGCGATCCGCTCGGCGGCGGCCAGCCCGTCCATGATCGGCATCTTGATGTCGAGGATGACCAGATCCGGCTTGAGCTCCTCGGCGAGCTTGACGGCGGTCTCGCCGTCACCGGCCTCACCGACCACCTCGTAGCCCTCTTCGACGAGCATCTCGGCCAGGTCCAGCCGGATGAGCGCCTCGTCCTCGGCGATCAGAACGCGCTTGCGCTCGGCGTCCGCCTGCATCTCGCCCACGAGCCACTCCCACCGGTTCGAGCCCGACACCCGCCCTGCCGGGTGTCGCCGCCCCTAGCCTAGTAGGTAACCTGTTGGAGCCGAACTACAGAAGCCCCTGTAGCCCAACCGGCAGAGGCGCGATTCTCAAAAGATCGACAGTGTGGGTTCGAATCCCACCGGGGGCACAGATTGTCATACAGGCGTTCGAAAATCGCCTGGTGCATCCACCCGAGATACGCGCCCGCGCACGAAGCCTGCACCTCGCCGGAGCGACGGTCGCCGAGGCCGCCCGCGCCGTCGGGTTGTCCTATGCGACCGTCCGGCACTGGTGCAAGGAGCACCCCGAGCCGAGGCAGCGGAGCACGGCGGAGCGGTGTTTCCGCTGCCGGGAAGGTGTCGACAATCCGCCAGATCCGGCGCAGTACGCCTACCTTCTCGGCCTCTACCTCGGCGACGGTCACCTCGTCGTCGGCCGGGTGCCGGTGCTGCGCGTTTTCTGCGCCGACGCCTGGCCGAACCTGATCGCCGCCTGCGAGGACGCGATGCGTGCGGTCCTGGCCACGTCGGTGCAGCGGGTGCAGAAGCGCGGGTGCGTCGCCGTGCAGAGCTACGGAATGCACTGGCCGTGCCTGCTCCCCCAGCACGGGCCGGGCAAGAAGCACGAGCGCCCGATCGTCCTGGCCGACTGGCAGCGGCCCATCATCCAGGCACACCCCGGCGACTTCCTACGCGGCCTGTTCCATTCCGACGGCTGCCGGGTCAGCAACCGGGTGACCGTGCACGGCAAGAAGTACGTCTATCCGCGCTACATGTTCGTCAACGAGTCGGCCGACATCATGGGCCTGTGCCAGCAGGCACTCGACCGGCTCGGCATCGCCTGGCGGATGAACCGCCGAAACTCCCTGTCCGTGGCGCGCCGGGACGCCGTCGCCGCCCTCGACCAGCACGTCGGCCCGAAGTCGTGACTGGCCGACGCCGCGGACGCGGGCGGCCGGCCGCCGTCAGATCCGCGACAGCGCCCGCGCGAGATCCGCCCGCAGATCCTCCGGGTCCTCCAGGCCGACCGAGACGCGCAGCAGCCCGCCGGCGGGCTTGGCTTCGCCCTCGACCGGCCGGTGGGTGAGCGAGGCCGGGTGCTGGATCAGCGTGTCGACACCACCGAGCGACACCGCATGCGTGATCAGTTCGCAGGCGCCGGCGACCTCGGCCGCGGCGGACGCGCCGCCGCGTACCTCGAAGGCCAGCAGGCTGCCGGTGCCGGACATCTGCCGGCCGACCAGCCCGGCCGGGTCGTGCAGCGACGGGTGGTGGACGCGCTCGACGGCGGGGTGCCCGGCGAGCCAGGCGGCGAGCTTCTCCGCGCCGGCCTGCTGGGCGCGGACGCGCAGCGGGAGGGTCTGGATGCCGCGGTGCAGCAGGTACGCGCCGAGCGGGTGCAGGACGGCGCCGGTGACGGCGCGGACCTGGCGGAGCCGTGCGGCCCACTCGGGTCCGCAGGCGACGACGCCGGCGAGGACGTCGCCGTGGCCGCCGATGCTCTTGGTGGCGCTGTGCAGCACGAGCGCGGCGCCGTGGCGGGCGGGCTGCTGGAGCACCGGGGTGGCGACGGTGTTGTCGACCAGCAGCGGGACGTCACCGGCGGCGCGGGCGAGCGCGGCGATGTCGACCAGGTCGAGGCTGGGGTTGGCCGGCGTCTCGACCAGCACCAGCGCGGTGTCGGGGCGGATCGCGGCGGCCACGTCGGCGGGGGTGGCCCAGGTGACCTCGGTGCCGAGCAGGCCGGTGGCGAGGACGTGATCGGTGCCGCCGTAGAGGGGGCGGACGGCGACGACGTGGCGGTTGCCGTCGCGGGTGGCGGCGAGGAGGGTGGCGGTGAGCGCGGCCATGCCGCTGGCGAACGCGACGGCTTCGGCGGTGCCTTCGAGCTGGGCGAGCGCGGTCTCGAACCGGGCCACGGTGGGATTCCAGAGGCGCTGGTAGACGGCGCTGCCGCCGGCCGGGAGGGTGCCGCCGGTGGCGAGCGTCTCGTAGTCGTCACCACCGCCCGCCACCGAGGGCAGCGGGTTCGTGGTGGACAGGTCGATCGGCGGGACGTGGACGCCGAGCCCGGCGAGGTCGGCGCGCCCGGCGTGTACGGCTGCGGTGTCCACGGAAGTCATGCCGGAAGCGTCGAACATGACGCTGGCGGGAGGCAATAGCAGCGAAGAAGATTCTTGTGATCACGCTTTCGTCCGGCGGGGATTCGGTGAAGGATGGTCACATGCCTGCCGCACCGAATGATGTACGGCCGTTCGCCGACCTGGACGACACCGACCGCGCGATCCTCACCGAACTGGCGGCCGACGGCCGGCTGCCGAACAACGCGCTGGCCGAGCGGGTCGGGGTGGCGCCGTCGACGTGCCTGACACGCACCCGGGCGCTGCGCGAGCGCGGAGCGATCCGCGGGTTCCACGCGGAGGTGGACCCGGCGGCGGTGGGCCTGCCGTTGCAGGCGCTGGTCTCGGTGCGGCTGACCGCGCACGAGCGGGCCGCCGTGGACGCGTTCCGGGCCCGGTCGGTACGGCTGCCCGGGGTGGTGTCGGTGTTCCACGTGGCCGGCGCGGACGACTACGTGCTGCACGTGCGGGCCGCCTCCGGAGACGCGCTGCGGGACTTCGTCCTCGACCATCTGGCGGTCGATCCGGCGGTGCAGCACACGCAGACCAGCCTGATCTTCGAGCAGGCCCGGGGTATGGGGTAGCGCACCCGGCGGAACAATTCCGGCACGCGGCCTGTTGCACCACCCTGTGATCGACGTACCCATGTCTGTTCTTGATCTTGCCCCGGTGGCGGCTACCGGCAACGCCGGTGAGGCGCTGCGATACACCACGGAGCTGGCCCGCCGCACCGAGGAGCTGGGCTACCGCCGGTTCTGGGTGGCCGAGCACCACAACATGCCCGCCATCGCCAGCTCCGCCCCGGCCGTGCTGCTGGCGCACCTGGCGGCCAACACCAGCACGATCCGGCTCGGCTCGGGCGGGGTGATGCTGCCCAACCACGCGCCGCTGGTGGTGGCCGAGCAGTTCGGCACCCTCGACGCGCTGCACCCGGGCCGGATCGACCTGGGCATCGGCCGCGCCCCGGGCACCGACCAGGGGACCGCGCTGGCGCTGCGCCGCACCATGGAGGGCCTGTCCGCCGAGCACTTCCCGCGTGAGCTGGCCGACCTGATGAACTACTTCTCCGGCGCCGAGCCGGGCCCGATCACCGCGACGCCGGGCCGGGGCCAGTCGCCGCAGGTGTGGCTGCTCGGGTCCAGCGGGTTCAGCGCGCAGCTCGCCGGCCTGCTCGGGTTGCCGTTCTCGTTCGCGCACCACTTCAGCTCGCAGAACACGATCCCCGCGCTGCAGCTCTACCGGCAGAACTTCCGGCCCTCGCAGTGGCTGGACCGGCCGTACGCGATGGTGGCGGTCAACGCGGTCTGCGCGGAGACCGACGAGCGGGCCGAGTGGCTGGCCGGCCCGGCCGGGCTGTCGTTCCTGAAGCTGCGGTCGGGCCGGCCGGAGCCGCTCGTCACACCGGAGGAGGCGGCGGCGTACCCGTACTCGGAGTTCGAGCGGGAGTTCGTCGCCCAGCGCCGCGACGGCCAGGCGACCGGCTCGCCGGAGACGGTGGCCCGGCAGCTCGGTCAGTTGCTGGAGCGCACCGGCGCGGACGAGCTGATGCTCACCACGATGGTCTACGACGTGGCCGACCGGGTCCGCTCGTTCGAGCTGATCGCCGAGAAGGTGGCCGGCGGGCTGCGCCGGGACGCCTGAAACATGCTCTTCATAGCCACGTCACCGCCCCGTCGCGTGGGACGCATAACTTTGTCCCCGGTGGTGGTACGGCATTCCCGGTCGGGACGGGTCGGGAATGCTGCGGTGTGGTGCACCGGGTCGCCGGCGGAGCGGATTCCGCGGCCGGCGACCCGGTGCCTGCCGTTTCAGCGCAGGTAGATGTTCGGCGCGGGCGGTGTGCTCATGCCGTCGCCCAGGAAGAAGCCCGGGTGCGGCGGCTGGTTGTAGGCGGTGTTCTGCCAGGCCACCGCCACCCGGTACTGCGGGTCGTGCATCAGCGTCGGCAGGCGCAGGCCGGTGCTGACCGGCGTGCTGTAGATCCGCAGCGCGGTGCTGTCGGAGGTGCGCCAGACCACCTCCTCGCGCCAGTCACCGAACAGGTCCGCCGACAGCGCCGGGGTGGACTTGGTGCCGTTGTTCGAGGCGACGCCGCTGCCGGTGAGCAGCCGCGTCTCCCCGCCGGTGCCGTACTTGTCGATCTTCGTGGCGTCGAGCAGCTCCCGTACCGGGTCACCGTCCCACCAGATCAGGAAGTTCGCCGACGACGGCTTGCGCCCCACGTTCTGCCCCCTGGTGTTGAGCAGCCCGTCGGCCGCCGACGACCAGGACTCCGCACCCGGGCTGCCCGCCCAGACGTCGCCGGAGACGCCGCGGCCGTTGTCACCGTTGGGTGCGGTCTGCCAGATGATCTGCCCGGTGCGCGCGTCGGCCATCCAGGAGCTGGGCTTGCTGCCGTCCTCGTCGACCTTGAACACCTCCAGGCCGGAACGGGAGGGGTCGAGGTCGCCGACGTGCAGGGCGTCGCCGTGGCCGTTGCCGGTGGAGTACAGCAGCCGGCCGTTGTCGTCGATCGTGGCGGCCCCGTACACGATCTCCTGGCGGCCGTCGTTGTCCACGTCGGCCACCGAGAGCTGGTGGTTGCCCTGGCCGGCGGCGGCGCCGTTGCCGGAGGCGTTCGAGTCGAACGTCCAGCGCTTGCGCAGCGTGCCGTCGCGGAAGTCCCAGGCCGCGACGACGGCGCGGGTGTAGTAGCCGCGCGCCATGATCAGCGAGGGACGCTGCCCGTCCAGGTACGCGGTGCCGGCGAGGAACCGGTCGACCCGGTTGCCGTACGAGTCGCCCCAGGACGAGACGGTGCCGCGCGGCGGGTCGTAGTCGACAGTGGACAGGGCCGCGCCGGTGCGACCGTCGAACATGGTCAGGTACTCCGGGCCGGCGAGCACGTAACCGCTGGAGTTGCGGTAGTCGGCCGAGCCGTTCCCGATCACCTGGCCGGTGCCGGAGCGGGTGCCGTCGGCAGTCTTCATGGCCACCTCGGCGTCCCCGTCGCCGTCGTAGTCGTACACCTGGAACTGCGTGTAGTGGGCGCCGGCGCGGATGTTGCGACCGAGGTCGATGCGCCACAGCCGGGCGCCGGTGAGCGTGTACGCGTCGACGTAGACGTTGCCGGTGTAGCCGGACTGCGAGTTGTCCTTGGCGTTCGACGGGTCCCACTTCAGCACGAACTCGTAGCGGCCGTCGCCGTCGAGGTCACCGACGCTCGCGTCGTTCGCGGAGTAGCTGTATCCCTCCCCGGACGGGGTGGTGCCGCCGGGCGGCGGCTGGATCGGCACGTCCAGCCAGCCGTTGGCGAACTGCAGCGCCGGGGCCGACGCCGCCTGCTCGGCGCCGTTCACCACGGCCCGCACGGTGTACGCCGTGCCGGCCGCCGCGCCGCTGTCCAGGTACGTGGTGGCGCCGGTGATCGGACTGTCGTTGACCTTGGTGCCGCCCCGGTAGAGGTTGAACGCCACACCCGAGGTCTCGGTGCCGAGCAGCCGCCAGGAGACCAGGTTCCCGTTGCCGGAGCGGACGCTGACCAGGCCCCGGTCGAGCTTCTCCATCTGCTTGGCCCCGGCCGGCGGGGTGGTCGGCGGCGGCGTGGTGGGTGGCGGGGTGGTCGCCGGTGGCGTGGTGGGTGGTGGGGTGGTCGCCGGTGGCGTGGTGGGTGGTGGGGTGGTCGGCGGTGGCGTGGTGGACGGCGCGCCGGTGCAGGCGGTGCCGTTGAGCGTGAACGCGGCCGGGACCGGGTTCGACGCGTTGTCCCACGAGCCGTTGAAGCCGAAGTTGGCGGTGCCGCCGGTGCCGAGGGCCGCGTTGTAGCCGGCGTCGCGGGCACTCACCTGCGTGCCGGACTGGCTGACCGTCGCGTTCCACGCCTGGACGACCTGCTGGCCGGCGGCGAAGCTCCAGCCGATGGTCCAGCCGTTGACCGGGTCGCCGAGGTTGGTGACTGTCACGTCGGCGCCGAAGCCGCCGCTCCACTGGTTGGTGATCCGGTAGTCGACCCGGCAGGCGACGGCCGCCGCGGCGGCCGTCATCGTCGTGAGCGCGCCGGCCGACAGGGTGACCGCCGAGGCTGCGGCGAGCAGCGCGAGCCGGCGGCGCGGGGTGGTGAGGTGCACGGGGAATGCCTTTCGCGGAGGTCAGGCACGGGGCGGGCGCCGGCCTGCCCGGACCGGCGGAAACGTGCCCTGACGCGACGGCCGACGCCAACACATCGACGTCGGTGATTAGGCTCCGCGCCCCGTCAGCCTAGGTCACCCCCGGACACCTCACAAGCGCCGGGCGTCCGGGAACCGCGGGAGGGTCAGCCCTCGACCGCGGCGGCGAGCTTCCGCGACTCCGCGGCCTCGGCGGACTCCGCGGCCTCGGCGGACTCCCCCGCCTGCGCGGGCGCTGGCTCGGCGGGCTCCCCCGGCCCGGCGGGCGCGGCCGAGGCGAGCGCGGCGTCGACCATGGCGCGGGCGCGGCGGGTACGGCGCAGCGCGCGTACCGCCAGCCCGACGGCGACCAGCCAGGCGGCGCCGAGCAGCACGTACACCACGGCCGGCAGCGAACCGCCCACGCCGCCGGCGCTCAGCAGCGTCCGGGCGTTGGTCAGCACGATCACGCCGCCGATCACCGCGCCGAGCAGCTGGGCAGGGACGATGCGCACCAGCCAGGCCGCGATCGGGGCGGCGATCAGGCCGCCGACCAGGAGCGCGGCCACTGTGGGCAGCAGGAAGCCCTCAGAGCCGAGGCCGATCAGGAAGCCGATGCTGGCCGCGCCGGCCACCACGAACTCGGAGGTGTCCACCGAGCCGATGACCTTGCGGGGTTCCATCCGGCCGGAGACCAGCAGCGCCGGGGTGGCGACCGGGCCCCAGCCACCGCCGCCGGTGGCGTCGACGAAGCCGGCGACGAGGCCGAGCGGGGCGAGGAACCGGCTGCGCAGCCGGCCGCCGGCCCGGTGGGCGCGCAGCGGCCGGGAGAACCGCACCAGCAGGTAGGCGCCGAGCGTGAACAGGATGGCCGCCATCCACGGCGCCGCGGCCTCGGTGGAGATGGAGCTGAGGAACGTCGCCCCGGCGAACGCGCCGATCGCGCCGGGGAGCGCGATGCGGCCGACCACCCGCCAGTCGACGTTGCCGAACCGCCAGTGCGAGACGCCCGCCGCGAGCGTGGTGCCGATCTCGGCCAGGTGCACCGAGGCGGACGCGGCGGCCGGCGCGACACCGGCGAACAGGAGCAGGGTCGAGGAGGTCAGCCCGTACGCCATGCCGAGCGCGCCGTCGACGAGTTGCGCGGCGAGCCCGACGAGGGCGAGGACCAGCAGCTTGCGCACGAGCGCCCCCTGACTTTTCGGTATCTCCTATCAACTTGGTCGACAATGCGGCACGAGGGCGCCCCGGGTCAAGTCCCCCATCCGGTTGGTAGGAGACGCCGGACGGTGTGCCGGGCGTGCGGAGGCGCCCGTCAGCTCCAGGCGCGCGGGTCGGCGGCCAGTTCGTTGACCCGGCCGGGCAGCGCGCCGGCGGCCACGTCGGCGACGGTGACCAGCTCGAGGATCTCCCGCTCACTGGCCCGCAGCGCGATCCAGACGTCTTGCAACGCGCGGGCCGCGCCCTGGTAGCCGAGCTGTTCCGGGCGCTGCCCGCGCACGTGCGCGAGCGGGCCGTCGATGACGCGGATCACCTCGGCCAGGGAGATCTCCCCGGCGGGCCGGGCCAGCCAGTAGCCGCCCTCGGGGCCACGCTGGGCGTGCACGATGCCGCCCCGGCGCAGTTGCAGCAGGATGCTCTCCAGGAACTTCGGCGGGATGTCCTGCGCGCGGGCGATCTGTTCGGCGGTCACCGGCCGCTGCCGCCCGGTGGTCCCCCCGTCCGCGACCGAGGCCAGCTCGGCAGCAGCGCGGAGGGCATAGTCGACCCGGGCGGAGAGACGCATACGCCCAGCCTAGTACTCCCACAGCTCTCGACTTCGGCGTCGTGGCGCGGGCGTGGAGAAGGCCATCGCGTCGGCGGGCAGCAGCGCGGCTTGATCGGACTCCGCCAGCCGGTTCAGTCGTTGCTGTAGGGCGCCGACACCTGACGGTTCCAGGAACGGACCACGTATCCGCCGGTGAGATCCTGGAGATGCCCCTGCACCTCGATCAAGGTGTTGATGTCATCGAGCACCTCGTCGAGGTCGTCGAACGTCACCTCGAACCGGCGGTCGAAGGTCCTCATCACGGGCAGCGCATACTCGTCGGCGAGCTCGGCCGCCTCGGCGGCGACCTCTGGCTTCGCATTGAAGGTCACCCGCATCTCGGGGCCGTCGGCCCACTGCACGGTCAACCGGCCGTCCTCCTCGGCCACCGGCATCGTGTCCAGCTGGCGCGCGGCATCGGCGAGGGTGGCCTGCCCGGTGAAGTAGACATGCATGTACTCGACGTCCAGGAGCTGCGACAGGTCGAGCGCGGCCTGGAGCTGCGACAGGTCGAGCGCGGCCCGGTCGAAGACGGCGACGGCGGCCTCGATGCGGGACTCGGCGTCGGCCAGTGGCAGCTCGAGCTGAGGGTCGTAACCGGCAAGGCCCGTCGCCTTCGCCACGACCCAGCCGATGCGGTACACGGCCCGGACTACCGACTCGGCCTGCGCGCCGGTGTACCAGTACGGCACGTTGACGGCAGCCTCGCCCGGCTCGTAGCGGACGGTGAGGCCGCTGGGCTCGTGTATGAGCGTGCGGCACCGGCCGTCGTCGCGCACGACCACCTCGCCGGCAATATCCCGCACACCAGCGACGATCTCGTCCCACGCGCGGAGATCGAGAGGTTCATCGGTGCCCTGCCGCTCGTTCTCCAGCGCCTCCTCCCAGGTCTGGCCGGCGGGTTCGGGCAGCAGAATGAGATCGAAACTCATGACAGCACACTATCGTCGCGGTCCCGGAGCGTCGCCGGTGACCCCGGCCGCATGAGAACACTGTGGACGGCCGAACGCCGGCCTCCCGGCCGGGAGGCTTCCCACGCTCGGGTCAGCCCCCGACCCGGCGCAGCAGACCCTCCTGCACGGCGCTGGCGATGTGCCGCCCCTCGACGGTGAACATCCGGCCCGTGGCCAGACCTCGCGCGCCGGAAGCGGACGGACTCCAGCAGTCGTACAGGAACCACTCGTCGGCGCGGAACGACCTGTGGAACCACAGCGCGTGGTCGAGGCTCGCGCCGACCACGCCGCCCGGACCCCACACCTCGCCGTGCACCGACAGCACCGAGTCCAGCAGCGTCAGGTCGGAGGCGTACGTGAGGGCGCACGCGTGCAGCAGCGGATCGTCCGGCAGCTTGCCGTCCAGGCGCATCCACACCCGCTGGTGCGGCTCGGCCGGGCGGTCGCCGGGGCGTACCCAGCCGGGCTCGCCGACGTAGCGCACGTCGATCGGGCGCGGGATCATCCCCCAGATGCCGAGCCGCTCCGGGTAGCGGGCGAGCCGGTCGGCCATGGTCGGCACGTCGTCCGGGCCGGGCACGTCCGGCGGCAGCGGGGCGTGGTGGTCCAGCCCTTCGTCCTGCCGCTGGAACGACGCCGACATGAAGAAGATCGGCTTGTCGTGCTGCAGCGCCACCGAGCGGCGCACCGAGAAGGACCGGCCGTCGCGGACGTTCTCCACCTGGTACTCGATCGGCTCGGCCGGGTCGCCGGGGCGCACGAAGTAGCCGTGCAGGGAGTGCACGGCCCGCTCCGCGTCGACGGTGCGGCCGGCCGCCACCAGGGCCTGGCCGGCGACCTGGCCGCCGTAGACCCGCTGCGGGCCGACCTGCGGGCTCATCCCCCGGAAGGTCATCTCCCCGGTACGGGCGAGGTCGAGCACCTCCAGCAGTTGGTCGACCGCCGCCTGCCCGGTCGCCACCGCGCTCATTGGAGAGCTCGGGCCGAGGCCGCGTCGACCAGCGAACCCAACTGGTGCACGCGCAGGGTGTTGGTGGAGCCGGGGGTGCCGGGCGGGCTGCCCGCCACGATCACCACGTAGTCGCCCGGGTTGGCCCGGTTGAGGCCGAGCAGCGCCTGGTCGACCTGGCGGAACATGTCGTCGGTGTGCTGGACGAACGGCATCAGGAACGTCTCCACGCCCCAGGACAGCGCGAGCTGGTTGCGCACCTCCGCCACCGGCGTGAACGCCAGCAGCGGCAGGTCGCAGTGCAGCCGGGCCAGCCGCTTGACGGTGTCACCGGTCTGCGAGAACGCGACCATGGCCTTGGCGCCGATGGCCCGGGCGATCGACGAGGCGGCGACGGTGAGCGCGCCGCCGTGCGTACGCGGATCGTGCTGCAACCGGGGGACGGCGATGGACCCGGCCTCGGTGGTGGTGACGATCTTGGCCATGGTGCTGACGGTGAGCACCGGGTACTTGCCGACGCTCGTCTCGCCGGAGAGCATCACCGCGTCCGCGCCGTCGAGCACCGCGTTCGCCACGTCGGACGCCTCGGCGCGGGTCGGGCGCGAGTTCTCGATCATCGAGTCGAGCATCTGGGTGGCCACGATGACCGGCTTGGCGTTCTCCCGGCACAGCTGCACGGCGCGCTTCTGCACCAGCGGCACCTGGTCCAGCGGCAGTTCGACGCCGAGGTCGCCGCGGGCGACCATGACCCCGTCGAAGGCGAGCACGATCGCCTCCAGGTGGTCGACCGCCTCCGGCTTCTCGACCTTGGCCAGGACCGGGCGGCGCACGCCCTCCTCGTCCATGATCGAGTGGACGAGCTTGATGTCGTCGGGCGAGCGGACGAAGGAGAGCGCGACCAGGTCGACGCCGAGGCCGAGGGCGAAGCGCAGGTCCGCGGCGTCCTTGTCGGACAGGGCCGGGACGCTCACCGCGACGTTCGGCAGCGAGACGCCCTTGTTGTTGGAGACCGGGCCGCCCTCGGTGACCAGGCACCGGATGTCGTTACCGGTGACGTCGCTGACCTCGACCGCGACCCGGCCGTCGTCGATCAGCAGCCGGTCACCCGGCTTCACCTCCTGGGGCAGCTTGCGGTAGGTGCAGGAGACCCGCTCCTTGGTGCCCTCCACCTCGTCCCCGGTGATCACCACCGAGTCGCCGGTGCGCCACTCGTGCGGGCCGTCGACGAACCGGCCGAGACGGATCTTGGGCCCCTGGAGGTCGGCGAGCACGGCGACCGGCCGGCCGGCCGCCTCGGCGGCCTCGCGGACCAGCCGGCAGACCGACTCGTGGTCGGCGTGACTGCCGTGGCTGAAATTGAGCCTCGCCACGTTCATGCCCGCCTCGACGAGTCCGCGGATACGCTCCGGGGACGCGGTGGCGGGGCCGAGAGTACAGACGATCTTCGCGCGGCGTGTCACGCCCATCAGGCTAGTCTCTCCTCCGGGTCGGCCTCCCGGCCGACCCCTTGCGGACTGTGGAACATCTGTCCAACGACGCGCGTCAACCGCGTGGGCGGGCGGTGGGCGTACCCACCGGAACGTCGTGTGGCGGGCATCAGCGACCGCGCGGTGAGAAATCGTACCGCTCCCCGTCACGAGCCGGCCGGGGGCAGGGTGACGCCCGCCGCGCCGGCCGGTGGGCCGGGGGCGGGCAGGGGTACGCGCCAGCGAGCGGCGCCGCGGGCGGGGATGCCGGGACGGGCCTCAGCTCTCCGTCTTGACCAGCGGGAACTCCAGCGAGCCGGCCGGGCACAGGAAGGTGAGCACCTCGACGCGGTAGAGCCCGGCCTGCACCGCCGGGTCGGCCTCCATGACGCCGCGTACGTCGTCCACCGAGCCGGTCCGGGCCAGGCCGAAGCCGATCGGCGGGTCGGGTTCCCGGGCCGGCCCGTCCACCGACCCGTCCACGAGCACGATGCCGCGCCGTTGCAGCGCCCGCATGTGCTGAAGGTGCTCGGCCTGCAACCGCTGCACCGTCTCGTCCGGCAGGGCCCGCCCGGAGGGCCCCGGGTAGAGCACGATGCACTCGTACGTGTCCAGCGCGAAGTCGAGCTGTGGCGTCGCGGCCATGCGCACCTCCTGAGCCCCGTCCCGCCCAGCCTCCCACGGCGGCCGGGTGCGCCGGGGCCGCTCGCCGCAAACCGATCCAGGCTTCGCCGCCACGATTCGGGGAATGTCCAGGGGTCCGGGCGCACGCCGCCCGCGATCGCGCACGAGCACAGGAGGACCACGAAATGGCCACCAGCACCCAGCCCGCCAAGGCGTCGGGCACCTACCGGATCGGTGGCGACCTGCCGGTCGACCGCCTCGGCTACGGGGCGATGCAGCTCACCGGCCCCGGTGTGTGGGGTGACCCGAAGGATCCGGCCGAGGCGGTACGGGTGCTGCGCCGCGCGTACGAGCTGGGCGTCACGTTCATCGACACCGCCGACTCGTACGGGCCGTTCGTCAGCGAGCTGCTGATCCGCGAGGCGCTGCACCCGTACGCCGACGACCTGGTCATCGCGACGAAGGCCGGCCTGACCCGCTCCGGCCCGGACGACTGGCGGCCGGTGGGCCGCCCGGAGTACCTGCGCCAGCAGTGCGAGCTGAGCCTGCGCCACCTGGGCCTGGACTGCATCCCGCTCTACCAGTTGCACCGCATCGACGCGACGGTGCCGCTGGCCGACCAGCTCGGTGAGCTGGCGTTGCTGCGGCAGGAGGGCAAGATCCGGCACATCGGGCTGTCCCAGGTCAGTGTCGAGGAGATCGAGGCGGCCCGGGCGATCGCGCCGATCGTGTCCGTGCAGAACCTCTACAACCTGGCCGACCGCGGCGCGGAGGACGTGCTGGAGCACTGCGAGCGCCACGACCTGGCGTTCATCCCGTGGTTCCCGATCGCCACCGGCAACCTGGCCCGGTCCGGCGGCCCGCTCGACGCGATCTCGACCGCGCACGGCGCCACTCCGGCGCAGCTCGCGCTGGCCTGGCTGCTGCGCCGGTCGCCGGTGATGCTGCCGATTCCGGGCACGTCGTCGGTGGCGCACCTGGAGGAGAACGTGGCGGCGGCCGAGGTGGAGCTGACCGACGACGAGTTCGAGGCGCTGGCCAAGGCGGCCTGAGCGGGTCACCGCGCCTCCCCCGACCGGCCCCTTTCGCGGACTGTGATCGAGCAACTACCGTCAGAAGGATTCTCGCGAGTGGGGGTCCGCTGTGGAGGAGTTCGACTACGTCGTCGTGGGCGCCGGGGCGGCGGGGTGCGTGCTGGCCAACCGGCTCACCGAGGATCCGGGCACCCGGGTGTTGCTGCTGGAGGCGGGCGGCTGGGATCGCAGCCCGTACGTGCGGGTGCCCAAGGCGTTCTCCCGGCTGATGGACGACGAGCGCACCGCCTGGCACTACCCGGCCACCACCGCGCCGGGCCGCCAGGAGATCTGGCAGCGCGGGCGGATGGTCGGCGGCTCGACGTCGGTGAACGGCATGATCTGGAGCCGCGGCGCGGCCCGGGACTGGGACGCCCTCGAACCGCTGGGCTGGGGCTGGTCGACAATGCGGCCGGTGTTCCAGCGGCTGGAGGACCACCCGCTCGGGCCCGCGCCGCACCGGGGCACGGGCGGCCCGGTGCGGCTGTCCATCGCCACCGGCACCGACCCGCTCGCCGAGGAGATGGTGGCCACCGGCGCCGAGCTGGGCTGGCGCCGCGCCGAGGACCTGGACGCCCACGACGACGAGCGGATCGGCTACCCCACCGCCACCATCCACGGCGGACGCCGGGTCAGCGCCGCGGACGCGTTCCTGCACCCGGTCCGGCGCCGGCCCAACCTGACCGTCGAGGCCGGCGCCGTCGTGCTGCGGGTGCTGGTCGAGGGCGGCCGGGCCACCGGTGTACGGGTGGCGCACGGCGGCCGGGAGGCCGAGTACCGGGCGGCGGGTGAGGTGATCCTCGCCGCCGGCGCCCTCGCCACGCCGCACCTGTTACAGGTCTCCGGCATCGGCCCGGCGGACACGCTGCGCGCCGCCGGGGTGCCGGTGCTGCTCGACCGGCCCCGGGTCGGCGCGGGGCTGCGCGAGCACCGGTCGATGGTGCTCCAGTACCGCCTCGCCGAACCCGGCGGCCACAACATGACGATCGGCAGCCCGCTCGGCCAGGCCCGGGCGACACTGCGCTGGCTGCTCACCCGGGGCGGCCCGCTCGCCCTGCCGGTGCTGGACGTGGCCGCCCACCTCAAGTCCCGGCCGGATCTGGACCGCCCGGACGCGCACCTGCTGATGGCGCCGTTCTCGGCTGCCCCGCCGCGGCCCGGCAAGGCGCTGGAGCTGGAACGGGAGCCGGGCGTGATGTGCCTGGGCACGGTCACCCGGCCGGACAGCGAGGGCAGCCTGACGATCACCGACGCGGACCCGCGTACGCCGCCGGACATCGTGGCGAACCACCTCGCCACGGAGCATGACCGGCGGGTGGCGGTGGGCCTGTTCCGCCGGATGCGGGAGTTCTTCGGCGCCGGGCCGATCGCGAAGCGGATCCGGGCCGAGACGGTGCCCGGAACGGCGACCACCACCGACGCGGAGATCGTCGAGGCGGCGGTGGCGCGCGGCTACTGCGGCTACCACGCGATCGGCACCTGCGCGATGGGCCCCGGCGACGACCACGTGGTCGACACCGAACTGCGGGTACGCGGGGTGGACGGGTTGCGGGTGGTCGACGCGTCGGTGCTGCCGGTGATGGTGGCCGGCTGGACCAGCGCGCCGGTGACCGCGCTGGCCTGGCGGGCCGCCGACGTGATCACGGGACGGGACGCGGACTGAGCGACCGGCCCGGACAGGGCCGGACGGGCCGGGCCGCGCGGCGGCGGGGCCGGGCTCAGTTGCCCAGCGCCTGGACCTTCGCGATGGTCTCCTGCACGTGCTGCCGGGCCGGCTCTCCGCCCTGCGCGGCCTGCGCCAGCGCCTGCCGGTAGGAGTCGATGACGCCGATCAGCGGACCCGCGGTGGCCCCCTCCAGCGCGCCCGCCACCAGCGCCCGCGCCTCGGCCGCGTCCTGCGCGGCAGCGGCGGTGCGGGCCTTGGCCTCGTCCAGCTTCTGCGCCGCCGCTGCCAGCCTCGCGATGATCTCCGCAGCGCTCACACGCCCTCCCCCACTCCGCCCGCCCGCCCGCCTCACCCTACCGCCCCACCCCACCCCACCACCCTCGCGATCAAGGGGCGGGCCGGGGTCAGCGGAGGAGGCGGAACAGGAGGAGGTAGAGGCAGAAGAAGGACGGGGAGACCAGGGCGCAGATCACGAAGCCCAGCGGCACGTACCGCCCGGGCGGCGCGTCGCCCTCCAGGGCCGGGCGGCCCCAGCGGGCCAGCACGACCTGACCGGCCACGAAGGACAGCAACGGCACACCCGCACAGGACAACGCCGCCACCAGGTCCAGCCCGGTCACCGGCAGCGACGAACCGATGATCGCGATCAGCATCAGCAGCGAGCCGGCGAGCGCGCAGCCCGCGTACACCACCACCGCCCGGGCCGGCGCGGACCAGGTGGGCAGCAGCACCGGCGTGCGGGCCAGCGTGTCGGCCTGCCGGCCGTACCCGTCGGCCTCCTCGGCGAGCCGCCCCGCCGCCGCCAGCTCCGCCGCCGGGTCACCGGCCCGCGGTGCGGGCACACCCCCCGAGGGGTACGCCCCGACCTCCGGCCGCCCCGGCGCGTCGGCTGCGCCGCCGGTCACCCCGTCCCCCGGACCGGGGGCGGGATCCGGCGCTCCCCCGGCGGCCACCGCCGCCGGCACCGGCGCCTCCGCCGGCACCGAGGTCATCGGCACGCCGATCGCCTGTCCGAGCCGGTCCAGGTGCTGCCCCTGGACGGCGAGCCGCTGCCCGAGCGAGTCGACGGCAGCCTGGAGGCCACGGCGGCGCTCCGCCTCGGCGGCGATCTCCCGCTCCCCACCCCGCTGCCGGGTGGACAGCTCCCGCAGCAGCGCCGCGTACTCGTCGAATCCACTCATGGGGTGTCGCTCCCACCCGCGAACGGCACTGTCAGCGCGGTGCGGTGCTCGTGCCGGTCGACGAGCAGGGCGCGACCCTCGCGCGGGACGTACGCCAGGTCGTGCACGCCGAGGTGCAGCCCCAGGTCGGCGGCGGGCACGTTCAGCGCCACAAGTCCGGTCACGTCGTCGCGGTGCCCGCTGCCGCCGAGGTCGTCGGCGAGCCGGCGCAGGCCACGCCACCAGCCGAGCACGTGCACACCGCGAGCGGGCCCCTGGCGCAGCACGGCGCGCAGGTCGTCGTATCCGGATCGGAACGTCGCCGGGTCGGAGGCGGCCAGCGTCGTGGCGGCGGCGTCCACTCCGAACACCACCAGGTACGTGCGCCCGGACGCCGGGGCGTTCCCGGCGGCGTCCTCGGCGAACTGGGCGCGCAGCGCGGCGGCGTCGAGGCGCCGGACCGGGTGCCCGGCGGCGGCGAGCGTCATGGCCAGGTCGTCGGCGGCGTCGGTGGTGCCCGGCGCCAGCGGCGCGAACAGGAACCGGGCGGTGCCGGGGGCGTGCTGGCGGGCCAGGGACAGGGCGGCCGACCGGAGCACGTCGGCGCCGATCGCGGCGGTGCCGACCACCGCCAGGTGCCGGCCCGGGCTGGCGTCGAGCGCGAACCCGGCCGGACTGCCGGCCACGTCGACCACCCGGCCGACGAGCGCGTACGGCGGATCGGCGCCGGGCGTCAGCGCCGTCCAGGCGGGGTCGTCGGTGAGCCGGGGCGTCTCGTGTCCCCGGAAGACCGCCGGCGGGCGCGAACCCGCCGGGCGGGCGGCGTGCAGCTCGTGTCGCAGCGCCGCCAGGTCGGCCGAGGCGGCGTGCGCGTCCGGGAACCGCACCTCCACGTCCGCGCCGGGCGCGCCCGCGCCGGTGTTCACCACCGCGACGCCGACGGTGAGCCCGCGTGCGGCGTCGTTGCGCGGGTCCAGCACGGCGTCGCCGCCGGGCAGCGCGATCCGCAGCGGGAACTGCCCGAAGATCGCCTCGGCCCGGCCGTAGAGCGCCTCGATGCCGGTGGTGCTCTGGCTCGCCAGGACCAGGTGCAGGCCGTACGAGCGGCCCTTGCGGGCCAGTTCCTCGATCAGGTCGACGGCCTGCCGGGTCAGCGCGTCGTTGCCGGCGAACAGCACGTGGAACTCGTCGACAACCGTGACGATCCGGGGCGGCCGGGCGTTGGGCGGCAGGTCGGCGAGCCGGCTGACGCCGTGCCGCTTCAGCAGGTCGGCGCGGCGGCCCAGTTCGGCGCGCAGCTCGCGCAGCACCGCCACGCCGTACTCGCGGTCGGACTCGATGCCCACCGCGTCGGCGTGCGGCAGCCACGACGGGTCCCGGTCGGTGGGCACGAACTCGGTGAAGCTGACGCCCTCCTTGAAGTCGAGCAGCATCAGCCGCAGCTCCGCCGGGGAGTAGCGGGCGGCCAGCCCGTAGAGCACGTCGAGCAGCAGCACCGTCTTGCCGGCGCCGGTGCGCCCGCCGATCAGCCAGTGCGGGGTGGCGTCGTCGAACGCCACCGTGAGCGGCCGGCGGCCGGCCCGGCCGAGCACGGTACGCAGCCCGGACGCGGCCGAGTCGGTCCAGCGCTGCGCCGGGAGCAGGTCGGCGAACGCGACGCCGTCCTGGCCGGCCGCCTCGGCGTACCGGCGGGCCAGCGCGGTCACCGTGGCGTGCGACGGGTCGCCGTCGAGCACCACCGGCGCGGCCAGCCCGCTGCCGTCGGTGCTGAACGGGCGGCCGGGCGGGTCTCCGACGAGGGTGTACCGCTCGGTGACGCGAAGCTGGGTGGTGGCGCCCAGCGGCGGCGCGGCGGTCGGCCCGGCCGGTGGGTGGCCGGCGAGCAGCACGCAGACGGCGGCGGCCGGTCCGGCGTGGGTGAGCGCCGCCAGCCGGGCCAGCTCCCGGGGCGGCGGCGCGGACGCGGCGACCACCACCAGCAGTTCGCGGTCCTCCGGCGCGGATCGCTGGGCGGTACGCGCGTGCCGCTCGGCCAGGTCGAGCAGGGCCGTCGTCTCCGCCTCGGTGGTCGCCGCCGCGGCGAGCACCCCGGCGTCCTGCAGCGGGCGCAGCGGCAGGAACGCCGCGCCGAAGGCGGCCTGGTCGATGCCGGCCACCCGGATCGCGCCGGCCGGGGCGGCGGTCAGCAGCCGTACCACCACCGCCCGCAACAGCTCGCCGACGCGCGGGTCACGGGCGTCCACGTCGACCGCCAGGTGCGCGCCCGCCCCCACCGGCACGAGCACCGGGAACGTGCCGTCGACTGTGGTCGCCGCGCCGAGGCGTACCGGCACGGGGTGGGTCGCGACGCGGGCGGTGCCGGGCACCGCGGCGGCCAGCTCACCGCCGAGGCGGGCCAGCCGCGCGACCAGCTCCGGGCTGCCGACGGGCGCCGGGCCGGCGGCGCCCAGCAGCTGCCGGGCCGCCTCCCAGTGCCGCACCGCCCGTCGATGCCGATCGACCGCCTGCCGGTACGCCGCCGCGAGTCTGCCCACCGTCCGCCCTCCGACGTTTGCGATCGAGGGAACCCTAACGGACGCGCGCCACCGCGGCACATGGCGCTCCGCACCGCGGATTCGTCCACTGTTCACCCGGCGGCGGACGCCCGCGCCGCCCGCCGTTCCCCCGGCCCGGCTTGCCTTACCTCAGGCAACCGTGCCTACAGGAAGGCGACGACGTGACCACCTCACCTCTCTCCCGGCGGTCCCTGCTGCGCGGCGGTGCGGCCGGCGGCCTCGGCATCGTGGTGGCCGGCAGTCTGGAGGCCATCGCCGGACCGGCCGCGGCCCGGCCCGCGTGCCGCCCCGCCGTCGGCTACGGCGACCTGGTGCCGGACCCGGCGGGCCTGCTGGCGCTGCCGCCCGGCTTCTCGTACACCATCGTCGCGCAGGCCGGCGCGACGCTGCTGGAGTCCGGGCAGCCCACCCCGAGCGACGCGGACGGCACCGGATGCTTCCGCGGCCCGCACGGCTCGGTGCTGGTGAACAACCACGAGATCGGCGGCGACGAGCCGTACCCGGTGCCGGCGCTGCCCGGCCTCACCTACGACCCGGGCGCCCGCGGCGGCACCACCACCGTCGAGGTGGACCGGCACGGGCGGCGGCTGCGCGAGTACGTCAGCGTGGCCGGCACGCACAACAACTGCGCCGGTGGCATCACCCCGTGGGGCACGTGGCTGACCTGCGAGGAGACCGAGCAGCGGGCCGGTGGGCGGTATCTGAAGGACCACGGGTACGTCTTCGAGGTCGACCCGCACGACCGGTCCGCCAACACCGACCCGGTGCCGCTGACGTTCCTCGGCCGGTACTCCCACGAGGCGGTGGCGGTCGACCCGTACACCCACTCGATCTACCTGACCGAGGACGCGAGCGGGCCCAACGGCCTGTACTTCCGGTGGACGCCGCCGCCCGGCTTCCGGGCCGGCAAGGGCGCGCTGCGCGCGCTGGCCCGGCGGCCCGACGGCGGCACCGCCGGGAGCCTCGCCGCGATGCGCTGCCTGCGCGGCGACGCGCACGTGGCCGACCTGTCCGAGGCCACCACGCCCGGCACCCGCTACCGGGTCCAGTGGGTCGAGGTGCCGGACCGCGACGCGCGGACCGTGTCGGTACGCAAGCAGTTCACCGACGCCGAGGTGACCCGCAGCCGCAAGCTGGAGGGCGCCTGGTGGGGCGACGGCGGCGCGTACTTCGTGGCCAGCTACGCCCGCCACGACGACGGCAGCGCGCACGAGCACGACGGGCAGGTGTGGTTCTACGACCCGCGCCGGCAGACCGTGACGTTGAAGACCATCTTCGGGGTGAACACCGACCCGGAGGCCGACAACGGCACCTACGACGGGCCGGACAACATCACCGTGTCGCCGTACGGCGGGGTGATCCTGGCCGAGGACGGCGCGGGCGTGTCGCACCTGGTCGGCGTCACCGAGCAGGGCAGGGCGTACCCGCTGGCGCGCAACGAGTTGAACGACAGCGAGTTCACCGGGCCGACGTTCAGCGCGGACGGGAGGACGTTGTTCGCCAACATCCAGTCGCCGGGGTACGTGTTCGCGATCACCGGACCGTGGGGGCGGCCGGGCAACGGGCACCGCTGAGAAGGCGGCCGGCGGTTCCCGGAGAGGAGCCTCCGGCCCGCCGCCACAACGGCATGTGGACGTGACGGGCCCTCTTCAGCAATCAGATCAACCCGGCAGTCAGGGCTGAGCCCACATCTCCTGCGCTGCTTGACGCGAACGCTCGCGCAGCATCACTCGGCGGCCGAGAGGCCACTGCTGCTCCACCTGAACGCGTTGCTTCCGTGCGCGAGCGCAGCCCTGTGCAGAGACGGCCATCCCCCTCCGGGCCAGTTCGGCATCGACATCCTCAGCCAGCGTCGGTGCTGGTGTCATCGGCGCTCGCTCGCGCCGATGACCTTGGCCAGACTGACGAAGCGCTGCCATGCGGCTGGCTCGAAGGCCAAGGTTCCCCCGGCTCGATCTTTGGTGTCCCGGACCAGTACGACCTCCGCGAGATTGTCGGCGACCTCGACACAGGAGCCGCCGTTGTTGCCGCTCTTCGTGCTCTTGCGCCATCGCGCAGCGGTCATGTCCATGATCCTGCCGCTTCCCCGATCAGGTCTAGTGACTGGGTTCGAGAGAGGGCCTCGCCCCTGATGCGCTCCCACCTACGGCTGAGCGTAGCAACGGCCGCAGGCTCCTTTAGGAGCTGCGCGGACGCCTGACTGTCGACGTGCGCGACATGTTCACCGGTGGGCAGTTCAGCGAGGATGAAGCCACCACCGAGCCCCGGATACATGCCGATGTCCCCCGGCACGACGTGTAGCTGCACACCGGGCAGGGCTGCGCAGCGGAGTAGGTGCTCAAGCTGCTCTCGCATCAGCTCACGGTCGCCGTAGGCCGACTGATGCAGCACGCCCTCGAAGATGACCGCGACGACCAGGGGCGGGCGGTCCCGACGGAGGATCGCCTGTCGTTCGAGCCGCGAGGCGACCAGCTCATCGATCTCCGCCAAGGTCAGCGCCTCACCCGTGAGCGTGGCCCGCGCGTACGCCTCCGTCTGCAACAGTCCGGGCACCCAGGTGTGCTCGAACCAGCGGATCGACACGGCGTCCCGTTCCCAGTCGACCCATTCACGCAACCACGGCGGCTCGCGACGCTTGAGGACATCGGGCCAAAGGTCCCCGACGTCCCGGCCGAGGAGCGCGGCCACCTGCACACGTCGGCGAGGTTGCGGAACTCGTCCCGGAGAGATCCAACGGGCCGCCGTCTTCGGATCCACACCGGTCTGAGCTGCGAGGCTCTCTGCCGTTTCGCCAGCTTCGGTCATCGCCACCTGGAGTGCGTGATTCATCCTTCCTCCCCTACGGACGTCCAGGACACCCCGACACCATACGACAACGCTGTGTATTGGTCCCGTAGCCGTCGGCAAGGTGGGGCACAGGTTGATGCCGCCGATATCCCAAGGGGGAGAACCCATGCCCGACGACAGGCTGAAGGCGAGGCGTGCCGGCGCACCGCCGACCACGCCGACGAACACTCGACCGATCAAGGCGGGCGACCTCCTGCGCCTCGGCCGCGCGGCGAGCGTGCAGTTCTGCCGCCCGATCACGGTGCGCGTCATTCAGGAGATCGCCGAGCGCCACCCGTACGACGGTTGGGCGTGGATCGAGGCGTACGAGTTGAACGGCAAGGGCGTCGCGGTCGCCAAGCGAGAGCTGTTCGTGCGGCTCGCCGGGCTGCGCTGGCTTAATGCCGGTGCCGGGCAGGGGGCGGCCATTGGGCACCGTGTTCGGATCGCCGCCCGGCCACGGGTGCCGGCGTGAGCACCGGCACCCGTCCGCATCTACCGATGCGTCCACTCTGGATCTGCAAGCGCTGCGCTCACCCGTGGCCGTGCGCGGAGGCCCGGCTGGCGCTGCTGGCCGAGTACGCGGGTGACCGCCTCGCCCTGTCGGTCTATCTGTGCGGGCAGCTTTACGACGCAGCTCAGGAGCTGCATCGCCTCAACCCGCACGAGGCACCGAGCCCACAGGCGCTGTTCGCCCGCTTCGTCGGCTGGGCACCGTTGCGCACGCCACCGCTTCCCTGAGGACGGAGCGCTACGCCTCCACGGCTCGATCCTTCGACCTCGACCCGAGCGCGTCAGCGATGGCAGCGAACTCCGCGAGAGCTGCTTGCAGATCGTCGACGATCTCCTGGGCGATCACCTCGGGTGGCAGCAGCGAGTCGGCATCCTCAAGCGAGGCGTCCTTGAGCCAGGTGATGTCGAGGTCGACCTTGTCGCGGGCGATCAACTCGTCGTACGAGAACGCGCGGAAGCGCTCGGTCTCCACCCGCTCGGCGCGGTCCTCGCCGGGCAGATAGCAGTCGACGAAGTCTTGGAGGTGCTCGCGCCGCAGCGGGTTCTGCTTGAGCGTGAAGTGCTGGTTGGTGCGGAAGTCGTACACCCAGAGCTTCTGGGTCCACGGCTCCTCACGGGCACGCTTGCGCTCGAAGAAGAGCACGTTGGCCTTGACACCGCCCGCGTAGAAGATGCCGGTGGGCAGTCGCAGCAGGGTGTGCAGGTCGTACTGCTTGAGCAGCCGGCGGCGGATGGTCTCACCCGCACCGCCCTCGAAGAGCACGTTGTCCGGCAGGACGACGGCGGCGCGACCGTCGATCTCCAGCAGGGAGGCGATGTGCTGGACGAAGTTTAGTTGTTTGTTGGCGGTGGTGGCCCAGAAGTCAGTTCGCTCGATCTCTCGTTCCTCACGGGTGGACCGGCCGTCCTCACCGACAACTCGAATCGAGGAGCTACGACCGAACGGCGGGTTGGCGAGAATCAGGCTCACCCGGCTCGCGGGCTCCTTGCCGAGCGCATCCCGGACGGCGATGAGCGACGGCCCGTTCGGCGTGCCGATGCCGTGCAGCAGCATGTTCATCGCCGCGAGCCGTGCCGTGCCGTCGACCAGCTCGGTACCGGTGATCGCGCCCTGAGCAAGCCGCCGTCGCTGGTCGGGCGTGAGCGCGCTGCCGTGGTGCCGCTGGATGTGCTCGTAGGCGGCGAGCAGGAACCCGCCCGTGCCGCAGGCCGGGTCGGTGATCGTGTCGTCCGGTGTGGGCAACATGCAGTCGACCATGGCGGCGGTCAACGCACGGGGGGTGAAGTACTGGCCCGCGCCGGACTTGGCATCCTCCGCCCCCTTGGCGAGCAGTTCCTCATAGGCGTCGCCCTTGACGTCGACGCCGGTGCCCGACCAGGCCTCCTTGTCGATCAGGTCCACAATCAGCCGCTTGAGCTTCGCCGGATCCTGGATCTTGTTCTGCGCCTTGCGGAAGATCGTGCCGAGCGTGCCGCTCTCCTTGCCCAGCCCGGTCAGGATGTGCCGGTACTGCACCTCCAGCGCGTCGCCTTCGGCATCGAGCAGGGTCTGCCAGCTCAGCTCGTCAGGGACGATCTTCTCGGGCTTCAGCGGTCGGCGGGCCCGTTCGTCGGCCATTTTGAGGAACAGCAGGTAGGTCAACTGCTCGACGTAGTCGATGGTCGAGACGCCGTCGTCACGCAGCACGTCGCAGTAGTTCCACAGCTTCTGCACGAGTCGGCGCGAATCCACAGTGCTCACAGCGGCAGTGCCTCCTGCTGGTAGTCGTCACCGGTCACCCTGGTCGGCGGGGCCACCAGCTCCCGCCGGGCGCGCTCACCTTCCGTACGCTGCTTTGGTCCAGCGATCTTCCGCTCAGCTCGAATCCGCGCAAGAAGCTCCTGCGCTGACTCGTCGTCATCACCTTGGGGCACCAATCGTCCGGCGAACGCCTCCGTAAGCAATGACAAACGGAGCGCTGCCGCACGACGGGCAGCCGAGTCAACAACGGCACGGAGACGTCGGAGCCCGCCGTCTGCCATCTGCCAGCGCAGGAGGATGTCATCCTGGTCGCTCAACTCTGGAACGGGGATTTCCACCTTCGCCATCAGCGCCTGGTTGATCTTAAAAATTCCTGCGGTGGTCCTGGCACTCGCTTCGATCTGTCGTCGCACGTATCGAGAATTCCAGACAAGCGCGAGATACTCTGCCCGAACTTGCGATGGGTCAGTTCTCACTCGAATAAGCGTGTCAGGAAAAGCCACCGGATCTGGATCAGCCGGAACTAAGCCACCTTGACCAACGAGGCGAAGTGAACCATTACCCCGACTAACCAAGAAGTCCCCACCGCGAACAACAAAAGGAGCGGCCGCCGCCGCGTCCCAAGCACCGTGCTTACTCTCATCAAGATCGATCCGGCCGTCCCGCAGAGCTGTCAGACGCAGGACGGGAAACCCTCCAGCCCGAGTCGGCACCGACTTACCATTGATCATTTTGACCAGAAGAAGTGATTCGAGAGTGCGCGGGGATGCCTTACTGGATCTGATCATATGCCCGATGATCGCCGACCGAAGAAGCGGTAGGCGACGCATGGGTGAGGCAACCCGACGCTCAGCTTCAGCAAGCCGAGACAACTTCTCCTCAAGGGCCGCGACGATACGGCGCTGCTCATCTCTGGGTGGAATGGGCAACGGGGTCGCCAACAGAGCCTTTTGCGAAATGTTTCGCATTGAATCCTGCTGCCCGCTGGCTTGCATCGAGATTTGATGTCGCACGAACGGCGACGATAACGCATACAGGAGCCAGGTCCTGTCAATCCCCGCCGCCGGCACTAGGCGCAGACTCTTGTCACTCAAGAGCAATCCTGGTCGACAGGGTCCGACAAGGACCGGCGCACCCACGTACTGCTCTGTATTGGCTCGGCTTACCAGGACATCTCCGGGCCGGATCTCGAAGCGAGAGTCTACTGCCGCACCTTCGGGGACAGCCTTATTCTCCGTTGCGCGAAATTCACCCCAGGTCATTGCGCTGACCTTGATGACTCCCCATTCGCCATCCTCAGCGGGGCGAGGCAGACAGGTGAACGACTTGCCTGCCTCCACTCTACTGACCACGTCACCCAGGGTTCCCCATACCCATGATTCTGGAACGACGAATGGAACCGTCACGCGGACAACTCCTGGTTCAGTTCCGTCAGCAACGGTTCGGCGCGCTCCCCGAATGCGCCCGCGTACCCGTCGATGCCGCCGCGCTCGGTGAACGGCGCGCCCTCCAGGTCGTCCGGGCTGATCTCCACGCTGACCGCTATCACGTCCTTGATCCTCTCCAGCCACCACGCCTGATCGGCAGTGAACGTAGCGCCCGCCTGCTCCTGTCGCAGCAGCCACCCACGGAAGCGCTCCTCGACCACGCTTCGGTACGGGCGCAGCTCCTGGTCCAGCCCCAACTCATACCGCACGAGGCTGACAAGATCGGTGATGCCCCGGTTGCCGGGGGCCTCGGCGGTACGCCCGAGCAGCACGTACGACTTCCACAGCGACTCGGGCGTCCACGCCTGCGGCGGCCGGGCGATCCGCGCGGCCAGTTCCTTGAGCTGTTCGTAGCCCACCCGGCCCCGGCCCTCGTAGAAGACCTGCAACGCGGTGATCTCGTCGCGGTGCTCCTCCAGGTAGTCGTGCCAGCTCTTCACGGTGACCTGTGCGCGCTCCTCGGCCGGCACGCCCTGCGCCGAGATCAGCCGGTCGGCGTTCACCTCGTCGATGGTGATGTCGTGCGCCCGGCGGATCTCCAGGATGCGTTCCCGCAGCGGCGGGTTCGCGGCGAGTGGGCGCAGCGCGCCGGCCAGCAGGTCCCGTACCGCGGCCGGGCCGGCCTGGGTGGCGGGGTTGAGCTGTTCCGGGGCCACCGCGTCGGTAAGGCCGCGCACGACGTCCTTGATCGGCTGACCGGCGAGGTCGGCCAGCTCGGCGCGTTCGTCGTCGGTGAGCTGCTGGTTGAGCCGGGACAGCCGCGAGGCGAGCGTGGCCACCTCGTCGGCGGCGGCGGTCAGGGTGCCGGCCTTGCGGAGCAGGTCGCGCAGCGAGATCTGGCGTTCGGTGTGGCGTTGCAGCGGGACCGCCTCGTCCAGGTCGGCCTCGGTGACACCGACCGCGTCGACGATGACGAACCGGTCCTTGACCTCAGCGTCGGGCGTGACGGCCTGGAAGTCGGCGGCGTCGATGGTCCGGGCGCCGCGTCCCTTCATCTGCTCGAAGTAGGTGGAGCTGCGCACCGGGCGCAGGAAGAAGACGCACTCCAGGGGCCGTACGTCCGTGCCGGTGGCGATCATGTCCACGGTCACCGCGATCCGCAGCTCGGGGCTGTTGCGGAACGCCTGGATCAGCGTGTCCGGGTTGTCGCCCTCGCGCCGTGAGGCGTACGTGATCTTCTTGACGAAGTCGTTGCCCCGGTTGAAGACGAGCCGGACCATCTGCACGATTTCCTCGGCGTGGTTGTCGTCCCGCGCGAAGATCAGCGTCTTGGGCACTGTCGACCGTCCCGGGAAGATCTCCTCGAAGAGCTTCTCGCGGAACGTCTCCAGCACCAGTTTGAGCTGCCCCTTCGAAATCACCGACCGGCCCACCTGGCTGCCGCCGTACGTGAAGTCGTCCTCCAGCTCCTGGTAGCGCTCGGCGCGGGTGCGCCGGTCCCGCAGCGGCACGACGGTGCCGGCCTCGATGTCCGCGCCACGCTCGGTGATCTCCGTCTTGATCCGGTAGACGTCGAAGTCGACGTTGACCCCGTCGGCGACGGCCTGCTCGTAGGTGTACTCGGACACCAGGTTCTGCTGGAAGAAGCCGAGCGTCTGCTTGACCGGCGTGGCGGTCAGCCCGACCACGAACGCGTCGAAGTATTCGATGACCGCCCGCCACTTGCCGTAGATCGAGCGGTGGCACTCGTCCACCACGATCAGGTCGAACGTCTCCGGCGGGAGCTGCGGGTTGTAGGCCACCTCGGCCGGCTCGTCCAGGTCGTAACTGTCGTAGTCGCGGTCGTCCAGGTCGACGTCGGGCAGCTCGACGCCGCGCAGGGCGCCGTAGAGGCGCTGGATGGTGGAGATGACCACTGCGGACGAGTCGAGCATGCCGGCGCCGGAGAGCCGGTCGACGTTGTAGAGGTCGGTGAACTTCCGCCCGTCGTCGGGGGCCTGGTAGCCGGCGTACTCGCGCAGCGTCTGCTTGCCGAGGTTGTTGCGGTCGACCAGAAAGAGGATCCGGGCGGCGCGGGCGTGCTTGAGCAGCCGGTAGCTGGCGGTCACCGCGGTGAAGGTCTTGCCCGCACCGGTCGCCATCTGGATCAGCGAACGCGGCCGGTCCTCGGCGAGCGACCGCTCCAGCCCGGCGACGGCGTCGACCTGCGCCGGCCGCAGGCCGAGCCGGTCCAGCGCCGGCATTCGCCGCAGCCGGGACCGCAGCGTCGGCGCGGCCCGGTCGTCGTCCGCCTCCCGCATCCACCGCGCGAGCGTGGCCGGCTGGTGGAAGGCGAAGACCTCCCGGGTACGCGGGAAGGGGTCCAGCCGGTTGACGAAGGCGGTCTCCGTGCCGGTGGCGACGTACCCGAACGGCAGTGGCTCGTCCCGTCGCCACGCGCTGAGTTTCTGGGCCGGGGTGAGCCCACTCAGGTAACGGTCGAGCTGCGCCTCCACTCCGCGCGGGGCGGTGCCCTCCCGCTTCGCCTCGATCACTCCGACAAGTCGCTGGTCCACGTAGAGTAGGTAGTCGGCTCGCCCGGTGGCGAGCGTCACCTCGCGGACAGCGACGCCGGTTGCCGCGAACAGGTTGATCTCGTTCTCGTCCTGGACCACCCACCCGGCGGCGCGCAACTGCCTGTCGATCTCGGCCCGGGTCTGCACCTCGTTGAGCGGTTCGTGGGAGGCGCGGCGGGCACGGGCGATGAACTCCTCCCGCCGGGCGGCGGAGACCCGCGCCGGCTTGCGCTGCTCGGCGGCCCGCTGCGCCTCGTGCGCCGCCGGCTCCAGGCTCGCCACCAGGGCGGCGGCCTCGCCCTGACGCGCGCTCGCCGCCCGTACCGCCTGTTCCGCCGCCGCCTGCGCGTCGGCCTTGGCCTGTACCAGCGACAGCTTGCCGTCGAGCAACAGCTTGGTCTGCGCCAGCTCGTTCTTGTAGCGCTCAAGCTCGGCCGCGAGCGCGTCGGCGACGCTCTGGGGCACCTGCTGAGGGGGCGGCGTGGGCGGTACGAAGCCGATCGGTGAGCGGTCGCCGGTCAGGGCGCGGTGGAACCAGACGCCCAACTCGAAGCAGGTCCGCAGCAGTTCCAGCGCGGCGCGCACCTCACCCAGATGATCGTGTACGGCGCGGTTGCCCTGGTCACGCAGCCGATCGAACGCGCGGTAGATCTCCGGGACGAGCGTGCCGTTGGCCTGAAGGGCCTGCACGCGGTGGAAGAACTTGTCACCTTGTGGCCGGGCGTCGGTGCGGCGCACCAGATCCTTCGCCAGCTCGTCGCCGAAGGCGCGGATCTTGAACATCGCCGCCTGCGCGTCGACGTAGACGAGCAGCTCGGCGCCGGCGCCGTACCAGACCAGGAGTGGATGATCCTTGAGGAAGCCGAAGTTGGCGGACTGCTCTGCCAGCCGTCGTACCTGTCGCTGATCCACAGCTCTCCACGCGCGTCGCCGGGGAATGAACACGTCAGGATAGGAACGATCGATGCTTCACGCAGCACAGTCGAACGCCGGAATCAGGTATCCGACAGAATCTCAGGTCCACAGCGCCGGGAACAGCGGAGCCCTCGGCCGACTCACTCACGCCGGCCGAGGGCTCCGCTGTGCCGGATCAGCCGATCGCGGCGGTCAGCGCGGCCAGGTAGCCGTAGCGGTAGCCGTCGGCGTTCGGGTGGTACGCCTCGATGACGCCGCTGACGTCGCGGATCCACGGCTGGGCGGCGCACACGCCGTGCCCGGCGAAGAACGGCCGCGCGTCGACGAAGGTGCCCCCGGCTGCGGCCACCCGGCCGGCGATGACGCCGTTGAGCGTGTCGGCGGCCTGGTTGAGGATGGTGCGCTTGTAGCTGCTCATGGCGAGCAGGCCGCAGGAGCCGGTCTCGAACAGCCGCGGGTAGCCGAGCACCACCAGCCGGGCGTTCGGGGCCCGGTTGCGGATCGCGGTGTACGTGGCGTCGAGCCGGGCCGGCAGCGTGGCGGTGGTGAACGCCCTGGACTCGTTGACGGCGCTCTCGCAGCTGGAGGTGCTGCCGAAACGGCAACTGGTCATCACGTCGGCGAAGCCGGCGTCGTTGCCGCCGATGGTGATGGTGACCAGCGTGGTGCTGCTGCTGAGCTGGCCGACCTGGTTGTTCAGCACGTCGGCGGTCACCGCGCCGCCGCAGGCCGGGAACTTGAAGCTGGTGACCGAGTGGGCGGCGGCCCAGAGCGGGGCGTACGACTTCTGGCTGCGCAGGCAGGTGGACAGGTCGTACGGCGCGGCGCCGACGCCGGAGGAGTAGGAGTCGCCGAGGGCGACGTAGTTGACGGTGGCCGCGCGGGCGGCGCCGGGCAGGAGCACGGCGCCGAGCACGGCCGCCAGGACGGCGGCGAGCGCGGTGTGGACGCGACGGGACATGGCAGAACCTCCACGGGGCAGGGGTGGTGGAGCCCGTTGACCGCGCGCGTGGCCGAGGGATCGGTGCTGTTACTGGGCGGTAATGCTATCGAAACATTTGCCAAAATTGAATAGCAAAGATCAGCCGAACGGGAGCGATATGTTCACATCTGTCGATTAGGTTGGCGGTGACGACACCCGACGGAGGGAGTCCCACCGTGCGACGCGCACTCACCGCGGCCATCGCCGCCCTGACCCTCACCGCGGCCGGCACCACAGTGACCGGCGCACCCGGTCAGGCCGCACCCACCGGCTGGGGCCGGCCGCAGGTCGCGGCGGCCACTCCGACGCCCGGCAGCCCCGGCCTGGGCGACAGCTACTTCCCCGACTACGGCAACGGCGGCTACGACGTCGGCCACTACGACATCCGGCTGCGCTACGAGCCGGCCACCGACCGGCTCAGCGGCACCACCACGATCCTCGCCACCGCCACGAAGGACCTGTCCCGGTTCAACCTGGACTTCGCGCTCGACGTCGAGTCGGTACGGGTGAACGGGTGGGTCGCCGGCTTCGCCCGGGCCGGCGACCACGAGCTGGTGATCACCCCGGCCCGGCCGCTGACCACCGGCCAGCAGCTCACCGTCGTGGTGAAGTACGCCGGCGTGCCGTCGCAGACCACCGTCTACGGCTACACCGGCTGGACCCGTACCGCCGACGGGGCGCTCGCCGTCAACGAGCCCGAGGCGGCCTGGTGGTGGTACCCGAGCAACGACCACCCGAAGGACAAGGCCACCTGGGACGTCTCCGTCTCGGTGCCGACCGGCGTCGAGGTGGTCAGCAACGGCGTGCAGCCGCGCGACCCGCTGCCCGAGGCCGGCAACCGCACCCGGTGGAGCTGGCGCAGCGTCAAGCCCGGTGCCACGTACCAGGCGTTCCTGGCCATCGGCCAGTACGACATCGTCACCGACATCGCGCCGAACGGGCAGCCGGTGGTGAACGCGTACAGCACCACGCTCGGCGAGCGCCTGCCGGCCGCCCGGGCCAGCATCGAGCGCACCGCCGAGATCGTCGACTGGGAGAGCGGGCTGTTCGGCCCGTACCCGTTCGAGGCGCAGGGCGGCGTGGCCGGGCCGATCGACGGCATCGGCTTCGCGTTGGAGACGCAGACCCGCCCGGTGTACGGCCCCGGCTTCTGGCGGCGCGGCGCCAACCCGTACGTGGTGGTGCACGAGAACGCCCACCAGTGGTTCGGTGACTCGGTGTCGGTGGCGGACTGGCGGCACATCTGGCTCAACGAGGGCTTCGCCTCGTACGCCGAGTGGCTCTGGTCCGAGGAGCAGGGCGAGGGCACCGCGCAGGAGCTGTTCGACTTCACCTACGACAGCTACCCGGCCGATTCCGCGTTCTGGCAGGTGCTCCCCGGCGACCCGGGGGCCGCGCGGGTGTTCGACGACGCGGTCTACGACCGGGGCGCGATGGCGCTGCACCAGATCCGGCTCGCCGTCGGCGACGCCGCGTTCTTCCGTATCCTGCGCACCTGGACCGCCGACCGGCAGTACGGCAACGGCACCGTCGCGCAGTTCCAGGCGCTCGCCGAGCAGATCTCCGGACGCGACCTCGACGCGGTGTTCACCACCTGGCTGTTCACGCCCGGCCGGCCCGTCGTGGCCGCCGCCGCGCGGAGCGGCGCCGCACCGGCGCAGCCGGCCTCCTGGACGAAGATCCGCGCGGCGCACGACCTGCTCGACCGCTGAGCGAGGCCGCCGCGCGGGCGGCGGATGTTAAGAAGGGCCCCCTCCTCTACCCGAGGCGTTAAGAGGGGGCCCTTCCTCTCATCTGGCGGCGAGCGGCTGGCGGGCCGGGTCGACCGGGGCGGGCAGGTCGCCCACCCCACCCAGGTACGTGTGGATCGCCGCCGCGGCGGCGCGTCCCTCGGCGATCGCCCAGACGATCAACGAAGCACCCCGGTGCATGTCACCGGCGACGAAGACGCCGTCGGCGGCCTGCCAGTCCGGACGGGCGTCGACAGCGCCCCGGCCGTTGCGGGTCACCCCGAACTGGGCCAGCAGCGGCTGCTCCTCGGTGCCCTCGAAGCCGATGGCGAGCAGCACCAGGTCGGCCGGGATCTCCCGCTCGGAGCCGGGCAGGGCTGTGACGATACGGCGACCGTCCACCTTCTCCACTGTCACCTCGGCGATGCGGACCGCGCGGACCTGGCCGGTGCCGTCGTCCACGAACTCCTGCACCGCCACCGCGAAGACGCGGTCGCCGCCCTCCTCGTGCGCCGGGTAGTTGCGCAACACCCACGGCCAGGTCGGCCACGGGTCACGGGCCGCGTCGCGCTCGGTCGGCGGCTGCGGGTAGAGGTCGAGCTGGTGTACGCCGGCCGCGCCCTGCCGGTGCGCCACGCCGAGGCAGTCCGCGGCGGTGTCGCCACCACCGATGATCACCACGTGCTTGCCGGCGGCGTCCATCGGCGTACCGTCCGGCAGGGTCGCCAGGGCGGGCCGCCCGTCCCCGGCGGCGGCGACCACCCGGTTCGCGGCGACCAGATGCGTCATCGCCTGGTGCACGCCGCGCAGCGCCCGGCCCGCCGTCTCCGGGGTGTCCCGGCCCTGCAACGCGCCACAGGCGAGCAGCACCGCGTCGTGCTCGGCGCGCAACTGCTCGGCGGTCACGTCGACGCCGACCTCGACGCCGGTCCGGAACCGCACACCCTCGGCGGTGAGCTGGGCCAGCCGCCTGTCGATGTGCTGCTTCTCCAGCTTGAAGTCGGGGATGCCGTAGCGGAGCAGGCCGCCGATCGCGTCGTCGCGCTCGTACACGGTGACCGTGTGACCGGCGCGCGCGAGCTGCTGCGCGGCGGCCAGCCCGGCCGGGCCGGAACCGACCACGGCGACCGACCGGCCGGTCGGGGCGGAGGCGGGCCGGGGGCGCAGGCCGTCGCGGGCCACCGCCGCGTCGGCGATCTCCACCTCGACCTGCTTGATCGTGACCGGCTGCTGGCCGCCCAGGCCGAGCACGCAGGCCGCCTCGCACGGCGCCGGGCAGAGCCGGCCGGTGAACTCGGGGAAGTTGTTGGTGGCGTGCAGCGACTCCACGGCGGCGTCCCAGTTGCCGGTGCGGACCAGGTCGTTCCAGTCCGGGATGCGGTTGCCCAGCGGGCAGCCGTCGTGGCAGAACGGGATGCCGCAGTCCATGCAGCGGGTGGCCTGCTCGCGGATCAGCTCCGCACCGGCCGGCGGGTAGACCTCCCGCCAGTCGGAGATACGCACCGGCACCGGACGGCGGGCCGGCAGCCGCCGGTCGTAGCGCAGAAAACCGTTCGGGTCAGGCACGAGCCACCTCCTGGGCGACCACCCGGGGCGCGGGTGGCAAGGACGCGGCAGGCTGAGCCGGCGGGGCGGCTGTCGCCGCCAGTGCGCTCATCACCGCGTCGTCGACGTCTCGGCCGGCGGCTTCGGCGGCCCGCATGATCTCCATGACCCGGCGGTAGTCCCGGGGTACCACGGCGGTGAACTCCTCCACCGCCTGCGGCCAGCGCTTGAGCAGGTCCTCGGCGACCGCCGAGTCCGTCTCGGCGAAGTGCCGTTGGAGCAGCTCGTGCAGCCGTTCACGCTCCTCGTCGCGCAGCGGCGACAGGTCGACCAGCTCCGCGTTCACCAGCCGCTCGTCGAGCCGGTGCACGAACGCGGTGCCGCCGGACATGCCGGCGGCGAAGTTGCGCCCGGTCGGCCCGAGCACCACGACGGTGCCGCCGGTCATGTACTCGCAGCCGTGGTCGCCGAGTCCCTCGACCACCGCCACCGCGCCGGAGTTGCGCACCGCGAACCGCTCCCCCACCCGGCCGCGCAGGAACACCTCGCCGCCGGTGGCGCCGTACAGGATGGTGTTGCCGGCGATGATCTGGTCCTCGGCGCGGCGGCCCGGCGCGGCGTCCACGCCGACGAACGGCGCGGCGCCGTCCGGCCGGACCACGATCCGCCCGCCGGACAGTCCCTTGCCGACGTAGTCGTTGGCGTCGCCGTACAGGCGCAGCGTGACCCCGCGCGGCAGGAACGCGCCGAACGACTGGCCGGCGGTGCCGCGCAGCAGGAACTCGACGGTGTCGTCGGGCAGCCCGGCACCGCCGAAGCGGCGGGTCACCTCGCCGCCGAGCATCGCGCCGACGCTGCGGTGCTCGTTGCGCACCTCGACCTCGACCCGGACCGGGGTACGGTCGCGCAGCGCCGGCCCGGCCAGCTCGATGAGCCGGTTGTCCAGCGCCGCGTCGAGGCCGTGGTCCTGGGCGCGTACGCCCCGGCGGGCCGCGCCCTCGGGCAGCTCCGGCAGGTGCAACACGCGGCTCAGGTCCAGCCCGTGGCCCTTCCAGTGGTCGATCGCGCCGACCACGTCGAGCAGCTCGGTGTGGCCGATCGCCTCCTCGATGCTGCGGAAGCCCAGCTCGGCCAGGTAGCCGCGGACCTCCTCGGCGAGGAAGAGGAAGAAGTTCTCCACGAACTCGGGGCGGCCGGTGAAGCGCTCGCGCAGCACCGGGTTCTGGGTGGCGATGCCGACCGGACAGGTGTCCAGGTGACAGACGCGCATCATCACGCAGCCCTCGACGATCAGCGGCGCGGTGGCGAAGCCGAACTCCTCGGCGCCGAGCAGCGCCGCGACCAGCACGTCCCGGCCGGTCTTGAGCTGGCCGTCGACCTGCACTGTCACCCGGTCGCGCAGCTTGTTCAGCAGCAGCGTCTGCTGCGCCTCGGCCAGGCCCAGCTCCCACGGGGTGCCGGCGTGCTTGAGCGAGTTGAGCGGGGACGCGCCGGTGCCGCCGTCGTGCCCGGAGATCAGGATGACGTCGGCCTTGAGCTTGGCCACACCCGCCGCGACGGTGCCCACGCCCACCTCGCTGACCAGCTTGACGTGCACCCGGGCGGCCGGGTTGACGCACTTCAGGTCGTGGACGAGCTGGGCCAGGTCCTCGATGGAGTAGATGTCGTGGTGCGGCGGCGGGGAGATCAGGCCGACGCCGGGGGTGGCGTGCCGGGTCCGGGCGATCCACGGCCAGACCTTGTTGCCGGGCAGCTGCCCGCCCTCGCCGGGCTTCGCGCCCTGCGCCATCTTGATCTGCAGGTCGTCGGCGTTGACGAGGTATTCGCTGGTCACGCCGAACCGGCCGCTGGCGATCTGCTTGACCGCCGAGCGCCGCTCCGGATCGTGCAGCCGCTCGACGTCCTCGCCGCCCTCGCCGGTGTTGGACTTGCCGCCGAGCCGGTTCATCGCGATGGCGAGCGTCTCGTGCGCCTCCGCCGAGATCGACCCGTACGACATGGCGCCGGTGGCGAAGCGCTTGACGATCTCGGTGGCCGGCTCGACCTCGTCCAGGGGCACCGCCGGGCGTGCGCCGGTGCGCAGCGTGAACAGCCCGCGCAGTGAGCCCGCCTGCGCGGCCAGCTCGTCGACCTTGGCGGTGTACTGCCGGAACACGTCGTACTGGCGGCTGCGGGTGGCGTGCTGGAGCAGGAAGACGGTCTCCGGGTTGAACAGGTGCAGCTCGCCCTCGCGGCGCCACTGGTACTCGCCGCCGACCTCCAGCCGGTCGTCGCCCTGCGCGCCCGGGGCCGGCCAGGCCCGCGCGTGCCGGGCCGCGACCTCCGCGTGGATCTCGTTCAGGCCGATGCCGCCGATGGTGCTCGGCGTGCCGCGGAAGTATCTGTGGACAAGGCGGGTGTCCAGGCCGACGGCCTCGAAGACCTGCGCGCCGCAGTACGACGACACGGTCGAGATGCCCATCTTGGACATGATCTTCAGGACGCCCTTGCCGAGCGCCTTGACGTAGTTGCGGACCGCCTTCACCGGGTCCACGCCGGTCAACGCCCCGGTGGAGGTCATGTCCTCGACCGACTCGAAGGCCAGGTACGGGTTGACCGCCGCCGCGCCGTACCCGATCAGCACCGCCGCGTGGTGCACCTCGCGGCAGTCGCCGGACTCGACGATCAGCGCCACCTGGGTGCGGGTCTGCTCGCGGACCAGGTGCTGGTGCACCGCGGCGGTGAGCAGCAGCGACGGGATCGGCGCCAGGTCGGCGTTGGAGTCCCGGTCGGACAGCACCAGGATGCGCACGCCGTCCTCGATCGCCTCGGAGACGTGCCGGCAGATCTCGGTCAGCCGGGCCTTGATGCCGGCGCCGCCGTCGCGGATCCGGTACAGGCCGGACACCCGGACCGCCTTGAAGCCCGGCAGGTCGCCGTCCTCGTCGATGGACAGGATCTTGGCCAGCTCGTCGTTGTCGATCACCGGGTGGGGCAGCACGATCTGGCGGCAGCTCGCCGCACCCGGGTCCAGCAGGTTGCCCTCCGGCCCGATGGTGGACGCCAGGCTGGTCACCAGCTCCTCCCGGATGGCGTCCAGCGGCGGGTTGGTGACCTGGGCGAAGAGCTGATGGAAGTAGTCGTAGAGCAACCGCGGCCGGGTGGACAGCGGCGCGATCGGGGTGTCGGTGCCCATCGAGCCGATCGGCTCCGCGCCGCTGCGGGCCATCGGGCCGAGCAGGATCTTCATCTCCTCCTCGGTGTAGCCGAAGGTCTGCTGCCGGCGGCGTACCGAGTCGTGGGTGTAGACGGTGTGCTCGCGCGGCGGCAGGTCGTCCAGCTCGATCAGGCCGGCGTGCAGCCACTCCTGGTACGGCTGTGCGGCGGCCAGCTCGGTCTTGATCTCGTCGTCGGAGACGATCCGGCCGTTGACGGTGTCGACCAGGAACATCTTCCCGGGCTGGAGCCGGCCCTTGGCGACCACGGTGGCCGGGTCCAGGTCGAGCACGCCCGCCTCGCTGCCGAGCACCACCAGGCCGTCGGCGGTGTGCCACCAGCGGCCCGGGCGCAGGCCGTTGCGGTCCAGCACCGCGCCGACGATCTCGCCGTCGGTGAACGCGACCGACGCCGGGCCGTCCCACGGCTCCATCAGGCTGGCGTGGAAGCGGTAGAACGCGCGCTTGTCGGCGCGCATGTCCGGGTCGTTCTCCCACGCCTCGGGGATCATCATGAGCACCGCGTGCGGCAGGCTCCGCCCGGCCAGGTGCAGCAGTTCCAGCACCTCGTCGAAGTTGGCCGAGTCGGACGCCGCCGGCGTGCACACCGGGAAGACCCGGCGGATGTTGCCCGGAATGCTCGGACTCCGGAGCAGGGCCTCGCGGGCCTGCATCCAGTTGCGGTTGCCGCGGATCGTGTTGATCTCGCCGTTGTGCGCGATGAACCGGTACGGGTGCGCGAGCGGCCAGGACGGGAACGTGTTCGTGGAGAAGCGGGAGTGCACCAGCGCGATGGCGCTCTCCACCCGCTCGTCGGTCAGCTCCGGGTAGAACGCCGGGAGCTGGTCCGGGGTGAGCATGCCCTTGAACACCATCGTGCGGCCGGACAGCGACGGGAAGTACGCCGGCACGCCCCGCTCGGCGGTCTCCCGCTCGACCTGCTTGCGCAGGCAGAACGCCACCCGGTCCAGGTCGAGCCCGGACAGCGGGGAGCCGGCCGGACCGGCCGGCGAGTCGGTCAACCGGTGCGCGGCCAGGAAGAGCTGCCGGACCCGGGGCATCGCCGCGAGCGCGGTCTCCCCCAGGCCGGACGCGTCGGTCGGCACGTCCCGCCAGCCGAGCACGTCGGCGCCCTCGACGAGCGCGTACTTGTCGACCACCTGCCGGGCCCGGGCCTCGGCCGCGTCGTCGTCGGGCAGGAACACCAGGCCGGTGGCGTACTGGCCGGCCGGGGGCAGCGGGAAGTCGACGGTGGCGCGCAGGAACGCGTCCGGCACCTGGATCATGATGCCGGCGCCGTCGCCGGTGTTGTGCTCCGCGCCCCGGGCGCCCCGGTGGTCCAGCCGGCACAGCGCCCCGAGGCCGTTGGCGACGACCTGGTGCGAGCGCCGCCCGTGCAGGTCGGCCACGAAGGCCACGCCGCAGGCGTCGTGCTCGTACGCGGGGTCGTAGAGCCCGGTCGTCTGCGGGGCCGACTGCGGGCTGTGAGGGTACGGAAAGGCCACCGGGCCTCCTGTCGTCACTCAGGATGGATCATGATGGGGACGACGTCGGCCCTCTGCGGTTTATTGAGTCTACGTTAGGGCTTCCGACGCAAGGCCAGTTCAGATTGATCACACTTCCAGATGCTGGGACGTGTAGTCTCGCGCGGTGGATCTCGCACGCGCTGACGTACTCGCCCGGTTGGAGCGGTTCTACGACGCGGTGCCCCGCGACGGGGCGCGGACCGAGGAATACGGCGCCCTGGTGCTGTTCGTCCGGGACGGCGCCGGGTGGCCGTTCTACGCCCGCCCCCGCCTCGACGCCACCGAGCCGCCGACGCTCGCCGACGTGACAGCCGTCCGCGCCCGGCAGCAGGAGCTGGGCCTGCCGGAGACGTTCGAGTGGGTGCACGAGCACCAGCCGAACCTGCTCGCCGTGGCCCGCTCGGCCGGGCTCGGCGTGCTGGAGGCGCCGCTGATGCTGCTGGAGCCGGAGCGGCTGCCCGAGCCGGGGACGTTCAGTGACGTACCGGTGCGGGTGCTGGACCCCGGCGACCCCGGCTTCGCCGCGGACATCGCGCTGCGGCGGGCGGTCGCCGCTGTCGGCTTCGCCAACGGCGGCACCGCGCGCGGCGACGCCGGACCGGCCGAGCGGGACGCCGCCCTCGCCCAACTGGACGTGGCGGCGCTGGAGGAGGAGGCGACCCGGTTCGCCGACGGGCGGCGCATCTCGGTGCTCGCCGAGCTGCCCGAGGAGGGCGCGGTCGCCAGCGGGATGGCCATGCGGGTGGACGACGTGGCGGAGATCGCCGGCGTGGCCACGCTGCCGTCCGCCCGGCGCCGCGGACTGGGCGCGGTGGTGGCCGCCACGCTGGCGCGGGAACTGCTCGCCGCCGGCACCGCCCTGATCTTCCTGAGCGCCGGCAGCGAGGACATAGCCCGCGTCTACCTGCGGGTCGGGTTCCGCCGGGTCGGCACCGCCTGCATCGCCGAACCGGCCGCCGTCATCTGAGCGCCGGCGTGGCCCGCCCACCGGAGACCGGGCCGCGGGGGCCCGCCCTCCGCACCGAAGCGGGCCGCGTCAGGACGGCGGCTGCCAGGCGGCGGCCGCCGCGGCGGCCGTGTTGCGCAGTCGCGGGCTGATCGTGCCCAGTGCGGCGTCCCGGGCCCGCAGCGCCAGGCGTCCCCGGGCCTGCAGGACCGCCGACATCCGCCGGGTCTGCCGGACCATGGTGGCCGCGCGGGGGCGGCGCAACCTGTCGTACGCGGTCACCGCGTCCGGCAGCCGAGACTCCCGCAGCAGCCCGGCCAGCGTCGCCGCGTCCTCGAACGCCAGGCAGGCGCCCTGCCCGAGGTGCGGCGGCATGGCATGCGCGGCGTCGCCGAGCAGCACCACGCCGCCCGGGCCGGCCGGAAAGCCGTACGCCTTGGGCAGCGGGCGCAGCTCGCGGATCTCCTGCTGGACCACGTCCTCCGGGTCGGTCGCCTCCAGCAGCGTGCCGATCGGCGCGGGCCAGCCCGCGAACCAGCGCTTGAGCAGCGCGAGCTGGGTCTCCGGCGGCTCCGGGCGGGGCGCGCCGGCCGCGGTGGCGACCCAGTAGACGCCGCCCCGGCGGGACGCGCCAGCGGCGCCCCGCTCGCCGAGCGAGGCGGCCAGGAAGCGGTATCCGGCGCCGAGCGTCTCGCCGTGCACCGGCTGGTCGTCCGGCAATTGGGGAGCCCGGTACCAGGGGATGACCGCCCGCCAGGCGGCGCACCCCGAGCTGACCACAGCGGTCTCCGGGGCGAGGTGCCGGCGGATCTCGCTGTCGGCGCCGTCGGCGGCCACCACCAGGTCCGCCTCGTAGGTGTGCCGGCCGTCGCCCACCGCGGGTCGCTCACCGGAGGCCGCCCGCACCGTCCGCACCGTCACGCCGGTGCGCAGCTCGACCCGTTCGCCCAGGCCGGCGATGAGCGCGTCGTGCAGATCCTCCCGGTGCACCACCACCGGCATCCGCTCGGCCGGCGTGGACCGGGGCTGCACCAGCCAGTGGCCGTCCGGGCGGCGCACGCCACCGTCGGGCAGCGGGGTGGCGATCGCGTCCAGCCCGTCGCCCAGCCCGAGGGCGCGCAGCGCGCGTACCCCGTTGGGCCAGAGCACCACGGCGGTCGGCTCCGGGCGGAACCGGTCGGCGTGTTCGAGCAGCGTGACCTGCCAGCCCGACCGGGCCAGCACACCAGCCGCCGCCATTCCACCGAGGCCGGCGCCGACCACCACCGCGCTGCGCATGACTCCCCCGCTCAGCTGTCCCGGTCCGCCGGACGCCCGCCGGCATCGGCGCGGCCGGCGTTCGTGCGTTCCGGGCTCCCGCCGGCGTCGTCCGCGCTCCCGCCGGCGTCGTCCGCGCTCCGGGTGACGTCCTCGTTCTTCGCGCGTCCGGCGTCGTCAGTGACGTCGGTGACGTCGTCGGCCTTCGTGACGTCGTCCGGGGCTTCCGGGCGTTCGTCGTCGCCCTCCGGATCCGCCGGGGGCAGCACGCCGGTCTCCCGGTACGCGTCGAACTGTTCCTCGGTCACCACCCGATAGCCCTCGGGCACGGCCGGCTGCGCGGCGGCCTCCCGGGCGGAGAGGTCGACCTGGGACACGTCGCCGGCCGGGACGGTCACGGGGGCGGGCTCGCCCACCGGCACCAGGTATTCGCGGGGCCCGCGGACCCGGACGAAGTAGGCGAGCGCGCCGAGGAAGACGAGCACGGCGGTCCAGACGTTGAGCCGGACGCCGAGGATCAGGTTCGCCTCGTCGGTGCGCATCAGCTCGATCCAGAACCGGCCCACCGTGTAGCCCATCACGTAGAGCGCGAACGCCCGGCCGCGCCCGAGCCGCAGCTTGCGGTCGAGGACCAGCACCAGCGCGGCGACACCGACGTTCCACAGCGCCTCGTAGAGGAACGCCGGGTGGTAGAGCCCCGGCTGGAGCACCGGGTTGCCGGCGTCGTCACGCAGCGCATGACCCGGATTGTCCGGGTCCATCACGTGCACCTCCAGGCCCCACGGCAGCGTGGTCCGCCCGCCGTACAGCTCGTTGTTGAACCAGTTGCCCAGGCGGCCGACGGCCTGCGCCAGCGGCAGCCCCGGCGCCAGCGCGTCGGCGATGACGGTGAACGGGATGCCGAGTTGCCGGGCGGCGAGCCACGCACCGACCGCGCCACCGGCCACCGCGCCCCAGATGCCGAGCCCGCCCTCCCAGATGTAGAGCGCCTTGATCGGCTCACCACCGGCGCCGAAGTATTTCTCCGGCGAGGTGATCACGTGGTAGATCCGCGCGCCGATGATGCCCGCCGGCACGGCCCAGACGGCGATGTCGAGCACCGCGCCCGGCGCCACACCGCGACGGCGCAGCCGGTACTCGGTGACCACGCAGGCCACCACGATGCCGAGGATGATGCAGAGCGCGTACGCCCGGATCGGAACCGGACCGAGCTGCCAGACGGCGGTGCTGGGGCTGGGCATGGCCGCCAGTGGGGTCATCGGGGCGAGGGTCACGGGTGCACACGGTACCGGTGCGGACCGTGTGCGCGGCACCCCGGGCCGCCTGCCACGCGGGTCGGCATCTTCTGCTTCGCCCGGGTCACCGGACGGGGGCGCGGACTCCCTCGGCCAACTCGGCGCTGAGCTTGCGCAGGGCCGTCAGGCCGGCGGCCTGGTCCGGGGCGTCCAGCACGCAGCGGACCAGGGCGCTGCCCACGATCACCGCGTCGGCGTACCCGGCGACGGTGGCGGCCTGCGCGCCGGTGCCCACGCCCAGCCCCACCCCGACCGGGATGTCGGTGACCTCGCGCAGCCGGGAGACCAGCACCGGGGCCGCCTCGGAGGTCTGCGCGCGGGCGCCGGTGACGCCCATGATCGCCGTGGCGTAGACGAAGCCGCGGCAGTGCCCGGCCGTCATCCGCAGCCGCGCGTCGGTCGAGGACGGGGAGACCAGGAACGTCCGGTCCAGACCGTGCGCGTCGGAGGCGGCCAGCCACTCGGCGGCCTCGTCCGGGATCAGGTCCGGCGTGATCAGGCCGGTGCCACCGGCGGCGGCCATGTCGCGGGCGAACGCGTCCACGCCGTACTGCTCGATCGGGTTCCAGTAGGTCATGGTGACCACGCTCGCCCCGGTCGCGGCGACCGCCTCGACGACGCGCAGCGCGTCCGCGACGCGGACGCCGCCGGCGAGCGCGATGTCGCTGGCCTTCTGGATGACCGGGCCGTCCATCACCGGGTCGGAGTACGGGATCTCCACCTCGATGACGTCCACGCCCGCCTCGACCATGGCCCTCATGGCGGCGATGCTGCCCTCGACGGTCGGGAAGCCGGCCGGCATGCAGCCGACCAGGACGGCCCGTCCGTCCGCCCGCGCCTTGTCGAAGGCGACCCCGATGCGGCTCACGCTGTCACTCCTTGTCGAGGATGCCGAAGTACGCGCCGGCGGTGTGCACGTCCTTGTCGCCCCGGCCGGACAGGTTGACCACGATCAACGGTTCCCGGCCCAGCTCCTCGGCGAGCCGGGGGGCGATGGCGCGGGCGCCCGCGAGGGCGTGCGCGCTCTCGATCGCCGGGATGACGCCCTCGGTGCGGCACAGCAGCTCGAACGCGGCCATCGCGTCCGCGTCGTCGACCGGCAGGTAGGTGGCCCGGCCGGTGTCGTGCAGCCAGGCGTGCTCCGGCCCGACGCCCGGGTAGTCCAGGCCGGCCGAGATCGAGTGCGACTCGATGGTCTGCCCGTCGGCGTCCTGCAGGACGTACGTGCGGGTGCCGTGCAGCACGCCGGACGAGCCGCCGGTGATGCTGGCGGCGTGCCGGCCGCTGTCGACGCCCTCGCCGCCGGCTTCGAAGCCGTAGAGGCGGACCCCGGCGTCCGGCACGAACGCGTGGAAGATGCCCAGCGCGTTGGAGCCGCCGCCGACACACGCCGCGACCGCGTCCGGCAGCGTGCCGGTCAGGTCCAGGCACTGCTGGCGGGCCTCCACGCCGATGCCGCGCACGAAGTCGCGGACCATCTCCGGGAACGGGTGCGGGCCGGCGGCGGTGCCGATCAGGTAGTGGGTCTCCTCGACGTTGGCGACCCAGTCCCGCATCGCCTCGTTCATCGCGTCCTTGAGCGTGCGCGAGCCGGCGGTCACCGGGACGACAGTGGCGCCGAGCATCCGCATCCGGGCCACGTTCAGCGCCTGCCGCTCGGTGTCCACCTGGCCCATGTAGACGACGCATTCCAGGTCGAACAGCGCGGCGGCGGTGGCGGTGGCGACGCCGTGCTGGCCGGCGCCGGTCTCCGCGATGACCCGCCGCTTGCCCATCCGCTTGGTGAGCAGCGCCTGGCCCAGCACGTTGCGGACCTTGTGCGCGCCGGTGTGGTTGAGGTCCTCCCGCTTGAGCAGGACCCGCGCGCCGATCTGCGCGGAGAACCGCCGGGCCTCGTACAGCAGCGAGGGCGTGCCCGCGTAGTCGCGCAGCAGCGCGTCGAACTCGGCGAGGAACCCCTCGTCGCCCATCGCCTTGCGGTATGCCGCGTCCAGCTCGTCGAGCGCGGCGACGAGCGCCTCGGGGACGAACCGGCCGCCGAACCGGCCGAAGTGACCGGCGGCGTCGGGGACCTGGCCGGCTGCGGGTGCGGCGCTCATCGCGGGCGTCCTCTCGGATCGGGTGGCCCGGCGGCTCAGCGCACCGGGCGGGGCGTGGCCGGGTGGTTACCGGCGTTCACCAGCTCGGCGACCGCTTCGCGCGGGCTCTTCTGGGTGACCAGGCCCTCGCCCACCAGCACGGCGTCGGCGCCGGCGGAGGCGTACCGGATCAGGTCGTGCGGACCGCGCACCCCGGACTCGGCGATCTTGACGACGCTGCTGGGCAGGCCGGGCGCGATCCGCTCGAACACCGAGCGGTCGACCTCGAGCGTGCGCAGGTCGCGTGCGTTCACGCCGATCACCCGCGCGCCGGCCTCCAGGGCGCGGTCCGCCTCCTCCTCGGTGTGCACCTCGACCAGCGCGGTCATGCCCAGCGACTCGATCCGCTCCAGCAGGCCGACCAGCGCGTTCTGCTCCAGCGCGGCGACGATCAGCAGCACCATGTCGGCGCCGTGCGCGCGCGCCTCGTGCACCTGGTAGCTGGAGACCACGAAGTCCTTGCGCAGCACCGGCACGTTCACCGCGGCCCGCACCGCCGCCAGGTCGTCGAGCGACCCGCCGAACCAGCGGCCCTCGGTCAGCACGCTGATCGCCCGCGCGCCACCTGCCGCGTAGTCACCGGCCAGGTCCGCCGGGTCGGCGATCTCGGCCAGCCGCCCCTTGGACGGCGACGAGCGCTTCACCTCGGCGATCACGGCCACGCCGGGCCGGCGCAGGGCCGCGTACGCGTCGAGCGGTGGTGGCGCGGCGGCGGCCAGCTCACGGATCCGCTCCAGCGGAATCTGCTCCTGGCGCCGGGCCACGTCCTCGCGCACGCCGGCCAGGATCTCGTCGAGCACCCCTGCGGACGGCGCCGCTCCGGCGTCGTCCCCCTCCGCGTGCGCATGCTCAGCAGTCACCAACGGACTCCCCTCTCCGGGCGTCATGGGCCGATGCTAGGGGGCGCCACCTGGCGACGAGTGCCGGGGGTATGGCGCACCTCACGACATGGGCTGTGGCATGATGGCCGACTTGCGGTGAACACCATGTCACGCAGCGCCACCGATGGCATCGACCGTCACCCATCCCTATCTCACCACGATCGTTCCGGGCCCGCAGGACGGGCTCCGGCGGGCGGCTGTGACCAAGGTCAAGGACCTCCGGCCCTGCCCAGGTCGTACCCGGTGCCACACCGTTGACCTGTGCTTCACGACGGCGAAACGTGTGCCCGGAAGCATCGTCGTCGGGCACACTCAACGCCGGCGGCTGCCGACCGTCGCAAACGATCTCGTGTGGGGTGACCATGAGCGCCAACGGGCCGACCCAGGGCATCGACTTGACCACCATCTCCCGTACCGTCGCCTCCCTCGCCGTCGGCGTGGTGGAGACGCTGGAGCGCGCGGTGGCCGGTGACGGCCGGATGCGCACCGCCCGGGGCAACGCCTGGGAGGCGGTCTGCGCCGACCGGGCCCGCGCCGAACAGCGCCGCGAGCTGGAGCGGCTGGTGGCCGAGCTGACCGCCGCGCGCGCCGCGGCCCGGCGGCGCCGCGACGCCCGCGAGGCGCAGCCGGTCAGCTGACCGTCGGGTCCTCGCCCCGGTCCAGCGCGTCCCACGCGTCCCGGGTGCCGCGCTCGACCGCCGGACGGCCGGGCTCGTCCGCCCGGGCGGGCCGCCGCTCGTACCGGGCGCCCATCGCCGGCCAGCCGTCGCCGCGCAGCGCGGTGAACGCGCCGCCGGCCGCCAGGGCCAGGCCGCCGGCCAGCACCAGCGCCGGCCACTGCCGGCTCACCCCGGCCTCGGTCAGGCCGATCCCGCCGCCGACCGCCACCGCCACGCCGATTCCGGCCAGCAGGACACCCAGCAGGCGGCGCAGCCGCCCCCGGGTGGCGAGCACCGCGCCACCGCCGGCGAGTCCGACGTACGTCAGCGCCAGCACCCAGGGCAGCAGGTCCGTGCCGGTGCGCTCGGCCCGCCCGGACGGCAGCGACCCCCGGGCGGTCACCTCGACCGACCAGGTCCGGGTCACCGCCCAGCAGGCCAGGCCCGCGCCGGCCAGGCAGAGCAGCACCGCGTACGCCAGTTCGCGCCGGCCGCGGGCCGGCGGCGCGATGGCGCCGGGCGCGCTCACCGGGCCGCCCGCAGGGTCTCGGCGGCCGCGATGGCGGCGAGGACGGCGGCGGCCTTGCTCCGCGTCTCCCGGTCCTCGGCAGCGGGGTCGGAATCGGCCACGATGCCGGCCCCGGCCTGCACGTAGGCGCGGCCGTCGCGGATCAGCGCGGTACGGATCGCGATGGCCATGTCCAGGTCGCCGCCGAAGGCGAAGTAGCCGACGGTGCCGCCGTAGACGCCGCGCCGGACCGGCTCCAGCTCCTCGATGATCTCCATGGCACGCACCTTGGGCGCCCCGCTGAGCGTCCCGGCGGGGAACGTCGCGGCCAGCGCGTCGAACGCGGTGCGGTCGTCGCGCAGCTCGCCGACGACTGTGGAGACGATGTGCATGACGTGGCTGTAGCGCTCGATGGTGGCGAACTCGGGCACCTCGACGGTGCCCGGCCGGCACACCCGGCCCAGGTCGTTGCGGCCCAGGTCGACGAGCATCACGTGCTCGGCGCGTTCCTTGGGGTCGGCGAGCAGTTCGGCGGCGAGCCGGGCGTCGCCGTCCGGGGAGCCGCCGCGCGGCCGGGTGCCGGCGATCGGGTGCAGCAGCGCCCGCCGCCGCCCGTCCGGGCCGGCGCTGACCTTCAGGTGCGCCTCCGGAGACGAGCCGACGATGTCGAAGCCGTCGAAGCGCAGCAGGTACATGTACGGACTGGGGTTCGTGGTGCGCAGCACCCGGTAGACGTCGAGCGGGTCGGCGTCGGTGGGGCGCTCGAAGCGCTGGCTGAGCACGATCTGGAAGCACTCGCCGGCCCGGATCGCCTCCTTGGCCGTCTCCACCGCCTTCGGGTAGCCGCCCTCGGGGGTGCGGCTGACCACCTCGCCGACGCCGGGCCGGCCGACCGTCGAGACCATGGGCGGAATCGGTCGGGACAGCGCTGAGGTCATCGCGTCCAGGCGGCCGACGGCGTGGTGGTACGCGGCCTCGACCCGCTCGGCCCGGCCGGGGGTGTCCAGCGGCGGCAGCACCGCGTTGGCGACCAGGATCGCCGATCCCTCGTAGTGGTCCAGGACCACCAGGTCGGTCGCGAGCATCATGCCCAGCTCGGGCACGTCCAGCTCGTCCTCGGTCAGCTCGGGCAGGCGCTCGAAGCGGCGCACCAGGTCGTACGCGAGGTAGCCGACCAGGCCGCCGGTCAGCGGCGGCATGTCACCGGCCGGGTCGAAGGCCGGCCCGGCGAGCGCCGCGACCGACTCGCGCAGCACGGTGACCGGGTCGCCGGAGGTGGGCACGCCGGCCGGCGGCGTGCCGGTCCAGCTCGCGGCGCCGTCGCGCTCGGTGAGCGTGGCGCTGCTGCGTACGCCGATGAACGAGTAGCGCGACCAGGCCGTGCCGGCCGAGCCGACGCCCTGTTCGGCGGACTCCAGCAGGAACGTGCCGGGACCGCCGGCCAGCTTGCGGTAGACGCCGACCGGCGTCTCCGCGTCGGCGAGCAGCCGCCGGGTCACCGGCACGACCCGCCAGCGGGCGGCCAGGTCGGCGAAGGTGGACCGGTCCGGATGGACGGTGCCGTCGGTCACGGGGTCGCCTCCGGGGAGCTGACCGGCAGCTCGGTGAAAAAGCAGGTGCGCTGCCCGGTGTGGCAGGCCGCGCCGACCTGCTCCACGCCGACCAGCAGCGCGTCGCCGTCGCAGTCCAGCGCGACCGAGCGCACGTACTGGTGGTTGCCCGAGGTGGTGCCCTTGACCCAGTACTCGCCGCGGCTGCGCGACCAGTAGGTGGCCCGCCCGGTGGTGAGCGTGCGGTGCAGCGCCTCGTCGTCCATCCAGGCGACCATCAGCACCTCGCCCGAGTCGTGGGCGCGGACCACGGCGGCGACCAGGCCGTCCGGGGTGCGGCGGAGCTTCGCGGCGATGGCCGGGTCGAGCCGGGACGGGCGGGCCGGTCCGGGAGCGGGGGCGCCGGTCAGCGGCGCGTCAGGGGCGGGCACGGTTGACCATTCTCCCGCACGCGGCCCGGGCCGCGCCGACGTGTCCCGGGAGACGGGCCACTCGCACCCCCGGCAGAGGCGTTCAGCCGGATTCCTCCTCGGCCCGGCGGTACGCGTCGATCTTGTATTCGAGCACCTTCAGGTCCTCCGACAGCTCGGCCATCCGGGCGAGCACCCGGGCCCGGTGCGCCTCGAACAGCGCCCGTCGCGCGCCGAGCGTGCTGTCCCCGTGCCGGGCCAGCTCGGCGTAGCGGCGCATGTCGCGCACCGGCATCCCGGTGCGCCGCAGCCGGGTGAGCAGGAACAGCCAGTTGACGTCGGACTCGGTGTAGCGCCGGCGGCCGGACGAGTCCCGCCCGACGCGGCCCACCAGGCCCTCCTGCTCGTACCAGCGCAGCGTGTAGGTGGTCAGGCCGACCCGTTCCGCCGCCTCACCCACGGTGAGGCTCATCTCCCGCGTGCTGATGTCCACGCCCTCCAGGCTTCCAGTTCGAGCACGCTCGAAGTCAAGTCCCTCATTGCCGTGGACGCGGAATTCACCTACCGTTGAGTTCAACGGATGATGAATTGACGGAGGCGAGCATGGACGACGCGGTGTCGGTCCGCGAGCTGGTGGTCGACCGGGGCGGGCGGCGGGTGCTGCACGGCATCACCTGCGCGGTGCCCCGGGGCAGCGTCACCGGGCTGCTCGGGCCCAGCGGCAGCGGCAAGACCACGCTGATGCGCGCGGTGGTCGGCGTGCAGACCATCGGCGCCGGCGCCGTGGAGGTGCTCGGCCGCCCGGCCGGCTCGGCCGAGCTTCGCCGCCGGGTGGGCTACCTGACCCAGGCGCCGAGCGTCTACGCCGACCTGACGGTGCGGGAGAACGCCCGCTACTTCGCGGTGCTCCAGGGCCGGGGCCGCGCCGAGGCCGACCGCGCGGTCGCCGACGTCGGCCTGGCCACCGCCGCCGGCCAGCTCGTCGGCACGCTCTCCGGCGGCCAGCGCAGCCGCGCCTCGCTGGCCTGCGCGCTCGTCGGCGAACCGGAGCTGGTCGTCCTCGACGAACCCACCGTCGGCCAGGACCCGGTGCTGCGGGCCGACCTGTGGGCCCGGTTCCACGCCATGGCCGCGAACGGCACCACGCTGCTGGTCTCCAGCCACGTGATGGACGAGGCCGCCCGCTGCGACCGGCTGCTGCTGATCCGCGAGGGCCGGCTGATCGCCGACGACACCCCGGCGGCGGTCCGCGCCGCCACCGGGACCGACGACCTGGAGGAGGCGTTCCTGCGCCTGATCCGCGACGCCGAGGGAGAGGCGCGATGAACGGACGGATCCTGGCCGCCACCACCGGGCGCATCCTGCGCCAGCTCCGGCACGACCGGCGGACCGTGGCGCTGCTCGTGGTGGTGCCGTCGGTGCTTCTCACGCTCGTCTACTTCATGTACGTCGACCAGCCCGCCCCGCCCGGCGCGCCCGGCACGTTCGACCGGGTGGCCCTGATCATGCTGGGCTTCTTCCCGTTCATCATCATGTTCCTGGTGACCAGCATCGCCATGCTCCGCGAGCGCACCACCGGCACGCTGGAGCGCCTGCTCACCACGCCGCTGGGAAAGCTCGACCTGCTGTTCGGGTACGGCATCGCGTTCGGCCTGGCCGGGGTGCTCCAGTCGACTGTGGCATCGGTGGTCGCGTACCAGGTGTTCGGTCTGGAGACCGCGGGCAGCGCGTGGCTGGTCGTGCTGATCGCCGGGGTGAACGCGGTGCTCGCGGTGGCGCTCGGGCTGTTCTGCTCGGCGTTCGCCCGCACCGAGTTCCAGGCGGTCCAGTTCATGCCGGTGGTGGTGGCCCCGCAACTGCTGCTGTGCGGCCTGTTCGTGCCGCGCGGCGAGATGGCCGGCTGGCTCCAGGCGGTCAGCGACGCGCTGCCGCTGTCGTACGCGGTCGAGGCGTTGCAGGAGGTCGGCGCGCACGCCGAGCCGACCGGGACGATGTGGCGGGACGTGGCGATCGTGGCCGGCGCGGCGGTGGCGGCGCTGGTGCTGGCCGCCGCGACGCTGCGCCGGCGCAGCGGGTGAACGCGCGGCGCACCGGGCGGCGGCCCGGCAACCCGGACACCCGCGAGGCCATCCTCGCCGCGGCACGGGAGGCGTTCGCCGAGCGCGGCTTCGACGCCGCGTCGATCCGGGCCATCGCCACCGCGTCCGGCGTGGACCCGGCGCTCGTGCACCACTACTTCGGCGGCAAGGAGGAGCTGTTCCGGGCCGCGACGGCGTTCCCGGCCGACCCGGGGCGGCTGCTGCCGGCGGTGCTGGCGGGCGACCCGGACGGCGTCGGCGAGCGGCTGGTCCGGGTGTTCCTGCAGGTCTGGGACTCCCCCGCCGGCAGCGCCGGGGTGGCGCTGCTGCGTTCGGCGGTGAGCAACGACTGGACCGCCCGGCTGCTGCGCGAATTCCTGGTCACGCAGGTGCTGCGCCGGGTGCTCGACCATCTCGACGCCGACCCGGCGCAGCGCGCGCTGCGCGGCGGGCTGGTCGCCACCCAGCTCGCCGGGCTGGCCATGATGCGGTACGTGCTCCGCCTCGACGCGGTGGCCACCGCCGAGCCGGCGACGCTGGTGGCCGCCGTCGGCCCGACGGTCCAGCGTTACCTCACCGGCGACCTGACCTGACGGACCCGCCAGGATCAGCGGGTCTGCTCAAGCCAGGACGCGTACAACAGCGCGTACACCGAGTCCGGGTCGCGGACCAGCTCCTCGTGCGGGCCGCGCTGCACGATCCGGCCCCGGTCCACCACGATCACCTCGTCGGCGGCCTGCGCGGTGGACAGCCGGTGCGCGATGGCGAGTGTGGTCCGGCCCCGGGTCACCGCGTCGAGCGTCCGCTGCAGGCGGACCTCGGTGGCCGGGTCGACGGCGCTCGTCGCCTCGTCCAGCACCAGGAGGTCCGGGTCCGCGACGTACGCCCGGGCCAGCGCCACGAGCTGCCGCTCGCCGACGCTCAGTGCCTCCCCGCGCTCACCGACCGGCGTGTCCAGCCCGGACGGCAGCCCGTCCAGCCAGTCGGACAGGCCCAGCTCGGTGAAGGCGGTGGTGAGCCGCTCGTCGGTCAGGTCCGGGCGGGCGAAGCGGACGTTCTCCCCGACCGTGGCGTCGAACAGGAAGCCGTCCTGCGGCACCATCACCACCCGGGAGCGCAGCGAGTCGAAGCGCACCTGGCGCAGGTCCACCCCGGAGAGCAGCACCGCGCCCTCGGTGGGGTCCATCAGCCGGGTGAGCAGCTTGGCGAACGTGGTCTTGCCGCTTCCGGTCTCGCCCACCACCGCCACCCGGCTCTTGGCCGGGATGTCCAGCGTCACGCCGTGCAGCACCGGCGGCCCGCCCGGATAGGCGAACGTCACACCGGCGAACCGGGCGTCCAGCGGCCCGGACGGCAGCTCCCGACCCTGCTCGCCCGGGTCGGCCACGTCCGGGGAGACGTCCAGCACGTCGAGCACCCGGCGCCAGCCGGCGATCGCGTTCTGCGCCTCGTTCAGCACCTCGGTGGCGATCTGCACCGGCTGGATGAACAGCGTGACCAGGAACAGGAACGCGGTGAGCTGGCCGACCGTCAGCGTGCCGTCGACGCCGAGGCTGACCCCGACCACCACCACGCCGGCCAGCGCCAGCCCGGCGGCCAGCTCCCCCACCGAGCTGCCCATGATGCTGATCCGGATGGCCCGCTGCTGGGCCACCCGCTGCCCGTCGATGGCCGTGTCCAGCCGCCGCGCGGTGCGCCCGGCGACGCCGTACGCCCGGATCACCGGGGCGCCCACCACGCTCTCGCCGATCGCGCCGAGGAGTGTGCCGGTACGCTGCCGCACCAGCCCGTACGCCCCGGCGAGGCGGCTCTGCAACCGCCGGATCACCAGCACCGCGGGCGCGAACGCGACGAGCACCACGAGCGTCAACTGCCAGGAGTACGCGAGCATCACGACGGTGGTGACCAGCAACTGGCCCAGGTTGACGATCAGGATCACGCCGCCCCACTGGAGGAACTGGGTGATCTGGTCGACGTCGCTGGTGACCCGGGAGACCAGCGAACCGCGCCGCTCGGACTGCTGGTGCAGCATGGACAGGTCGTGCACGTGCCGGAACGCCCGGGTGCGCACCCCGGCCAGCGCGGTCTCGCTCACCGTGAACAGCCGGCGCATCATGAGGTAGCCGCACGCGGTGGTGATCACCAGCACCCCGGCGGTGATCGCCACGGTGAGTGAGATGACGTTCAGGTCGGGGCCGCCGACGATGCCGTGGTCGATGCCGCGCTGCACCGCCACCGGCACGGCCACCCGGCCGACCATGTAGACCAGCGCCAGCGCCAGCGTGCCGGCGAGTCCGGTGCGCAGCTCCGGAGAGAGTGCCAGCCCACGCCGCAGCGTCTGCCAGGTGGTCTCGGTGGCCTCGGCGTTCTCCCCCGTGGTCGTGCTCACCGGTCCACCTCCAGGCCCGAGGTCATCGGCGTGACCTCGTCGTACGTCCGATTCTGCTCGCGTTCCTGCTCGGCCTGCTCGTACGCGGTGACCAGGTCGGCGTAGCCGGGCACGCCGGCCAGCAGCTCGGTGTGGGTGCCGCGCGCCACCACCCGGCCCTGCTCCACGTAGATCACCTCGTCGGCGAGCGCGATCGTCGCCCGGCGGTACGCCACCACCAGGATGGACGCCGGGGCGCCGCCGTCTGTCGGCGCGCGCAGACCGGCCAGGATGGCCGCCTCGACCCGTGGGTCGACGGCGCTCGTGGCGTCGTCGAGCACCAGCAGCCGGGGCCGCCCGGCGAGCGCCCGGGCCAGCGTCAGCCGTTGACGCTGTCCGCCGGACAGCGACGTGCCCCGCTCACCGACCATGGTGTCCAGCCCGTCCGGCAGCGCGGCCACGAAGCCGTCCGCCTCGGCCAGCCGCAGCGCCGCCCACACCTCGTCGTCGCCGATACCGGCCCGGTCCAGCGCGATGTTGGCCCGGACCGTGTCGTCGAAGACGAACGGCACCTGCGCCACGAGCGCCACCGTCTCGGCCAGCGACGCGGCGGTCAGCTCCCGCACGTCCACGCCGTCCAGCGTCACCCGCCCGGCGCCCGGGTCGACCAGGCGCACGGCCAGCGAGGTGATCGTGGACTTGCCCGCGCCGGTGGGGCCGACCAGGGCGACCGTCTTCCCGGCCGGCACGGTGAACGTCACCTCGCCGAGCACCTGGGCGCCGGGCAGGTGCGCCTCTGCCGGCTCGTACGCGAAGTGCACGTCGTCGAAGGCGAGCGTGGCCGGTTCCCGGGTGGCCGGGTCGAGCGTCCTCGTGCCGTACGGCATCTCGCCGGTCGCGTCCAGCACCCGGCGGACCCGGTCCCATCCGGCGACGCTGCGCGGCAGCTCGGCCAGCACCCAGCCGATGGCGCGGACCGGGAAGGCCAGCACGGTGAACAGGAACGCGACGCTGACCAGCTCGGTCACCGTGATCGCGCCCTGCCGCAGCCGCACCGCGCCGACCACCAGCACGGCGAGCGTGCCGAGGCTGGGCAGCGTCTCCAGCATCGGGTCGAACACGCCCCGCAGCCGGCCGACCGAGATCAGCGCGTCGCGCAGCTCACCGGCGCGGGAGGCGAAGCGGGCCGTCTCCTGGGCCTCCCGGCCCATCGTCTTGACCACCAGCGCGCCGTCGAAGCTCTCGTGGGCGATGCCGCTGACCTCGGCCCGCAACCGCTGCGCCCGGGCCTGCCGGGGCGCCATCCGGCGGGAGTAGACCACGTTGAGCGCGAACAGCGCGGGGAACACCGTCAGGCCGACCAGGGCCAGCGCCCAGTCGGTGAAGAACAGCGAGGCCACCGCGCCGACGAGCATCACCAGCGTGCCGACCGCGAACGGCATGGGCGCGATCGGGTACCAGGCGGCCTCGACGTCGGAGTTGGCGTTGGACAGCAGCGTGCCGGTGGAGTTGCGGTGGTGCCAGGCCAGCGGCAGTTCCAGGTAGCGGCGGGTGACCCGGCGGCGGTAGGCGGCTTGGAGGCGGTACTGCATGTAGCCGGCGCCGAGGCGGCGGCCGAAGATGCCGACGACCCGCAGCACGCTGATGCCGAACAGTGCGGTCGCGGCCAGCGCCAGCGCCCCGCCCGCCACCTCGCCGCGCTCCACGGCCGGCACGACCACCTCGCCGATCACCGCGCCGACCACGTACGCGCTCGCGATCACCAGGAGGCCGAACAGCACGCTGCCGCTGACCGCGACCGCGAAGATCCGCGGCTGTTCCCGGATGGCCCGGCCGAGCACCCGTATCCCTCTGCCGAGCACGTCCCGACTTGTCCCGCTCGCCACGCTCTCCCCCGCCGTAAGCCGCAGTTTTCTCCCCATCCTTACCGCTCCTCGGCGCTCGCGCCGACCCGGCCGGGGTATGTCCGCCGTCACGTTCGCACAGAGCTGGGCGGACGGCGGCTGGATCGGTTGCGCGGCGTGGTCCGGCCGGGCGTGGCGCGCCGATCGGCCGGGACGGGCCTACGATCAGGGGATGCCGCGGTACGCCCGAGCGGAGCGCGACGCGCTCGCCGACCTGATGCTGGAACTGGGACCGGACGCACCGACTGTCAATGAGGGGTGGACCACCCGTGACCTGGCGGCGCACCTGCTGGTGCGGGAGCGCCGGCCGGACGCGGCCGGCGGCATCCTGCTGCCCCCGCTGCGCGCCTACGGCGAGTCGGTCCGCAAGCGGATCGCCGCCGGGCCGTACGCCGACCTGATCGCCCGGGTACGCCGTCCCCCGGTATGGAGCCCGGTGAGCAACCCCCTCACCGACGAGCTCGCCAACGGGATGGAGTTCTTCATCCACCACGAGGACGTGCGACGCGCCCAGCCGGGCTGGCACCCGCGCGACCTGCCGGCCGGGCAGCAGGCGGTGCTGTGGAAGCACGCGTCCCTGCTGGCCCGGATGGCGCTGCGGCGGTTCCCGGCCGAGGTGCTGGTGCAGGCGCCGGGGCACGGCGAACTGCGGGCCGGCGGTGGCGGCGAACGGCTGCGGGTGGTGGGCGCGCCGGGCGAGCTGGTGCTGTTCCTCACCGGACGGCAGCGGGTGGCCCGGGTGCAGGTGGACGGCCCGGCCGGGAGCGCCGAGCGGCTGCGTACCGCCGAACTGGGCCTGTGACCGGAGTGCGGTGACCGTTCACCCACCGACAGTCGAAAGTGGACGCCGATACATCGGCAGCCGTCACGCCCTCCCTGGCCGCGTACGCGGAGCGGGACGCGGCACCGAGCGCCCGCGCCGACGAGGGGACGCGCGCCCTCCTGGACACCCGCCGCGACCGGGTCCGGGCCACCGACGACTGGCCCCGTGCCGCCGGCCGGTACGCCTGAGCCGCTTCCAGCCCGCGGGACCGGGACTACCCGGCCGATCAGGGCTAGCCGCTGGCCGGGTGCAGGCAATACCCTTCGGTAACCGCAGACCGACGTGACCCCCGTCACGTCCCTCCACCCCTGAAGGCGGCTACAGCGATGGCTCTCGATGTACCGTACCGTTCCGTACCCGACATGTTCCTCAAGCGCGTGGCGGACTCCCCCGACCGGCACGCCTTCGCCCACCCCGCACCCGACGACTCGGGCCCGGTCTGGCTGACGTGGGAGCAGGTCGGGCAGCGCGCCAAGGCGATCGCCGCCGGGCTGCACGGGCTCGGTGTCGGCCTGGAGAACCCGGTGGCGATCCTGGCCAACACGCGCCTGGAGTGGGTGCTCGCCGACTTCGGCATCATGTGCGCCGGTGGTGCCACCACCACCGTCTACCCCACCACCGAGCCCGAGGACGCGGTCTACATCATCGCCGACTCCGGCTCGAGAGTGCTGTTCGCGGAGAACCCGGCCCAGGCGGCGAAGATCGCCGGGGCGGACCTGCCCGCGCTGACCCACGTGGTGCTCTTCGACGGCGCCCCCGACCCGGCGGCGCCCGTTCCGCAGCTCACCCTGGCCGAGCTGGAGGAGCGCGGCGCCGCGGCGCTGAGCGCCGAGCCCGACCTGATCGACACGCTGGTCGCCGGCATCGGCCCGGACCACCTGGCCACGCTCATCTACACCTCGGGCACCACCGGCCGCCCGAAGGGCGTGGAGCTGCTGCACGGCGGCTGGTGCTGGGAGGGCGTGGCGCAGGCCGACCTGGGCCTGCTGCGCGTCGACGACCTGCAATACCTCTGGCTGCCGCTGTCGCACTCCTTCGGCAAGACGCTGCTCTGCGGCGCCACCCACGTCGGCCTGCCCACGTACGTCGACGGCCGGGTGGACAAGCTCGTCGACCTGCTGGGCGTGGTGCAGCCGACGCTCATGTGCGGCGCGCCCCGGGTCTTCGAGAAGGTCTACAACAAGGCGGTCACCACCGCGCAGGGCGCGGGCGGTGCGAAGGCCAAGATCTTCGCCTGGGGCGTCGGGGTCGGCAAGGAGAAGGTCGCGCTGCAGCAGGCCGGCAAGCCGGTCCCGGCCGGGCTGCGGATGAAGTACGCGCTGGCCGAGAAGCTCGTGTTCAGCAAGCTCCAGGCCCGGCTCGGCGGCCAGATGCGGGTGCTGGTCTCCGGCGCGGCGCCGCTGAGCAAGGAGATCGCCACCTTCTTCGCCGCCGCCAACCTGCCCATCTCCGAGGGCTACGGGCTGACCGAGACCAGCGCCGGCGCGTTCGTGAACCCGCCCGACGGGCTGAAGATCGGCAGCGTGGGCCGGGCCATGGGCGACCTGGAGTGCCGGATCGACACCGACGGTGAGGTCCTGCTGCGCGGCAAGCCGATCATGCGCGGCTACCACAACCTGCCGGAGGAGACCGCCGCCGCGTTCACCGAGGACGGCTTCTTCCGCACCGGCGACATCGGCACGCTCGACGCCGACGGCTACCTGCGCATCACCGACCGGAAGAAGGACCTGGTCAAGACGTCCGGCGGCAAGTACGTCGCGCCGTCGCACATCGAGGGCATGTTCAAGGCGGTGTGCCCGTACACCTCGCAGGCGGTGGTGATCGGGCAGGCGCGCAACTACTGCACCATGCTCGTCACGCTCGACCCGGACGCGATCAAGGGCTGGGCCGCCGGCACCCCGCTGGAGGGCAGCGACTACACCACGATCGTCACCTCGCCGCAGGCGCGGGAGATGGTCGAGGGACACGTGGCCGAGCTGAACGCCAGGCTCAACCGCTGGGAGACGATCAAGAAGGTGACGATCCTCCCCCGTGACCTGACCATCGAGGACGGCGAGGTCACGCCGTCGCTGAAGATCAAGCGCCGCAGTGTGGAGACGAACTTCTCCTCCGAGATCGACAAGATGTACGAGGGCACGCTCGCCGAGCTGTAGCCCGCACCGTCACCCGGTCGCGCCGGCCGTGCCCCACCGTCCCGGGGCACGGCCGCGCCGGTCACAGGTGTTCCTGGCGCCAGTGGCTCTGCTCGGCCTCGGCGGCGACCTGCTCCTCCAGCGCGAGCCGGCGCACCCGGCCCCGGCGCCCACCCTCGCCCCGGGTCTCCCAGGCGATGCCGGCGCCGGTGAGCACCGCCAGCACGACGAGCGCGTTCAGCTCGTGGAGCCGGGCGACGGCCGGTACGGCGACGACGAGCACCAGCACTGTCACCAGCAGCGGCATCCGCACCCGGCGCTCCGCCAGCCACCAGCACGCGGCGAGGCTGAGCAGGTAGAGCCCGATGCCACCGAACAGGATCCCGCCCCAGAAGGTCCCCAGTGGCGGGCCCCACTCGGGCGTCGCCGGTGAGGCGGCCTCGGCCAGCAGGTCCTTGAGCCCGAGGGCGAACAGGATGATCCCGGCGACCATCGGCAGGTGCAGGAACGTGTAGGCGGTGCGCGCCAGCCGCAGTCGCGCGTCCCGGTCCCGGGCCTGGTGCAGCGCCTGTTCCAGCGCGAACGCGAGCGTGTCGAAGTACGCCCACCACAGTGCCGCCACGATCACCACGCCGAGCAGCGCGGCGACCGCCACCGGGCCGGTGAGCGGCAGTCCGCGCTTCGGACCGAGTCCGAGCGCGATGATCGACTCGCCGAGCGCGACGAGCACGATCAACGCGTGCCGCTCCGCCCAGTGCCCGGCCGAGAGCACCACCCACCACTGGTGGCCCAGGATCGTCCCGGCGAGGTACTCGACCAGCAGCGCCACGGTCCAGAGCGCCAGCTGCAGCCCCACCGCGAACCGCTCCTGCGACAGCCGCCCGGGCAGGGTGCCGGCGACGACCAGCAGCACCGTGGCCACGGTCGGGGCCAGGAAGCGTATCCGCAGCCCTCGGCGCCGGGCCGGGTCGGCGCGGTCGGCCCAGGCGAAGACGGTGAGCTGGGCGGTCCGGATCACGAAGTAGCACCCGGCGAAGACCAGCGGCCCGGGCAGCCAGTCCCCGCGGGTGGCGAACGCGCTGGGCGTACTGAGCACGAGGAGGAACGTCGCCGCGACGGTGACGACGCCGACCAGCGGCAGCAGTCCCTGGTCGGCGCGGAACGCGTTGCCCATCCGGGCGAAGCCGGTCCACGACCACCAGAGCAGCGCCAGCACCAGCATGAAGCGGTAGAGGTTGACCGGCGTGAGCTCCGAGGCGGTGAGCGTGGTGACGCTCAGGAACGCGAAGACGAAGACCAGGTCGTAGAAGAGTTCAAGCCGGGTCGTGCGGGAGCCCGGCGCGCTGCGCCGCACCGTCCACGGCCGGCGGACTCCCCTCCCGTTCCCCACCCGCGCAGTCTGCGGGCAGCGGCCCCCCGGAGCCGGGGTTCGGACCTTTCACCACCGGATCGGGCGGACCGGGTCAGGCGATGACGCTCGGCTCCCGCCACTGCGGGCGGCTGGTGCGGTCCAGGTCGTAACGGACCGCGGCGAGCCGCCCGACCGCCTCCACCAGCTCACCGGCGGGCAGGGTGAAGGGCAGCCGCAGGAAGCGCTCCAGCGTCCCGTCCAGGCCGAAGCGGGGTCCGGGCGCCAGTCGTACGCCGACCTCCTCGGCCGCACGGGCCAGCGCGCTGGAGATCGGGCCGTCCATCTCGGCCCAGAGCGTGACGCCGCCGCCGGGCACCCGCACCCGCCAGTCGGGCAGGCGCTCGGCGAGCGCCGCGACCAGGGCGTCGCGCTGTGCGACGAGCTGGGCCCGGCGGGCGGCGACGATGGCCTGCGCCTCGGTGAGCAGGTGCACGGCGACGAGTTGGTCGAGCACCGGGCTGGCCATGTCGACCCCGACCCGGGCCGCGGCCAGCCGCTGCACCTGGGGCGCGGAGGCGCGTACCCACCCGATCCGCAGCCCACCCCAGTAGGGCTTGCTCATGCCGCCGATGCTGATCACCCGGGAGTGCCTGTCGAAGACCGCCACCGGTGGCGGCAGCGTGGTGTCGTCGAGCGGCAGGTCGACGAAGGACTCGTCGACCACCAGGTCGGTGCCGGCCGCGTGGGCCGTGCCGACCAGCCGCTCGCGCAGGTCGGCCGCCATCAGGTGGCCGGTCGGGTTCTGGAACTCGGGGATGACGTACGCGAGCTTCGGCCGGGTCTGCCGCAGGCTGCCCAGCAGCAGTTCGGCGTCCCAGCCCTCGTCGGACAGGCCGTGCGTGGCGATCCTGGCCCGCCGGGCGGAGAGCGCGGCCAGCGCGTTGGGGTAGGTGGGCGACTCGACGAGCACCGCGCCGCCGGGCGACAGGGCCAGCCGCAGCACCAGGTCCAGCGCGTGCTGGGTGCCGTTGGTGACCATGATCTGCTCCGGGCTGGTGGGCAGGCCCCGTTCGGTGTACCCGCGGGCCACCGCCTCGCGCAGCTCGATGATGCCGGTCGGGTGGTAGCCGGCGCCGCTGAGGTAGCGGGGCAGGTCCTCGGCCGCGGCCCGGGCGGCGGGGACGAGCTGCGGGGGCGCGGACAGCGCGGCCACCCCGAGGTCGATCATGTCGCGGTCGTCGAGCGGCGTCCACAGCCCGGTGCTGGCCACCCGGTGCCCGCCGGGCAGCATGGTCCAGCTGCCCGCGCCCCGGCGGCTGGCCAGGTGGCCGCTCTCCCGCAGTTCCCGGTACGCGGCGGTGACGGTGGTCCGGCTGATCCGCAGCGCCTCGGCCAGTTCCCGCTCGGCCGGCAGGCGTACCCCGAGGGGGAGCCGCCCGTCGGCGAGCAACCCGCGGACGGCGCCGGCGAGCGCGGCGTAGTCAGGGCTGCGCCGGCGGCCCGGCAGCGCGTGCCACTGACCGAGGAGTCGCGCCAATTGGGCGCCGCGCACCTGACTGGTCATGCCACACCCCCGAAATTGGCACCCTTGATGGCCATGATTGGCACCTAGGGTGGCATGCGTGGCACAGCTTGGCAATCTCCGGCACCGGCCGGCACGACGGCTCACCCAGCTCTACGCCGGGCTGGTCCTCTACGGCCTGAGCATGGCGCTGATGATCCGCTCGGAGCTGGGGCTGGACCCGTGGGACGTGTTCCACCAGGGGCTGGCCCGGCAGACCGGCCTGTCCTTCGGGACCGTCACCATCGCGGTCGGCGCCCTCGTGCTGCTGCTCTGGATCCCGCTGCGGCAGCGACCCGGCCTCGGCACGGTCAGCAACGTCGTGGTGATCGGGCTGGTCGTCGACGCCACCCTGGCCGTGCTGCCGCCCGGGGAGGGCATGCCGGACCGCGTCGCGCTGCTCGTCGCCGGGATCGTCGCCAACGGCGCCGCGACCGGGCTCTACCTCGGCGCCGGGCTCGGTCCGGGGCCGCGCGACGGCCTGATGACCGGCTTCGTCGCCCGCCGTCCCCGCTTCTCGGTCCGGCTGGTCCGCACCGGAATCGAGGTCACCGTGCTGGGCCTCGGCTGGCTGCTCGGCGGCACCGTCGGTCTCGGCACCGTGGCGTACGCGCTGACCATCGGCCCGCTGGCCCAGTTCTTCATCCCGGTCTTCGCGCTGCCGCCGCGGCCGGTGGATGGCGCCTACGCTACGTGACCGACGCCGGGCCGACCGCCACGGACCGGGACCCCGCACAACGCGTTGAGCTGCGGCGACACACAAGCGGGAAACCAGGTGTTTCCTCCGCCGTCGAGGCCGGGCATCATTCCTGCATGGGGGAGAACGGATGGCGTTGGAGCGACGCCTGGATCTTCGTCGCGTTGGTCATCGCCAGTGGCGCCGGCCGGCACCGACGGGCCGCCGCGACACGCAGGCCGGAGGGTGTCCGGCTGGCCGACATCCTCTCCACCGCCGACCACCTCAACCAGGCGATCCCGGAACGGCACGAGGTGGAGGGTGCGGTCCGGCGGCTGGTCGGCGCGGGTCTGGTCAGCGTCGCCGACGGCTGGTTCCGGGTCACCCCCGACGGTGAGCGGCTCTGGCGCACCCGGCCCAGCGCCGGGCTCGGCACCACCGTGGACACGGTGCAGGGCGTGCTGACCCGGCGGCACCCGCCCGCCGAGTCCGAGTGGCACCTCGACGAGGACGACCACGCCGCCGCCGTGCAGGAGTATGTGGTCCGGTCGATCCCGATGCCGCGCCGCTCCCCCGAGGAGCACTCCGGCCGGTAAGGGACCGCCGCCTCAGCGCACCGGGTGCCCGGCGCCGCGCAGCGCGTCCTTGACCTCGCCGACGGTGAGCTCGCCGAAATGGAAGACGCTCGCCGCGAGCACCGCGTCCGCACCCGCGCCGATGGCCGGCGGGAAGTGGGCCACCTCGCCCGCGCCGCCGCTGGCGATCACCGGCACGTCGACCACCTCGCGAACCGCCTGGATCAGCGGCAGGTCGAACCCGGCCTTGGTGCCGTCGGCGTCCATCGAGTTGAGCAGGATCTCGCCCGCACCCAGCTCGGCGCCGCGCGCCGCCCACTCGACCGCGTCCAGGCCGGTGCCCCGCCGCCCGCCGTGCGTGGTCACCTCGAAGCCGCTCGGCGTCGTGCCGTCCGGTGCGCGGCGCACGTCCAGCGAGAGCACCAGCACCTGCCGGCCGAACCGGTCGGCGATCTCGGCGATCAGCTCCGGACGGGCGATGGCGGCGGTGTTCACGCCGACCTTGTCCGCCCCGGCACGCAACAGCGTGTCGACGTCGGCGACCTGGCGGACACCACCGCCCACGGTGAGCGGGATGAAGACCGACTCGGCGGTACGCCGTACCACGTCGAGCATGGTGCCCCGGTCGCTGGACGAGGCGGTGACGTCGAGGAAGGTCAGCTCGTCCGCGCCGGCCCGGTCGTACGCCGCCGCCAGCTCCACCGGGTCGCCGGCGTCGCGCAGGTCGAGGAAGTTGACCCCCTTGACCACGCGCCCGGCGTCCACGTCCAGACACGGGATGACCCGTACCGCCACCGTCATGCCCCGAGCCTAACGAACGCGCGGGCGGTGGCGACCCGCCGGTGAGGCCGGTCACCACCGCCCGAAGCGGTGTGCGTTCGCGCCGGTCAGAGACGGACCAGCATCTTGCCGAGGTTCTCGCCGCGCAGCAGGCCGAGGAACGCCTCGGGCGCCTGCTCGATGCCGTTGACGATCGTCTCGTCGTACGACAGCCGGCCCTCGCGCAGCCAGCCCGCCACCTCCCGCACGAACTGCTCCCGCAGGTGACCGTGGTCACTGACCAGGAAGCCACGCAGCGTCAGCCGCTTGCCGATGACCAGCGCCAGGTTGCGCGGCGCGGCGGGCGGCTCGGTGGCGTTGTACTGCGCGATCATGCCGCAGACGGCGGCCCGGCCGTGCAGGTTCATCGCCCCGATCGCCGCCTCCAGGTGCTCGCCGCCGACGTTGTCGAAGTACACGTCGACGCCGTCCGGGGCGGCGGCCTTGAGCTGCTTGGACACCGGCCCGTCGTGGTAGTCGAAGGCCGCGTCGAAGCCGAGCGCGGCGAGCCGTTCCACCTTCGCCGCCGAACCGGCGCTGCCGATCACCCGGCCGGCGCCGCGCAGCTTCGCGATCTGGCCGACCATGCTGCCCACCGCGCCGGCCGCGCCGGAGACGAACACGGTCTCCCCCGGCTTCATCGCGGCCACGTCGAGCAGCCCGGCGTACGCGGTCAGCCCGGTCATGCCGAGCACGCTCAGGTGCGCGGTGACCGGCGCCAGGCCGGGATCGACCTTGCGTACGCCCTTGGCGTCCACGAGCGCGTACTCGCGCCAGCCGAGCCCGTGCAGCACCGTGTCACCGGGCTTGACGCCCTCGGCCTCACCGGCGACGACCTCACCGATCGCGCCGCCGTCCAGCGGAGCGTCGAGCGCGAACGGCGGCACATACGACTTGACGTCGTTCATCCGCCCGCGCATGTACGGGTCGACGGACATGAACCGGTTGCGGACCACCACCTGTCCCGGGCCCGGCGTCGGCACCTCGGTGGTGACCAGCCGGAAGTTCTCCGCGGTCGGCCAGCCGTCCGGCCGGGACGCCAGGTGGATCTCCCGGTTGACGCTCGCCTCACTCACTGGGCCTCCTCGGTTCGCACTGCGGGGCTCCGCTGCGCTGCACTCCTCGTACTCACAGGGCCTCGCGGACCGTGCGGGTCACCTCGACGTTGCCACGGGTCGCGTTGGAGTAGGGGCAGACCTGGTGGGCCGCGTCGACGAGCTGCTCGGCGGCCGAGCGCTCGACCGCGGGCAGGTCCACCACGAGCGTCACGGCGAGGCCGTAGCCGCCGCTGCCGTTCGGCCCGATGCCCACCTCGGCCTCGACGACGGAGCCGGAGACGTCCGCCTTGGCCTGGCGGGCCACCACGCGCAGCGCGGAGTGGAAGCAGGCCGCGTAGCCGGCGGCGAAGAGCTGCTCCGGGTTGGCCGCGCCGCCGGCGCCGCCCATCTCCTTCGGTACGGCCAGGTCCAGCTCGACCGTGCCGTCGGAGGTCCGGACGTGACCGTCGCGGCCGTCGCCGGTGGCGCGGGCGGAGGCGGTGTAGAGCACCTGCATGTCACTGCTCCTTCTGTCGGTGGATCGTCTCGGTGACCCGGGTGAGGATGCCGTGGAGGGAGACCAGTTCGGCCTCGGTGAGCCCGGTCGCGGCGGCCACCCGCCGTGGCACGTCACCCATCCGCTCCCGCAGCGTCCGGCCCCGATCGGTGAGCCCCACCTCGACCCGGCGCTCATCTGCCGCCGAGCGGGTTCGCACCACCAGACCGGCCGCCTCCAGCCGCTTGAGCAGCGGGGAGAGGGTGCCGGAGTCGAGCCGGAGCTGACCGCCGAGCTCGGAGACCGTGGGGGCGTCGTCGTCGCGCTCCCAGAGCACCAGCAGCACCAGGTACTGCGGGTAGGTCAAGCCGTGCTCGTCGAGGATGGGCCGGTAGACGTCGGTCAGGGCGCGCGACGCCGCGTAGAGCGCGAAGCACACCTGCCGGCGCAGTACCAGATCATCGGTCACGCCTGGAACCGTAGCGCGCAATTAAGTTGTGCACAACTCATATGGCGGGCGGGCACCGACGAAGCCCGCCGCAGCGCAGCGGCGCGGTCAGCGGTCCGGGAGGTACGCCTCCAGCTCGACCTCGACCAGCAGGCCCGGGTCGATCAGCCCGGCCACCACCACCATCGTGGCCACCGGGCGCACCGGGCCGAACACCGCGTTGTGCGCCCGGCCCACCTCGTCGGCATAGATCCGGTCCGTCACGTACATCCGGGTCCGCACCACGTCACCCGGCCCGGCGCCGACCTCGGCCAGCGCGTCCAGACCGATCCGGATCGCCTGCGCGGTCTGCGCCGCCGCGTCACCGGCGTGCGCGACCCGGCCGTCCACCGTGGAGGTGCAGCCGGCGGTGATCGCGAGCGCACCGGCCCGCACCACCCGGGAGTAGCCGTACAGCGCCTCCCACGGGCCGCCCGAGCCGAGCCGGGTCACCACCCCGGGGTCGGCCGGCGGCTCGGTCGTCACGCGCCGGCCCGCAGCGTCGCCAGTGCCTCGGCGACGGTGAACGCGCCCGCGTAGAGCGCCTTGCCGGCGATCACGCCCTCCACGCCCACCGGCTCCAGCGTGGCCAGCGCCCGCAGGTCGTCCAGCGTGGACACGCCACCGGAGGCGATCACCGGGGCGTCGGTGCGGGCGCACACCTCGCGCAGCAGGTCCAGGTTCGGCCCGCGCATGGTGCCGTCCTTGGTGATGTCGGTGACCACGTAGCGCGCCGCGCCCGCGGCGTCGAGCCGGGCCAGCACCTCGTAGAGGTCACCGCCGTCGCGGGTCCAGCCGCGCGCCGACAGGGTACGGCCGCGCACGTCCAACCCGATCGCCACCCGGTCGCCGTACTCGCCGCAGATCCGGTCGCACCACTGCGGGTCCTCCAGCGCGGCGGTGCCGATGTTGACCCGGGCCGCCCCGGTGCCCAGCGCCGCCCGCAGCGACTCGTCGTCGCGGATCCCGCCGGACAGCTCCACCTTCACGTCCAGCTTGCCGACCACCTCGGCGAGCAGCACGGCGTTGGAGCCCCGCCCGAACGCGGCGTCCAGGTCGACCAGGTGGATCCACTCCGCGCCGTCGGACTGCCAGGCCAGAGCCGCGTCCAGCGGGTCGCCGTACGCGGTCTCGCTACCGGCGGCGCCCTGCACGAGCCGGACGGCCTGGCCGTCGGCGACATCCACGGCGGGCAACAGGGTGAGGCTCAACGCATCTCTCCTCGGGTCCTCAACGACGGTCCAGTGCGATCACCACGATCGCGGGCAGGACCAGCAACAACAACACGACCAGCACCAGCCGCAGCGCGAGGTCGTCCACCAGACTCCAGATGGCGACCACCGCTGCCGCGGTGAGCACCAGGATCGTCGCCCGCTCGCGGCGGGTGTGCCGGCGCAGCCGGCCGGTACGCCCGCGCCGCAGCGACGGCGTCAGCCGGCGTACCAGAGAACGACGCCGCTCCCGGCGCGCCGACCGGCGGGCGCGGACGGCGCGCGCCCGCTCCTGCTCGGCCTCGCGCGCCGCCCGGCGGCGGGCCCGCTCCTTGCTCACGCCGACGCCCGCGGGCCGACGCCCGCGGCCGGTGCGCTCACAGCGTGCCGAGCCAGTTGCGCAGCAGCGCGGCGCCGGCGTCGGCCGACTTCTCCGGGTGGAACTGCGCGGCCGACAGCGGCCCCCGCTCCACCGCCGCGACAAAGTCCGCGCCGTGGTGCGCTGTCGTCACCGTCGCGCCCGCCTCGGCCAGCGCCGCCGGGTCGGTCACCCCGTAGGAGTGGACGAAGTAGAACCGGGTGCCCTCCGGCAGCCCGGCGAACAGCGCCGAGCCGGCCGGCGGCTGCACGGTGTTCCAGCCCATGTGCGGCAGCCGCCGCGCGGGCAGCCGGGTCACGCCCCCGGGCAGCAGCCCGAGCCCTTTGGTGACCACGCCGTGCTCCTCGCCGTGCCCGAAGAGGATCTGCATGCCGACGCAGATGCCCAGCACCGGCCGCCCGGCGGCGACCCGGTCGGCGATGACCGGCCCGGCGCCCGACGCCTCGATCCCGGCCATGCACGCGGCGAACGCGCCGACGCCCGGCACCACCAGGCCGTCGGCCGACGCGGCGGCGTCCAGGTCGTCGGTCACGGTCACGTCGGCGCCGGCGCGCGCCACCGCGCGCTCGGCCGAGCGCAGGTTGCCCGAGCCGTAGTCGAGCACCACCACCCGTGCCATCAGCTCTCCCCCGGCAGCAGCCAGAGCACCCCGGCGGCGGTGGCCAGCACCGCCAGCAGGCCGGTGATCACCACGGCGGCGCGGGGAGCGCCCTGCTTGAGCAGCGACCACGTCCCGCCGAGCAACAGGCCGGCCACGATCAACAGAAGTGTGGGCAGCACCTTCATCAGAACCGCCCTTCATTCGCGACTGCGGGACTCCGCTGCGCTGCGTTCCTCGCGCTCATCAGAGGGCGCCCTTCGTGGACGGCACCACGCCCGCGTTGCGCGGGTCGAGCGCGGTGGCCTCGCGCAGCGCGCGGGAGACGGCCTTGAACTGCGCCTCGACCACGTGGTGCGCGTCCGGGTGGCCGCCGGGGCGGGCCGCGCGCAGCACGTCCACGTGCAGCGTGATCCGGGCCGACTGGCCGAACGACTCCCAGATGTGCCGGGTCATGCTCGTCGGGTAGACCGGCCCGATGTACGGGGCCAGCGCCGGCTCGTCGTGCACCACGTACGGGCGGCCGGACAGGTCGACGGCGGCCCGGACCAGCACCTCGTCCATCGGGACGGTCGCCGATCCGTACCGCCGGATGCCGGCCTTGTCGCCCAGCGCCCGGTCGAACGCGGCGCCCAGCGCGAGCGCCGTGTCCTCCATCGTGTGGTGCGCGTCGATCTCCAGGTCGCCGACGGTGTGCACGGTCAGGTCGAAGCCCCCGTGCCGGGCGATCTGGTTGAGCATGTGGTCGTAGAAGCCGACGCCGGTCTCGATGTCCGCCTTGCCGGTGCCGTCGAGGTCGATCTCGACGAGCACCTTCGTCTCGTTTGTGACCCGCTCGATCCGGGCGATCCGGCTCATGAAACTCTCTCCATCGCGGTGAGGAAGGCGTCGGTCTCGGTCGGGGTGCCGGCGGTGACGCGCAGCCAGCCGGGCAGGCCGACGTCGCGCACCAGCACGCCGGCATCGAGCAGGGTACGCCAGGCCACCGCCTGGTCCCCCTCGACGGCGAACAGCACGAAGTTGGCGTCGCTGTCGGCCACCCGGTGGCCCCGGGCGCGCAGCTCGGCGACGATCCGGTCCCGCTGCGCCATGATCGCGGTCACGGTGCCGAGCAGGGCGTCCCGGTGCGCCAGCGCCGCGCGGGCCGCGGCCTGGGTGAGCGCGGACAGGTGGTACGGCAGCCGGACCAGTTGCACCGCGTCCACCACCGCCGGGTCGGCGGCCAGGTAGCCGAGCCGGCCCCCGGCGAAGCCGAACGCCTTGCTCATGGTGCGGGTCACCACCAGCCGAGGGTGGCCGGGCAGCACGGCGAGGGCACTGACCGTGCCGGGGCGGGCGAACTCGGCGTACGCCTCGTCCACGATCACCATGCCGGGCGCCTCGTCCAGCACGGCGGCGACCACCGCCGGGTCGAGCGCGGTGCCGGTCGGGTTGTTCGGCGAGCAGAGGAACACCACGTCCGGCCGGTGCTCGCGGACCTGGGCCACCGCCTGGTCGGCGGTGAGCCCGAAGTCCTCGCCGCGCCGGCCGGGCACCCACCGGGTGCCGGTGCCGAGCGCCAGCAGCGGGTGCATCGAGTACGCCGGGGTGAAGCCGAGCGCGGTGCGCCCGGGACCGCCGAACGCCTGGAGCAGTTGCTGCTGGATCTCGTTGGAGCCGTTCGCCGCCCACACGTGGTCGGCGGTGAGCCCGTGGCCGAGGTAGGCGGCCAGGTCGGCGCGCAGGGCCACCGCGTCCCGGTCCGGGTAGCGGTTGAGGTCGCGCAGCTCGGCGGCGACCGCCTTGCCGATCGCCTCGACCACCGGCTCGGGCACCGGGTAGGAGTTCTCGTTGGTGTTCAGCCGCACCGGCACGTCGAGCTGCGGCGCCCCGTACGGCGTACGCCCGCGCAGGTCGTCGCGGATCGGCAGGTCGTCGAGCGTGGTCACGACGCGCCGCCCTCGCCGAACCGGACGCTGACCGCCTGGCCGTGCGCCGGCAGGTCCTCCACCGTCGCCAGCGTCACCACGTGCGGCGCCACGTCGCGCAGCGCGTCGCGGGTGTATTCGACCAGGTGCACGCCGCGCAGGAACGACTGCACCGACAGCCCCGAGGAGTGCCGCGCGCAGCCACCGGTGGGTAGCACGTGGTTGGAGCCCGCGCAGTAGTCGCCGAGCGACACCGGCGACCAGGCGCCCACGAACACCGCCCCGGCGTTGCGGACCCGCAGCGCCCACTCGCGGGCGTTCTCGGTCTGGATCTCCAGGTGCTCGGCCGCGTACGCGTCGACCACGCGCAGCCCGGCCTCCAGATCGTCGACCAGGACCACGCCGCTCTGCTCGCCGCGCAGCGCGGTGCCGATCCGCTCGGCGTGCTTGGCCGCCGGCGCCTGCCGGGCCAGCTCCGCGTCGACCGCGTCGGCCAGCGCGGTCGACGGGGTGACCAGCACGCTCGCCGCGAGAGGGTCGTGCTCGGCCTGGCTGATCAGGTCCGCGGCGACGTGCGCCGGGTCGGCGGTGTCGTCGGCCAGGATCGCGATCTCGGTCGGGCCGGCCTCGGCGTCGATGCCGACCACGCCGCGCAGCAGCCGCTTCGCGGCGGTGACCCAGATGTTGCCCGGACCGGTGATCATGTCGACCGGCTCGCAGCGCTCGTCCCCGGCCGGGTCGACGCTCGCGCCGTAGGCGAGCATGGCGACCGCCTGGGCGCCGCCGACCGCGTACACCTCGTCCACGCCGAGCAGCGCGCACGCGGCGAGGACCCGCCGGTCGGGCAGGCCGTCGTTGTCCTTCTGCGGCGGGCTCACCACGACCAGCGAGCGCACCCCGGCCGCCTGGGCCGGCACCACGTTCATCACCACCGTCGACGGGTACATGGCCAGGCCGCCCGGGACGTAGAGGCCGACCCGGTCGACCGGCACCCACCGCTCGGTCACCGTGCCGCCGGGCACGACTGTCGTGGTGTGGTCGGTACGGCGCTGGTCGGCGTGCACCTTGCGGGCCCGGGTGATCGACTCCAGCAGCGCGGCGCGTACCTGCGGGTCCAGCTCGGCCTCGGCGGCGCGGATCGTCTCGACCGGCACCCGCAGCCGCTCCGGGGAGACGCCGTCGAACCGTTCGCTGGCTTCCCGGACCGCCGGGTACCCATGGTCCCGGACCGCCTCCACGAGCGGGCGGATCCGCTCGACCGCCACGGAGACGTCGAGCTGGGCACGGGGCAGCAGGCGGCGCGGGTCACGGACCCCGCCGCGCAGGTCGATCCGATTCAACACGCCTGCGAGTCTAGGCCGCCGCCGGCGCCGCCGGCCGGGCCCGCCCGCACGCCGGGACGGTGAGCCGGGACACGCGCGGGCGGGCGCGTTGGCGATACGCTCGATCACGTGAGCGCACGGCTGCCGGTGTTCCCGCTCGGGACCGTCCTCTTCCCCGGGCTGGTCCTTCCGCTGCACATCTTCGAGGAGCGCTACAAGGCGCTGGTGCGCCACCTCGTCGCGCTGCCCGAGGACGCGCCACGCGAGTTCGGCGTGGTGGCGATCCAGGCCGGCTGGGAGGTGGCGCCGGCCGGGCCGCCGGGGCGTTCCGGGCCGGCCGGCGGAGAGGTCACGCTGCACGAGGTCGGCTGCACCGCCGAGCTGCGGCAGGTCACCGAGCTGGCCGACGGCGGCTTCGACATCGTCACCGTCGGGCGGCGACGGTTCCGGGTCGCCGAGGTGGACGCCTCCGCCGAGCCCTACCTCACCGCCGAGGTGGAGTGGCTGCCCGAGCCGGACGGCCCGGACGAGACCGCCGACCTGCTGGCGGCCCGGGTGATCTCGGTGTTCCGGCACTATCTGGGCCTGATCCGGCCGGACCAGCAGGAGATCACCGAACAGCTGCCGGAGGATCCCACGGTCCTGTCGCACCTGGTCGCGGCGACCGCCGCGCTGACCGTCGCCGACCGGCAGCGGCTGCTCGCCGTCGACGACACGGCCGGCCGGCTGCGCGCCGAGCTGCGCCTGCTCAACCGGGAGACGGCGTTGCTGCGGCGGGTGCGCGCGGTGCCGGTGCCGCTCAGCGAGCTGGCTGGTCCCCCGGCGCCGAACTGAAACCGGGCGGAGGCGGCGGCCAGGCGGCGTCGGGCTCCGGCTCCGGCCGCAGCGACGGCCACCGCGACCAGCCCGCCAGCAGCGTGTACGTGACGGCCGCACCGAACGCGGCGAGCAGCAGGTTCCCGTGCGGCAGCGGCAGCGGGCCGTACCAGTCGACGCCACCGGCGCGCAGGTCGACGGGCTTGGTGAACGCGGTGCCCGGCGGCGCGGTCTCCACCAGCCGCTGGAACGTCGACAGCCCGATCCGGCGGCCGACCTGCCAGGCCACCACCGCCGCGCCGAGGCCGCCGAGCGTCACCGTGAGCAGGCCGGCCGGGCCACGCCGGCGGCGCAGCAGCACCCACAGGGCGACGGCGGCGAGCACGCCGAAGCCGAGCGTCAGGAGGCTGAACCAGCCGTCCGCGGCGATCGGCTGTTCCGGCTGGGTGGTCGCGTAGACCGTGCCGGCCGGGGTCTGCCGCACCGGGGTGGCCGGGGCCGCCCACACCCACAGCAGCCCCAGCGGGGCGCCGAGCGCGGTGAGCAGCGCGACCACGCCGAGCACGGTGAGCAGCGGGCGGCCGGACCGGGTGGCGCCGGGCAGCTCCGCCGCCATGAACGGATGCCCGGCGAGCGGGTCGGCGCCGGGCGCGGTGACCGGTGTGCCGGCCGGCACCGGCAGGCCGCCGGGCCAGCCGGGCGGCTGAGCGGGCTCGGGCCGGGCGACGCCGTCGGGGCGCGGGCCGGGACCGCCGGTACGCGCGTCGGCGCCGTCGCTGCGCTCGCGCGCCCGCTCGGGCTCACTGGTGTCCGGACTCACGCGTTGATCCTCTCAGGCCCGGGCACGGTGCGGGGCGGTGGTCGGCGCTCAGCGCGCGAACGGTTCCAGCATCACCGCTGCCGCCTTGAGCCAGGCGTTGCGGGTCTCCGCCTGGAGCTGGTGGTACTCGATCGAGGAGCCGGTCTCCAGCGCCGGGTCGTAGGGCACCACGGCGACCACGCGGGTCCGGGTGGCGAAGTGCCGTTCCAGGTCGTCCTGCAACGAGGTACGCCCCGGGGTGGGGCACGAGATCAGCGTGACCGCGTTGTCGGCCAGCTCGCCCATGCCCTCCTCGTGCAGCAGGTCGAGCATCCAGTCCGCGCTGAACGCCGCGTCCTCGCGCGGCACCGTGGTCACCACGAGCTGGTCGGCGGCCTGCATGACGGTGCGCCAGTTGGGGCTCTCCACGTTGTTGCCGGTGTCCACGCAGACCACCTCGTGGGTGCGGCGCAGCAGCTCCAGCACCCGCTTGACGGTGAACTGGTCGAGCCGCTGGGCGAAGCGCGGGCTCTCCTCGCCGGCCAGCACGTCGTACGAGCCGTCCGAGGCGTGCCGCAGGTAGTCGTCGAGGTGCGACAGCAGCGTGTTGCCGTCGAGGATCTCGATCTGCGCCAGGTCGTGGATCAGGTGGCGGATGGTACGGGCGTGCCGGGCGCTGCCGGCCCGCAGACCGAGCGTGCCGCGCAGCTCGTTGTCGTCCCAGGCGAGCACGCCGCGCCCGCGTACGCTGCCCACCGTCGCGGCGGCGAGCACCGTCGCCGTGGTCTTGTGCACCCCGCCCTTGGGGTTGGCGAAGGCGAGCACCCTCGGGGTGCCCAGCTCGCGGCGGAGAACGCTGGTCGCCCGTTCCACCTCCGGGTCCGGCTCCGGGGCACGCCACTGCACCTGGGCCGCCTCGACCCGGCCGGACCGCCCCTCGGGCGGACGACGGGGCGCGGGCACCACCGGCTCCGGGACGGGCGGCGTGTCGGGCCGGTAGCGGCCCCGGTCGAGCAACGCGTAACGGGACTCGGCCGGCGGCGCGGGCCGGTAGCCGCCGTCGAGAAGGGAGTACCGGGACTCGACCGGCGCCTCGGCCCGGCCGAGCGGCTCCGCGCGGGCGGGCTCGGTCCGGCCGAGCGGCTCGGGGCGGGCGGGCTCGGCCCGGCCGAGCGGCTCCGCGCGGGCGGGCTCGGTCCGGCCGAGCGGCTCCGGGCGGGCGGGCTCGGGCCGCCAGGACGGTTCCGGGCGTGGCTCGGCGGTGAAGGGCTGCTCAGGGCGTGGGTCGGGCACGAAGGACGGGCCGGCACGCCAGGACGGGTCGGGCGGGTAGGGCTGCCCGGCCCGCCAGGACGGCTCCGGGTCGCTGCGGTACGCCGGTTCGGCCCGGTAGGCCGGCTCGCCGTCGTGCCGGGGGTCGGCGCGGAAGGCCGGGTCGACCCGGAACGTGGCCTCGGCCCGGTAATCGGGCTCGGCGCCGTACGACCCGTCAGGGGCACGACCGACGGGTGTGGCGCGACCGGTCCAGCCGGTGCCCGCGCCACGACGCGGCAGCGGGTCGGGCGGCGGGGCCGGATGCTCCTCGACGTGCCGGTCGGCGTCGGCGTGCTCCGCGCCGCGACCGCCGAGCCGGGCCCGGTCGAGCAGCGCACGCCACCGCGGCGCCGGCTCGCCCTGCCGACCCCAGCCGGTCTCGCTGCCGTCCAAGGATTCGCCCTCCCCCAGCCCATCGATCTCCGCCTGACAGGCTACGAACGAAACCCTATTCGGACCACTCCCCGCGCCGCGCATCGCCCATCGACCCGCCGCACGATGGGATCGGCCGGGTCACCGCGCGCCTGGACGTCTCAGGAGGTGGGAGCGGGATTGGGCGCCCCGGAGCCGGCGGCCGGGGCGGGGGCGGTCGGTGAAGGTCCGCTCACTGTCCGTGCGGCTTCCGACGAATCGCCCATTCCGCCTGCCTCGTCCGGGCCGGTGTCGGCCGGCGGCCGCACCACGTCACGTTGCTCGGGCAGCGGCGGGGTGAACACCGTCCGGTCCAGGCGGCGCACCTCCGGCGCCGGGTCCACCACCCGCACCCCCGCACGCCCGGCGAGGGCCCGCAGGGCGTCCGGCGCGGCACTCACCACCGCGGCGTAGACGCAGGCGCAGCCCGTCCGGTACGCCGCCGCCTCGCGGACGGCGACCTCGGCGCCGCTGTCGTACACCCGGCGCAGTTCCGTGTCGGCGGTGGCGGCGGCGCGGGAGCGGTAGTCGGCGGCCTCCCGGTCCTTGCGCCCGGCGACGCCGGCCATCCCGGCCACCACGTCCTGCGGCAGCCGCAGCGCCGCGATCCGGACGATCTCGGTCTGCCGGCCGGGCAGCGGCACCCGCGCGACCACCGCCGAGACCCGCGTGCCGTCCAGCGCGGCGGCCGCCCGCGCCGGGGTCAGGTAGTCGGCGAACGAGACGAGCGCGTAGCCGTCCGGCGCGTCGAGGCGGGCCAGTTCGTCCCCGGCGGCGCGCAGGTACTCCGGGATGCTCGCGCCGCCGGTCACGCCGACCCTGGTGACCTCGCCGACCGTGCGGTCGCTCACCGGCCGGTCCCGCCGCTGCGCCACCGCCACCACCAGCACCACGAGCGCGCAGGCCAGCGCGAGCCAGGTCAGCGCGGCGGACCGGGACCGGCGCGGCGGCGCGGGATGGTCGCTCACGTCAGTCGCGCAGGATCTCCAGCGCCCGGGCCAGGTCGTCCGGGTACTCGCTGACGAACATCACCTCGTCGCCGGTGCCCGGGTGCGCGAAGCTCAGCGAGCGGGCGTGCAGCCACTGCCGGGCCAGCCCCAGCCGGGCCGACAGCGTCGGGTCCGCGCCGTAGGTCAGGTCACCCACGCAGGGGTGCCGCATGCTGGAGAAGTGCACCCGGATCTGGTGCGTCCGCCCGGTCTCCAGCCGCACGTCGAGCAGGCTGGCCGCGGGGAACGCCTCCAGCGTGTCGTAGTGGGTGATGCTCGGCTTGCCGCCGGAGACCACCGCCCAGCGGTAGTCGTGGTGGGGATGCCTGTCGATCGGCGCGTCGACGGTGCCGCTCGACGGGTCCGGGTGGCCCTGCACCACGGCGTGGTAGCGCTTCTCCACCTCGCGGTACTTGAACGCCCGCTTCAGCGCGGTGTATGCGCGCTCGCTCTTGGCCACCGCCATGATCCCGGTAGTGCCCACGTCGAGCCGGTGCACCACGCCCTGCCGCTCGGCGGCGCCGCTGGTGGAGATCCGGTGGCCGATGCCGGCCAGCCCGCCGATCACGGTCGGGCCGGTCCAGCCCGGGCTCGGGTGCGCCGCCACCCCGACCGGCTTGTCCACCACCACGATGTCGTCGTCGGCGTACACCACCGTGAGGCCGGGCACCGCCTGCGGCACCACTGTCGGCGGCGCGGCCGGCGCGGGCAGGGTGACCTCCAGCCACGAGCCCGCCTTGACCTTGTACGAGTTGGGCCGGGCCACGCCGTCGACGAGCGCGTCGCCGGCGTCGATCAGACCGGCGGCGGCGGTGCGGGAGAGCCCGAACAGCCGGGACACGGCCTGGTCCAGGCGCATGCCGTCGAGGCCGTCGGGGACGGGCAGGGAGCGGGTGTCGCCGCCGGCGGCGAAGGCGGAGGTCACGCGGTCTCCCGCTGCTCGGCCGGGGCAGCGGCGTCGCGGTTGCCGGCGCGCTTCTCGTCACGCAGCCGGGAGCCGTCGCGCTGCCGGCCGGTCAGCTCCAGGAAGACCGCGAGCACCACGCCGCACACCAGCGAGCTGTCGGCCAGGTTGAACACCGGCCAGACCTGGCCGTACGGGTCGAAGAGGCTGATCATGTCGACCACGTGGCCGACGAAGTGCCCCGGCGCGCGGAAGATCCGGTCGATCAGGTTGCCCAGCGCGCCGCCCAGCACCAGGCCGAGCGACACCGCCCACGGCAGTGAGCGCAGCCGCACCGCCATCCAGGCGATCCACCCGATCACCACGAACGTGATGATCGGGAAGACCCAGGTGTGGTCGGAGCCGATGCTCCAGGCCGCGCCGCTGTTGCGGGTGAGGCTGAAGTAGACCGCGCCGCCGAGCACCGACACCGGCTCCCGGCCGGTCAGCTCGGCGAGCGCGAGCTGCTTCGTGCCGAGATCCGCCAGCAGCGAGAGCACGGACACGCCCAGCAGCAGGCCGACGGCCCTGCGGCGGGGCGCGCCGGCGCCCGACTCGGTGGTGCCGGCCCCGGCGGGCGGTGCTGCGGTCATCTGCTCCCCATCGACGTTCGCGACGGCGTGGTCACCGTCTGCCGTACGGCCGCCGGGGAGCGGTGATCAGCGCCGCTCCTCCAGCTGCTTGCACGTCACGCAGAGGGTGGCCGACGGGAACGCGGCGAGCCGCTCCACCGGGATCGGGTTGCCGCACCGCTCGCACCAGCCGTAGCCACCCTCGTCGAGGCGCTCCAGCGCGCGCTCGACCTGCGTGATCCGTTCCTTGATGCTGTTGGCGAGAGAGATCTCCTGCTCACGCTCGAACGTCTTGGTCCCGGTGTCGGCCTGGTCGTCCCCGGCCGAGTCGGTCAGCCGGTCGCGCTGCAGCTCGGTGATCTCGCTCAGCGTCTGATCGTACTCGGCGTTGAGCTCGTCCCGCCGCGCCGCCAGGGCGGCCCGGATCTTCTCGGTCTCCGCCGCGCTGCGGGTGGCCTTCGCCACCGGCTTGCGACCGGCGGTCCTGGTGTCGGCTGGCTTCGCCATCGTCAGCTCCCTCAGCCGCATGGCGCGGCGGTCAGCGGTACGTGGGCGGGGACGCCCTCGTCGGCGTCTCCGCGTACGGAAGGGTGCACGGCGAACGGGACCGCCGTGCACTCCGGAGGTTGGCAAGAATACGGAACGTACAGGCGTCCGACAATGTGCCGCACCGTCATCCCACGTATCCGCCCCGGACTGCCATCAATCGGGGCAAAAGGAACGGTAGCAGATCAGGGGGTCGATTCCTCGCCGTACTCCCCGAACCACCTCGCCAGCCGGCCCCGGCGGCTCACCGCCCGCAGCCGCCGCTCGGTCTCGTCCCGCACGCCCGCCGTGGCGACGATGAGCAGGCTGTCCCCGATCTTGAGCCGGGTGTCCGGGCCGGGCACGAAACCGACGCCGTCGCGCAGCACCAGGGTGACGGCGGCACCGACCGGCAGCCGCAGCTCGTCCACGTGCACCCCGGCCATCCGCGACCCGGCCGGCACCTCCAGCTGGAGCAGGTCGGCGCGCATCCGTTCCAGCGGGGCGGTCTCCAGCAGGATCTCGCTCGCCTCGGCCGGCGCGGTCACGCCCAGCCGGCGGGCCGCCGACGCCAGCGTGCCCGCTTGGAGCAACGTGAAGATCACCACCAGGACGAAGACCGCGTCGAACAGCCGGCCCGCCCCCGGCACGTGCAGCGACAACGGGATGGTCGCCAGCACCACCGGCACCGCGCCGCGCAGCCCGGCCCAGGACAGGAAGAGCTGCTCACGCAGGTTCACCCGGAACGGCAGCGCGGAGATCGCCACCGACAGCGGCCGGGCGAGCAGCAGCAGCGCCAGCCCGGTGATCACGGCCGGCAGCACCGCCGCATCCAGCCGGCTCGGCGACACCAGCAGGCCGAGCAGCACGAACAGGCCGATCTGGGCCAGCCAGGCCAGCCCGTCGGCGAAGCCGAGGATGGCCTGCCGGTGCGGCAGCCTGGAGTTGCCGAGCAGCACGCCCGCGACGTAGACGGCGAGGAAACCCGAGGCGTGCAGCACCGACCCGGCCGCGTACGCCAGCACGGTGAAGCCGACCACAGCGATCGGGTACAGGCCGGCCGACGGCAGCGCGGCCCGGCGCAGCGCGTACCGGCCGGCCAGCCCGGCACCGACCCCGACCGCCACGCCCGCGCTCAGCTCGTAGCCGACCAGCAGCACCTCGTACCACCAGGCGTGGGACGACTCGGCGCCGGCGCGGGAGAGCAGCAGCACCAGCAGCACGACCGGGGCGTCGTTCACCCCGGACTCGGCCTCCAGCGCGGCCACCAGCCGGGGCGGCAGGCGCAGCCGGCGCAGCGTGGCGAACACGGCCGCCGCGTCGGTGGAGGAGAGCACCGCGCCGTAGAGCAGCGCCAGCCGCCAGTCCAGGCCGAGCAGCAGGTGCACCACCACGCCGACGACCACGATGCTGACCACGACGCCGACCGTGGACAGCGCCGCGGCCAGGCCGAGCACCGGCCGCAACGTGCTCCACCGCGCGGTCAGGCCCCCCTCCGCGATGATCACGATGAGCGCGCAGAAGCCGAGCACCCGGGTCAGATCGACGTCGTCGAACCGGATACCCAGGCCGGCCTCGCCGAGCAGCACGCCGAGCGCCAGGTAGACCAGGAGACTCGGTACGCCGAGCCGGGTGGAGAACCGCACCGCGCCCACCGCGACCAGCAGCACGGCGGCGCCCACGAGCAACGCGACGTCGAGCCCCGGGGTCATCGCCGGCCGGCCGGACCGGATCTCACGCCGTGCTGCCGTCGCGCAGCCGGCGCAGCACCTCGGGCAGCCCGTCGTGCGGGCGCTCCACCAGGAAGAGCTTGTCCCGACTGGCCGCGCCGGAGCGCAGCGACACGGTCGCCGGCCGGACGCCGAGCGCGTCGGCGAGCGCCCGGCGGGCCGCCTCGGTGGCGCGGCCGTCCACCGCGGGCGCGTGCACCGCGACGACGAGCGCGGGACCGTACGGGCCGTCGAACCGTCCGCCCACCCGGGCACGGGCCGCGCCGGGCTTCACCCGCACCGCGACGGTGAGCGTGTCGTCCGCGATCGCCATGGTCAGCGCGGAGCCTCGGCGAGCAGGGTGGTGGCGGCGGCGCAGTGCGCGCACGGGGTGAAGCCCAGCCCGACCGCCTCGGCCACCGGCAGCGGCTCGTCGTCGCGGCCCACCAGGTGCGGGCAGTCGGGCAGATGGAAGCGGGGGTGCCCGTCGACCACCAGGACGTCGGCGGGCAACCGGACCAGCCGGGCGACCTCCCCGGCGGAGAGGAACTCGGCCGGCGGATCGCCGTCGAACGCCTCGCCGGGTGCGGGCGAGGTGGGGCGGGGGGCCTGCGGAACGCGCGGGCCGGGCGGCGAGTAGGGCGCGGGTTCCTCGTACGGCCCGGCGGCGGCTCCGGCGTCGGACGGCGGCGGGTACGGCGCGGTGGCGGCGGGCTCGTACGGGTCGGTTTCGAACGGCTCGGCTGGCGGCGAGTACGCGGCCGGCGGCGGTGCGTCGTCCGGCTCGGTCACCGGCGACCCGGGCGGTTGCCGCCACCCGGATCCGCCGGTGCCGGCGGTGGACGTGTGGTGCGGGACCGGGCTCACCGTTTCGTCAGGGGACGAGACGGTGTGCGGGGTCCGCAGCCGCGGCCCGGTCTCCCGGCCGGCCGTGGCCCGCGCCGCGGCGGCCTGGCGGGCGAACGCGACGAAGGCGACGGCGGACAGCAGACTGGCCGCGATCGAGACGATGAGCAGGAGGCTGGATCCGCCGACGAGGCCGGCGATCAGCAGCACGACCGCGACGAGGATGAGCAGGATGCTGGCGGCTACCACGGCTCACCCCCGGCCGCGTCGTGTCGGTCTGGGCGGTCGGTGGCCGTCCCGGGGGGACGGCCACCGATGCGGGATCAGCGGCCGGACTCGAGCGAGCCCGCGCGGCCACCGCCGTAGGAGCCGGCCGTGGCGAGACCGTTGCTGCCGGTGGCGCGGTTGCCCTCGCGGTTCATCTCGACCTCGAGACCCTGACCGCGACCGTCGAGGTCACGCAGCTGGCTCTCCAGGTACGCCTTGAGGCGGGTGCGGTACTCGCGCTCGAACTGCTTGAGCTCCTCGATGTGCTTCTGCAGCGCGGTGCGCTTGGCGTCCAGGCCGCCCATGGCCTCCTGGTGCCGCTGGCGGGCGTCCCGCTCCAGGGCGTCGGCCTTGGCGCGCGCCTCCCGGGTGACCTCCTCGGCCTTGGAACGGGCCTCGGAGAGCAGCTGGTCGGCCTCGCGACGGGCGTCGGAGACGTGGTCGTCGGCGGTGCGCTGGGCCATCATGAGCACCCGCAGCGCCTGCTGCTCGCCGTCGCCGGTCACCCCGGCCGGGCCACCCTGCGTGCGCACCTGCTCCAGCTCGGCCTGCATCGCACGGGCCGCCTGCTCGGCGGCCGCCTTGTCGCGCTGCACCCGGTCGAGCTGGGCCTTGACGTCGTTGAGCTCCGCCGCGAGGCGGGCGTCACCGCCGGGGCCGGCGGGAGCGCCACCCCGACCGCCGCGCTCCACCTGGGCGCGCAGCTCGTTGTTCTCCTCGATCAGACGGGCCAGCTCGCGCTCGACCTCGTCCAGGAAGGCGTCGACCTCCTCCTCGTCATACCCCCGCTTGCCGATCGGCGGCTTTTTGAAGGCGACGTTGTGAACGTCGGCCGGGGTCAGCGGCATCGAAACTCCTCGGGTCAGTTGCGGCCGCGAAAGCGCTCTGGTCAGGCAAACGCGAAGATCAGGCGCCTAAACACGAACTCCATCAGCACGAACAGGATAACCAGGAGCACAAGGGAGGCCAGGTCGATGCTCACGGTACCAATTCGCAGTGGCGGGATCACACGCCTCAACGCTCGCAGGGGCGGATCAGTGACGCTCCACACGACTTCCAGCCCCGCCGACGCTCCCCGGCCCGGTTGCCAGCGGCGACCGTAGGCCAGTACCGCGCCCAGAACGAATCGCCCCAAAAGGACAATTAGGAAGATATACAGCAGCAGGTAGAGCACCTGGAACAGGATCGACAACACGGCAGGCGACGTCCCTCGGTCATGGTCAGCTCAGGCTGAAGAAGCCGCCCTCAGCGATCTTGGCCTTGTCCTCCGCGGTGACCTGGACGTTGGCCGGTGAGAGCAGGAACACCCGGTTGGTCACGCGCTCGATCGTACCGCGCAGACCGAACGCGAGCCCGGCGGCGAAGTCGACCAGCCGGCGGGCGTCCGCCTCGTCCATCTCGGTGAGATTGATGATCACCGGTACGCCGTCGCGGAAGTGCTCGCCGATGGTCCGCGCCTCGCGGTACGTGGTCGGGTGCAGCGTGGTGATCTGATACCGCTGCTCGTCCTCCGGCGCCACCGCCCGCTCGCGCGGCTGGACCTGCGGCGCGAGGGCGAGATTGTCCCGGGTGTGGTACGACAGGGCGCCCGACGTGTCACCGCCGGAGGACCGGGTGATCGACCGCACGCTGGAGCGCTCGACCCGCTCCGGGCGCTCGGACTCGCCCCGGTCGGTGTCGACCGAGCGGCTGGAGGCGCGCTCGGACAGCCGGCCGCGGTCGCCGAGCCGGCTGCGCGTCGTCGGCGGCTCCTCGGCCTCGTCGTCGTCCTCGTCGGCGAACTCCTCGGCGTACCGGCTCGACCGGTAGCGCGACGAGTCCCGGTAGCTGCCCTTGTCGTAGCCACCGTCCTCGTACGCCCGCTCGTCGTCCTCCTCGACGAGACCGAGCCAGACCCCCGCCTTGCGCAGTGCACCCATCCCCGCGCCCTTCCGTCCGCCGTGCGGCACGCGCCCCCGTGCCGTGTCGCTTGATCACAAGTGGACGATCATGCCCACCGGACCGGATCGGCAATCCCCTGACGCGCGGTTCGCGGTCCGCCCGTCACGGCCCCCGGCTACGGGAACGCCGTCCTGAACAACACTGATGTAATTTGCTTCCGTCTTCGTGAGGCTACCGCAGCGCAGGGCGCATTCCGAGCAACGCGCTGCCGACACGGACATGTGTCGCGCCGTACCCGATTGCGCTCTCCAGGTCTCCGCTCATGCCCGCCGACAGCGCCGTGGCGCCCGGATGGTCGGCCCGCAGCGCCGCCGCCACCTCGGCCAGCCGGGCGAACGCCCGGTCCGGCTCCCAGCCCAGCGGCGCCACCGCCATCAGGCCGGCCAGCCGCAGCCCGTCGGCGCCGGCCACCGCCGCGGCCACCGGGCCGAGCCCGCGCTGCGGATCGGCCGCGCCCGGCAGCGCCCCGCCCCGGGCCGCGTCGCCGTCGATGCTCACCTGCACCAGCACGTCCAGCGGCCGGTCCCGGAGGGCGCCGGCCGCGGCGTCCAGCGCGGCGGCCAGCCGGACGCTGTCCACCGACTGGACCACGTCGGCGTACCGGACCACCGAACGGGCCTTGTTGCGCTGCAGCTGGCCGATGAAGTGCCAGCGCGGCGCCACCCCGGCGGCGGCCACCGTCTCGGCCTTCGGCGCCGCCTCCTGGTCGCGGTTCTCGCCGACGTCGGTCACGCCCAGACCGGCCAGCGCGACCACGTCCGCCGCCGGGTACGTCTTGGTCACCGCGACCAGGGTGACCTCGTCGCGCTGCCGTCCGGCCGCCGCGCAGGCGTCGGCGATGCGGGCCCGGACCCGGGCCAGTCCGGCCGCGAGTTCGGCGCGCCGCTCGGGACGCACCGCCGTCTGTGACTCCGTCATCGGCGCGGCTCAGGACCCGTTCTTGAGGAAGTCGGGCACGTCGACGTCGTCGAAGAGCACCCGGCGCGACGGCTGCTGCGGCGCCGGCATGGTGGACGGCGGGCTCACCGGCGCGTTCGGCTGGGCCGGCGGGTTCTGGTTGCTCTTGCGCGGCGGCTCCACCGCCTTGTACGCCGGCGTGCCCCCGTCGAAGCCGGCCGCGATCACGGTGACCCGCACCTCGTCGCCGAGCGCGTCGTCGATGACGGCGCCGAAGATGATGTTCGCGTCCGGGTGGGCCGCGTCGGTGACCAGTTGCGCCGCGTCGTTGATCTCGAACAGGCCGAGGTCCGACCCGCCGGCGATGGACAGCAGCACGCCGCGCGCGCCGTCCATGCTCTGCTCCAGCAGCGGGCTGGAGATGGCCGCCTCGGCCGCCTCCACGGCGCGGTTCTCGCCGCGGGCGCTACCGATGCCCATCAGCGCGCTGCCGGCGCCGCTCATCACGCTCTTGACGTCGGCGAAGTCCAGGTTGATCAGGCCCGGCGTGGTGATCAGGTCGGTGATGCCCTGGACACCGGAGAGGAGCACCTGGTCCGCGGTCCGGAACGCGTCCATCATGGAGATGTTGCGGTCGCCGAGCGCGAGCAGCCGGTCGTTCGGGATCACGATGAGCGTGTCGCACTGGTTGCGCAGCTCCTCGATGCCCGCCTCGGCCTGGACCTGCCGGCGCTTGCCCTCGAACGAGAACGGCCGGGTGACCACGCCGATGGTGAGCGCGCCGAGCTTGCGGGCGATGTTCGCCACCACCGGCGCGCCGCCGGTGCCGGTGCCGCCGCCCTCGCCGCAGGTCACGAACACCATGTCCGCGCCCTTGAGGACCTCCTCGATCTCGTCGCGGTGGTCCTCGGCGGCGTTCTTGCCGACGTCCGGGTTGGCGCCCGCGCCCAGTCCCCGGGTCAGCTCCCGGCCCACGTCGAGCTTGACGTCGGCGTCACTCATCAGCAGCGCCTGCGCGTCGGTGTTGATCGCGATGAACTCGACGCCCTTGAGCCCAACCTCGATCATCCGGTTGACGGCGTTGACGCCGCCGCCCCCGATGCCGACGACCTTGATGACCGCCAGGTAGTTGTGCGGAGGTGTCATCTCCGGTCCTTTCCCTTCGAGATTGGCATGGGCCGACCCCACACGGCTTGGCCGGATCAGCGGTCGAACATGTCCCTCGTCGCCTCCGACGGCTGAACTCTCACCCTCTACTAGAGGCTTACAGTTATGTCAACCACTGATCTCTTCCGGGCAACGTATGCGCCGCCGCGCCAGGAGCCAAGGACCTGTTCCGGCGTGTCGCCGACCGAGCGACAGGGGACACATCACCTGCCCGCTGAGCCGAGGGTCACTCGAACGTGACCACGTCCGGCGCGCTGACGTCGATCCGGTCCGCCTTGCGGCTCAGCAGGGCGGTGGCCACCGTCGACTTGTCCGCGCCCCGGGAGGCGTCGCCCCAGAAGACCTGACGCTCGCCGCGCAGCAGCAGCGTGATCCGCGCCAACCCGGCCACGTCCACCGCGACCAGCTCCGCACGCAGCTTCTCGCCCAGCGCGGCGAGCACCGCCAGGCCGGCCCGCGTACCCGGGTCGTCGGGGCCGGGCCGGGCGACCCGGACCTGCGGCAACCCGTCCGGCGCCCGGTCCAGGCGCTGGAACACCACGCCGGAGCCGTCGACGACCACGAAACCGTCACCCTGTGGCACCGCCGCCACCGGCGTGCGCTCCTGCACCCGGATCACCAGCGTGCCCGGCCACTCCCGCTCCACAGTGGCACGGGCCACCGGCGGCAGCGTGCCGACCCGGCGCGCGGTCGCGTCCAGGTCCACCCGGGCCAGCGGCTCGTCGTCCGGCACCGCCGCCGCGTCGCGGATCTGCACCGGAGTGACCAGCCGCGCGCCGACCACCCGTACCTCGCGCACGCCGAACAGTCCGGTGCCCAGCACCGTCCACGCGACCAGGCCCGCGACGGCCATCACCGCGGCGGCCACCGCCCAGGGCAGCGCGGCCCGCATCCGCCGCTGCCGGGCCCGGGCCATGAACCGGCGGGTCGACGGCGGCACGGCGTCCGCGTTGGCCCGCACGAGCTGCCAGCGCCGGGCCGGGCTTCGCCGCCCGGCGCCGCCGTCCGGTCCGGGGGTACGGCCGCGGGCCGGACCGGGACTCATCCGGCGGGGGTCGCCGCGCCGTCCGGGTCGACGCCGGCGCCGAGCCCCGCGCCCTCGCCGGAGCGGGCGAGCAGGCCGTCGAGCAACTGGTCACCCATCAGCGAGATCGGCGGCGCCCCCATGGTCACCACGACGTCGCCGGCACGCGCCCGCCGGGCCACCTCGCCCGGCACGTCGTCCCACGCCTCCACGAACACCTTGCGCTCGGCCGGCAGCGGCACCACCTCGATCAGCGCGGCCGAGCCCTCGCCGGGGCGGCGTGTCTCGCCGGGACCGAAGACCTCCAGCAGCACCACCTCGTCGGCGATGCCGAGCGCGGCGGCGATCTCCGCCTGGTTGTCGCGCGTGCGGTAGAGCCGGTACGGCTGGAAAACCACGATCAGCCGGCCGTCGCCGGCGACCTCGCGCAACGTCTGCAACGCCAGCGTCATCGAGGTCGGGTGGTAGGCGTACTCGTCGTAGACCAGCACGCCGTCCGCCGCGCCCTTGCGCTCGAAGCGGCGCCGCACGCCGGGGAACGCGCCGAGCGCGGCCTCCGCGGCGGCCACCGGCAGTTCCAGCAGGTACGCGACGAGCACCGCGGCGGCGCTGTTGAGCGCCATGTGCCGGCCCGGTACGGGCAGCCGGATCTCGCCCAGCGGCCGGCCCTCGATCTCGGCCTGGAAGCGCACCCCGTGCGCGGAGGAGACGACCTCGCTCATCCGCAGGTCCGCGTCGGCGGACTCGCCGTAGGTCCAGACCCGGCGGCCCTCGGCGCGCAGCGTCTCGGCCAGCCGGCGCCCGCCCGCGTCGTCGGCGCAGGTGATCACGAACCCGGCCGGGTCGGTGAGCCGGGCGAACTCGGCGAACGCCGCCTCCAGGGTGGCCAGGTCGCCGTAGGTGTTGAGGTGGTCCGCCTCGACGTTCGTGATGATCGACACGAACGGCCGGTAGATGAGGAAGGAACGGTCGCTCTCGTCCGCCTCGACCACGAAGTGCTCGCCGGTGCCGTGGTGCGCGCCGGAACCCACCTCGGAGATCTCGCCGCCGATCACGAACGACGGGTCGGTGCCGGCCTGCTGGAGCACCATGGTGACCATCGAGGTGGTGGACGTCTTGCCGTGGGTGCCGGCCACCGCCACCGTGCGGCGGCCGGTCATCGCGGCGGCGAGCGCCTCGGAGCGGTGCAGCACCCGCAGGCCCCGCCGACGCGCCTCGACCATCTCCAGGTGGTCCTGCGGGATGGCGGAGGAGTAGACCACCGTGTCCACCCCGTCGAGGTTGGACGCCTCGTGGCTGGAGTGGATGGTGCCGCCCAGCGCCCGCAGGCCGGCCAGTGACGGCCACTCCCGCAGCTCGCTGCCGGAGACCGGCAGGCCCCGGGTGAGGAAGAGCCGGGCCAGCCCGGCCATCCCGACGCCGCCCACCCCGATCAGGTGGATCCGGCCCAGGTCCTCCGCCGTCATGGTGCCGGCGGGCGTGAACTGCGCGGTGTTCATCAGACGTACCTTCCCGTCGCGGCGCCCTTCATCAGCGGGCCACCGCCTCGTAGACGAAGTTCAGCAGCGCCACGTCGCCGTCCCGGCGGCCGTACCCGGCCGCGGCGGCGCCCATCGCGTGCAGCCGCTGCGGGTCCCGGATCAGCGGGATCACCGTCCGCTCCAGCCACGCCGGGGTCATCTCGGCGTCGTCGACCAGCAGCCCGCCGCCGGCCTCCACCACCGGCAGCGCGTTGCGCTTCTGCTCCTGGTTGCTGTGCGGGTAGGGCACGTAGACGGCCGGGAGGCCGATCGCGGCCACCTCGGCGCAGGTCATCGCGCCGCCCCGGGCCAGCATCAGGTCGGCGGCGGCGTAGCCCAGTTCCATCTCGGACAGGTACGGCAGCGTGACGTACGGCACCGGCAGGTCGGTGGGGACCGAGACCGGCTCGTTGCGGGCGCCGATGACGTGCAGCACCTGAACGCCGTTGCGGGCCAGCTCCTTCGCCGCGCCGGAGACGGCCAGGTTGATCGAGCGGGCGCCCTGCGAACCACCGGCGACGAACAGCACCGGCAGGTCGGGACGGAGTCCGAAGTGGGCGCGGGCGGCGTCGCGCAGGGCGGCCCGGTCCAGCCCGGCGATGCCCCGGCGCAGCGGCACACCCACCACGCGGGCGTCACGCAACGCCTCGGCCTGAGCCGGCTGGTGCGGGAAGCCCACCGCGACGTTCTTGGTGAACTTCATCCCGAGCCGGTTCGCCACGCCCGGCGGCACGTTCACCTCGTGGATGACGATGGGCAGTTCCCGCCGCCACGCGGCCAGGTAGCCGGGCACCGAGACGTACCCGCCGAAGCCGACCACGGCGTCGGCCTGGACCTCGTCGATCACCTTGCCCGCCGCGCGCGCCGCCTTCCACATCCGGTCCGGGGTACGCACCAGGCTCATGTTCACCGACCGGGGAAGCTGGTAGGCCGGGATCTGCCGCAGGTCGTAGCCGGCCGGCGGGATCAGCTCGTTCTCCAGCCCTTTCGGCGTGCCCAGACAGGTGATCCGGACGCTCGGGTCGTGTCGGCGCAGGCAGTCGGCGAAGGCGAGCAGCGGGTAGATGTGCCCGCCCGTACCCCCTCCGCAGAGCACCACCGAACGCAGCGGACCCATCAGCGTCTCCTCTCGTTCGCCGTTCCGGCGCGCGCCCGGTCGGACCGGGCGCCGCGCGGCGCGGCCTGGTCGTCCTGCCGCCGCTGCCGGGACCGGGGCACGGACCCTCGGTCGGCCGGAGGCGGCGCCGGTCGGCGGCGCCGGCCGGGAAGCGGCGGCAACGGGGCCCACACTAGTCGGACCCATCGGGCGGGCGGACGGGCGTGCAGCGCTCGCGCCGCGTCCGGCTCCGCGCGGGCGAACGAGGCGAGCATGCCGATCGCGGCGAGCGTCACCACGAGGGCGCTGCCGCCGTCGGAGATGAACGGCAGCGGCACGCCGGTCAGTGGCAGCAGCCCGGTCACGCCGCCGACGTTGATGACGGCCTGGCCGACCAGCCAGGCGGTCACCCCGGCGGCGGCGAGCCGGCGGAACGGGTCCTCGACCCGGCGGGCGATCCGCATCCCGGTGTACGCGAGCACGGCGAACAGCGTCAGGACCACCGTGCAGCCCACCACGCCCAGTTCCTCGGCGACGATGGCGAAGATGAAGTCGTTGTGCGCCTCGGGCAGGTAGTTCCACTTCAGCGAGCTCTGCCCCAGGCCGACGCCGAACCAGCCGCCGTTGCCGATCGCGTAGCGCGCCTGCACGAGCTGGTAGCAGTAGTCGAGCTGCTGCTCGAAGCAGGTCTTCGGGTCCGGCGGGTCGAGCCACATGGTGAGGCGGCCGAGCCGGTAGTTGTCGGCGTCCCGGGAGCCGGAGCCCGCGCCGAGTGAGGCGGCGGCCACCAGCAGGCCGACGCCGGCCAGGCCGATCGCGGACAGCGCGGCGAACACCCGGGCCCGCACCCCCGCCGCCCAGAGCATGCCGACCACCAGCGCGAGCAGGCAGAGCATGCTGCCCAGGTCGTTGTAGCCGACCAGGACGAACAGCAGGCCCACCACCGGGAACAGCGGCGTGGCCAGTTCCTTCCACCAGCCCAGCGCCGCGCCCTTGCGGGCCAGCACGTGCGCCGCCCACAGCACCAGCGCGAACTTCGCCACCTCGACCGGTTGCAGCGAGATCGGGCCGAGGGACAGCCAGAGGAGCTCGGCCTTCAACGGCCCGATCGACGTCACCCCGAACAGCGAGTTCAACGCGACGAGCAGGTTGAGTGTGAGCAGCAGCGCCACCGCCACGCCGAGCGCCGGGCGGCTCACCGCCCGGAACGTGCGCGCGGGCAGCCGCTGGCAGGCCCAGAACGCGCCGATGCCGATCACCGCGAACACGGCCTGTTTGGTCAGCGACGCGGACGCGTCGCCGCCCTCGGCGAAGTCCTTCACGCTGGTGGCGGAGAAGACCATGGTGAGGCCGATGAGCAGCAGCAGGCCGGCGCTGGACAGCAGCAGGTAGTACGAGGCCAGCGGCCGGGCCAGCAGACCGCGCAGCGCGGCCAGGCCGCCGGCCGGATCCCAGCGCGCCCCGGGCGGGTCGGCCGGTGGCGTGGCCGCCGGGGCACGGCGGGCCGGCGGGTCGCTGGTCACCTGGATGTCTCGTCCCTCCCCCACAGGCCCATCATGGCCGCTCGACCCGCCCGCCCGTGGCGCAACGGCCCGGTCGGCGTGTCGGCCGTCAGCTCACGGCGGCGAGGAACTCGCTGTAGAACAGCCCCAGCGCGATGGCCACGCCGATGCCGGCGATGATCCAGAAGCGGACCACGATGTTTACCTCGCTCCAGCCGGCCAGCTCGAAGTGGTGCTGCAGCGGCGACATCCGGAACACCCGCTTGCCGGTGGTACGGAAGGAGATGATCTGGATGACCACGGACATCGTGACGATCACGAACAGGCCGCCCAGGATCGGCAGCAGCAGGATGGTCCGGGTGGACATCGCCATGCCGGCGATCAGACCACCCAGGCCGAGCGCGCCGGTGTCACCCATGAAGATCCGCGCCGGGGACGTGTTCCACCACAGGAAGCCCACACACGCCCCGGCCGCCGCACCGGCGATCAGCGCGATCTCCAGCGGGTCACGCACGGCGTAGCAGTACGACTCGGTGTAGTTCGGGTCGGCGCACCAGTGCCGGTACTGCCAGAACGCGATGAGCGCGTACGCCGCGAGCACCATCACCGAGGCGCCGGTGGCCAGTCCGTCCAGGCCGTCGGTGAGGTTGACGCCGTTCGTGGCCGCCATCACCACCATGATGATCACGATCACCGCGCCGACCTTGCCGATCTCCAGCGCCGTGATGTCCCGGATGAAGCTCAGCGTGGTGCTGCCGACCGTCTCGGTGTTCGTCGCGTTGCCGCTGACGTCGGTCATGCTCGACGGGAAGTAGACCGCCACCGCGCCGAACGCCGCGCCGACAAGGATCTGCCCGGCCAGCTTGCCGCGCTTGTTGAGGCCGCCGCTGTGCCGCTTGCGCACCTTCAGGAAGTCGTCGATGAAGCCGACCGCACCGGAGAACACCATCAGCCCCAGCAGCACCAGCGCCGTGATGGTCGGCTCGACCTGCGCGATCTGCTTGTCTGGCAGCGTGGTCAGCGCCAGGTGCCCGGCGACGTACGCGATGACGGTGGCCAGGATGAACACCACGCCGCCCATCGTCGGCGTGCCCTTCTTGCCCTGGTGCATGGCCGGGCCCTCGGCCCGGATCGGCTGCCCGGCCTTGAGCCGGGTGAACACCTTGATCGCGATCGGGGTGCCGAACAGCGAGATCAGGAACGCGACGCCGATGGCGACGATGACCGCCCTCATACGGCGCCGCCCTCCGTCGCGCCCTCGGGGGCGTCCGCGCGCAGCGCGTCGGCCACCTCCCAGGTCCGGTACCGGGAGCCCTTAACCAGCACCACGTCTCCCGGACGCAGCTCGCTCCGCAGCACCTCGACGGCCGCCGCCTGATCGGTGAGCAGCACCGACTCTCCTCCCCAGTTACCTACCGCTGTCGCGCCCTCGTGGATCGGCGCCGCCGGCTCGCCCACCACGAGCAGCCGGTCCACTCCCAGCTCGGCCGCGAGCCGGCCGACCTGCTGATGCCCCTCGCGTTCGAAGTCGCCCAGCTCGGCCATGTAGCCGAGCACCGCGACGGTACGCCCCTCCCCGCGCATGCTGGCCAACGCCCGCAGCGCCACGCCGGTGGAGGCCGGGTTGGCGTTGTACGAGTCGTCGATCACGGTCACCCCGTCGGGACGCTCGAAGACGTCCATCCGCCGGGTGGAGACCAGGCCCAGCTCGTTCAGCGCCGCCGCCAGGTCGGGCAGCGGCAGGCCCAGCTCCCGGCCGACCGCCGCGGCGGCGAGCGAGTTGGAGACCTGGTGCCGGCCGGTCAGCCCGAGCCGCACCGGCGCGCTGCCCTCCGGGGTGACAAGGGTGTACGACGGCCGTCCCCGGCCGTCGAGCGTCACCTCCACGGCCCGCACGTCGGCGCGCTCCGACTCGCCGTAGCGGATCACCCGGGCCCGGGTACGCGTCGCCATCGCGTCGACCCGCGGGTCGTCGGCGTTGAGCACGGCCAGCCCGTCTTCCGGCAGCGCCTCGACCAGCTCCCCCTTGGCGAGCGCGATGGCCTCCACCGAGCCGAACTCGCCCAGGTGCGCCACGCCGACGTTGAGCACCACCGAGATCCGCGGCGGCACCACGTCGCACAGGTAGCGGACGTGCCCGACCCCGCGGGCGCCCTTCTCCATCACCAGGTAGCGGGTCTGGGAGGTGGCCTGCAACGCCGTGTACGGGTGCCCCAGCTCGTTGTTGAACGAGCCGGGCGGCGCCACCGTCGCGCCGAGCCGGACCGCGATCTGGGCGATCAGGTCCTTGGTGGTGGTCTTGCCGGACGATCCGGTCAGCCCGATCACCGTCAGCCCGGGCAGCCGGTCGACCACCGTGCGGGCCAACCGGCCCATCGCGTCGAGCGCGTCGCCGACCAGCACCATCGGCACGCCCGGCACCTCCCGGGTGCCGAGCACCGCCACCGCGCCGGCGGAGATTGCGCCGGCCGCGTAGTCGTGGCCGTCCACCTGCTCCCCGGGGAAGGCGACGAACAGCCCGCCCGGGCTCACCTTGCGGGAGTCGAACTCGACGGTGCCGGTGATCCGGGCGTCCGGGTCGGCACCGGCCAGCCGGCCGTCGACAGCGGCGGCCACCTCGGCCAGCGTCAGCGGGATCACCGCTGACCCACCAGGTCACCGAAGCGGGCGCGCAGCGCCGCCGCCAGCTCCACCCGGTCGTCGAACGGCAGCACCTCGCCGCCGATCTCCTGTCCGCGTTCCTGGCCCTTACCCAGCACGGCCACCACGTCACCCGGTTCGGCCACCCGGACCGCCTCCTCGATCGCCGCCCGCCGTCCGGGCACCTCGATGACGCGGGCCGGGGTCGCGGCGGCGTACGCGCCGGCCAGCACCTCGGCCCGGATCGCGGCCGGGTCCTCGGTCCGCGGGTTGTCGTCGGTCACCAGCACCACGTCGGCGCCGCGCGCGGCCACGCCGCCCATCACCGGCCGCTTGCCCCGGTCCCGGTCGCCGCCGGCGCCGAGCACGCAGATCAGCCGGCCGGTGGTCAGGCCGCGCAGCGCGGTCAGCACCGCCTCGATCGCGTTGGCCTTGTGGGCGTAGTCGACGACCCCGCGCACCGGGGCGTCCCCGCTGACCAGTTCCAGCCGGCCCGGCACGCCACCGCAGGCGGCCACGCCGCGCGCCGCCGTCTCCGCGTCCACCCCGGCGGCGACCAGCAGCGCGACGGCCAGCAGCGCGTTCGCGACGTTGTGCCGGCCGGGCAGCGCCACGCCGGTGGGCAACATCAGGCCGTCCGGCCCGTGCAGCGTGAAGCGCTGCGCGTACCCCTCGCCGTCGACGCCGTCGGCCCACCAGGTCGCGTCCGGGTCGCCGGCCGCCGAGTAGGTGACGGTGCCCGGCTTGTACAGCGGGCGCAGCGCCGGATCGTCGTGGTTGAGCACCTCGACCCGGCAGCGGCCGTCGAACAGCCTGGCCTTGGCCGCGAAGTAGTCCGCCTCGTCGGCGTGGAAGTCCAGGTGGTCGGAGCCGAAGTTGGTGTAGCCGCCGACGTCGAACCGGACACCGCCGACCCGGCCCATGGCGAGGGCGTGGCTGGACACCTCCATGACCACGGTGTCCACCCCGTGCTCGCGGGCCACCGCGAGCATGGCATGCAGGTCGGTGGCCTCCGGTGTGGTCCGGACGCTGTCGATCACCAGGTCCCCGAGGCGGGTCTCCACGGTGCCGATGAGTCCGGTGACGTGCCCGGCGGCGCGCAGCCCGGACTCCACCAGGTAGCTGGTGGAGGTCTTGCCGGCGGTGCCGGTCACCCCGATCACGGCCAGGCCGGCGGTCGGGTCGCCGTAGATGGTCGAGGCCACCTCGCCGAGCGCGTCGCGCGGGTCGTCGACGACGAGCACGGGCAGGTCCGTGCCGGCCGCCAGCGCCACGCCTGCCGGGTCGGTGAGCAGCGCCACCGCGCCCGCCTCGGCGGCGGCGGCGGCGAACTCCGCGCCGTGGCGCCGGACGCCGGGCAGGGCGGCGTACAGGTCGCCGGGGCGTACCTCCTGGCTGGCGTGGGTCACGCCGGTGACGGCCGGCTCGGCGGCCTCCTCCGGCACGGTCGCCGCCAGGCGGGCGGCGAGGTCGCCGAGCCGTACGGGACGCACGGTTGTGGGACGTGGATTGCCGGGCACGGCGTCAGACCCTACCCGGTCGTCCGGTTCCGACCGCACAGCCGCCCCGGTGGTTCGTCGCCACTCACCGATGATGTCCCGCCGTCCCCGCTCAGCGCGGAAAGACCTCGAACTTCGGGGACTTGTTCGTGAGCGACGGCGGCACCCGGTAGTGGCGGAGAGTGAAGCCCATCATCTCCCGGAACGCGGGCGCGGCGACCGCGCCGCCACCGCCGCCGGGGCTCCACACGAAGACCGCCACCACGTACCGGGGGTTCTCCGCCGGGGCCATGCCGATGAACGAGCCGACCTCGCCGGGCTGGAGCTTGCCGCCGTCGTAGCGCAGCCCGGTGCCGGTCTTGCCGGCCACCCGGTAGCCGGGCACCGCCGCGGCCAGCCCGGTCGCCGGGCCTTCCGGGCCGTCGACCGTGGTGACCGCCTCCATCATCTGGCGCAGCGCCGCCGCGTTGGCCGGGCTGAGCACCGAACGGGTGGTGGGCGCCGCGGCGGGGCTGCGCGCGCCGTCCGCGCCGATGGTCTCCTTGACCAGGTGCGGCTGCACGTACGTGCCGTTGTTGGCGATGGCGGCGTACGCGGCGGCCATCTGCAGCGGCGTGGCGTCCACGCTGTGCCCGATCGGCACCGACCCGTACGCCGAGCCGCTCCACTGGTCCGGCGGCAGCAGCCGGCCGGGCGCCTCACCGGGCATGCCCTCGCCCGTCGCCTGGCCCAGCCCGAACCGCTTCTGGTAGTCGAACAGCCGCTCCTTGCCCAGTTTCTCGGCGACCTCGATGGTGCCGACGTTCGACGAGTAGGCGAGCATGCCGGGGATGCTCATGGTGCGGCCGCCCACCGGGTGGGTGTCGCGGAAGGTGATGCCGCCCCGCACGATCGTGTTCGCCACCGGGAACGAGGTGTCCGGCGTGATCACGCCCTCCTGGAGCGCCGCGCCGTACGTGATCGCCTTGTGGATCGAGCCGGGGTCGACCACGAAGGTGGTGGCCGCGTCGTCCCGGTCGGCCGGCGAGCCGACCTTCGTGGGGTTGGCCGCGTCGTACGTGGGCTGGCTGGCCTGCGCCAGCACCTCACCGCTCGGCACCTCGATGATCACCGCCGCGCCGACGCTGCCCTTCACCTTCGCCGTCTGCCGGGCCAGGATCCGCTGCGTCATGAACTGCAGGTCCCGGTCGACGGTGAGCTTCAGCGAGCTGCCCGGTTGCGGCTGGGTGGTGCGGCTGTAGCCGCCCGGGATGGGTGCGGCCAGGTCTCCGAGGCCCACCTCGTAGGTCCGCTTACCCGCCTGCCCGCGCAGCACGTCGTCGTACTTGGCCTCCAAGCCCTCCAGGCCGTTCATGTCCTGGCTGACGAAGCCGATCAGGTTGGCGGCCAGGTCGCCGCCGGGCACCTCACGACGCTCGTCGCGGTGCACGTTGATGCCGGCCAGTTCGAGCGCCATGATCCGCTTGGCGGTGCCGATCTCGACGCCACGGGCCAGGTAGACGAACTGCAACGGGGTGTCGGTGCCGGGCAGGGTGCGCTTGCGCATCTTCTCGGCCAGGTCGGAGGCGGGCATCCCGAGCAGCGGGGAGAGCAGGCGCGCGGCGGCGAACCGGTCCTTGACCCGGGTCGGGTCGGCGAACACGTACCGGGCCTCGACGCTGTGCGCCAGCGGCTCGCCGCTGCGGTCGAGGATCGCCCCGCGCGCGGCGGGCAGCTCGACCACGGCGAGCCGGTTGGGCAGGCCGCCGTCGGCGTATGCCGGGGTGTCCACGGTCTGGAGGTAGACCAGGCGCACGCCGATGCTGGCGAACAGCGTCAGCGCCAGCAGGGTGCCGAGCCGCAGGCGCCGGCGCGGGTCGCCCAGCCGCGGCGGCCGGCGCGGCTTGCGGACCGGGCGGCGGGGCTGGGCGGCCGGGCGGCGCGGCTGGGACCGGCGGCGCGGCGGCGGTGCGTCGTCCTCGTCGTCGAACGGTTCCCGCACCGGCCGGGACGAGACAGTCCGCACCACGCCGGCCCGGCTGCCCGCGGCGGTGGACCGGCGGCCGGACCGGGCGCCGTCGGTGGCGGGCTCGCGTGTGCCGGCCCGCCCGGCCCGGCCGCCGTCGAGCACCTGCAACGCGGGTCGGAACGGGTCGCCGGACCGGTTGCTCCGGGGGGTACGCCGTTGCTCGGCGCCACCGCCCTCACGCACGGTCCGCCCGCGCGGGGTGTACGCGCGGGCGTCGGAGATCCCGCCGAGGCCCGGCTCGCGCGGCTCCGACCCCCGCGACGATCCGCGCCGGGAGCCAGTGGCGTCCCGGCGCGGATCCTCCGATCTCGGCGGCATCGCTCAGCCTCCGTTGCCCTGCTGGCTGGTGACCGACGGGGCGCCCTGCGCGGGGTGCGGCACCCCGATGGTCTGCCCGTCCGGCAGCCGGATGTACGCCGGGTCCTCGGACTCGACCAGGCCCAGCTTGCGGGCGTTCGCGGTCAGGTTGCCGGGCGCCTTCTGCTCGGCGATCTCCTTCTTCAGCTCCTGCTCGTCGACGTTGAGCTTGTTCTGCTGCTGCTGGAGCTTCTCCAGCTTGAAGGCGTTCTCGTTGATCTTGGTGTTGACGGCCAGGATGCCCAGCACCCCGCCGACCACGAGCACCAGGATCAACGCGACGAAGGGCGCCCGGGGAACCCGGATCGGCGCCGGCGGGGCGACCCGCAGGCGCGGCGCCGGCGTGCCGGTGACCCGGGTACGCTCGGCCGGCCGCAGGGCGGCGTTGCCCTGGGTCGGGAACTCGCGCGCCGCCCCCCGGGCGCGAGTGTCCTCCCGGCCGCCGGCCGCCGTCGTGTCTCGCGTGGTGCGCTGCGCCGCGGTCCGGCCCCCCGACCGCGGTGCGCGCTGCCCGACGGCTCCCCGGCCGTCGCGCTTCTCGACGTTCATGTCCCCTCCCCCTCCTCGTCCGTCCCGTTCGCGTCTCCCGGGGCCGACCGCGGGTCCTCGCCGGACCCCGGTGACCCCGTCCCCGGTTGGTGCATCGCCTTCGCCCGGCGGCGGTACCGTTCGCGGTCGGTACGCCCCTGCCGGGCCGCCTCCGGGTCGAGGCGTTCCGCTGCTCGCAGCCGCACCGAGGCGGCACGCGGGTTCGCGGCCACCTCCGTCTCCCCGGGCAGCTCGGCGCCCCGGCTCAACAGCCGGAACGTCGGGCCCGACCCGGGCAGCTCGACCGGGAGGTCGATCGGGCCCTTACTGCGGACCCGGTCGGCGAGCGCCTGCTTGGTGAGCCGGTCCTCCAGCGAGTGGTAGGACAGGACCACCATGCGGCCGCCCACTGTGAGCTTGTCCAGAGCAGCCGGCAGCGCCGTCTCCAGCGCTGCCAGCTCTCTGTTTACCTCGATCCGTAAAGCCTGAAACGTTCTCTTCGCCGGGTGTCCACCGGTTCGTCGGGCCGGGGCCGGAATGGCGTCGCGGACCAGCTCGGCCAGCCGGGCCGAGGACGTGATCCGGGTCCGCTCCCGCTCCCGGATGATCGCCGAGGCGATCTTTCCGGCGAACTTCTCCTCGCCGTACACCCGCAGCAGGCGGGCCAGGTCCGGGTGGGAGTAGGTGTTGACCACCTCCTCGGCGGTCACCCCCCGGGTCTGGTCCATCCGCATGTCCAGCGGCGCGTCCTGCGCGTACGCGAACCCGCGGTCGGGCGCGTCGAGTTGCAGGGACGAGACGCCGAGGTCGAACAGCACCCCGTCGATCGCCGGGTAACCGAGCCGGTCGAGCACCTCGGGCAGCTCGTCGTAGACGGCGTGCTCCAGGTGGATCCGGTCGGCGAACCGGGCCAGGCGGACCCGCGCGTGGGCCAGCGCCTCGGTGTCCCGGTCCAGGCCGATCAGCACCGTGTCCGGGTGCGCCGTGAGCACCGCCTCGGCGTGTCCGGCCAGGCCGAGCGTGGCGTCGACGTGCACGGTGCGACCGGGCCGGCCCAGTGCGGGGGCCAGCAGCTCGAGGCACCGCTCGAGCAGCACCGGCACGTGCGTGCCGCGTAGCTCCCCCATGTCGACCCCCACCCCGTTCGCCAGCCGTTCGGTCACGTGTCCGTCGTCGCCACGACGCCTCGCCATACCGCCAGATCCCCATCCGCTCCCGCCCGCCGGAGGCCGAGGCCCTCCGTGTCGGATCGTGCGCCTGGCACCGGGGAAGGGGTGCCAGGAACTCGAAAGCGGCTGGAGATCTCGCAGTACGTCGGGCGCCGTCACGCCCTACAGACCGCCGGGCAGCACCCCCTCCTCGATGTCGGCGAAGTCGTCTTCGCTCTCCGCGAGGTAGGCCTCCCAGGCCGCCCTGTCCCAGATCTCCACCCGGGTGCTCGCTCCGATCACGACCAGATCCCGGTCCAGTGCCGCGTACGACCGCAGGTGGCCGGGAATCGTGACCCGCCCCTGCTTGTCCGGCACCTCGTCGTGCGCGCTGGCGAAGAAGACCCGGCTGTAGGCCCGGGCCGCCTTGCTCGTCATCGGCTGCGCGCGCAACTGGTCGGCGATGCGCTGGAACTCGGGCATCGGGAAGACGTAGAGGCAGCGCTCCTGCCCTTTGGTGATCACGACACCCCCCGCCAGCTCATCCCGGAACTTCGCCGGAAGGATCAACCGGCCTTTGTCGTCCAGGCGCGGAGTGTGGGTGCCGAGGAACATCGGCCCAACCCCCTCGCCCTGAGCGGCGTTCGCGGCGCCGCTGACCCCCCGGGCCGGTGCGGCCCTCCCGGCCTCACCATCGCGCCCCACTCTACTCCACTTCCCTCCACCTGCAACCAGAATCGCCCGCGCGGCGTGGCGTTTCCGCGCGCAAAACCGCACGTCAACCCGGGTGGGGCGGAGTGGAGGGGGCAGGGCGCCCGCCGCACCGTCCGCTACCCGACATCGACCGCCGCCGTCCGGCCCCACGCGCTCCGGCCGTCCGCCGCGCCGTCCCCGGCCGAACGGTTCGCCGTCGGCGGCGATCTGGTGGAGGTGGCGGTCCGGTAACCTCGCTCGGGTGACGGACGCGAAGATGCCCTTGCGGGCGAAGGTGGCCAGCTCTGTGTCGCGCACCGCCGCGGCGCTGTCGCGGGCCGCGGGCCGTGGCGACGGCTCGGTGATCGGCGGCTGGATCGGCCTCAAGATCGACCCGGACCTGCTCGCCCACCTCTCGGCCGGGCGCGCGATCGCCCTGGTGTCCGGCACCAACGGCAAGACCACCACGACCCGGCTCACCACCGCCGCGGTCGGCGTGCTCGGCCGGGTCGCCACCAACTCCTTCGGCGCGAACATGCCCACCGGCCACACCTCGGCGCTGGCCAAGGCCGGCAGCACGCCGTACGCGGTGCTGGAGGTGGACGAGCACTACCTCGCCCAGGTGCTGGCGGCGACCGAGCCGCACGTGGTGGCGCTGCTCAACCTCTCGCGCGACCAGCTCGACCGCGCCAAGGAGGTCGCCATGATGGCGCAGCTCTGGCGCGCCGCCCTGGTCCGGCACCCGCGGGTACGGGTGGTCGCCAACGCCGACGACCCGATGGTGGTGTGGGCCGCCTGCCCGCCGGCCGACCCGGCCCAGGGCCACGTGCCGCCGCACGTCACCTGGTTCAGCGCCGGGCAGCGCTGGCACGACGACTCCTGGGTCTGCCCCGAGTGCGGCTCCACCATCCAGCGTTCCGGCGAGCAGTGGTGGTGCACCGGCTGCCCGCTGCGCCGTCCCGAGCCGAACTGGACGGTCGAGGACGACGGCGTGCTCGACCCCACAGGGGCCTGGCACAAGATCCAGCTCCAGCTCCCCGGCAAGGTCAACCTGGGCAACGCGGCCACCGCCCTGGCCGTCGCCGCCGAGTTCGGCGTACGCCCGGTGGACGCGGTCTCCCGGCTCGGCAGCGTCACCTCGGTGGCCGGCCGCTACGCCCAGGTGGACCGCGACGGGCGCAACATCCGGCTGCTGCTGGCGAAGAACCCGGCGAGCTGGCTGGAGGCGTTCGACATGGCCGACGTCGCGCCGACACTGCTGTCCATAAACGCCCGCGACCCCGACGGGCTGGACACCTCCTGGCTGTTCGACGTGGACTTCTCCCCACTGATCGGCCGACAGGTGCTGATCACCGGCGACCGGGCGTACGACCTGGCGGTGCGGCTGGAGGTGAACGGCGTGCCGTTCCAGCACGTACGCAGCTTCGACGAGGCGGTCCGCGCGGTGCCGCCGGGCCGGCTGGAGGTCATCGCCAACTACACCGCCTTCCAGGACATCCGAGCGGAGCTGGACCGTGTCAACTGAGAGCCTGCGCATCGTCTGGATCTATCCCGACCTGCTGTCCACCTACGGCGACCGGGGCAACATGCTGATCCTGGCCCGCCGGGCCCAGCTGCGCGGCATGCCGGTCGAGGTGCTCGAGGTCCGCTCCGACCAGCGGCTGCCCGCCACCGCCGACATCTACCTGATCGGCGGCGGCGAGGACGGCCCGCAGGCGCTCGGCGCCCAGCGCCTGATCGCCGACGGCGGCCTGCACCGGGCGGTGGCCCAGGGTTCGGTGGTGTTCGGCGTCTGCGCCGGCTACCAGCTTCTCGGCACCTCCTTCTTCGCCAAGGGCACCCGATGCACCGGGCTGGAACTGCTCGACCTCTCCTCCGACCGGGGCCCCACCCGCGCGGTGGGCGAGCTGGCCGGCGAGGTCGACCCGCGGCTGGGCATCCCGCACCTGTCCGGCTTCGAGAACCACGGCGGCCGCACCCACCTCGGCCCGGGCGTGTCCCCGCTGGCCCGGGTCACCGCCGGGGTCGGCAACGACGGGGCCACCGAGGGCGCGTGGCGGGGCAAGCTGCTCGGCACCTACTCGCACGGCCCGGCGCTGGCCCGCAACCCGGACCTGGCCGACCTGCTGCTGCGCTGGGCGACCGGCATCCACCAGCTCCCCCCGCTCGACGACACCTGGGCCGACCGGCTCCGCTCCGAGCGCCGCGCAGCGGTGGCCGCCGCACCGAGGCCGTGACCGACGCCGCCCGGCCGGGGCGGCGACCGGTGGCCCGCAGGCTCGCCGGGTTGCTGCGGCAGCCCTCGGCGCGCCGGTTCGGGCTGCTTCTGCTGCTGCTCGCCGGGTTCGGCGTGACGCTGCTGCTGGCGCCCCGGCCGGATCCGGCCGCCCTGCCCCGGCTCGCCGACTCGCTCGGCGGCTACGGCCCGCCCGCGGCGGTGATCGGCGGTGCGCTGCTGCTGGTGGCGCTGGTGCCGCGGACGTTCGTCACGCTCGCCGCGGGCGCGATCTTCGGCCCGGTGCAGGGCGCCGCGTACGCGCTCGGCGCGGCGCTGCTCGCGGCGGCCATCGGCTTCACTGTCGGCCGGGTGCTCGGGCGCGACTTCGTCGCCGAGCGGGTACGCGGCCGGCTGGCCCGCCTCGACGGCTGGTTCGCCCGGCAGAGCGTCGTCGGCGTGGTCACCGTGCGGCTGCTGCCGATCGCCGGGTTCGGTCTGGTCAGCTACGGCTACGGCACCACCGCCGCCCGGGTGCTGCCGTTCCTGGCCGGCAGCGTGATCGCCTCCGCCCCGACCGCGATCGGCTACGCGGCGATCGGCGCGGCCGCCACCAGTCCCGGTTCGATCAACTGGTACGCGGCCGCGCCGGCCAGCCTCGGCCTGATCGCCAGCGCGCTGCTCATCCACCGCTGGTGGCGGGCGGAACGGCGCCGCCGCCTCGACCAGGGCTGAGCCGGCCGGCGACCCGGCGGGGGCGCACCCGGATCGGCACGCCCACGCCGCGGTCTCAGGCGACGACGGAGACCATCCGCCCCTTCACCACGATCACCTTGCGCGGCTCCTTGCCGGCCAGCGCGCCGGCCACCGCCTCCAGCGCCGCCGCGCGCACGGTCTCCTCGGTCGCGTCGGCCGGCACCTCGACCCGGCCGCGGACCTTGCCGTTGACCTGCACCGGGTACGTGACCGACTCGGCCACCAGCAGGGCCGGGTCGGCGACCGGGAAGTCCGCGTACGCCAGCGAGTCCTCGTGGCCCAGCTTGTGCCACAGCTCCTCGGCCATGTGCGGGGCGAACGGCGCGACCATCAGCACCAGCGGCTCGGCCACCTCACGCGGGGTACGCGCCAGCCGGGTCAGGCCGTTCGTCAGCTCGATCAGCTTGGCGATGGCGGTGTTGAACCGGATCCCGTCCATGTCGGCGCGGACCCCGTCGATCGCCTTGTGCAGCAGCCGCCGGGTCGCGTCGTCGGCCGGCTCGTCGGTGACCCGCAGCTCACCGGTCTGCTCGTCGACGACGGTGCGCCAGACGCGCTGCAGGAAGCGGTACGAGCCGACCACCGCCCGGGTCTCCCACGGGCGGGACACCTCCAGCGGGCCCATCGACATCTCGTACACCCGGAACGTGTCCGCCCCGTACGCCGCACACATGTCGTCCGGGGTGACCACGTTCTTCAGCGACTTGCCCATCTTGCCGTACTCGCGCCGGACCTCGGTCTCGCCGTGGAACCAGCGGCCGTCGACCTCGACGACCTCCTCGGCGGGCACGTAGGCGCCGCGCGGGTCGACGAACGCGTACGCCTGGATCATGCCCTGGTTGAACAGCCGGCGGAACGGCTCGAACGACGAGACGTGGCCCAGGTCGTACAGCACCTTGTGCCAGAACCGGGCGTACAGCAGGTGCAGCACGGCGTGCTCGGCGCCGCCGACGTACAGGTCGGTGCCCCCGCAGTCGCCCGCGCCGCGCGGCCCCATCCAGTACGCCTCGTTCTCCGGGTCGGCGAAGCGTTGCGAGTTGGTCGGGTCCAGGTAACGCAGCTCGTACCAGCAGGAGCCGGCCCACTGCGGCATCACGTTGGTCTCCCGGGTGTAGCGCTTGGGCCCGTCACCCAGGTCCAGCTCCACCTCCACCCAGTCGCGCCGCCGCGACAGCGGGGTCTCCGGGTTGCTGCCGGCGTCCTCCGGGTCGAACGTCTTCGGCGAGAAGTCCTCCACCTCGGGCAGCTCGACCGGCAGCATCGACTCGGGCAGCGCGATCGGCGCGCCGGTGGAGTCGTACACGATCGGGAACGGCTCGCCCCAGTAGCGCTGCCGGGAGAACAGCCAGTCGCGCAGCCGCCAGGTGACCGCGCCGGCCCCGTGCCCGTTCGCCTCCAGCCACCCGATGATGCGCGCCTTGGCGTCGGCCACGCCCAGGCCGTCCAGGTCGATGCCGCGCTCCGGCGCGGCGCTGTTGACGGCCGGGCCGTCCCCGGTGTACGCCTTGCCGTCGAAGCCCTCCGGCGGCTGCACGGTCCGCACGATCGGCAGCTCGAAGACCTCGGCGAAGTCCCAGTCCCGCTCGTCCTGGGCGGGCACTGCCATGATCGCGCCGGTGCCGTACCCGGCCAGCACGTAGTCGGCGATGAAGATCGGGATCTGCCCACCGGTCGCCGGGTTGATGGCGTAGGCGCCGACGAAGACGCCGGTCTTCTCCTTGCTGTCCGCCTGCCGCTCCACGTCCGTCTTGGCCGCGGCGGCCTTCCGGTACGCCTCGACGGCCTCGCGCGGGCCGGCGTGCCCACCGGTCCAGGCGTCCCGGGTGCCCTCCGGCCAGGCGGCCGGCGTCAGCACGTCGACCAGCTCGTGCTCGGGCGCCAGCACCATGTAGGTGGCGCCGAAGACGGTGTCCGGCCGGGTCGTGAACACCCGCACCGGGGCCGCGCCGGTCGGGAAGTCGATGTGCGCGCCGGTCGACCGGCCGATCCAGTTGCGCTGCTGCAGCTTGATCGGCTCGGGCCAGTCCAGTGTGTCCAGGTCCTCCAGCAGCCGGTCCCCGTACGCGGTGATCCGCATCATCCACTGCTTCAGATTGCGCTTGAAGACCGGGAAGTTGCCGCGCTCGGAGCGGCCGTCGGCGGTGACCTCCTCGTTCGCCAGCACGGTGCCCAGCCCCGGGCACCAGTTCACCGGCGCCTCCGAGACGTACGCCAGGCGGTGGTCGTCGACGATCCGCCGCCGCTCCCCCACTGTCAGCTCGGCCCACTGACGCCCGTCGGGGGTGGCACGGGTGCCGCCCTCGAACTCGGCGATCAGCTCGGCGATCGGGCGGGCCTTCCTGGCCTCGGCGTCGTACCAGGAGTTGAAGACCTGCAGGAAGATCCACTGGGTCCAGCGGTAGAAGTCGGTGTCGATGGTCGCCACCGAGCGCCGCTCGTCGTGGCCCAGGCCCAGCCGGCGCAGCTGCTCCCGGTACCGCTCGACGTTGGCCACCGTGGTGGTCCGGGGGTGGGTGCCGGTCTGCACCGCGTACTGCTCGGCGGGCAGGCCGAACGCGTCGAAGCCCATCGCGTGCAGCACGTTGCGCCCGGCCATCCGCTGGTAGCGGGCGTAGCAGTCGGTGCCGATGTAGCCCAGCGGGTGCCCGACGTGCAGGCCCGCGCCGGACGGGTACGGGAACATGTCCAGCACGTACAGCTTCTCGGCGTCGGCGCGCGGGTGACCCGGGTCGGCCAGCGGCCCGGTCGGGTTCGGCGCGTGGAAGGTGCCGTCCCGCTCCCAGGTGTCCTGCCAGCGGTGCTCGATCTCGTCGGCCAGGGCGGCGGTGTACCGGAACGGGGGGATGTCGGTCGCCGGTGCGGCTGCCTCACTCATGGCGTCTCCTCGGCGCGGATCGATACGAAATATGTGGGCGGTCTGCTGCGGGCACAAAAAAGCCCCTCGCGCAGGAGGGGCGGCCGTGCTGTCGCGCGTTTTCAGCGCATCAACACGGCTCGGTAAGAAGCAGGAAGAACCCGGCCATGCACGCAGTGTACCTCGCCCCCCTCGGCGTCGGCGCGCCCGTTCCGGCCGGTCGTCCGGTCCCCCGGTCTGGCGAATATTCCGGGCGTAACCGACCGACCACCTGCGGGAGTCGGCGATAACGACAAACATGGTTAGCCTGAGAGGCCAGTGAGATTACTGCGGCAGACGAGGCTCGGCGTCGCGAACCCAACGGCGGGTCCAGGTGCTCTATAAAGAGCTGCCGTCCAGGCGACGAGGAGGAGGCCCGTGACACAACAGACCTGGGACGAGGTGGGCGGTCTGCTGCCGCACGACGAGTTCCGCGCCGCCAGCGAGGCCATCGTGGCCAACATCGAGCAGGTCATCGAGGGCAAGACCGCCACCGTCCGGCTCGCCCTGGCGGTGCTGCTGGCCGAGGGTCACCTGCTCATCGAGGACGTGCCCGGCGTCGGCAAGACCAAGCTCGCCAAGGCGATGGCCCGGTCCATCGACTGCTCGGTCCGGCGGATCCAGTTCACCCCCGACCTGCTTCCCAGCGACGTCACCGGCGTCAGCGTCTACAACCAGGAGACGCACGACTTCGAGTTCCGCCCCGGCGCGGTCTTCGCCAACCTGGTCGTCGGCGACGAGATCAACCGGGCCTCCCCGAAGACCCAGTCGGCGCTGCTGGAGTGCATGGAGGAGCGGCAGGTCACAGTCGACGGGGTCACCTACCAGTTGCAGACGCCGTTCATGGTGATCGCGACGCAGAACCCGATCGAGATGGAGGGGACCTACCCGCTGCCCGAGGCGCAGCGGGACCGGTTCACCGCCCGGATCGCCATGGGCTACCCGGACCCGCGGGCCGAGCTGGCGATGCTCGACGGGCACGCCGCCACCGACCCGCTGCCGGGGCTGCGGCCGGTCTCCGACGCGGCCACCGTCCGCCGGCTGATCGGCCACGTCCGGCAGGTGCACGTCGCCGACGCCGTCAAGCAGTACGCGATCGACCTGGTCACCGCCACCCGGGAGGCGCCCGACCTGCGCCTGGGCGCGTCCCCGCGCGCCACGCTCCAGTTGCTGCGCACCGCCCGCGCGGTGGCCGCCCTGGAGGGCCGCGACTACGTCCTGCCGGACGACCTCCAGGTCCTCGCGGTGCCGGTGCTGGCGCACCGGATCATCCCCACCGCCGACGCGCAACTGGCCCGGCGCACCACCGACGCGATCGTCTCCGAGCTGGTGCACCGCCTGACGCTCCCGCACGACCGGCAGCGCTCGCCGTACGACACCCGGCCCGGCGGCGGCAACAACGGCCGCGGGCCGTACGAGCCGCGGAGGCCGTGACGTGCGCGACGGCCTGCGTGGGCTGACCACCCGCGGCCGCTCGTTCCTGGCGGCCGCGGTGGCCGCCGCGATCTCCGCCGGCATCCTCGGCGAGAAGGACCTGCTCCGGGTGGCGGTCCTGCTCGCCGTGCTGCCCCTGCTGGCCGCCGCGTACGTCGGACGCAGCCGGTACAAGCTGGCCTGCAACCGGTCGCTGGAGCCGCACCGGGTGCCGGTCGGGGCCAGCTCCCGGGTGGTGCTGCGGTTGCAGAACCTGTCCCGGCTGCCCACCGGCACGCTGCTGCTGGAGGACCGCCTGCCGTACGCGCTGGGCAGCCGGCCCCGGGTGGTGCTGGAACGGCTCGGCGCGCACCAGGCCAGCTCCGTGGCGTACACGGTCCGGGCGGACGTGCGGGGCCGCTACGAGGTCGGGCCGCTGGTGATCCGGCTGACCGACCCGTTCGGGCTGTGTGAACTGACCCGGTCGTTCCCCAGCACCGACCACCTCACGGTGATCCCGCAGGTCACCCCGCTGCCGTCGGTGCGACTCCCCGGTGAGTACGCGGGCAGTGGCGACAGCCGGGCCCGCTCGGTGGCCGTGCACGGCGAGGACGACGCCGCCACCCGGGAGTACCGGAGGGGCGACGACCTGCGCCGGGTGCACTGGAAGTCCACCGCCCGCACCGGTGAGCTGATGGTGCGCCGCGAGGAGCAGCCGTGGGAGAGCCGCGCCACCGTGGTGCTCGACACCCGTGCCGGCGGGCACCGGGGCGAGGGCCCGACGGCCAGCTTCGAGTGGGCGGTCTCGGCCGCGGCCAGCATCACCGTGCACCTGCGGGAGGCCGGCTACAAGCTGCGGCTGGTCACCGGCAACGGCGCCGACGTCGGGGCCACCGAGGCCGGCGGCGAGGGACTGCTGCTCGACCATCTCGCCGACGTGCACCTGGACCGGCGCGGTGAGATCACCACGCTGGTGCAGCAGGTCCGGCAGCGGGCCGACGGCGGTCTGATCATCGCGTTGCTCGGCACGCTCGGCGCCGCCGAGGCGGAGCTGCTGGCCGGGCTGCGCGGCAACGGCGCCACCTGCGTGGCGTTCCTGCTGGACAGCAACACCTGGCTCAACCTGCCACCGAACGCCCGGGCCGAGGCGGAGCGGGCACACGGCGCCGCCGCGCTCGCGCTGCTGCAGAGCGGCTGGCGGGTCATCGGGGTGGAGCACGGCACCCGGCTGCCGATGGTGTGGCCGCAGGCCGGGCGGGGCTCGCAGGGTTTCGCACTGCGGGCGGCCATGGCCGAGACGGTGGCCGGCGGACGACGATGACCGGAAGGATGCCCCTGTGACCCCGCACCGCAACATCGGGTTCGTCGCCGCGGCGGCGACGCTGCTGGCGGCGGCCCCGCTGTCGGCGATCTTCGAACGCTGGACCTGGCTGATCCAGGCCGCCATCGTGGTCGCCGTGGTGGCCGGCTCGGCCGCGTTGAGCCGCCTGGGCCGGTTCCCGCTGTGGGGGCAGGTGCTGGCCATGCTGGCCGGGCTGACCCTGGGCCTGACGTGGGTCTTCCCCGGCGGCACCGAACTGCTCGCCTTCGTGCCGACCCCGGCCACGTTCACCCACTTCGGCGACCTGCTCCAGTCCTCGTTGCAGGACATGCGCTCGTACGGCGTGGAGGTGCCGGACGTCGACTCGCTGCTGTTCCTCGCGGTGCTCGGCATCGGCGCGGTGGCCGTGGTGGTGGACGTGCTCGCGGTCGGGTTGCGCCGGCCCGCGCTGGCCGGGCTGCCGATGCTCGCCATCTACTCGGTGCCGGTCGCGGTGTACGTGGACAGCGTCCCGGCCACCCCGTTCGTGCTCGGCGCCGCCGGTTACCTCTGGCTGCTGGTCACCGACAACGTCGACCGGGTACGCCGGTTCGGCCGCCGGTTCACCGGTGAGGGGCGCGACGTGGACGTCTGGGAGGCGTCCCCGCTGGCCGCGGCGGGACGACGGCTCGCAGTGGTCGGCGTGATCGTGGCGGTGGCGCTGCCGCTGGCCGTGCCCGGGATGACCGGCGGGCTGATGAACAACGTCGGCAACGGGCCCGGCGACGGCAGCGGGCGGCCGGGCCAGGGCGGCACCTCGGGCCGGGTCGACCTGTTCGCGGCGCTCAGCGGCCAGCTCAACCAGAGTCAGGAAGTCGAGCTGGTCAAGGTCAGCACCGACGAGACGACCCCGTTCTACCTGCGCCTGGGCGTGGTGGACGACCTGCGGCCGAGCGGCTTCCAGGCACGCGTGCCTACCGGGCGGCCGATCAGCCGCCCGCTGCCCGACCCGGGGGAACGCGCCACGCGCGGCGTGGAGCAGCGGCGCTACCGCGCCACGGTCGAGGTGACGAAGAACCTCAACATGCCGTTGCTGCCGGTCTACGCCGAGCCGGTCGACACCGACGACCTCAACGGCAACTGGCTGTACGACCCGAACCAGCAGGTCGTCTTCTCCAACCGGGACAACGCCCGCGGCAAGAGCTACTCGTTCGACTACGTCCGGTCCACGTTCAGCCCCACGGCGCTGCGCGCGGCCCCGTCGCTTCCCTCGGACAGCCCGGTGATGCGGCAGCAGACCGAGCGGCCGTCGGTCCCGGCCGTCGAGGAACTGGTCGCGCAGTTGGTGAAGGGCAAGCCGAACGACTACGACAAGGTCCGGGCGATCTACGACTACTTCTCGGTGGAGAACGGCTTCACCTACTCGCTGTCCACCCGCAACGGCAGCAGCGGGGAGGACATCACCGACTTCCTCGCCACCAAGGTCGGCTACTGCCAGCAGTACGCCGCGGCGATGGCCTGGCTGGTCCGGGCCGCCGGCATCCCCGCCCGGGTGGCGGTCGGGTTCACGAACGGCAGCAGGGCAGACGGCGGCACCTACGTGCTGACCAACCAGAACCTGCACGCCTGGAGCGAGGTCTACTTCGGCGGGATCGGCTGGGTGCCGTTCGACGCCACCCCGGCGGCAGCGGTGGCCGGCTCGGTCCGCTCGGCCTGGGCGCCGGACATCGACGCCCCCGAGGAGGTCACCCCCTCGGCCGGCAGCACCGCCGCTCCCGACGCGGCTGGCCCGTCGGCCGGACCGAACGAGGCGGACCGGCTGGACAAGGAGACCGACCAGGGCCTGACCCTGAACCAGGGCGGCCCGGCCGAGGAGAGCCCGGTCTGGCCGTGGTGGCTGGCCGGCGGTCTGCTGGCGTTGCTGGCGCTGCTCGCCGTACCGGCCCTGCGCCGTTCCGCCCTGCGCCGCCGGCGCGTCCGGACGGCCACGCCCGCGGCCACCGCGCTGCCGGTGCCGGGCCAGCGCGGCGAGACGCGGGAGGTGGCCGTCGGCGTGGACGCCGAAGCGGCCCGCGCCGACGCGCATGCCGCCTGGGACGAGTTGCTCGACACGCTCGTCGACTTCCAGGTCCGGGTGGACCGCACGGAGACCCCGCGGGCGACCGCCGAGCGGCTGGCCCGGGAGGCGCTCACCGAAGGCGGAGACGCCGCGACCGGGGTACGCCTGCTCGGCCGCGCCGAGGAGCGAGCCCGGTACGCCCGCGACCCGTTGACCGACGCGGACCTGCAGCCGGCGCTGCGTACGGTGCGGGGCGCGCTGGCGGCCGGCGCGGACCGCCGTACCCGGCTGATGGCGGCGCTGCTGCCCCCGTCGGTGCTGCTGCGCTGGCGTACCGGCCTGGCCGAATGGTCGGCAAGGGTGGTGACCACGAGCGGCCAGGTCCGGCAGCACCTGACGCGCTGGAGCCCTCGCCGCCTGTTGGCCGGCCGCGCCGCCCGCTGACCCCGTCCTCTCCCCGCCCGCTCCCCCGTCCGCCCCGCCCGTGCGTCACAGCGGTGGTCAAGGAGTTTGTGTCCACATCCGGCCCGCCCCCGGAGGGCGAGCGGGAAGCAGCCCGATGGCGGGCCTAACCAGCAGCAGCGTCAGCTCTGGCGCGCGCGGCCCAGGCACAACAGGTGCAGAGGGGGACGCGGCGGCGCACGCCGACCGGCGGGACGGCTCACCCCCGCGAACGGGCCGGGAGCGGGCATGGCCGAGAGAGCGCCCTCAGCCGCGTGCGCCACGGCGACCGGCAGCAGGTCGCCCCGGCGGCGCCTGCGATGAGTGCCGCCGGTCTCCCGCCCCCCTGAGATCAGGGGCGGGACGTGGTCAGCGGTGGCCCTCCGGGCGCTGCCGCCAGCGGTCCTCCATCCGGTCGAGGAAGGAGCCCCGGCGGCCACCGCCACTGCGGCCACGGGAACGACGCCGGCTCGTTGTGCCGCCGACCACGTGCAGGTCGGGCGACTGAGATCTGCGGTGCGACTGCGCCGCGAAGATCAACGAGGCCAGCATGACGACGAAACCCGCCACTGCCACCACGGGAATCTTGATCACGGCACCGTAGATCAACAGGGCCAGACCAGCGACGACCAGGCCGGCAGCGACGAGCACGCGACGCCGCGCGTGGAAACGCGGGTCGCTGGCGCGCACGGCCGAGGCGAATTTGGGGTCCTCGGCAAGCGACCGCTCGATCTGCTCGAACAGCCGCTGCTCGTGCTCCGAGAGCGGCACGGCACTCCTCCCCGGTCACGTTGGTCGGCCCGGGCGGGCCGACAGACCGTGGCAGCCATCCGGCTGCTTACCCGCAAGTCTACGAGGGCCCCCGCGCGTCGGAAAGCGGGACGACCTACGGCCGGGCCGGTTTTTCGACTTGTCGTGTATCACGACGGCCGAGAAGACTGGCCGGACCTATGACGGACCGCCCGAATCGGGCGGCCGCCGCGTCGGCCGCCGCCTCCGCCTCACGCCAGCCGCGCTCCGGCGCGCCCAGGGTGAGCTGCTGCGGCGTCTCCCCGGCGGGGGCGAGACCTTCCATCCGGACACCGACCAGCCGAATCGGCTCGCCGGGGGCGAGCGCGGTCCACAGCGCCCAGGCCGTGTCGAACATCTCCCGGGCGGTGTCGGTGGGCACGGCGAGGGTGCGGGAGCGGCTGATCGTCCGGAAGTCGGCGAAGCGGACCTTGAGCGACACGGTGCGCCCGACCTGTCCGGCCGCGCGCAGGCGAGCGCCGGCCTTGTCGGCGAGCGCGAGCAGGGAGCGCCGGATCTCGACCGGGTCGCTCACGTCGGTGTCGAACGTGACCTCGGCGCCGATCGACTTCTCCACCTGCTCGGGCGTGACAGCGCGCGGGTCACGCCCCCGGGCCAGCTCGTGCAGTTGGGTGGCGGACGCCTCGCCCACTGCTCGACGCAGCAGGCCGGACGGCGCCTCGGCCAGGTCGCGTACGGTGCGCAGGCCGAGGCGGCGCAGCGCGTCCGCGGAGCGCTCCCCCACGCCCCACAGGGCGGACACCGGCAGCGGGTGCAGGAAGTCCAGCACCCGGGCGGCCGGGACCACGAGCAGGCCGTCGGGTTTTGCCCGGGTGGAACCGAGTTTGGCCACGAACTTGCTCGGCCCCACCCCCACCGAGCAGGTCAGTCGCTGTTCCTCGGCGACCCGGCGGCGGATCAGCGCGGCGATGTCGGCGGGCCGGCCGAACAGTCGGCGGGCGCCCGCCACGTCGAGGAACGCCTCGTCCAGCGACAGCGGCTCGACCAGCGGGGTGACGTCCCGGAAGATCTGCATGACCGCCCGCGAGGCCTCGGTGTAGGCGGCGAAGTCGGGCGGGAGGTAGACCGCGCCGGGGCAGAGCGCCCGGGCGCGGGCGGTGGGCATCGCGCTGCGGACGCCGTATCGCCGGGCCTCGTAGCTGGCGGAGCTGACCACGCCGCGCGGCCCGACGCCGCCCACCACCACCGGCCGGTTGCGCAGCTCGGGGCGGCGGCGCACCTCCACCGAGGCGTAGAACGCGTCCATGTCGACGTGCAGGACGGTGCAGCCGGTGTCGTCGGCGTCCGGCCCGAAGCGCGGATCACCGCCTCGGGGCAACGACTGGCTGCGGCCCATGCCAGCAGGCTAGCCCGCCGGTCCGACAACCCACCGCCCGCCGGCCCGGACGAACCGGGCTCAGCCGCGGACCACCAGCAGCGGGACGGTCATCTCGGCGGCGGTGTCCGCGCCGTGGTACGCCACCAGCCGCGACGCCATCGGCGGTTCGGAGCGGGTGGCGACCACCGCGTACGTGTCCCGGCAGACCACCACCACGTCGCCGATCCGGGTCAGGTGCGCCTCGGGCACCGGCCCGAACCAGCCGGTCGCCACCGCCTCGGCCCGGGTCAGCACCTGCGCGGCCGGGCCCAGCACCTCGGTCCAGGCGGCCGTCACGTCGGCCTCGGCGCCCGGCTCGACGTGCAGGTAGCGGACCCGGGGCTCACCGGCGACCACCCGTACCCCGGCCCGCAGCCGGGGGTCGGTGTCCAGGTCGATCCGGTGCCCGGCGGGCACGTCGAGCTGGCCGTGGTCGGCGGTGACCAGCAGCGCGGCGTCCGGCGGCAGCCCGTCGACGAGCCGGGCCAGCAGTGCGTCCACGTCGGCTGCGGCGGTCCGCCAGGGCGCGGAGTCAACGCCGCTGAGGTGCCCGTGCCGGTCCAGGTCGGGGTGGTAGCCGGAGACGAGCGTGGGCCCGTCCCCGGCGGCCAGCGCCGCCAGCATCCGGGCGGCGAGCGCGTCGACGCCCGCCGCGCCCCGGTAGTCGCCGCCCCGGTTGGCGGCGAGCGTCAGGCCGCTGCCGGCGAACTCGGGGCGGCTGACGACTGTGACAGCGACCCCGGCGGCGCGGGCTCGCTGGTACCAGGTGGGCACCGGCTGCCAGCTCGCCGGGTCCGGGTCGCCGGCCCAGTCGACGTGGTTGAGCACCCGGTCGGTGCCGGGCACCCGGACCGTGAAGCCGAGTACGCCGTGTGCGCCGGACGGGGTGCCGGTGCCGAGGCTGACCAGGCTGGTCGGCGTGGTGGACGGGAAGCCGGTGGTGATCGGCCGGCCGACGGTGGCGGCCAGGCCGGCGAGCGTCGGGGCGTACGGGGCGGCGACGGGGATCTGGTACCAGCCGAGGCCGTCGACGAGCAGCACCGCGATCCGGCGTACCCCGGTCAGGCCCGGGGCCAGGCCGAGCCGGTCGGCCGCGCCCGGTACGCCGAGCAGCGCCAGCGCGCTGGGCAGCACGTCGGTCAGGGCGCCGCCGTCGTAGCGCGGCGCCACCCGGTCCAGCGGGCCGGGATCCGGGACGGGCGCCGGATCGGGAGCCGGACCGGTCATGCCGGGCGGCGGGCGAACAGGTGCAGCTGGGCGGCGAGGTCGCGGTACGGGGACCGGGCGGCCAGGGCGCGCTCCAGCTCCACCAGGGCGGCCTGCTGTCCGTCGGCCACCGCGGCCGGCAGCAGGTCGGCGAGCACCCGTACCCCGTGGATCTCCTCCACGACGAGGCCGGCGGCGGTGAGCAGGGCGCTCGCGTCGGCGGCGTCGTAGCGGCGGCGCAGCGTGTCCCGGCCGCCGGTGGTGCCGTTCGGGTCGGCGGCGAGCGCGGCGGCGGCGTCCAGTTGCCCGTTCATCGCCCGGCCGAGCACGGCGGCGGCCCGGCCGGCGACGAGCACGCTCGCCGCGCCACCCGGACGCAACGCGGCGACCAACGCGGACATCACCGGTTCCGGCTCGTCGACCACCTCGAGGACGGAGTGGCAGAGCACCAGGTCGACGGTGGCCGGTTCGACGAGTCCGGTGAGGGCGTCGGCGTCGCCCTGCGTCGCGCGTACCCGATCGGCGACCCCGGCCTCGGCGGCCCGGCGGGTCAGCGCGGCGAGCGCGTCGGGGCTGGCGTCGACCACCGTGACCTGGTGACCGGCCTCGGCGAGCGGGACGGCGAAGCCGCCGGTCCCGCCGCCGACGTCGAGCACGGAGAGTCGTTCGCCGGCCCGCCGGTCCAGCTCGGCCCGGAGCACCGACCAGATGACGGCGGTGCGGGGGGTGAGGGTTCGGATCTGCTCCACGCGCCGAGCCTAGTCACCCCCCGGCCCGGGTTCAGGACTCGCCGCCTCCGGCGGGGTCGTCCTCGGCGCGGGAGCGCTGGTTGTTTGCCACCGGGCCATCGGTCACCTGGTATTCCCGCGGCTCGGCCTCGTGGGTGGGCGCCCAGTCGGCACCGAGGCGGGTCCGCCGGGCATTGGCTACGCCACTGGCGTTCGTGCGGTGAAAGGTCATCGGTTCATCCCCCATACCTCGGGTGGGCCACTCTGCCCACCCGCGTCGGGAGTCTCCCGTCTCCGGCTCGGAGAAACCGTAATGTGGATCACTCCATCAACGGAAATCCCTGGATGCCGGTGTGACGGGGGGCTCGATCGAGTCCAGCCGGTCCGCGGTGAGGTTCGTGACGCCCTCGTGCCGCTGCAGCCGGCCCCGCACCACGAGTGCTCCGCTGGTACGGGCGATTCGACGGTATCTCTGCCACAGCCCCGGGGAGCAAGTGACATTCAGCATCCCGGTCTCGTCCTCCAGGTTGAGGAACGTGACGCCGCCGGCGGTCGCCGGGCGCTGCCGGTGGGTGACGATCCCGCCGACCCGGATCCGCTGCCCGGGCGGCACCTGGCCGAGCCGGGCGATCGGCACCGCGCCCAGCGCGTCGAGGCGATCCCTGATGAACCGCGCCGGGTGGCTCTCCGGGGACAGGCCGGTGGCCCAGACGTCGGCGACCAGGCGGTCCACCGCGGCCATGCCGGGCAGGGTGGGCGGGTCCGCGCCGGTCACCGTGCCGGGCAGCCGGCCGGGCCGGTCCTGGGCCGCCGCGCCGGCGGCCCAGAGGGCCTGCCGCCGGGTCAGCCCGAAACAGGCGAAGGCATCGGCGGTGGCCAGGGCCTCCAGCTGCGCGGCGGTGAGACCGACGCGGCGGGCCAGGTCCGGCATGTCCCGGTACGGCCCGTGCGCCGCCCGCTCCGCCTCGATCCGCTCGGCCACGTCCTCGCCGAGGGTACGGACGCTGCCCAGCCCGAGCCGTACCGCCGGGCCGCCCAGTCCCCAGGCGTGCGGCGGCTCTCCGGGCACGCTGCCCCACCTGGTTTCCGCCGTGGATTCCAGCACCGCCTTGGCGCCGCTGGCGTTGATGTCCGGCCGGCGCACCTCGACGCCGTGCCGGCGGGCGTCGTCGGCGAGCGTCTGCGGCGAGTAGAAGCCCATCGGCTGGGCGTTCAGCAGCGCGGCCAGGAACGGGCCCGGGTGGTAGCGCTTGAGCCACGAGCTGGCGTACACCAGATAGGCGAAGCTCATCGCGTGGCTCTCCGGGAAGCCGTAGCTGGCGAACGCGGTGAGCTTGCGGTAGACGTCGTCGGCCAGCTCGCCGCTGATGCCCCGCTCGGCCATCCCGGCGTAGAGCCGGTCGGCGATCTGCGCCATCCGCTCCACCGAGCGCTTCGCCCCCATGGCCCGGCGCAACTGGTCGGCGCCGGCCGCGTCGAACCCGGCCAGGTCGATGGCGAGCTGCATGAGCTGCTCCTGGAACAGCGGCACGCCCAGCGTCTTCTCCAGCGCGTTGCGCATCAGCGGGTGCGCGTACGTGACCGGCTCCTGGCCGTTCTTGCGCCGGATGTACGGGTGCACCGAGCCGCCCTGGATCGGGCCGGGCCGGATCAGCGCCACCTCCACCACCAGGTCGTAGAACTCGCGCGGCTTGAGCCGGGGCAGAGTGGCCATCTGGGCGCGGCTCTCCACCTGGAACACGCCCACCGAGTCGGCCCGGCAGAGCATGTCGTAGACCTCGGGGTCGTCCAGGTCCATGTCGCCCAGGTCGAGGCGGGACCCGATCAGGTCGTAGCCGTAGTGCAGCGCCGACAGCATGCCGAGGCCGAGCAGGTCGAACTTGACCAGGCCGACGGCGGCGCAGTCGTCCTTGTCCCACTGGAGCACGCTGCGCCCGGGCATCCGGCCCCACTCCACCGGGCACACCTCGATCACCGGCCGGTCGCAGATCACCATGCCGCCGGAGTGGATGCCCAGGTGCCGGGGGAACGTCTGGAGTTCGTTCGCGTACGCGACCACCTGCTCCGGGATGTCCGCCACGTCGACCGCCGCGACCGAGCCCCACCTGTCGATCTGCTTGCTCCAGGCGTCCTGCTGGCCGGGCGAGAAACCGAACGCCTTCGCCACGTCCCGCACCGCCGACCGGGGCCGGTACGAGATGACGTTGGCGACCTGGGCGGTGTGCTCCCGGCCGTAGCGGGCGTAGACGTGCTGGATCACCTCCTCCCGGCGGTCGGACTCGATGTCCACGTCGATGTCGGGCGGGCCGTCGCGTTCCGGGGCGAGGAACCGCTCGAACAGCAGCCGGTGCCGGACCGCGTCCACGTTGGTGATGCGCAGCGCGTAGCAGACCGCCGAGTTGGCCGCCGATCCCCGGCCCTGGCAGTAGATGTCCTGCGCGCGGCAGAACGCGACGATGTCGTAGACCACCAGGAAGTAGCCGGGGAAACCGAGGTCGGAGATCATCCGCAGCTCGTGTTCCAGTTGCGCGTACGCCTCCGGGTGCGCCTCGGGCGGCCCGTAGCGCTCGCGGGCGCCGTCCATGGTCAGCCGGCGCAGCCAGCTCATCTCGGTGTGCCCGGGCGGCACCGGGTACGCCGGCAGCCTCGGCGCCACGAGCTGAAGGTCGAAGGCGAGTTCCGCGCCGTACTCGGCGGCCCGCGCCACCGCGCCCGGGTACGCGGCGAACCGCGCCGCCATCTCCGCGCCGCTGCGCAGGTGGGCGGTGGCCGCGGCGGGCAGCCAGCCGTCGATCTCGTCGAGGCTGCGCCGGGCCCGGACCGCTGCCACGGTGGTGGCCAGCCGACGCCGGCCCGGGGTGGCGTAGTGCACATTGTTCGTGGCGACCGTGGGCAGCCCGGCCGTGGCGGCCAGCTCGGCGAGCGCGTCGTTGCGGTCGGCGTCGACCGGGTGGCCGTGGTCGGTCAGCTCCACCGCCACCGTCTCCGCGCCGAACAACGCGGTGAGCCGGTCCAGCTCCCGGGCCGCTGCGTCGACGCCCTCGGTGAGCAGCGCCGCGGGCACGTGCCCCTTGCGGCAGCCGGTGAGCACCAGCACGTGGTCGCGCAGCTCGGCGGCGATCTCCTCCAGCTCGCCGTAGACCGGGCGGCCCTTCTCCCCGCCGCGCAGCTGGGCCCGGGAGATGGTGGCGGCCAGACGCGCGTACCCCTCGTGGCCGTGCGCGAGCACCAGCAGGTGCCGGCCGAGCGGGTCGGGTTCGCCGTTCTGCGGGCCGGGCAGCCCGAGGGACAGTTCCGCGCCGAAGATCGTCGGCAGCCGCAGCGCGCGGGCCGCCTCGGCGAAGCGCACCACGCCGTAGAAGCCGTCGTGGTCGGTGACGGCGAGCGCGGTCAGCCCGAGCCGGGCCGCCTCCTCGGCCAGCTCCTCCGGGTGGCTGGCCCCGTCGAGGAAGCTGAAGTTGGAGTGCGCGTGCAGCTCCGCGTAGGGCACGACGTCGTCCGGGCGGACCAGCTCCGGCGACCGGTATTCCTGGCGCTTGCGGCTCCACGCCGGTGAGTCGCCGCCGTCGGCGTCGACCGCGAGCGGGTCGACCACGTGCAGGTGCCGCTCGCCCTTGGCCCGCCCGGAGAGCACCTGCTCCAGCTTCGACCACGGCATCTTCGGGTTGTGGAAGCTCATCCCGCGCTCCCCCGGCGCTCAGTCATAGATCGCCTCCACCAGCCACTGCCCGCCCTCGACCGCGAGCAGCAGCGCGGCGCCGTCGGCCAGGCACACCTGGAACCGGGCCCGGCGGCACGCCTCGGCCGGCGCCCACCAGCGCTCGTCCACCGGCCACGGCCCGGCCCAGCCGGTGATCTCGGCCGGGCGCCCGTCACCGACCGTCAACCGGGCCGGCGCCGCGCTGACCGCCAGCCGCGCGCTCACCACGACCGGCTCCCCGGCCGCGTCGCGCACGTCGGCCGGCAACGGGGCGGGCAGCACCACGGCCGGTGACGGTGGCGGGATCCGGCCCGGCCACGGCGGCGCGGCCACCGCCCGGCCCCGCCCGGTCCGCCGCCCCGCACCACCCCCAGCGGGTACGACGGCCGGGGACGCCGGTGCCGGTGGCGGTGCGGCGGGCGGCAGGGGTGGCGGACCGGGGCGCGCGGGCACCCGCTCGTCGCCCCACGGGACCAGGCGCACCTGGTCGGCCGGGGAACGTCCGCCGCCGAGCACGGCGGTGACCACCGCCTCGGGGCCGAGGATGCCCTGCACCCGGTTCAGCGCGCGGTGCGCCCGCTCCCGCTCCTCTCCGGTCTCCCCCCACAGCCCGGGTTGCAGGCCCGCCTGGGCGAGCACCCCGTCGGGCACCAGCCGCAAGCGGACGATCCCGGCGGTGGGCCGGACCGGACGCGTCCCGCCCCGGCCGTTGCTGCCGGAGAGCCAGCCGTCGAGCTGCCAGCGGACCCGGTCGGCGATGGCCGCGGCGGTGAGCAGGCCATCGTGCCGCCAGACCCGGTGCAGTTCCTGGCCGTGCGCGGTGACCGCCTCGATGCCGAGGCGGGTGCAGGCCAGCCCGTAGCCGGCCAGCCGCTCGTGCAGCCGCTCGGCGAGCGTGCGGGCGGCGAACGCGGCCGCGTCGACCCGGTCGATCGGCTCGTCGTGGTCGGCGGTGACGGTCAGGTCGGCGGGCGGCTGCCGGACCGCCAGCGGACGGTCGTCCCGGCCGGCGGCGAGCCGGTGCGCCAGCGCCCCGTCGAAGCCGAACCGGGCCAGCACGTCCCCGGCCGGCAGCGCCGCGAAGTCGCCGAGCGTGCGTACGCCGAGCCGGCGCAGCAGGTCGGCCAGGGCGGGCCGGCCGAGCGCCTCGACCGGGCGGCCGGCCAGGAACTCGCGGGTGCCGCCGGGGGGCACGATCCGCCCCTCCCGGGCGGCCAGCCCGGCCGCGAACACCCCGTCGGCGATGCCGGCCTGGCTCTCCACCGCGCAACTCTGCGCGACGTGCTCCACGATCCGCTCGGCCGCCGCCTCCTCGCCGCCGAGGTAGCGGCTCGGCCCCCGGGCCGCCGTGGCGCAGACGCCGGGCCGGATCACCTCGACGCCGGCGACCACCTCCTCCACGGCGGCCACCACCGGCTCGAACGCGCGCACGTCCCGGGCGGGGTCGTGGTCGACCACTGTGAGGTGCGGGCAGCGCCCCTGCGCCTCGCGGCGGCGCAGCCCGCGCCGGATCCCCTCGGCGCGGGCCCGCTCGGAGCAGGCGATCACCCGGTTGGCGTGCAGCACCACGACCGGGTCGGTGGCGGGCACCCCGTCGACGATCTCGGCGGCGAGGACCGGCCAGTCCGGGCACCAGAGCAGCAGCGTCCGCTGCGGTACGCCGCTCACGCCGGACCGGCAGCGGCGAGCGTGCGGGCGGGTGGGGCGACCACGTGCAGCCGGCGCAACGGCGCGGCGGACGGGGCGCCGAGCCCGACCGAGTGGGGGATCACCCGGGTCAGCTCGTCGCCGGGCAACCACACCTTGATCTCCTTGGGGCGGGCGGCCGCGCCCCGGCCCCGGGCCGAGACGGTCACCTCGCGGCGGCGCAGCCGCCCGCGACCGGGGCCGAGCCCCTGCCAGACGCCCCGGACCACCTGGAGCGTGACGTCCGCGCCGTCCCACCTGCCGTACGGGACGAGCACGCTTCCGCGCTGCCGGGCGCGGGCGGCCAGCCGGGTCGCGACCGAGGCGGAGACGGTGGCCGGCACGGCGGTGACCACCACGTCGACCCCGTCGATGAGCGCGGCGACCACTGTGGGCCACTCCGGCCCGGGGTCGGGCACCAGGGCCAGCCGGTCCAGGGCGATGCCCGCCTCGGCCGCCGCGCCGGCCCCGAAGGTGGGTACGCCGACCACCGCGCACCACGAGCCGGCCCGGGACGCCTCGGCGAGCAGCGCGAGGATCAGCGAGGTGGCGCCGCTGCGCCGGGGCCGGCCGGCGCCGACCGCTACGGTGCTGCCACGCCGCAGGCCGCGGTTGGGCAGCAGCCCGGTCAGCTCGGCCCGGACGGGCAGTACCCGGTGGCCGCCGGCCGGGTCGGGCGTGCTCGCCGGACGGACCAGGTCGGCCAGGGCGGCGGAACCGACCACCATGCGGCCCGCCATCGGACCAACCCCCCGTCGTGTTTCGCCACGGGCCTCACCCGTGGATGGTGCTGTGGATCGTGTCGTGCGCGGCACGCGTGTGCCGGGGCGTGGCGCCCGGCCACCCGGAGTCCCGCCGGTGGTGGCCGGGCGCCACGAATCAGGCGGCTGCTGCTCCGGGCCGGGGCGGGGTGTCGGAGACGCCGCGCCGCAGCGGGCGGGGCAGGCCGTCGAGCACCGGCTGGTGGGCCTGTCCGAGCGCGGTCTCCACCACCGTCACGAACTCCTCGGCGGCGCGCAGCAGGTCGTCGGCCTCCCGGGCGGTCACCACGCGGGGGATGCCGGCCTCGGCGGCGGCCCGCTTGCTCGCGCCGGCGGCGAAGTAGGCGGCCCACTCGTCCAGTTCGGGGGCGACGGTGGCGAGCAGCACCCAGACGCTGGTGATCCGGTTCCGGCGGGTGGGCGCGGGGCGGGCGCGGGCGGCGAGCACGGCGGCGGCGGCGCGCAGCGCCGCGAGGTGGGCGGCGGCGTACCGGAGGCCGTCGGGACGGGTGCGGGCGGCCTCGGCCAGCCCGTCGCGGGCCACCGCGAGCAACTGGGTGGGGGTGCGGTGCGGCAGCACGTGCGCGGGCACCGTGGGCGCCTGGGCCGGACTGGTCGGCATGGGTCTCTCCTCCGCGTGTGGCCGGGGCGGGCGCTCGGGCGACGGGGAACGTCGCCCGGTCGCCCGGAGCGGTCGGTGCGGAGGAAGACGCACCTTGTGGCGGCCGGCCGGATGTGGACGCTTCCCCACACCCACACCCGGCCGGCGTGCCGGCGGGTCCGTCGTCCGCCGCCCGGGGGTCGTGGGCGGCGGACGACGACCTGCCTGACGGGCCCGGACTCGCGACTGTCCGAGACCCGGTGCGGCCCGCGGTGCCGCACCTCCCGGAAGCCGGTGCCGCGAAACACCGCTTCCGGAGCGTTCGACGGGTGCGCGACCGGCTCGGATCAGGCCGGGCCAGCCGGGGAGCTGAGCCGCTTGCCGTTGAACCGAATCAAACTGCGAGCCGAATCGAACACTCGTTCTAACTACCCTGACAGTACACCTCCCCACCGACGAAAACGCAACGTGTGACGCGCCGCGACGCACGGGAGGACAACGGCCCCCGGCGGGCCCGCGCGCGGGTGGGGGAAGAATGGGGGGATGCAGCCACACCCGAACGTGCAGGCGGTGCAGCGCGCGCTCGACGAGGCGGGCGCGCGGAACGGATCGGGCGAGGCCAGCCTGGTCCGACTGCTGCCCGACGCGGTGCACACCGCCGCCGCGGCGGCCGAGGCGCTCGGCGTCGCCGCCGGCGCCATCGCCAACTCGCTGATCTTCGACGCGGACGACGCGCCGCTGCTGGTGCTCACCTCCGGCGCGCACCGGGTGGACACCGCGGGGCTGGCCGCCACGCTGGGCGTGACCCACCTGCGCCGGGCCACCCCGGAGTTCGTCAAGCGGCACACCGGGCAGGTGATCGGCGGCGTCGCCCCGGTCGGCCACCCCGCGCCGCTGCGCACCGTCGTGGACACCGCGCTGGCCGGGTACGACGAGGTGTGGGCGGCCGGCGGCGTGCCCCGGGCGGTGTTCCCCACCACGTACGCGGAACTGCTGCGGATCACCACCGGCACCCCGGCCGAGGTGGCGTGAACCCCGAACTCGTCACGCTGCACGTGTGGCGTGTGCCCCGGCGGGCCGTACCCGGTGTGCTGACCCGGATGGCCACCCACCCGGCCCGGCTGCGCCGGCTACCCGGCGTCCGCTTCGCCAAGCTGCTCGGCACCGGGACCGGCACCGGCTTCGGCCCCGGCGACGCCGACCTGACCCGGTGGGCCGCGCTCGTGGTCTGGGACTCCCCCGCCGACGCGGCCGGCTTCGACGCCTCCCCGGTCGCCCGCTCCTGGGCCCGGATCGCCCGCGCCGCGGTACGGGTGGACCTGCGCCCGCTGACCAGCCGCGGCCGATGGTCCGGCCGGGAGCCGTTCGGCACGCCGTCCGGCGGGCGGGTCACCGGGCCGGTGCTGGCGCTGACCCGGGCCCGGCTGCGGGCCCGGCGGGCGGCCACGTTCTGGCGCGCGATCCCACCGGTCGCCGGCGCGCTGCACACCTCGCCCGGCCTGCTCGCCCGGTTCGGCGTCGGCGAGGCGCCGCTGGGCTGGCAGGGCACGGTGAGCGTGTGGCGCGACCCGGCGGACCTCGTCGCGTTCGCGTACCGTTCCCCGGAGCACCGCGCCGCGATCACCCGCACCCCCACCGAGGGCTGGTACGCGGAGGAGCTGTTCGCGCGGTTCGCGGTGGGCGACGTGGTCGGCGACCGTACGGTGCTCGGCTGGGCCGCCGAGGGCGGCCCGGAGACGGTGAGAGGGCGCTCATGAGGCTGGTGCGGTGGACCCCGGACGACCTGGTCCGGCGGCTGGACGACGTGGTGGCCGTCTACGGCGAGGCGATGGGCTACCGGCCCGATCTGCTGGAGGCCCGCCGCGGCTACATCGCCACCCACGTACGCCGCCCCGGCTTCCGCGCCGTCGCCAGCCTGACCAACGAGGGACACCTGGCCGGTTTCGGGTACGGCTACCGGGGCGCCACCGGGCAGTGGTGGCACGACCAGGTGCACCGGGCGCTGAACGCGCAGGCCCGGCAGCGCTGGCTGACCCACCCGTTCGAGGTGGTGGAGCTGCACGTTCGCCCGCCCGCGCAGGGGCACGGCCTGGGCGCCCGCCAGTTGCGCGCGCTGCTCGCCGTGGCCGAGGGCGACACCACGCTGCTCTCCACCCCGGAGGCCGACGAGGAGAAGTCCCGGGCCTGGCGGCTGTACCGCCGGTTCGGCTTCGTCGACGTCCTGCGCCACTTCCACTTCCCCGGCGACGAGCGGCCGTTCGGCGTGCTCGGCCGGGACCTGCCGCTGCCCCCGCCGGACGCCCCGTGAGCGCGAGGAGTGAGCCGGGCCTGCGAGCCCCGCAGTCGCGAACGAAAGAGGGCACCGTGAGCGCTCGGCTGCCCTGGGCGCTGCTGGCCGTGCTGGTGCTCGCCCAGATCTGCTATCCGCTCACCGGCGGCGCGACCCGGGCCGGGCTCACGGTGGCCACGGTGGTGCTCGGCTGGCTGCTCTCGGTCGGCCACGCGCTGCTCACCCGGGGCGCCCGTACCGCCGCCGCGCTCGTCGCGGTCGTCACCGGCGGCGGGTTCGCGGTGGAGGCGATCGGCGTGGCCACCGGGTTCCCGTTCGGCACCTACGACTACTCCGGGGAGCTGGGCCCGAAGCTGGCCGGGGTGCCGCTGATCATCCCGCTCGCCTGGACCTGGATGGCCTGGCCGGCATGGCTCACCGCGGTCCGGCTGGTCCGCTCCCGGGTCGCGCGAATCGCGCTCTCGGCCGTCGGGCTGGCCGCCTGGGACCTGTTCCTCGACCCGCAGATGGTGGCCGAGGGCTACTGGACCTGGCGCGACGCCACCCCGGCGCTGCCCGGGCTGCCCGGCATCCCGGTCAGCAACTACCTGGGCTGGCTGGGCTTCGCTGTGCTGCTGGCCGTCGCGCTGCGCCCGCTCGCCGGGCCGTCGGTGGACCGGGTCGACGGCCGGGACGCCCCGATGTTCGCGCTCTACCTCTGGACGTACGCCTCCAGCGTGCTGGCGCACGCGGTGTTCCTGCGGCTGCCGGCGTCGGCGCTGTGGGGCGCGGCCGGCATGGCGGTGGCGGCGGTGCCGCTGGCGGTGACGCTGTGGCGGGCCCGCCGGGACCGGGCCGCCGAGCCGGCGCCGGCGCCGCGCGTCGACGCCCCGGCATGATCGCCGCCCTCGCGCTGGCCGTGGCGGTCGCCGCGCTCACCGCGCACACGCTCGTCAACGCGCTCGCCTGGCTGCGCCGCCCGGCCACCGGCCCGGCCGAGGTGACCGAGCCGGTGGCGGTGCTGCTGCCGCTGCGCGACGAGGCCGAGCGGGTCACCCCGTGCCTGCGCGCGCTGCTGGCCCAGCGCGGGGTGCCGGACCTGCGGATCGTGGTGCTCGACGACGGTTCCACCGACGGCACCGCCGACGTGGTCCGCGCGGTGGCCGGTGACGATCCCCGGGTCACGCTGCTCACCGGCGTCGCCCCGCCGCCGGACTGGCTGGGCAAGCCGCACGCCTGCTGGCAGCTCGCCACCCGGACCGCCCCGGAGCCGACGGTGCTGGCCTTCGTCGACGCGGACGTGGTGCTCACCCCGTACGCGGTGGCGGCGGCGGTCACCGAGTTGCGCGCGGCCGACGCGGCGCTGCTGTCGCCGTACCCCCGGATCGTGGTGCGGACGGCGGCCGACCGGCTGGTGCAGCCGCTGTTGCAGTGGTTGTGGCTGACGTTCCTGCCGCTGCGCGCGATGGAACGCTCGCGGCGGCCCTCGCTGGCCGCTGCGGGCGGGCAGTTCCTGGTCGTGGACCGGGCCGGCTACCTGCGGGCCGGCGGGCACGCGGCGGTGGCCGACAAGGTGCTGGAGGACATCGAGCTGGCCCGGGCGGTGAAACGGGCCGGCGGGCGGATCGCGCTGGCCGACGGATCCAAGCTGGCGTCCTGCCGGATGTACGACACCTGGCCGCAGCTGCGCGACGGCTACACCAAGTCGCTGTGGGCGACGTTCGGGCATCCCACCGCCGCGGCGGCCGTGCTGGCGCTGCTGTTCGCGCTCTACGTCGCGCCGCCGCTGCTGGCCGTCGGGGCGCTGCTCGCGGGCGCACCGGCGGTGGCGGCCGTGGCGTTCCTGGCCTACCTGGCCGGTGTCGCCGGGCGGGTGGTCAGCGCCCGCGCCACCGGCGGACGGGCGTGGCCCGACGCGCTGGGCCACCCCGTGTCGGTCGTGGTCCTCGGTTGGCTGACCGTCCGGTCGTACCATCTGCGGAAGCGGCGCCGGCTCACCTGGCGGGGTCGCCCGGTCACCTAGGAGGGGCACGCCATGGCGCGCATCGTGGTCATCGGCGCCGGGGTGGGCGGGCTCGCCGCCGCCGCCCGGCTCGCGGTCACCGGGCACGAGGTCACCGTCCTCGAACGGGCCGGCACGGTCGGGGGCAAGCTCGGCCGGTACACCCACCACACCCCGGAGGGGGTGTGGCACTTCGACACCGGGCCGAGTCTGTTCACCCTGCCGCAGGTCTTCCACGACCTGTTCGAGGCGACCGGGGCGAAGCTCGACGAATATCTGGACCTGGTCCCGCTGGACCCGATCGTGCGGCACGTCTTCCCCGGCGGCGGGCCCACTCTCGACTCCTGCGCCGACCCGGACGAGTTCGCCGCCCGGATCGGCGCCGCCTTCGGCGACCGGTCCGCCGCCGACTGGCGCGGCCTGTGGCGGCGCGCCGACCGGGTGTGGGCGGCCTCACACCGGGACATCCTGCGCCGTACCGTCGACTCGCCCCGCGACCTGGCCGCGCTGGCCTGGCGGCTGGGCGACCTGGCCGCCATCGGCCCCGGCCGGAGCCTGCGCGGGCTGGGCCGCCGCCACCTGTCCGACCCGCGGCTGCGGATGCTGCTGGACCGGTACGCCACGTACACCGGCGCCGACCCGCGCCGCGCCCCGGCCGCGCTCGTCGCCGTCCCCTACGCCGAGCTGGCGTACGGCGGCTGGTACCTGCGCGGCGGGCTGGGCACGCTCGCCGACGCGCTGCTGTCGCGCTGTCTGGACCTGGGCGTGGTGGTGCGCACCGACGCCGCTGTCACCCGGATCGACGCCGCGGGCGGGCGGGTGCACGGGGTACGCGTGGCCGGGTCGGCCGTGCCGGTACCCGCCGACGTGGTGGTGGCCAACGTCGACGCGCTCACCGTCTACCGGGACCTGCTGCCCGACCCGCGCCGGCTGGCCGCGCTCACCGACCGCAGCCTGGCCGGGTTCGTGCTGCTGCTGGGCGTACGCGGCGACTCCGGGCTGGCCCACCACACCGTCTTCTTCCCCCGCGACTACGACGCCGAGTTCGACGCCGTGTTCGGTGACCCGGGTCGCGGGGTGCGGGCCCGCCCGGCGCCCGACCCGACCGTGTTCGTCACCGCCGCCGACGACCCGGCGGTCCGCCCGGACGGCCACGAGGCGTGGTTCGTGCTCGTCAACGCGCCCCGGCACGGCACCGCCCCGAGCGCCGTGGACTGGCGGCGGCCCGGCCTGGCCGAGGCGTACGCGGACCGGATCCTCGACGTGCTGGCCGAGCGCGGCGCCGACGTGCGGGACCGGCTGGTGTTCCGGGAGATCCGCACCCCGGCCGACTTGGACGCGGCCACCGGCGCGCCCGGTGGGGCGATCTACGGCACCGCGGGCGGGCTGCTGCGCCCGGCCAACCGGGGTCCGGCGGCCGGGCTCTGGCTGGTCGGCGGTTCCAGCCACCCGGGCGGCGGGCTGCCCATGGTGACGCTGTCCGCGGAGATCGTCGCCGAGGCGGTCGGCCCGGCCTGGTGAGGGGGCCCTTTCTTGACACCCGCTGACCACCGCGCGGGCGCGGTGGTCAGCCGGCGTCGACCAGGGCGCGGCGGACGGCGGAGAGCAACTGGCCGAGGCCGAATCCGGCCAGCAGCACCCAGACCGTGGTGGCCATGGTGATGGTGCCGGCGGTCAGGTCGACGTCGATCAGGCCGGTGAGCCCGGCGACCAGCAGCCCGACCAGGGCCACGGAGACCCGGGTCGGCCGTTCCCCCAGCGTCACCGCGCCGATCTCCCGCATCCCGGCCGAGACCGCCCGCGCCCGTACGTACTCGTGCAGCCAGGACAGGCCGCCGGCCGCGGCCACCAGCGCGCCCGGCGCCCCGAGCAGCCAGAACGCGATCAGCCAGGCCACCTCGCCGAGCCGGTCGGCGACCGAGTCGTACACGTAGCCCAGCCGGGTGGTGCGGCCGGTGGCCACCGCCACCGCGCCGTCGACGCTGTCGGCCACCGCCGCCAGCAGCACGAACAACGCGCCCAGGAACGGTCCGTCGCCGGGCCGGTCCACAAGCAGCGGTACGCAGAAGCAGAGCAGCACCCCGAACACGGTCACCGGGGTCGGGCCGACACGCAGCCGGCCCAGCACGTAGCCCACGTGGTAGGCGAAGCGCAGCCAGGCGCGCACCACCGGCGCGGCGGTACGCGGATCGAAGCCGCCGTGCAGCCGTGCCCATGCCGTCGCGTACTGGTCCCAGTTCAGCTGTGTGCCCACCACGGATCAACCGTAGAAGCACGGCGCGGGTGTCGTGTGGCCGGTGGTCACACCCGTGCCGCGTCGCGCAGCCGCTGCCACACCTCGCGGGTGGCCGTGGACCGGTTGAGCGTGATGAAGTGGATCCCCGGCACACCCTCGTCGAGCAGCTTCTCGCACATCTCGCTCGCCTGCTCGACGCCGAGGCGGCGGACCGCCTCCGGGTCGTCGGCCACCCGCTCGAATCGCTGCGCCAGCGCCGGCGGGAACGGCGCGCCGGACAACTGCACCGACCGTTCGATGGTGCCGATCTGGGTCACCGGCATCACCCCGGCCAGGATCGGCGTGTCGCAGCCGGCCGCGGCCACCCGGTCACGCAGCCGCAGGTAGTCGTCGGCGTCGAAGAACATCTGGGTGATCGCGAACTCCGCGCCGGCCCGGCACTTGCGGACGAAGTGCGCGGTGTCGCTCGCCACGTCCGGCGAGCGCGGGTGCTTGTACGGGAAGGCGGCCACGCCGACGCTGAAGTCGCCGCTGTCGCGGACCAGCCGGACCAGGTCCTCGGCGTACCGGACGCCCTCGGGGTGGGCGATCCACTCGCCGCCCGGGTCGCCCGGCGGGTCACCCCGCACGGCCAGCACGTTGCGCACCCCGGCCGAGGCGAGTCGGCCGATCACGTGCCGCAGCTCGGCGACGGAGTGGTTCACCGCCGTCAGGTGCGCCATCGGCAGCAGCGTCGTCTCGGTGGCGATCCGCTCGGTCACCGCAACGGTGGTGTCGCGGGTCGAGCCGCCCGCGCCGTAGGTGATCGACACGAACGAGGGACGCAGCGACTCCAGCTCGCGGATGGCCTGCCAGAGCAGCTTCTCCCCGGCCGGGGTCTTCGGCGGGAAGAACTCGAAGGAGAAGGTGGGCCGGCCGTCACGGATCAGCTCCCCGATGGCCGGCTGGGGATTGGGAAGGACCGAGGGAAGACCGAGCGCCACGGACCGACTGTAACCGGGACGGCACGCCGTACCGGAAATCTTCCCAGCCCGCGAACACCTGCCCGGCCCGTCGTCGTACCCCCGGGGTAGAACTACGGCAGCGCGGAGGGGCCGCCGGCGGCCGTCCCGGGGGCCCGCGCGGGGGTCGTCACGACGGTGACGTGCCGGCGCCACCACCTGGCCGGGCGTCCACGTCGCCATCCGCGCCGTCGCCTCCGGAGGTTTCCGATGATCCCGTCCCCGCCGCCCGGCCCGCGCCTGCTCGGGCCGCTGCTGGCCCAGTTGCGGGCCGCCCGTGGCTGGAGCCAGCAGCGGATGGCCGCCGAACTCTCCGCCGCCTCGGGTGTGCCCACGCTGACCCGGCACGAGGTGTCCCGCTGGGAACGCCAGCTCCGGCTTCCCGGCGACTTCTGGTCGGCCTGGCTGGCGACCGTCCTCGGGGTGCCGGGTGAGCTGATCGCCGAGGCCGCCGCCCGCAGCCGTCGGCTGGGCGTGGCGCCCGCGGCGGTGGACCCGGCCGGGTCCCGCGCCCGGCTGGCCCTGCTCACGCTCGCGTACCGCTGGGCCGCCGACCCGGACGGCCGCACGCTGGCCGGTCCGTTCGCCGGGCCCGGGGCGGACGGCGAACCGGGGACGTCCGAGCCGGACGACGCCCGCCACACCGGGGACGGGTGGCACCCGGCGGACGGGGTGACGCTGGCCACGCTGCGGCGCTGGGACGACCTGCTCGGCGGCGGGGACCTCGCCGGGCACGGCGCCCGCCGGCTGCGGCGGGCGGTCCGCGGCTACCGTCGCGCCGGGCCCGCCGGCCGGCGCGCGATGCTCCCCGCGCTCGCCGAGTCGGCGCAGCTCGCCGGCTGGCTGGCCGCCGACGCGGGCGACCTCGGCGGGGGCCTGGTCGCGTACCGGCTGGCGCTGCGGGCGGCGGTGGCCGCCGGGGAGCCGCCGCTGGCCGCGCACGTGCTCGCGTCCGCCAGTCACCTGCTGGCCGGCGCCGGCGACCCGGCCGGCGCGCTGGTCCTGGCCCGGATCGGGTACGCCGCCGGCCGCGCCACCGCCTCGCCCGGCCTGCGGGCGCTGCTGCTGCACCGGGTCGCGCTCGCCGCCGCGCTCGCCGGGCGTCCCCGCGCCGCCGGGCGGGCGCTGGCCGGGGCGGATCGGGCCGGTACGCCGGAGCCCGGCCGGGAGCCGCCCTGGCTCTACTGGCTCGACGCGGCCGAGCTGGCGGCGATGACCGGTCGCACGCTCGTCGCGCAGGGCCGTCCGGCCGCCGCCGTGCCACTGCTGACGCCGGTGGTGGGCGCGCGTGACCGTCCACGCCGGGCCGCCGTGTACGGCGCCTGGCTGGCCCGAGGGCACCTGGGCCTGGGTGCGGTGCCCGAGGCGTGCGCGGTGGCCGGCGAGGCGCTGCTCGACGCGGTCCGGTCCGGCTCCCCCCGGGCCGTCGGCCAGCTCACCGCGTTCCGCCGCGGCCTGGCGCACGCCGCGCCCGGTCCGGCCACCCGGGGGTACGCGCGACTGCTCACGGCGGCCCGCCCGTACCTGCCGGCCGGCGTGCCGCGCCACCGGCGGGACCGTCCGGGCCGGTGAGCCACGAGGCACGCCGGGACGCCGGGCGCGGTGATATCGGGTGTGAACCGCTAGCGTCGTGGCGTGACCGACGCTGCTCCCGTATCCCCCGTCGACCGTGCCGGCCTGCGCCAACGGATCGACAAGGCGCTCACCGAGTTCCTCGCCGGCCAGCGCGGCTGGCTGACCGCCGTCGACGACGGCCTGCTGCCGGTCGCCGAGGCCATCGAGGCGTTCGTGCTCGGCGGCGGCAAGCGGCTACGCCCGGCGTTCGGCTACTGGGGTTACCGGGGCGCCGGCGGGGTAGACTCCGACCAGGTGGTCGCCACCCTTGCCGCGCTGGAGTTCGTGCAGGCCAGCGCGCTCATCCACGACGACCTGATGGACCGGTCGGACACCCGGCGCGGCGAGCCGGCGATGCACAGGCGGTTCGCCGCCCGGCACCGCGCGGCCGGTTGGGGCGGCGACGCGGACTCCTTCGGCGACGCCGCCGCGATCCTGCTGGGCGACCTCTGCCTGGTCTGGTCCGACGAGCTGCTGCACTCCTCGGGCCTGCCGCCGGCCATCGTGGCCCGGGCCCGGCCGGTCTTCGACGAGATGCGCACCGAGGTGACCGTCGGGCAGTACCTGGACGTGCTGACCCAGGCCACCGGGGACACCTCGCTGGACCGGGCCGCCAAGGTGGCCCGGTACAAGTCGGCCAAGTACACGGTCGAGCGCCCGCTGCTGCTCGGCGCCGCGCTGGCCGGCGCGCCGGCCGAGGTGCACGCCGCCTACTCGGCGTACGGGCTGCCGCTGGGTGAGGCGTTCCAGCTCCGCGACGACGTGCTGGGGGTGTTCGGCGACCCGGAGCGCACCGGCAAGCCGGCCGGCGACGACCTGCGCGAGGGCAAGCGGACGTATCTGGTGGCGGCGGCCCTGGAGAAGCTCGACCCGGCCGGCCGGGAGGCGCTGCTGGCCGGGCTCGGCGTACCGGACCTGGACGCGGCCGGGGTGGACCGGCTGCGCGAGCTGATCACCACGAGCGGCGCGCTGGAGCGGGCCGAACGGCACATCACCGCGCTCACCGAGAGCGCCCTGGCCGCGCTCACCGCTGTCGACCTGGACACCGAGGCGCACCAGGCCCTGGTCGACCTCGCCATAGCCGCCACCCGCCGCCCCGCCTGAGGCTGAGGCTGACCTCTGGGCGTCGATCATGAGGTTGGCGGCGAAGTCGATCTCCGATCGTGCCGCCAACTTCATGATCGACGAGGTCAGGCGGGGTGGTGGGCTAGAAGGCCGCTGCCTGGGCTCGGCGTTTGACCTCTCGGGCCAGGTCGCCGCCGAGGGCCACGGCGGGGGTGCCGGGAAGCGCGGGGTCCTCCCGGTAGAGCCAGCGCAGCGCCTCCTCGTCGTCGTACCCGGCGTCGGCGAGCAGGTTGAGCACGCCGGGTAGGTGCTTGAGCACGGTGTCGTTGGCCACCAGGTCGGCCGGGATTCGGCGGACGCCGTCGCGGCGCACCGCGAGCAACTCGCGATCGCGGATCATCTGGTGCACCTTGCTGATCGACAGGTCCAGGTGCTCGGCCACGTCGGGCAGCGTCAGCCAGCCGGCCGGGTCGGCCGGTCCGGCCAGGTCGGGGCCGGTCTCGGTGGGTACGGAATCGGTCACCCGACCACCCTGCCACGTGACCGCCGGGGCCGGTGCACGGCACCCCGCGCCGCCGCCGGGAGCGCGGCGGTCCCCCGTGTCGGAACCCGGCGGTAGCATCCTGTTCTACCTTCACCCTTCCGACACATAGACTGCCTGCCGATGGACACACAGGTCGCCGACACGTTGCTGGGCTCGCTGATCGAGGGGCGCTACCGCATTCGCGGTCGCGTCGCCCGTGGCGGCATGGCGACCGTGTACACCGCCACCGACGAGCGCCTGGAGCGCACCGTGGCGGTCAAGATCATTCACCCGACCCAGGCGCCGCAGGCCCAGGCCCGGATGGCCGGTTTCGTCGAACGCTTCACCGACGAGGCGAAGACGATCGCCCGGCTGACCCACCCGAACGTGGTGGCGGTCTACGACCAGGGCATCCACGCCGGCCTGCCGTACCTGGTGATGGAGTACGTCCGCGGCCGCACGCTGCGCGACGTGCTCGCCGAGCGCCGCCGGCTGAACCCGGACGAGGCGCTCGCGATCACCGAGCAGATGCTCGCCGCGCTCGCCGCCGCGCACCGGGCCGGCCTGGTGCACCGCGACGTCAAGCCGGAGAACGTGCTCGTCGCCGAGGTGCCCACCGGCGGCAGCCGCAACCTGGTCGACAGCGTGGTCAAGGTGGCCGACTTCGGGCTGGCCCGGGCCGTCGAGGCCAGCGCCGAGGACGAGAACGGCAACCAGCTCATGGCGACCGTGGCGTACGTGGCGCCGGAGCTGGTCACCCACGGCCAGGCGGACCCGCGCACCGACGTCTACTCCGCCGGCATCGTGCTGTTCGAGATGCTCACCGGCCGGGTCCCCTACGACGGCGACCGCCCGGTGGAGGTCGCGTGGCAGCACGTCGACCGGGACGTACCGGCGCCGTCGACGCTGGTGCCGGCGCTGCCGCCGGTTCTCGACGCGCTCGTCGCGCGGGCCACCCGGCGGAATCCGGCCGGCCGGCCGGCCGACGCCGCGGCGCTGCTGAGCGAGGTGCAGGCCGCCCGCGAGCAACTGGGCGACCCGCACGCGCACACCACCGTGCTGCCGCAGCTCAGCGACGAGACCGCGGTCCTGAGCCAGCCGACCCAGGTGGTGGCCGCGCTCCAGCCGGTCGAGCGCCCGGCGTGGGCCCGGCTGCCCGAGGGCGGCGCCACCCCGCGCCCGCACCGGCGCCGCGCCGCCGAGGAGGACTCCGGGGGGACCGGGTTCGCCGCCCTGCGTACCCGGATCATGGGCTCGCCGCGCGGACGGCTGGCCGTCGCCGCGACGGTCGTGGTGCTCGGCCTGGTCGCCGCGGTCGGCGGCTGGTGGTTCGGGGTGGGCCGCTACACGGTCGCGCCGCAGCTCGTGAGCCTGACCAAGGTCGACGCGGAGGCGCAGGCCCAGCGCGGCGGCTTCACGCTGCGGTACGCCGCCCCGCGCTACGACGAGAAGGTCCCCAAGGACACGGTGCTCGGGCAGGCGCCCGGGTCGGCCGCGCGGATCGTCAAGGGCGGCACGATCACGCTGACCCTGTCGCTCGGCCCGGAGCGGCTGCCGGTGCCGGACGTGGTGGGCAAGGACTACTCGCTGGCCCAGGCCGAGTTGGAGGGCGTCAACCTGGTCGTGGTCAAGGGCTCCTCCCGGTACGACGACGCCCTGCCGGCGGGCGTGGTGCTGGCCACCGACCCGAAGGTGGGCACCGTGGTCAAGCCCGGCGCGAAGGTGACGTTGATCCTGAGCAAGGGCCGTGCGCCGGTCACCGTGCCCAACCTGGTCGGCAAGAGCCTCACCGAGGCGCGGACCATCCTCGCGCAGCTCGGGCTGAAGCCGGTGGAGACCGTCAAGGACTCCGACAAGCCGAAGGACGAGATCCTCGGCCAGAGCCCGGCCGACGGCACCGGCGTGGAGAAGGGCACCCAGGTCAAGCTGGAGATCAGCAAGGGCCCGCCGCAGGTGGCCGTCCCCCGGGTGATCGACATGCCCTGCCAGCAGGCCAAGCAGACGCTGGAGAGCCAGGGCTTCCCGGTCAACATCCAGCTCAACCCGAACGGCGTCGTCCGGCTCCAGAACCCGGCCGAGAACACGCCGGTGCCGCCGGGTACGACTGTGACGGTGACGTGCCTGTGAGCGCGACGGACGGCCACCGCCGGGTGGGGTCGCACACCCCCACCTCCGGCGGCCTGGCCCGGGCGGCCCTGCCGTACGCGGAGGCGGCCGAGTCCGAGGCGGTGCAGGTCTATGTCTCGAACTCGCGCGGCTGGGCGCTCCCGCCCGGCGACCCGGCGCAGGACGCGTTGTTCCGCGACGGGTGCGGCGAGCGTGGCCTACCCGTGTTCATCCACGCCTCGCTGCTGGTCAACCTCGGCTCCCCCACCCCGGCGACTGTCACCCGGTCGGCCGAGACGCTCGCCCACGCGGTGCGGCGAGGGCGGGCGATCGGCGCCGAGGGTGTGGTCTTCCACGCCGGCAGCTCGGTCGACGCCGGTCACGCCGAGGCGGCCCTGCGGCAGGTCCGCGAGGCGCTGCTCCCCCTGCTCGACGAGGTCGCGGCCATCGGCGGACCGATGCTGCTGGTCGAGCCGAGCGCCGGAGGCGGCCGGTCGCTGGCGTCCCGGGTCGAGCACCTCGGCCCCTACCTGGACGCGGTCGACCGGCACCCGATGCTCGGCGTCTGCTTCGACACCTGTCACGCCTGGGCGGCCGGACACGACCTGGCCGCTGAGGGTGGCATGACCGCCGCGCTCGACACGCTTGTCGCCACGGTGGGCGCGGACCGGCTGCGGCTGGTGCACGCGAACGACTCGAAGGACCTGTGCGGTTCCACCCGGGACCGGCACGAGAACATCGGCAAGGGCACCATCGGCGAGCCGGCATTCGCCGAACTGATGTGTCACCCGGCGACCGCCGGGGTGCCGGTGCTGGTGGAGACCCCCACGGAGAAGCACATCGGCCACGCCGCCGACATCGCCACCCTCAAGCGCCTCCACCCCTGACGCCCTCGTCACCCCGATCCCTCCCCTGGGGTGAGGGCGGGGCGCGGGTCAGGCCCGCAGGGCGGTGTGCAGGATGGTGGCGGCGCGGTCGATCTGCGCGTCGGTGACGTCCAGGTGGGTGACCAGCCGGGCGGTACGCGGGCCGAGCACCGAGATCAGCAGCCCCTCCGCCCGCGCGGCGGCAGCCAGCGCGGGCGCGTCCAGCGGGTGCTTGGTCAGGTCGAGCGGCACGATGTTGGTCCGCACCACCGCCGCGAGCACGCCGTGCGGGGCGACCGCCTCGGCCAGCCGGGCCGCCTTGGCATGGTCGTCGGCGAGCCGCTCGACGTGGTGCGCCAGCGCGTACCGGCCGGCGGCGGCGAGGATGCCGACCTGCCGCATGCCGCCGCCCATCCGCTTGCGGAGGAACCGCGCCCGGGCGATCTTCTCGGCGCTGCCCACCACCAGCGAGCCGACCGGCGCGCCGAGGCCCTTGGAGAGGCAGACCGACAGCGTGTCGAACAGCGCGCCGTACTCGGTCAGCGGCACCCCGTCGGCCACGTGCGCGTGCCAGATCCGCGCGCCGTCGCAGTGCAGCGCCACCCCGTGCTCGTCGGCGACCTCCCGCATCCGGCGCAGCGTCGGCAGCGGGATCACCCCGCCGCCGCCCCGGTTGTGGGTCTGCTCCACAGCGATCGCGCGGGTCGGCACCGCGAAGTAGCCGTCCGGGCGGATCATCCCGGCGACCACGTCGGGGTCCAGCTCCGCGCCCACCGCCGGCCACGTCCGCGAGGAGATCCCACCGTACGCGGCGGCGGCGCCGACCTCGTACGTGACCACGTGCGCGTCGGCGTCGCAGAGCAGCTCGTCGCCGGGCGGCACGTGCAACTGGAGCGCGATCTGGTTGGCCATCGAGCCGCTCGGGGCGAACAGCGCCGCCTCGTGGCCGAACAACGCGGCCACCTCGGTCTCCAGCGCGGCGACGGTCGGGTCCTCGCCGTAGACGTCGTCGCCCACCTCGGCGGCGGCCATCGCCTCCCGCATCCCCGGCGTCGGCCGGGTCACGGTGTCCGTCCGCAGATCGATCAGCCCGGGGCTCGCAAGCTCACTCCTCGCGTCAGCCACTGTGCCCCCTCCGGCTGCCGACTGCGGGGCTCGCAAGCTCACTCCTCGCGTCAGCCACGGAGCATCTCCGCCACGAGGAACGCCAGCTCCAGCGACTGCTGGGTGTTCAGCCGGGGGTCGCAGGCGGTCTCGTACCGGTCGGGCAGGTCCAGGTCCTCGATGCCCTGGGCGCCGCCGAGGCACTCGGTGACGTCCTCGCCGGTCAGCTCGACGTGCAGGCCGCCCGGGTGCGTGTCCAGGCCGCGGTGCACCTCGAAGTAGCCGAGCACCTCGTCGACGATCCGGTCGAAGTGCCGGGTCTTGTAGCCGTTGGAGGACTCGTGCGTGTTGCCGTGCATCGGATCGCACTGCCAGACGACCTTGGCGCCGGCGGCGGTGACCTTGGCGACGATCGGCGGCAGCGCGTCGCGGACCCGGTGGTTGCCCATCCGGCTGATCAGCGTGAGCCGGCCGGGGACGTTGTCCGGGTTGAGCTTCTCGCAGAGCTCGATCGCCTCGTCCGGGGTGGTCGTCGGGCCGAGCTTGACGCCGATCGGGTTGGCGATGCGGGAGATGAAGTCGATGTGCGCGCCGTCGATCTGCCGGGTCCGCTCCCCGATCCAGAGGAAGTGCCCGGACAGGCCATACGCCTTGCCGTCGGAGATCCGGGTCAGCGCCCGGTCGTACTCCAGCGCCAGCGCCTCGTGCGAGCAGTGCAGCGTGACGGTGCGCAGCGCCTCGTCGTCGGTCATCCCGCAGGCCCGGATGAAGGCCAGCGCCCGGTCGATCTCGCGGGCGATCGCGTCGTAGCGCTCGCCGGCCGGGGACTGCCGCACGAAGTCCTTGTTCCAGTCGTGCACCGCGTGCAGGTCGGCCAGCCCGCCCGCCAGGTACGCCCGGAGCATGTTCATCGCGGCGGCCGAGTTCGCGTACGCCCGGATCATGCGCTGCGGGTCGGCGACCCGCGCCTCCGGCGTGGCCTCCAGAGAATTGATCATGTCGCCGCGGTAGGCGGGCAGCCCGCGGGCGTCGGTCGGCAGGGACCGGGGCTTGGTGTACTGGCCGGCGACCCGGGCGACCTTGACCACCGGCAGCGACGCGCCGTAGGTGAGCACGATGGCCATCTGGAGCAGCGTGCGGGCGTTGGCGAGCAGGTGGCTCTCGGTGTTGTCGACGAAGGTCTCCGCGCAGTCGCCGCCCTGCAGCAGGAACGCCTTGCCCTCGCAGACCAGCGCGAGCCGCTGCCGCAACTGGTCGACCTCGTAGGGCGCGACCACCGACGGCACCGTGTCCAGCACCCGGCAGACCTCGGCGACCTGGGCCGGGTCGTCCCACGGCGGGGTCTGCGCGCGCGGCAGCTCCCGCCAGCGGTCGAGGCCGAGGGCCGCGTCCTCGGCGGAGTCGGCGGTCGGGCGGCTGGTCTGCAGACCAGGGCTGCCCACGGCGGGGTGACTCAGCTGATGCCACTCATGGCGCATGAGGGAAAGCGTACGGCGACCGAAGCGATCACTCACCGCCGAGGGGGATGGTTCCGGTCACTGGGAGGGCACCGGCGGGGCCGGCACACCCGGCGGCCCCGTCGGGTCGGGGGTCGCGCCGGCGGGCTGCGGCCCTGCCGGGTCGGCGGTCGGCTCGACCGTGCTGTCGACGGGCACCTCGCCGGAGATGCACCAGTCCGCCCCGTTCCGGGTGACGGTGAACAGCAGCGACCGGGCGGCCGTACGCGATCCGGCGGCGACCGTGACCGAGGCGCTGACCTCCTGGCCGTTCGGGCCGGAACGGACGTCGGTGATGGTCGCCTGCGGCACGGTGAAGTGGTCGGCGAAGTCGCCGTTCGGGCCGGTGGCGGCGGAGTCGAAGGCGGCGTGCATGGGCGCGCAGAGCTGGCTGCGGCCGGCGTCGGCGTCGCGGGCGGTCAGCGCGTCCAGGTACGCCTGCACGCGTTCCCGGCTCTTGGCCGCCGCCTCCTCGGCCGGCGCCTTCCCGCTGGGCGTGGCGCCGCCGCCGCCGTCGCCGGAGCCGCAGGCGGCCAGGCCCGCCGGCAGGAGCGTGAGGACGGCGAGCGCGGCGAACCGGCCCCGGTGGCTGCGACCCATCGGTCCTCCCGTCGGCGTGGACGTCATCGAGCGGCGAGTGTGCCACACCGGCCGCACGGCCTGGTGACTCCCCATCCTGACCCGGATCGGCGCGCTCGGCCAGGACGGCACGCGGGCGGGGAGGGGCCGGTGTGGCCCCTCCCCGCCGGGTGGGTGGTGCGTCGGCCCTCAGCTCAGCCGAGACCGCCCTTGATGGCGCCGATCAGCTCGCCGTTGCCGGTGTCACCGGAGAGCTCCCAGAAGAACGCGCCACCGAGGCCCTGGCTGTTGGCGTAGCTCATCTTGCCGCCGATGGTCGACGGGGTGTCGTAGCTCCACCAGTTGCTGCCGCACTTGGCGTACGCCGTGCCGCCGACCGTGCCGGTGGCCGGGCAACTGTTCTTCAGCACCTTGTAGTCCTCGATGCCGGCCTCGTAGGTGCCCGGGGCCGCGCCGGTGGCGCTGCCGCCGGGTGCGGCCTGGGTCACGCCGGTCCAGCCACGTCCGTAGAAGCCGACGCCGAGCAGCAGCTTGCTGGACGGTACGCCCTTGGACTTGAGCTTCTGGATCGCCGCGTCCGACCAGAAGCCCTGCTGTGGGATTCCGGCGTACGAGTAGAGCGGCGAGTGCGGCGCGGTCGGCCCCTGGGCGTTGAAGGCGCCGAAGTAGTCGTACGTCATCGGCATCAGCCAGTTGAGGCTGGTCGCGGCGCCCGCGTAGTCGGTGGCGTCGATCTTGCCGCCGTTGCTGCCGTCCGCGGTGATCGCCGCGGTGACCAGGAAGCTGGAGCCGAACTTGCTGCGCAGCGCCGAGACCACGTTCTTGAACGCGTTCGGGCCGCTGCTGTCGCACTGGAGGCCGCAGGCGTTCGGGTACTCCCAGTCGACGTCGATGCCGTCGAAGACGTCCGCCCAGCGCGGGTCCTTGACCAGCGAGTAGCAGGAGTCGGCGAACGCGGCGGGGTTCTGCGCGGCCTGGGTGAAGCCGCCGGACCAGGTCCAGCCGCCGAAGGACCAGAGCACCTTCAGGTTCGGGTACATCTTCTTCAGCTTGCGCAGCTGGTTGAAGCTGCCGCGCAGCGGCTGGTCCCAGGTGTCGGCGACGCCGTCGACGCTGTCCGCGGCGGTGTACGCCTTCTCGTAGTCGGCGTAGCTGTCACCGATGCTGCACCGGCCGCCGGTGGTGTTGCCGAAGGCGTACAGGATGTGGGTCAGCTTCGCGGCCGAGCCGCTGGTGTGGATGTTCTTGACGTGGTAGTTGCGGGCGTAGACGCCCCACTCGGCGAAGTAGCCGACGATCTTCTTGCCACCGGGCGGCGGCGTGGTGGGCGGCGGCGTCGTCGGCGGGGTGGTCGTCGGCGGCGTGGTGGTGGGTGGCGTCGTGGTCGGCGGGGTCGTGGTCGGCGCGGTGGTCGTCGGCGTGCCGCCGCCGGTGCAGGAGCCGCCGTTGATCGTGCAGCTCACCGGCGCCTTGTACGCGCCGGTGCCGTTGTAGCCCCAGCTGAAGCTGGCACCCGGGGCGAGCGTGGCGGCCCAGCTCTTGTTCACCGCCACGTAGCGGTCACCGCTGCGGGTGATGTCGGCGTCCCAGGAGCTGCTGATCGAGGTGCCGGAGGGCAGCGTGAACTCGATGCGCCAGCCGTTGACGGTGGAGCTGGTGCCGTTGGTGACGGTCACCCGCCCCTCGTGGCCGGTCCCCCAGTCCTGCACCTTGGCGAACGTGGCGGTGACGCTGCCGGCGGCCGACGCGGTGGTCATGGGCACCGCGGCGACCGCGAGCGCGACCACGGCGCCGGTGGCCCACAGGGCCCGGCGGAGCGATCTCTTCATACGGCGTCCCTCCAATAGTTAGGAAACTTTCCAAATTGATTGCTGAGACGCTACTCACACCGTCGCCACTTCGTCAAGATGTCAATGCATCGATTTGCCGGCCGGCGCGGCACGGCCCACGCGGGGGCCCGTAGCCTCGTGCCATGACCGTTCTCGACGTCCAGATCGACGCCCTCACCGGCGGCCCGGCCGACCTCGGCCGCTACCGCGGCCGCGCCCTGCTCGTGGTCAACGTGGCCTCCCGCTGCGGCCTCACCCCGCAGTACGCGGGCCTTCAGGAACTCGCCGACACGTACGGCGAGCGCGGGCTGACGGTGCTCGGGGTGCCGTGCAACCAGTTCGCCGGCCAGGAGCCGGGCAGCGCCGCCGAGATCGAGGAGTTCTGCCAGGTCAACTACGGCGTGACGTTCCCGCTGACGGAGAAGGTCGACGTCAACGGGCCGGACCGGCACCCGCTCTACGCGGAGCTGGCGCCCACGCCGGACGCCGAGGGGCACACCGGGGACGTGCGCTGGAACTTCGAGAAGTTCCTCGTGGCGCCGGACGGGACCGTGGCCGGCCGGTTCGCGCCGCAGGTCACGCCCGACTCACCCGAGCTGCGTGCGGCGATCGAGAAGGTGCTGCCGGCCTGACGGCCGCTGGGCACGGCGCAGCGGCACGCCCCCGGCCGGAGGCGTGCCGCTGCCGTGGATCGGGTCAGCCGGCGGCGGACCGGAAGACCGGGTAGTAGCCGCCGGACTGCCCGGCGGCCGTCGGGTGGTACGACTTGCTCAGGTTCAGCACGTTCAGCGCGTGCAGCCACTTGGTCCCGTAGCTGCAGAGCTGGTGACCGACGAAGATGGAGCGCACGTCGGCGAAGGTGAACCCGGCCGAGACGGCGGCCGTACGGGTGATGTCGTCGAGCAGGTTGATGCCCTCGTTGATCTTCGCCCGGGACGTGGCGCTGAGCCCCACGCAGGTGGTGCCGAGCTGGTAGAAGACCGGGTAGCCGACCACCACGACACGGGCCGAGGGCGACCGGCTCTTGATGCCGTTGTAGACGTTGGCGAGCCGGCCCGCCATCGAGGTGCGGGCGACGTTCATGGCGGACTGCACGGCCGCCACGCACTGGGTCTCCCCCTTGAGCACGCAGGTGCTCATGATGTTGGCGAAGCCGACGTCGTTGCCGCCGACGGTGACGCTGACCAGGGTGGTGGTCGAGGTGAGCGCGGAGAGCTGGCTGTTGATGACGTCCGTCGTGGTGGCGCCGGAGCAGGCGACCGACCGGTACGACGCGGGCTTGATGTTGGTGTTGTAGAGCGCCGGGTAGGCGTTCGTGCTGCGTAGACAGTTACCGCTCTCCGAGGTGTAGCTGTCGGCGCCGACGCCGGAGGCGTACGAGTCGCCGAGCGCGACGTAGCGGTCGGACGGGGCCGCCTGGGCGGGGGCGGCCAGAGAGAGGGTGACCCCGACCGAGGCGGCCAGAGTCAGGGCGAGGGTGGCAAGACGGGATCTCCGCACGTCGCACTCCTGGGGGCGTGAAGTGGTGGTGAGAGATAGATATCAATAAGATCACAGGGCATGGAAGATTACCGATTTACGGGCCGGCGCGCATAGCGACTTGTCCCTATAAATCGGTGCCAGGTGGGCGCATCACAACGAAGGTTTCCGCCAAGCCGGGCGGATCGGCGCAGATCAGGCGTGGACGGGCCGGCTCAGATGGGACGGCGGCCGGCGAAACCGCACTCGACCCGGTGGTACCAACGGATGTCGGTGTCCCCCTCCAGCCAGCACCAGAGCACTGCCCGGCCGTCGCGCTCGCCGGGGAAGTCGAGCAGCACCGGAGCGATCCCCTTGACCGCGATCTCATGCTGATGGAACTCGTCCACCACCACGTGCAGCCGCGCCTCCAGCGCCTTCACCTCGGCGAGCCCGCCGAGCGCGCTGACACCGTGGTCGGCCAGATCGACCCGCAGCTCGGCCAGGTCGGCCCGCAGCCGGATCAGCTCGTCGACGCGTGGCCGCAGCGTGGCCACCAGGTGTCGCGCCTGGGCGAGAGTGAACACCGGGCCAGTATGCGGCACAACTCGTGTCTTCCGGGTCACCGCCCAGCCGCACGTCGACCGTCCGGGCCGGGACGAGACGGTGAGCCTGGAAGGGCCGCGGGAGACCAGACGACGCCGGCAGCCTCCCGCACCTCGGCCTGCCAGGCGCGCAGGGCCCGCTTGATGCGATCGTTCTCGTCCCGGGCGTCGTCGAGCCGCCGGGTCCGCTCCCCCAGCTCGTAGACGAGCCGGTGCAGCAGCGCGTCGACGTCGTCGGTCCGGTAACCGCGCCGGCCCAGTGACGTGCGGGGCAGCTCGACGGCGCTGAGCCGGTCCGCGGTGAGCGGACCGGCCAGCGCGTTGCGGCTGCGGTAGACGCCCATCAGACGCCGAACCCGTCCGGCAGGTGGATCCGCTCTGCCGGCACCCCACCGGCGAGCAACCGCAGCCGCGACCCGGCCACCATCAACGGTGGCCCGCACAGGTAGACCTCCTGACCGGGACGCCAGTGGTCGAGCGCGACGGTGAGCGCGTCACCCTGCTCTCCCGCCTCGGCCAGAGGATCGTGCGAGAACGCGGGCACGACGGTCAGCCAGTTGTTGCTGCTCTGGAGCTTGTCGAGGCTGATCGGATCGTAGAGGTCGGCGAAGGTGCGGGCACCGACGACCAGGGTGACCCGGCGACCGGCCGGCGCGGCGGCGACCTGCTCGACGAGGGCGCGCAGCGGCGCCAGCCCGGTGCCCCCGGCGACGAGCAGCAGGTCCGCATTCGACACCGGATCGAGAGTCAGGCCGATCGACCGGGGCGGGCCGAGCCAGATCCGATCACCGGGGCGTACCCGGTGCACGAGCGCGCGCGACACGGCGGCGACGGCACGGATGTGGAATTCCACGGTGCCGTCGGCGCGCGGAGCATTGGCCGGCGAGTACCAGCGCCACCGGCCGGGCCGGCGCTCGGTGCAGACGGGCAGCGCCTGACCGGGCCGGAACGTCAGGCGGCGCCAGGGGCGCACGGTCACCACGGCGATGCCGTCGGCGGCCCGGTCGTGGTCGACGACCTGCGCCGGCCACCAGGGCGGGCCGTCGCCGGCTTGCTCGACCGCACCGCTCACCGCCGCCGTGGCCCGCCGGGCGGCCCCTGCCCAGGCCGCCACCAGCTCCGGTGTCATGCTCACCTGCCGGGACACCGTCGCGACGAGCGCGGCCTCGACGGGGAGCTGGTGCGGCAGCAGCCGGTAGCGGCGACAGGCCCGACCGAGCACGGTCAACAACGCCGCCCGCCCGGCCGGGTCGTCGCCACCGCTGACCAGCCGTCCGAATGCGGCGAGGAACACCGCAGCCTCCCGCTCCGGCAGCTTCCCGGGGCAGCGGTCCTCCACCGCACACCAGAAGTGGTCGGCAGCCTCGCGGGCATACCGCGTGGTGACAGACCACGACGCGGCCAGGGCGGCGGTCACGAGCCGACCTCGTCCGAGAAGGCCCGCTGGGCCGCTGCCACCGAGCACGCCGGCACGTCGAGCGCCCAGAGCACCCCGGCCAGGTAGTCGACCACGCGGCGGTGCTGCGCCTCGGTCAGGCCCAGGCCGCGCCACGCCCCGGCCGCCGGCCGGGCGATGTCGCCCGCCGGCCCGCCGAGCGCCACCGTGAGAGTGAGCGCCAGGTGTCCGGCGAGCCGGGCCCGATCAACCCCGACGAGGTACGGCGCCAGCTCCGCGTCCGCCGCCACCAGCCGCAGCCACCGGGCCACCGCCTCGCGCACCGCCGCCGACCCGGGCCAGCTCTCCGTCGGGTACGCCCCGAGCCCGGTCACGCCCACGGCCAGGCGCCCGGGTCGCCGGCGGCGACCAGTTCGTCCACGCGCTGCTCGGTGAGCCCGGCCGCCCGTAGTGTGCCGCGGCCCCAGCGGGCCAGCCGGCACGGGTGCGGCACCCGCTCGCTGCGGCACAGTGGACCCGCAGGCCACTGTTCCGGCACATGCACCGCCACCGCGCGCACGGCCAGCGCCACATCCTCGTCGCTGACCGGGGTGAGCACCGGGAAGTCGTCCAGCACCGCCGCCATGAGAAGCCCTTCCGTCGAGAGTCGGAGCGGCACCGGGGCGGGCGGGGACGGCGGACGCGCTCGGGTGACGCCCCACCGGAGCCCAGCACCCGCCCCGGGCCATGCGTCCACCCTCGTCAGCTTGCGGCTCAAGGGGTACGACTACGCTCTGCACTTGCGCTGTACCAGCTCTGAAGTCGAGCCGCTGAGGTGCTGGCGGCCGGTCTCGACGCACTCGGAGGCGAGCCGATGACGACCGTGCAGAAGTGGACCGGCCGGGAGACCCGGATGCTGCGGCACGCGCTGCGGATGAGCATTCGCGATTTCGCCGAGCACCTCGGCGTCAGCGAGCGCACCGTCTCGAAGTGGGAAGCCGGTCGGGAGGCGGTGCAACCTCGACCGGAGATGCAAGCCGCTCTCGACACCGCGCTCGCGCGGGCGGGGAACGAGGTTCATCGGCGATTCCGGTCAGGCTTGGGATTGGCCGATGCCGCCGAGCTGCGGCAAGGTGCTGCCGATGTCCAGGCGGAAGGGAACGGTGGCACCTCAATAGCGGACGTCACGGCGGTTTTCCGCAACCGGGCTGAGCTCTCTGCGCACCTGCCCGCGGATCGCATCCTGGACGGCGCCCGAAAGGTTCGAGCGATGGGACTCTCCCTGAACCTGCTGTGCCAACACTACCCCGATCACCGCTGGCGTCAGCTCATCGAAGGCGGCGCGCAGGTCCGATGCCTGTTCCTGGATCCTGATGGCTCGGCGATCCAAGCCAGGGAACGTGAGGAGAGCTTCCCGGCCGGCCAACTCGCGGCACTGACGAAGCTCAACATCGAGACGATGTTGCGGGTGCGTGACCGCCTGTCGGGCGACCTGTACGGCAGCGTGCAGGTCGCCCTCTACGACGAGACGCTTCGGTTCAACGTGCTCCTCATCGACGACCTCTGCCTTGCCCAGGCATACCTGCCCGCGAGCCGAGGGGTCGACTCTCCGACCTTCGTGATGCGACGCCGAGAACCCACGACGGGGTTGTATCCGGTGTATGAGCAGATCTTCGAGTCTCAGTGGGAGCGGAGCCGCCAACTGTGACCTCGTATCGTGAGCTGCTGCCGGTCGCCCTCGATGCTGTTGGTCGGGCAGCCACCTTCATGCGCCGCCAGGCACCAGTCACCTCTACCAGTAAGGGCGACCGCGATCTCGTCTCGGATGTCGACTACGCGATTGAACGAGACCTTCGATCGTTCCTGCGCGATGCGACGCCCGGCATTGCCTTCCTCGGGGAGGAGGAGGGAGCCAGCGGCACCGGGGATTTGCAATGGACGCTTGATCCGGTCGACGGAACGATCAATTTCGTTCGCGGTCTCCCCTTGTGCGGTATCTCCCTCGGCTTACTCCACGGAACACGTCCAGCCCTCGGCGTCGTGGACCTACCCTTCCTCGGTGCTCGATACTGGGCCGCCGAGGGTTGTGGGGCATTCGCGAACGGCAAGCCGGTCAAGGTGAGCGACACCACCAGCCTGGGCGAAGCCGTCGTAGGGATCGGCGATTTCGCCGTCGGAGCGGATGCCGCGAACAAGAATCGGATCCGGCTGGCACTGATGGCGCGGCTCGCCGCGACGGTGCAGCGCGTGCGGATGAGTGGATCAGCGGCAGTGGATCTCGTCTGGTTGGCGGAGGGGAAGATCGACGCCGCCATCACCCTCTCCAACCACACCTGGGACATGACAGCCGGGGTGGCCATCGCCCGCGAGGCGGGAGCCGTCGTCGTCGACAGCAGAGGGGCCGAGTACAGCGCCGAGTCAACGACCACCCTCGCGATCACCCCTGGGCTGGTCGGTCAGATGTTGCAGCACCTGCGGGAGAACGGGACGGCGTGAGCCGATGACGACTGTGGCAGAGGTCGCCTCGGACTCTCGCTCTGATGTCGTCATGAGGAGGCACATGAACATCGATGAGGCAAAACGCGAGGTGCAGCGTTGCGGTCAATCGTGACGGGGTACGGATCGGAAAGGGCGCGGGTTACTCGGACATCGAGGTCGCCCTGCTCACCGAGGCCGGCTTGGTCGGCCCCTCCACCATCCTCGCAACGACGGTGCATTCGCTACAGGTCGTTGAAGGACCGCTTCCCGAGTCGTCGCACGACTTCCGGGTCGACTTGATCGTCACGCCGGACGAGGTGATCGAGTGCCGCCGAACCCAGCGCCCGGCCGGCATCTACTGGGAAAGCCTCAGCGTCCAGAAGATCGATTCCATTCCGGTCCTCAGGGCATCAGCCACTGTTGATTGAGGTGACCCAGCGCCATCCCATACAGGTCACGAGGTCCTGTCGTGACCTCCTCCGGTGAGCTGCCCGCCGGCACCGATCCGCGGACTGTCAGGATTGGACGCGTTCCGCCTCCTGCACGAACGTGTCGCTCCGGCGGGCCCCCATCCGGTCCAGTTCGTCCAGCACCGCCCCCACCCCGTCGGCACCGACCAGCACCGTGACGCGCAACCGGGCCGACAGCGGCTGGTCCTGCCAGTAGCCACGCGGCAGCAGGCTCGCCTGCGGCGTCGTCGTCGCCACGGCGGCGTCGCTGACGATGACCGAGATCGCACCCGCGCGCAGCAGCGCGTCGCGCAGGTCGGCGCTGTTCGCCGCCGGATCCGGTTCCAGCAGCGCGGTGACCACCCGTACCCGCTGGCCGGGCGGCACGGCCGGTTCGCCGGCCGGCGTCGCTCCGGTACGGCGCCGGGGCGCCCCCGGCGCGGTCAGGCTGGTGACCCCGCCCAGGTGGTACGCGTCGGCACCCTGTTGCGCCTGGTCCAGGCGTTCCTGGTCGGCGAGCGGCACGCGCAGGCCGATGAGCGCCTGCACCCCGGCGGCGATCAGCCAGGTCAGGACGAAGGAGAACGCGACAACGCTCACCACGCCGACGAGCTGGCGCCACAGCAGGCCGCCCCCGCCGCCGAGGAACAGCCCGTCGGCGCCGAGCGGGTTGACCCCGCTGTTGCCGAACAGGCCGAGCAGGAGCGTGCCGAGCATGCCGCCGACGAAGTGCACGGCGAGCACGTCCAGCGCGTCGTCGAGGCGCAGCAGGTACTTCAGCTTCAGCGCGAAGTGGCAGACCAGACCGGCCAGCGCGCCGATCGCGACGGCCGAGGCCGCGTTGACGTACCCGGCGGTCGGGGTGACCGTCGCCAGGCCCGCGACCGCGCCGGAGACCGCGCCCACGACGGTGCTGTGCCCGTCGGTGACGCGTTCCAGCGCCAGCCAGACCAGCATCGCCGCGGCGGCGGCGAGGTGCGTGTTGAGGACGGCCTGCGCGGCCAGGCCGTTGGCCTGGAGGCCGTCGCCACCGTTGAAGCCGAACCAGCCGAACCAGAGGATGCCCGCGCCGACGATCGTCAGCGGGATCGAGTTCGGTGGTGCGGCCGTGTGCGGCCAGTCCCGGCGGCGACCGACGACGAGCAGGACGGCCAGCACGGCGGCGCCGGCGCTGGCGTGCACGACGAGCCCGCCGGCCCAGTCCTGGGTGCCGAACTTGGCCAGCCAGCCGCCGGGGTGCCAGAGCCAGTGCGCGATCGGCGCGTAGACCACCACCGACCAGACCGCGAGGAACAGCACCCAGCCGCCGAACTTCAGCCGGCCCGCCGTGGCGCCGGTGACGAGCGCCGGCGTGATCACCGCGAACATCATCTGGAACAGCACGAACGCCAGCGTCGGGATGGTGATCCGGCCGTCGACCACGTGCAGGTTGGGTGCGGGCGGCACCTTCAGGTCGGTCAGCCCGAACAGTTCCAGGTTGCCGAACAGCCCGCTGCCGGCGTCGTCGCCGAAGGCGATGGTGTAGCCGACGAGCACCCACGTCAGGCTGACCACGCCCAGCGCGATCATGTTCTGTTGCAGCATCGCCAGCACGTTGCGGGTGCGGACCATGCCGCCGTAGAACGCGGCCAGGCCCGGCGTCATGAACAGGACGAGGCCGGCGCACACAAGCACCCAGGCGGTGTCACCCGCGTTCGGAGCGGACATGGTTTCCCCCCTTGTCTCGCAGGTGGACGGAGTCGCGAACGGTGGACAGGGCGGTGTCCTCCACCCGTTCGCGGTTGGGCATCGGCGCGAAGTGCCGGTCCGGCAGCAGCAACAGCCAGGCGGCGATGTTGAACGGACCGGTCAGCACCGGGATGCCGAGCGGGGTGAGCATGGTGGTCAGCGCCATCTGCACGAACAGCGTGAGTGCGATGCCGAACAGCGTGTAGACGGTCACCAGAGCGCCGGGGCGGTGCGCGACAGCGCCCACCACGATCGCGGTCAGCACCGCGTTGAAGGCGAACAGGCCCTTGTCCAGCGACGCGCCGTCGGCGCCGAACCAGAGCGCCAGCAGCGTCGCGCCGACGGTGCCGATCACCGCGAACAGCGCCGACCACCGGGAGTTGATCAGCAGGGCGACGAGGATGAGCAGTCCGGTGACCCAACTCTCGATCAGGTAGACCTGGGACACGCCCTTGAGGAAGGTCGGGATCAGGCCCCCGTCGAACGTGCCGCCGCTCAGTGGCCCCTCACCGGGGAACTTCGGCGTCAGCTTGGTGAGCACCGTGAACCTGTCGAACTGGTACGCCCCCATCAGCAGGAACCAGGTGGTGAGCACGAACGGGAACGTGTAGGCGGTCAGGTTCCAACGTGTGAAGACGGCGTTGAGGGCGAGCGTGACCACCACCGTGCCGATCGCGCCGAGCACGAGGTAGAGCCACATCAGCGGGCGCTGGTCGAGGAACGTGGGCACCGCGAGTCCGGTCAGCAGCGGGCTGAAGCCGAACAGGCCCTTACGCCAGCTTCCCAGGTCCACCCGCAGTGCCAGCGCGGTGGCGGTGCCCACGACCAGGCCGAGCACGCCGCCGCCGAACACCCGGGGTGTCCCGTTCTCGAACGCTCCCCAGGCGAGCGCGATCAGGATGAGCAGGCCGCTCAGCGGATTGTTCTGCAGCACCACCTGGGCGGCGCCGCGCAGGCACGCGTCGACGAACCGGACCAGGGGGTTCCGGTCGGCCAGGTGGTGCCAGTCTCGTCCGATGTCGGCCATGTCGGTCTTCTCCTCGCTCAACGCCAGCTGAAGACCGGCGGGAAGGTGCAGCCGGTCACCTCTTCGCGGGCGGCCACGCAGAACGCGCGGACCGCGGCGCGGACCGGCTCGGTCTCCTGGCCGAGCACCTTGAACACCAGGCCGGCGTCGTTCGGCAGCCGGCTGACCGCGGTGGCCAGCGGCGTCTGTTCGTCCCACACCGGTGTCGCGGTGCGCTCGAAGACCCGGGCCGCCCGGTCCGGGTCGGTGAGCAGCACGACGTTGCCGAAGACGTGGAAGCGGTCCATCATCCCGATCCGCGACACCGGGAAGCGGCCGGGAGTGATCACGAACTTCTCGACGAACAGCGGCCGTCCGTCCGGCCGTTCGGCCCGCAGCGTGGTGGAGAACAGGTCGTACGCGAAGATCTCGCCGTCGCGGTAGTACTTGCGGCCGGGCTGGAGCACCTCGGCGTACAGCATGGTGGCGGTCTCCGGCAGCCGGACCACGGTGTCGGAGACGAACCGGCTGCGCCGGAACGGGATCACCGGTTCGGGCAGGAACTCCAGGTAGGCGTCCTGCGCCAGGGTGAAGCTCTGGGTCTGGGTGCCGTAGTTGGCGTCCATCTCCTGGATCTTGGTGGCGGCCTGGGTGACCAGGTGCGCCTGCGCGCCGGGCCCGAGGTCGACGTCGATGCGCAGCCGATCGCCCTGGAGCACGCCGCCGGAGGTGGTGAGGATCATGACGCAGGGCAGGCCCGGCATCTCCTCGTCCCAGTACAGGGCGCGCTGCACCAGCAGCGGGGACTGCCGGTAGACGTCGCGCAGGATCGTCCGGTCCTCGCGCCGCTCGAACCCCAGCCGGAGGATGCCCACCTTGCCGTTCGCGGCGGCCGGCAGTTGCGCCGGCTGGTCCTGGTACGGCGCGAGTTCCCGGACGGAGTCCAGAGTGGTCATGCGAGCACTTCGGCGTCGAACAGCGCGTTGCGGCGGACCAGGTCCACCAGGTCGTCGATGCCCTCGCCGGTCTTGCAGTTGGTGAACACGAACGGCTTGCCGCCGCGCATCAGCTCGGCGTCGCGGGCCATCACGTCCAGGTCGGCGTCGACGTACGGGGCCAGGTCGGTCTTGTTGATCACGAGGATGTCGGACTTGGAGATGCCCGGACCGTTCTTGCGCGGGATCTTGTCGCCGGCCGCCACGTCGATCACGTAGATGAAGTAGTCGACGAGCGCGGGGCTGAAGGTGAGCGTGAGGTTGTCGCCGCCGCTCTCGATCAGCACGACGTCGCTGTCCGGGAACCGCGCCTCCATGTCCTCCACCGCGGCGAGGTTCATGCTGGGGTCCTCGCGTACCGCGGTGTGCGGGCAGGCGCCGGTCTCCACCCCGATGATGCGCTCCTCCACCAGCACGCCGGTCAGGGCGCGGCGGACGTGCTTGGCGTCCTCGGTGGTGACCACGTCGTTGGTGATGACCAGGATGCGCAGGCCCTGCTCGACCAGGCGGGGCACGACGGCCTCGATGATGGCCGTCTTGCCACTGCCCACCGGGCCGCCGACACCGATCCGACTCGCTGATTTCATTTCCGAAGCCCTTCAGGTGGATGAGCGCTCAGCTCATGAACATCCGTACGTGTGCGTGCTGGTGCGCGCCGGCCAGCAGGTCGAGGTGCGGCGCGAAGCTCTGCATGTCGTCGAGCCCGGCGGTGCGCACCTCCTCGTAGTCCTCGCCGACCCGCTCGTTGACCGCGAAGAGGATCGACTGGGTGTCGAGGTGGTCCACCCGCATCAGCCGGACCGCCGCGCCGAGCACCATCGACGCCGCGCCGTACTGGTGGGCGGCGAACGCGTCCGCCTCGCCCACGCCGAGTTCGGCGAAGAGCACGCCGATCGCGACCGGGTAGGTGACCGGGACGCCGCCACCGCTCTCCGCGAGGCGCTTGCGCAGCAGGGACTCCCCCACCACCCGTTCGGCGGCCTCGGCCAGCTTGCGCCCCATGCGGACGGTCATCGTCCGCGTCTCCTCGTTGATCTTGCGCAGGTGTACGGCCTCGTCGGCCGCCCGGATCCGGTCGAGGTCACCGGCGCGGGCGGCGCGGTGCGCCACGAGCAGCGCCACCCCGTCGCCGGTGGCGGCGGCGCGCGTGACGGTACGCACGAACTCCCGCAACGTGGTCCGGTCGTGCACCGCGCCCTGCTCGACGGCCGTCTCCAGTCCGTTGGAGAAGGAGAAGGCGCCGACCGGGAAGACCGAGTCACCGAACTGGAGCAGTTTCAGGGCCTCGGTCACCGTGGACACCCGGCCCCTCAGTTCAGATCGGCGGGCAGGTGCGTGTGCGGGGTCGAGTCGGCCCCGCCGAACAGGCGCCGCGACTCGTGCGGGGCCAGGTACGCGATGATCTCGGTGCCGGGGATGAACTCGTGGGTGAGACCGGTGAACGCGTGGGTGCGCATCACGGAGTCCATGACCTTGCGGTCCACGGTGAGCGGGACGTACATCTTGGTGCCCTTCACCACCGCCGGCCAGTGCTGGTTGCCGATCGCGTGGCCGAGTTCGACGGCCGAGCGGACCACCATCTCGTGGGACTCCCCGTGCAGCGTGTCGAGGTGCACGACCATCACCTCGCCGAGCGCGATCCGGGCCACCACCGCGGTCGCTGTGGCGTCGTCCCAGGCGAGGACGTCGCCGTCACGCAGCCGTACGCCGCGGGCCAGCGACAGCGCCAGTTCGGTGCCGAGGCTGGTGGTCCGGCGCAGCCGGCTCTTCTGGGCGTCCCACTGGTCGAGGACCAGGTCGTCGACCTTGGCCTCCCGGAGCCGCTCGGTCCAGGCCGGCTCGTTCACGTTGCCGAGTACCGTTTCGACGAGCATCTGTTCTCCTTTCACGCGGCCCGCCGCCGGCCCGGCCGGGGCGGGCGCCGCGCCGGGTCAGCTGAAGAAGTAGAGCTGGCTGAGGGGGAGGTTCTTGGCCGCCGGCACTGTCGCGTGCACGCCGTCCATCTTCACGGCGAAGGTCTCTGGGTCGACTTCGAGCTTCGGCGTACGGTCGTTGCGCACCATGTCGCGCTTGGTCAGGTTGCGGCAGCCGTAGACCGGCATGACCTGCCGTTGCAGGCCGAGCCGCTCGGCCACACCCGACTCGTGCGCGGCGCGGGACACGAACGTCACGCAGTTCCTGGCGAGCTGGGAGCCGGTGGCGCCGAACATGGGCCGGTAGTAGACCGGCTGCGGGGTGGGCAGCGACGCGTTCGGGTCGCCCATGATCGACCAGGCGATCATGCCGCCCTTGAGCACCATCTTCGGCTTCGTGCCGAAGAACGCGGGTTCCCAGAGCACCAGGTCGGCGAGCTTGCCCGGACTGACCGAGCCGATGACGTGCGAGACGCCCTGGGTGATCGCCGGGTTGATGGTCATCTTGGCGACGTAGCGCAGGACGCGGAAGTTGTCGTTGGCGTCGGAGTCCTCGGCCAGCTTGCCGCGGACGTTCTTCATCTGGCCGGCGAGCTGGATCGTGCGCAGCCAGGTCTCCCCCACCCGGCCCATGGCCTGCGAGTCGCTCTGCATCATCGAGATGACGCCCTCGTCGAGGAGCACGTCCTCGGCGGCGATGGTCTCGGTGCGGATCCGGCTCTCCACGAAGGCGACGTCCGAGGGCACCTTCGGGTTGAAGTTGTGGCAGACCATGATCATGTCGTACAGCTCGGACTGGCTGTTGATGCCGTACGGCACGGTGGGCGTGGTCGACGCGGGCAGCACGTTCATCTGGCCGGCGACCTTGATGATGTCCGGCGCGTGCCCGCCACCGGCGCCCTCGGTATGGAAGGTGTGGATGGTCCGGCCCTCGAAGGCGGCGATGCTGTCCTCGATGTAGCCGCTCTCGTTGAGCGTGTCGGTGTGGATGCTGATCTGGACGTCGTACTCGTCGGCCACGGCCAGGCAGGACCGGATCACCGCGGGCGGTGCGCCCCAGTCCTCGTGGATCTTGAAGCTGGGCACCCCGGCCATGATCTGCTCGACGAGCGGCGCCCGGCCGCTGCTGTTGCCCTTGCCCAGCAGGCCGATGTTGATCGGCAGGTCCTCGAAGGACCGCATCATGTTCTGGATGTTCCACGGGCCGGGCGTGATGGTGACGCCGTTCGTGCTGTCGGTGGGCCCGGTGCCGCCGCCCCAGAGGGTGGTGACGCCGTTGCTGAGCGCGGCCCACACCTGCTGCGGGGTGACCAGGTGGACGTGCGCGTCGATGCCGCCGGCGGTCAGGATCAGGTGCTCACCGGAGATCGCGTCGGTGCCCGGACCGGTCACCAGGCCCGGCGTCACCCCGTCCATGATGTTGGGGTTGCCGGCCTTGCCGATCCCGGCGATCCTGCCGTCCTTGATCCCCACGTCCGCCTTGACCACGCCGACCAGCGCGTCAACGATCGTCACATTGGTGATCACCAGGTCCACCACGCCCTCGGCGCTGGTGGCCTGGCTGGCACTGCCCATGCCGTCGCGCAGGGTCTTGCCACCGCCGTACATGACCTCGTCACCGAGGACCCGCAGGTCCTTCTCGATCTCGATGTAGAGGTCGGTGTCACCCAGCCGGATCTGGTCGCCCGTGGTCGGGCCGTACATTCCGGCATATTCCTGCCGTGAGATCTGACTCATGCGTTCTCGCTCCAGCTCTGGCGCGTCGAAGGAAAGGCCGGGCTACTTCTTGCCCTTGCCGCTCTTGTCCTGGTCCTTGCCCTTGGCCTGGTCCTTGCCCTGGCCCTGCGGCGTCGTCTTGAAGCCGCGCGTCTGGGCCTGGTGGAGCGCCTCGGCCCGGTCCGGCCGGTACCCGGGGATCGGCCCGTCGCCGGTCCAGCCCTGGACCAGGCCGTTGAAGCCGTAGACCCGCTGGGAGCCGCCGTACGGGACGAGCTGGACGGTCTTGCGGTCGCCGGGCTCGAACCGGATCGAGGTGGTGGCCGGGATGTTCAACCGCTTACCGAACGCCGCCGGGCGGTCGAACTCCAGGAAGCGGTTGGCCTCGAAGAAGTGGAAGTGGGAGCCGACCTGGATGGGCCGGTCACCGGTGTTGTGCACGACCACCTCGGTCACCGGCCGCCCGGCGTTGAGTTCCAGCGGTTGGTCGCTGAGCTTGTAGCCGCCGATGGGCCGAAGGTGCTTGGAGTTCGGTCCCGGATGTTGCTTCGCCATGTCGCCCCCGCTCTGCCGGAGACCACGGCCTCCGGTCGTTGCTCTACTGGATGGGTGAGTGGACGGTGATCAACCGCGACCCGTCGGTGAAGACCGCTTCGACCTGGAGCATCGGGATCAGGTCCGCCACCCCGGGGATCACGTCGTCGGCGGTGAGCACGTGGCTCGCGTCGTTCATGACCTCCTCGACGGTCTTGCCCTCGCGCGCGCCTTCCAGCGCCGCGGCGCAGATCACCGCCACCGCCTCGGGATGGTTGAGCTTGACTCCGCGCGCCCTCCGGGCATTGGCCACCATCGCCAACGAGTGGATCGTCAGCTTGTCGAATTCCCTCGGCGTGAGATGCACGTCGTGATCCCTTCGTCCGCACCTTCTGTACGGTTTCAGCTATTCCGTCACGGTAAGGTCGGCTTAGTCGGGTCGCAGCCCGTTCAGAGAGATTTCAGGAGTTGGGGCGGCCGGCCGGCCGCGCGTCCGCTCGACGTCATGTCACCCCGTCCGCCGGCGACCGCCCAGGGATGCGGCCGAAACCCCACATATGCGACATATAGTAGGTTCTCCTCAGCGGCCCGGCAGCGAAACTCCCGGACGCCGCCGGGGTCGCTCCTGCACGCGGACGGGGGAAGGGTGAACCGGTCGGACGGCTCCGCGGACTCCTACCGGGAGTTCCGCCACCCGCTCGCGGCGCTGGTGCTGGCCGTCGTGACCGCCGGCGCGCTGGACGCCTTCGCGTTCCTGCGGTACGGCGCGTTCGTCGCCAACCAGTCCGGCAACGCCATCTTCCTCGGCATGGGGCCGGCCGGCGCGCATCCCGCCTGGCCGGTCTCGGCCGCGTCCATCGTCGCGTTCTCGACCACCGCCGGCCTGGTCAACCTGCTGCGCGACCGGGCACGACAGACCACGGCCCCACTGGTCGACATCGCGGTCACCGAGGTCGCCATGGTGGTCTGGACGGTGCTGAACCTGGCGCTCGCGTACGGCCGGCACGGCATGCCGTCACGTGTCCTGCTCGCCGCCGCCGGGGCGGTCGCCATGGGCAGCCTGACCACGGTGGCGACGCGTACCGCGGGCATCGCGACGCCGATCACCTACCAGTCGGGCACCATGACGAAGACGGGTGAGCGGGCCGCCCACTGGCTGTTCGGCCCCACCGCCGGCCGGAGCCGGGCCCGGCGAGGCACCCTGCTCGGGCTGCTCGCCCTGATCAGCTACAGCGTCGGCGGCGCGATCGGCACGCTGGCCCAGCACCGGCCCCACTGGGTGCCGCTGTGGGGGCTGATCGCCCTGGCCGTGCTGGTCCTGCTGCTGCGCCGGCACCCGCGGCCGGCGTCGCGGTCCGGCTGAGCGTCACTCGGCCTGGGCGGCGATTTCCCGGGCCCGGTCCCGGGCCGCCTCCAGCGCCGCCAGCATGGCCGCGCGTACGCCGTGGTTCTCCAGCTCACGGATCGCGGAGATGGTGGTGCCGGCGGGCGAGGTGACCGCCTCACGCAGCTTCACCGGGTGCTCGCCGGAGTCGCGCAGCATCACCGCCGAGCCGATAGCCGTCTGCACGATCAACTCGTGCGCGACCTGACGCGGCAGGCCGAGCAGGATGCCGGCGTCGATCATGGCCTCGACCAGCAGGTAGAAGTAGGCCGGGCCGGAGCCGGAGAGCGCGGTCACCGCGTCCTGCTGCGACTCGGGCACCCGCACCGTCGCGCCGAGCGGGGAGAACATCCCCTCCGCCAGCGCGAGGTGCTCGCCAGTGGCGTACGCGCCCGCCGAGATCGCGCTCACCGCCTTGTCGACCAGCGCCGGGGTGTTGGTCATGACCCGGACCACCGGGGTGCCCTCGGGCAGCCGGCGGTTGAAGAAGGCGGTCGGCAGGCCGGCACAGAGCGAGATGACCAGCTTGTCGGCCGGCACCTTGGGGCCGATCTCGTCCAGCAGCGCGGCGGCGTCCTGCGGCTTGACCGACACCGCCAGCACCTCGGCCTCGGCCACGGCGGTCAGGTTGTCCACCACCCGTACGCCGTAGCGCTCGGTCAGCTCCCGCGCCCGGGCCGGCCGCCGCGCGGTGGCGAGCAGCCGCTCCACCGGCCAGCCGGAGCGCAGCAGACCGGAGAGCATCAGCTCGCCGATCTTGCCGGCGCCGATCACCGCGACAGTGCGCACCTGATCTGCCATCAGCCGTACCCCTTCCCGGGTCATGTGGGCGCGACGTGGCGGGCCGGTCGACGGCCCCGCCACGCCGCGCGCCGTCGATCAGCTACCGAAGAAGACCTCGGCCTCGGCGTACCGCTCCAGCGGCACAGTCTTCAGCTCGCGGGTGGCGTCGGCAAGCGGGACGCGGACGATGTCCGTGCTCTGCATCGCGACCATCTTGCCCCAGTCGCCCTCGTGTACGGCGTCGATCGCGTGCAGGCCGAGCCGGGTCGCGAGCACCCGGTCGAACGCGGTCGGGGTGCCGCCGCGCTGGATGTGGCCGAGCACCACGGTGCGGGCCTCCTTGCCGGTCTTCGCCTCTAGCTGCTCGGCCAGCCACTGGCCGATACCGCCGAGACGGACGTGACCGAACGAGTCCAGCTCCTGGTTGTGCAGCACCATCTGGCCGTCCAGCGGCTGGGCGCCCTCGGCGACCACGACGATCGGGGCGTACTGGTGCTGGAAGCGCTTCTCGACGTAGCCAGCCACCTGCTCGACGTCGAACTGCCGCTCCGGCAGCAGGATCACGTTGGCGCCACCGGCGAGGCCGGCGTGCAGGGCGATCCAGCCGGCGTGCCGGCCCATGACCTCGACCACGAGCGTGCGGTGGTGGCTCTCCGCGGTGGTGTGCAGCCGGTCGATCGCCTCCATGGCGATGTTGACGGCGGTGTCGAAGCCGAACGTGTAGTCGGTCGCACCCAGGTCGTTGTCGATCGTCTTCGGCACGCCGATGACGTGGACGCCCAGCTCGTGCAGCTTGGTGGCGACGCCAAGCGTGTCCTCGCCGCCGATCGCGATCAGCGCGTCCACGCCCTGGGCGGCGAGGTTCTCCTTGATCCGCTCCACGCCGTTCTCGATCTTGAACGGATTGGTGCGGGACGAGCCGAGGATGGTGCCGCCGCGCGGCAGGATGCCGCGCACCTCGGCGATGCCGAGCGGCTTGGTCAGGCCCTCGAGCGGGCCCTTCCAGCCGTCCCGGAAGCCCACGAACTCGTGACCGTAGGTGGCGACGCCCTTGCGGACCACCGCCCGAATCACCGCGTTGAGACCTGGGCAGTCGCCGCCGCCGGTGAGCACGCCGATACGCATGATCTGCTCATCCTCCTGGAGCATCAGGTGAAGCCCGGATAAGCCCCAGGATATGTGTCAGATCAGACCATCGGCGCCGTTGCCGGCCCGGGGCGGGCCGTCACTGCGCACTGTAGTCGGCAGAGGTGTACGCCGACACCGCACCCCGGGCCGTTCCGGACGGCGGACGGGCTACCCGTCAGTAGCTGACCTCGTGGTTCTCCCCCGCCTTCGGCGGCTTGCCGGTCACCGCCGCCTTGGCGAAGCCGAACAGGTTCACCACGGTGCTGCCGGGCGAGTCCCAGTACTCCGCCGACCCGGTGTGCACCTTGATCAACGTGAGCCCGGGCGTGTCCAGCCCGTCCGGGAACCACGCCTTCAGCAGCGGGTTCCACAGCTTCTTCGCCCGCTCGGCGTCCCACTCCTCCGTGGCGGTGCCGGCCACCGACACCCAGGCGTGGTGCCGCTGGTCGGAGAAACCGACGTTCACCTGCGGGTTCACCCGGATCTGCCGGACCTTCGCCGAGTCGGCGTACGCGAAGAACCACAGGTCGCCGTCGAACTCCGCCTCCTGCAACCCCATCGGGCGGCCGACCAGACGCCCGTCCACGCCGGTGGTGGTGAGCAGGCAGATCCGGGCGTCCCGGATCAGCTCGGTGACCCGGCGACGGGCGTCCGCGGCGTTTGTCGGCTCTTTGCTCATGGGGCACTCCTGTCCTCGGGTCGGCGTAGCTGCCGCTCCCGTGCCCTGGGCGGAACCGGTCAAACCTCCCGCGCGATCATCGCCCGCCACCGCGCCAGGTTGTGCCGCGCGTCGACGAGCGCGTCGTGCCGGTCGGCCTCGGCGTCCGGCAGCCGAGGGCGTCCCCGGTCGTCCCAGAGCTGGCGCAGATCCTTGGTGAAGCGGGGGATCTCCCGGGGCAGCGCCGGCATCGCGCCCCAGAGCTGGGCCAGCACGACGTGGTCGTACGCGGCGTACCAGGCCCACAGCTCCAACTGCTCACCCGGCCGGTCCCGCACCGGCTCCAGCAGGAACTCGTGCAGGTCGTCACGGATGCGCTCACGGGAGCGCCAGGCCCGGTCGGCCGGCGAGGGGAGCTTGTCCAGCACGTTGCGCCGCACCCAGGGCACCGCCCGGGAGTCGTCGAACTCGGTGGAGACCGCGTAGAACTCGCGGCCGTACTCGTCGACGACGCCGATCGACACCAGGTCGACGATGCGGCCGTCCTCGATGAATTCGCAGTCGTAGAAATAGCGGTAGACCATCGCACCCATCTTCGCCCATCGACGGCGCGGCCCGGTCGCCGGGGCGTCCGCCGAGGTCGGCGGCGTGCCGGCGGCGACCGGGCATGGTCACGGAAGTGTTTCCAGGGGTGTACAGCACGCGACGAGAGCGTCATGATCTGATGTGTACCGCCGTCGGGCGCCGAACCGGTTGAACTGTCTGGAACCGGGACTCACAGCTTCACCCGGTGTGCGAGTCGTGACTTCTGACCGGGGAGGGGTTGAGCCGTGGAGTCTCGCCTGCCGGAGCCGGGTGACGCGCTCACGGGTGTGGAGATGTTCGCCGGGCTGGAGCCGGAGGTGCGGCAGCGCGTCATCGCCGCGGCCGTACCGCGCACCTACCGCAAGGGCCAACTGCTCTTCGTCGAGAACGACCCCGGCGAGTCGCTGATCGTGCTGCGCCGCGGCGCGGTGGCGGTGTTCCGCACCGCCCCCACCGGCGAGCGCGCGGTGCTGTCGGTGATCCGACCCCCGGACGTGCTCGGCGAGGTGTCCCTGTTGGACGCCTCCACCCGCTCGGCGTCGGCCGAGGCGATCGAGGACTGCGCCGCGCTGGCGCTGTCCCGGCCCGCGTTCATGGAGCTGGTGCACTCCAACCCGCGCATCCTGGACGCGGTGATGCGCTCGCTGGGCCAGTTGATCCGCCGGCTCACCGAGCAGAACGCCGACCACGTCTTCCTCGACCTGCCCGGCCGGGTCGCCAAGACGCTGGTCCGGCTGGCCGGCGAGAGCCAGGCCCCGATGATCACCATCGAGCTGAACCAGAGCCAGCTCGCCGAGATGGCCGGCGGTTCCCGGCAGAGCGTCAACCAGGCCATCGGCTCGTTCGCCAGCCGGGGCTGGCTGCGCACCGAGGGACGCCGCATCGTGGTCACCGACGTGGCCGCGCTCCGCCGCCGGGCCGGCATGAACGACCGCTGACACGACGACGGCGGGGGCCGGCGGTCGTCCCGCCGGCCCCCGCCGCGTTCGTCGTACGCCGGGTCAGTCGTTGTCGGTGTCCGCCGGGGGCGCGCTCGGGCCCGGGCCGATCTTCGACGGGTCGGTCTTCTTCGGCGGGGTCGTCGTGGTGGTCGTGGTCTCGCTCGATCCGCTACCCGCGGGCTGCTCCACCATGCCTTTTTCCTCCAGTTCGGCGAGGGTGACGGCGTCCACGTCGACAGTGTCGCCCACGGCCCACACCGTCCCCCGTGGATCGGTCCATGAGGTGGACAGCCGGACGTGCACGGCAAACTCCCTGTCGACGGGACTTCCTGCTAGGGGAGACTAGACCCGGCCGAACAGCCGCGACGTCCGCCGACCCGTCGGGTACCCGACTGCGCGGCCGCGCGGGACACTGGGGACCTCACGCGTACGGAGCCGGACATCGACCTCACCTGTGGACAGTGCTCGCGGACCGCCGGGCCGGACGACCGTTTCTGCGGTGGGTGCGGGCGCCCGCTCGCGGCGGCCTGCCCCGGCTGCGGCCACGCCAACGACGCCGACGCCAACTTCTGCACCAACTGCGGTCAGCCGCTGCGCGACCACGCGGTCACGGTGCAGGAGGACCGCCGGCAGGTCAGCGTGCTCTTCATCGACATCGTCGACTTCACGACATACGCCGAGCGGGCCGACCCGGAACAGGCCCGCGGCCTGCAACAGGCGTACTTCGCCACGGTGCGCCGGCTGGTGCACCAGTACGGCGGCGTGGTGGAGAAGTACATCGGCGACGCGGTCATGGCGTTGTTCGGCGCGCCGGTGGCCACCGACAACGACGCGCTGCGCTGCGTACGCGCCGGGTTGGAGCTGCAACGCAGCCTGGCCAAGCAGCCGGCCGGACCGCATCCGCCGCTCGGGTTCCGGGTCGGCATCGCCACCGGCGAGGCCCTTGTCGACCTGGCCGCGGCGCGCGACGGCGGCCAGGCGTTCGTCACCGGCGACGTGGTGAACACCGCCAGCCGGTTGCAGGGGCTGGCCCCGGTCGGCGGCGTGGTGGTCGACGAGAGCACCTGGTCGGCGACCCGGCGCGAGATGGAGTACGACGACCAGCCGCCGGTGACGTTGCGCGGCCGGTCCGCGGTGAGCCGGATCTGGCTGGCCGTGCGGGCGCGGCCCCGGCGCGACGGGCAGACCGCCGAGCTGACCCCGATGGTCGACCGGGACCACGAGCGAGGGCTGCTGGTCAGCGCGCTGCACCGCACGCTGACCGAACGCACCTCGCAGTTGCTCACCGTCTTCGGCCCGGCCGGGGTGGGCAAGAGCCGGCTGCTGCGCGAACTGGCCCGGCACGCCGCCAGCCTGCCCGGCACCCGGGTCACCTGGCTGACCGGCCAGTGCCCGCCGTTCGGCGAGAACGTCACCTACGCGGCCCTGGCCGACATCGTCCGGAGCTGGGCCGAGCTGACCGGCGTCGACGACCCGGCCACCATCCGGGACCGGCTGCGGGAGCGGCTGGGCCTCCTCGCCGACCCGCACGCGGTACGGCTGGCCGAGGCGCTGGGCCCGCTCGTCGGCGTCACCGGCGAACGACTCACCTCGGCCGAGACCGAGGCGGCGTGGCGGCGCTTCCTGCTCACGCTGGCGGCGACCGGTCCCACGGTGCTCGTCTTCGAGGACATGCACTGGGCCGACGAGGCGATGCTGTCCTTCGTCGAGCAGCTCGGCGCGGCGGCCCGCAACGTGCCGCTGCTCGTCGTCGCGACCGCCCGCCCGGAGCTGCGCGAACGGCATCCGGCCTGGACCGGCACGATCAGCGGGGCGATGTCCATCTCGGTGCCGCCGATGCACGACGGGGACATCGACACGCTCTACTCGCTGCTGCTCGGCCAGGCCACGCTGCCGCAGGACGCACGGGCGCCGCTGATCGAGTTCGCCGACGGCAACCCGCTCTACGCCCAGGAGTACGCGCGGATGCTGCTCGACGGCGGGCTGGCGGAGCGGACGGCCGCGCTCGCGCTCGTCGACCCGACCGCGGGCGCCGGGATGCCGCGTACCGTGCAGGCGGTCATCGCCAACCGGCTGGACCTGCTCGATCCGGCCGACCGCTCGGTGCTCCAGGCCGCCTCGGTGGTCGGCGTGCAGTTCTGGGCGGCGCCGGTGGCGCTGGCGCTCGGCCGCCCGGCGGAGTGGGTCGAGCGCGCGCTGCACCACCTCCAGCGCCGTGACCTCGTCTACGAGCTGCCTGTGTCGACCATGCCCGGCCAGGCGGAGTACCGGTTCCGGCACGTGCTGGTCCGGGACGTCTGCTATCAGCGGCTGCCCCGGGCCGAGCGGGTCGCCCGGCACCAGCGCACCGCAGACTGGCTGGAGCAACTCGCCGACGGCCGGCAGCACGACCTGGCCGAGGTGCTGGCCAACCACAGGTGGGCGGCGCACGAGATCGCCCGTACCGTCGGGCTGGATCAGACCTCGCACAACGGCGCGACCCGGTCCGCGCTGCACCGCGCCGCGCGCCGGGCGTACGACCTGCACGCGCTGGAGACCGCGGCCACGCTGGTGGACCGCGCGCTGAGCGTGGAGTGCGGTCCGGACCCGGCGCTGGAGCTGTTCCGGGCCGAACTGGCGTTCTACCGGGACCGGGACGGCTTCCTCGACGGCGGCGGTACGGCGCTGCTCACCGCCCTGGCCGACCGGCTGGCCGACACCGGGGACCGGCCCGGCGCGGCGAAGGCGTGGCGGCTGCTGGCCACGGCGGCCTTCGCGCGGGCCGACCGCTCGGAGCTGATGCGCTGCCTGGACCGGGCCATCCGGCTGCACGCCACGCTGCCGGACAGCGAGGACAAGGTGGGCGTGCTGCTGGATCTGGCCCGGGCGCACATGCTCGACGCGGAGACCGAACCGGCGTGCGTTGCCGCGCGCACCGCCGCCGAGCTGGCCGAGCGGCTGGGGATGCGGGAGGCCCGGGCGAACGCGCGCATCACGCTCGCCGTGGTCCGTTACCAGGCCGGTGCCGAGGAGGCGTACGCCGAGCTGGCCGAGCTGACCGAGGAGTGCCGGGTGGAGCGGCTGACCAGCCGCCGCCGCGCGGTGCACAACCTGTCCTGGGTGCTGCAGGAGGAGGGCGACCTGGCCGGCTCGGCCCGGCTGATCGACGAGCAGCGGTCTCTGGACCTGGCCGGCGAGCACGCGCTGACGGTGAACTTCAGCGATCAGTGGGCCCGGTCGTACTACAGCGGGGACTGGTCGGCGGCGCTGCGGATGGCCGAGGGGTCGACGCGGCGCCCGACCGACGAGTGGGACCTGCACATCGTGGCCGTGTCCGGCTGGATCAGGGCGCTCAGCGACGATCCGGCCGGGCCGGGCACCGGCGAGGACCTGGTGGACCAGGCGCTCGTCGCGGCCCGGCGCAGCGGCTTCCAGCGGGTGCTGCGCTCCACGCTGGCGCACGCCGCGCTCTGCCGCGCGGTGCAGGGCCGCCGGGACGAGGCGGTGGCGCTGCTCACCGAGCTGGACGAGGACTGGCGGCAGACCCGGATGATCCCGTTCGCCGAGTGGGTGCCGGCGATCGGACACGTCGCCGCGCTGCTCGGTGGCGACGCCGCGGTGCTGGTGCGCGACCTGCTGGCGCGGTCGCCGCGCGCCACCCGCTGGGCGCGCTCGGCCGGGCGGTCGGCCGAGGCGGCGCTGGCCCGGGGCGACGGCGACGCCGCGCGGGCGGGCCGGCTGCTCACCACCGCGGCCGAGGGGTACGCGGAGATGACCGACGTGACCGACCAGATGATCGCGTCCGCGCTGGCTGTCGGGCCGCTGACCGAGGCGGATCCGCCGGCCGCCGCGGCGACGCTGGACCGGGTACGCGCGTTCGCCGGCCGGCACGCCGCCGCGGGGCTGCTGCGGATCGCCGGGGCGGGCTGAGGGTCGAGCCGGGACGACCGGGCGGCTCCGGGGTGGACGAGGCCGTTACCGGTGAAGTATTCGGCTTTCGCGATGGATGTGACTTTTCGCTCGACGATCAGCGAGTGAAGAGGGAATCAACCTCGGCAGCGGGCCGCGAAATGACGTACTTCAGCAGCCAGTACAACACCGGCGTCCGTCCCGTGCCGATGCCGGCGGACGGGTCTCCGCGCGGCCCCGGAGGCGCCGTCCGCGCCGGCCGGACTCCGGGAAGAGGGTACGAACGACGAGCGGCACGCCACAACGCACTCCCGGAACCGGGTGCCGACGTGTCACGATTCAGGGCAAGGTCAGGGATCGGCGAAGGGGGGTGTCCGTTGTCAGGGGGCGGGCCCCGTCGGGGACGACGGGACAACGGGCTCGACGCGGCCGAGTACGCGGTCGCGGGCGACGTCGATCCACGCGTCGGCGAGCACCTGCTCGACGTGCTCGCCGCCGGTGGCATCGCGGCCTACCTCCAGCCCTCGGCCGACCTGAACCCGGTGACCCGCACCACCACCGTCCCGGCCCGCCCGGTCGACCGGCTCTACGTCGACAGATCGCACCTGACCACCGCCCGCGACTACCTCACCCAGCTCGCCGACGAGGGCGCGGGCGACCCGCCGCGCGCCGACGAGCCGGACATCGAGGCCGAGTGGGCGAAGATCGTCGCTGGTTTCCACACCGCGCCGAGCGCCGGCAGCCACCCCTGGCCCGCCGCGGAGGACGTGGACGACCCGCCCGTGCCGGGCACCGCCGCCGGCGGCCGGGCCGAGGAGCCCGCCGGTCCGACCGCCACCGACGTGCGCCGGCTGCCGTACGCCGCCGACGTCTCCGGCGTCTCGGTCAGCCGGGACCGGCACGACGAGCCCTCACTCCTCGACGGTCTGGACACGTTCGGCGCCGGCCTGCCCGACGACGCCTCGGACGAGGAGCACTACACCCCGCCCCCGCCGCCCCCGCTGCCCCGCTTCTCGAAGTACGCGGTGCTCGGCGTGGCCTGCATCGTGCTCGGCTTCCTGCTGTTCCTGTCCCCCACCGTGGTGTCGCTGGTCGACCCGTCGGTGGTGACGCTGCTCGGCTTCACCGGCATCCTGGCCGGTTTCGTGATGCTGATCTGGCGGCTGCGCCCGGGTGACCGGGACGACCACGACCCGGACGACGGCGCGGTCGTCTGACGCCGCGTCGTCGGCTCCTGCCCGGATGCCGGGACGCCGCCCACCCCGGGCCGAGGCGTAACAAGCGTGTAACTTACGGTCAGTAGTAATAGGCTGAACGTCACGTCCCGCACCGGCTGTCCGGCTTGCGTCTACTCCGGGTCGCCGGTCCCCTGCTGAGCGGAATGCCCGAGATGCGACAGAGCCCCCTCGTGGTGGTGGCCAACCGCCTCCCCATCGACGACAGCGTGGCGCCCGACGGCGCCTTCGAGTGGCGCCGCAGCCCCGGCGGCCTGGTGAGTGCCCTGCACCCGCTGCTGCGGCACACGCCCGCGACCTGGGTGGGCTGGGCCGGCGGCACCGGTCCGGCTCCCGAACTGCCGGACGTGGACGGCGTCCGGATGCACACTGTGCCGCTGAGCACCGAGGACTTCCGCGACCACTACGAGGGCTTCGCCAACGCCACCCTCTGGCCGCTCTACCACGACGCCGTCGAACAGCCGGAATACCACCGCCGCTGGTGGGAGGCGTACCAGCGGGTCAACCAGCGGTTCGCCGAGGCGGCGGCCCAGGTGGCCGAGTCGGGCGGCCTGGTCTGGGTGCAGGACTACCACCTCCAGCTGGTGCCCGGCCTGCTCCGCGAGCTGCGCCCCGACCTGCGGATCGGGTTCTTCCTGCACGTGCCGTTCCCGCCGCCGGAACTGTTCATGCAGTTGCCCCGCCGGGCCGAGCTGCTACGCGGCATGCTCGGCGCCGACCTGGTCGGCTTCCAGCGGGCCCAGGCCGCGCACAACTTCGCCCAGCTCGCCACCAAGGTGCTCGGCCTGCCCGCCACCGACCGGCGGATCGGCGTGGACGGCCGGGTGGTGCGCGTCGGCGCCTTCCCGGTCGCCATCGACACCGCCGAGATGTCCGCGCTCGCGTCGCGCCCCGAGGTCGCCGAGCGGGCCCGCCGACTACGGCAGGATCTCGGCCAGCCGGAGCAGGTGATCCTCAGCGTCGACCGGATGGACTACACGAAGGGCATCGAGCAGCGCCTCAAGGCGTACCGGGAGCTGCTGGCGAACGGTGACATCAAGGTCCGGGACACGGTGCTGGTCCAGGTGGCGGTGCCCAGCCGCGACCGGGTGGCGCAGTACCAGATCCTGCGCGACCGGGTGGAGCACCAGGTCGGCCGGATCAACGGCGAGTTCGGCCGGGTCGGCGAGCCGGCGATCCACTACCTCACCCAGCCGTTCGACAGCGCCGAGCTGGTGGCGCTCTACCGGGTCGCGGACGTGATGGCGGTGACGCCGCTGCGCGACGGCATGAACCTGGTCGCGAAGGAGTACGTCGCGGCCCGGGTCGACGGCACCGGCGCGCTGCTGCTGAGCGAGTTCGCCGGCGCCGCCGCCGAACTGGAGCAGGCGTACCTGGTCAACCCGCACGACCTCGACGGCCTCAAGCAGGGGTTGCTGGCCGCGTTGCGCGCCGGCCCGGAGGACGTGACGGCCCGGATGCACGCGATGCGCGCACACCTGGCCCACAACGACATCCACGCCTGGGCGGCGTCCTACCTCAGCGCGCTGGAGGAGAGCGGACCGCTCGGCGGCCGCCGCCCCGCGGCCCGGTGACCGGCGCCCCGGGCGCTCACCCGAGGGCGGGCGCCGGGTCCTTGTCCAGCCAGTCCAGGATCGCGTCGATCGGCTCGCGCCAGCGGGCGTCGAGCATCAGGTCGTGGCCCATGCCGGGGAACAGCAGCGGCGCCGAGGCGTACCGCCGGGCCGCCTTGGTCAGCGCCGTCGCCGGCAGCACCCGGTCGTCCGGGCTGCCGAGCACCAGCACCGGTGGCCGGCCCACCGCAGGCTCCGGGGACCGGCCGGTCAGCAACTGCCACTGCGCCCGCCGCCCGGCCCGGCCCAGCCGGGCCAGGTGCCGCCGCACGTCGGCGTCCGGCAGCTCCGGGCTGAACAACTGCCGCCGGTTGAGCCGCAGCCCGGCGCCGAAGACCGCCGGCACCGTGCCGACCGGGTTGCGCCGCAACGCCGTACCGAACGTCGCCCATCCGCCGAGCACCGGCGCCACCAGCACCGCGGCCCGCGCCGGGTAGCGGGCCAGCGCGTGCGCCACGACCCGGGCGCCGGCGCCGTGCCCCACCAGCACCGCCTGCCGCGGCAGGCTCGCCGCCACCTGCGTCACGTCATGGGTGTACGAGCGCAGCGTCGCCTCCGGCGCCGGCTCGCTGCCGCCGTGCCCGCGCAGGCTCAGCGCGTACGCCGGGAAGCCGCGACCGGCGGCGTGCCCCAGCCAGTGCTCGGCGAACGCCCACGCGCCGTGCCCGAAGCCGGGCACGAACAGCAGCGGCGGCTTCGCCTCCTCCCGGTCCGGTACGGCGGCGATCACCTCGCGGCGGGCGGGCCGCTCCGGCCGGGCCCACTCCCACGACCGGACCACCCGCACCCGCTCGGCCGTCACCGTGCCGGCCTTTCGTTCGCGACTGCGGGACTCCGCTGCGCTGCGTTCCTCGCGCTCACCTGGTGCCCTCCTCCAGCTCGTGCAGCGCCCGCTGGAGCGCGCGCAGGTAGTCGGCGTGCCCGACCTCGAACCAGTGCCGGGTGCTGTCCTTGACCTTTGCCGAGTACCGCTCGCCGAGACCGGCCCGGACCCTGCTGTCGAACGCGGCGGCCCGCTCCGGCCGGGTGGCGCGCAGCGTGAGCAGCCGGGCGAACAGCACGCTCTGCCAGTGCGAGATCGCGAAGATGCCGGAGTCCGGCTGCACCAGGCCGACCACGGCGAGCGTGGGATGACCGGCGGTGAACGCGTTGAGCCACAGCCGGGGCCGCCCGGAGCCGTCCTCGTCGCCGAGCACCCGGCCCTTGAGGAACTCGAAGCGCGGCAGGTAGCCGGTGGCGAAGACGACCAGCTCCGGGTCGATCCGCCGGCCGTCGGTCAGCTCCACGGCGCGGTCGTCGAACCGGGCGACGTCCGGCACCGGGGTGATCTCGCCGTGACCGACGTAGTAGACGAGCTGACTGTTGGCGATCGGGTGCGTCTCGTAGACCCGGTGGTCCGGCTTGGGCAGGCCGAACCGGGTCAGGTCGCCGACGGTCAGCCGTAGCGTCCAGTGGTAGAGCCACTGCCGTACCCGCAGCGGCACCCGCAACGCCAGCAGCGTGTCGTTCACCTGGTCGGCGGGGCGGCCGAGGACGTACTTCGGGGCGTACCAGTAGCCACGTCTGGTGGAGTGCCAGCAGTGCGACGCCTGCTGGGCCGCCTCCACCGCGATGTCGCAGCCGGTGTTGCCGGCGCCGACGACGAGCACCCGCTTGCCGCGCAACTGCGCCGGGTCCTTGTAGGACGAGGCGTGCATGACCTCGCCGCGGAACTCCTCCAGCCCTTCGTAGCGGGGCAGCTTCGGCGACCAGTTGTGGCCGTTGGCGAGCACCACGGCGGAGTACCGGGAGGTGCGCTCGGGGCCGTAGCCGCCGGTGCTGCGCGTGGTCACGTCCCAGCGGTCCCCGTCGACCGGCTCGACGCGGACCACCTCGGTGCCGAACCAGATGTGCTCGCGCAGGTCGAAGTGGTCGGCGTACCGCTCGAAGTAGGACAGCAACTGGCTGTGGTGCGGGTAATCCGGCCAGTCGTCGGGCATCGGGAAGTCGGGGAACTGGGTGAACGGCCGGGACGAGATCAGGTGCGTGCTGGCGTACACCGGACTGCGGTCGTGCCGCCAGTTCCAGGCGCCACCGACGCCCGTCTCCCGCTCGTAGCAGTCCACGCCGAAGCCGGCCTCGCGCAGGTTCTTCACGGCGGTCAGGCCGCTGGCACCGGCGCCGATGACGCAGACCGTGTCGCCCCGGTCGGAGACCGGGCGTTCGTCACGGCTCGGTACGACAGTCCGGTCCGGATCGGGGCGGCCGGGGTCGGTGGAGGAGGACACCGCGAATTCTCCTTTGTGCGGCACGCGTGCCGGGTCGGAGCGAAATCCTGCCGAGAATGCCCGCCGTTGTCCAGCCACCGGATCCGGCGCCGCGCCCACCCGCCCGGCTCCCCTGACACAGCGTCACGCAGGGCCGGTCACCGAGCGTGGCTGAACGGGCAGCCCCGCAGGCGTATCCTCGTGTGCCCTTTGCTCTGCCGCCACAGACGCAGCACCGCCGCGAGCTGCGCTTATGCCTCGCGGCCGTCCGGCCAGGACGCGGCCCGCCGGTCACGGCGGGTAGCTGATGCGCATATGGCGGCAGAGCAAAGGCGGCGAGGGGTGGTCCTTCCGGCCGGCGGGCACCTGACCGTGTGTCACGGCCCAGGCGGGCGTGACGCCGGTGGACCGCCGGGCCCGGGTACTTCCCCCGGCGGTCCGCTCCGGTCAGGCGGGCGGCAGCAGCAGGTCCACCAGGACCGGGAAGTGGTCGCTGGCGCGGCGGGTCAGCGGCGTGTCCACCACGTCGTAATCCACGACCGTGATCCGGGGGTCGACGAACAGCGCGTCGATGCGGCGACGAGGGTCGGCGCAGGAGAACGTGAGCCGGTCGGCCCGGTCGGCGGCGAGCGCCGTGTCGGTGAGCCCTTCGGCGAGCGTCTGCCAGGCCGGCCCGTCCGGACCCTCGTTGATGTCGGCGCCGGCCACCACGGGCAGTGTGGACGCGGCCAGCTCCCGCTTGAACGCCGCCGCCTGGGCCGGCCGCTCGGCCGGGTCGGTGGACAGGTGCGAGCCGGCAAGCAGCACGTCGACGCCGCCGACGCGGCACTGCGCGTACGCGGCGCCGCGCATGTGCCGTCCCGGCGTCAGCGGGTAGCGCTGGCACCTCGCGTCGACGACCCGCACCCGCAGGCTGGTCAGCAGCACGTTGCCCAGCGACGGCAGGCCACCGGCGCCCACCACCATGCCGAACGACTCGGCCAGCGCGGCGCACTTCTGCCGCCACCGGAACCGGCGCGGTCCCTCCTGGACGATCACCACGTCCGGCGCCGCCGTCCGGACCACCTCGGCCAGGGCGGCGGTGTCGTCGCGCTGGCTGTGAATGTTGTACGACACCACCCGCAGCGGCACACCCGTGTCCGTCATGTCAGATCCGCCGGGCCAGGTCGGCGGCGCCGATGACGCCCGCGGTGTTGCCCAACTCGGCCGGGCGTACCTCGGCGACGGGCAGGCGGCTGCGCTGGGCCAGCGCGTCGGCGAACGACCGCCGGGTCGGGCCGAGCAGCAGGTCACCAGCGTCGATCACGCCACCGCCCACCACCAGCACCTGCGGGTCGAGGATCTGCGCCATGTCGGCGAGGCTGGTGCCGAGCCAGCGGCCGACCTGGGCGAACGCCTCGGTGGAGACCGGGTCGCCGCCCTTGGCCGCGGCGGTCACCATCGGGCCGGTGATCGTCTCGGCCTCGCCGCCGGCCAGCTCCAGCAACGCGGTGGCCCGGTGCGGCTCCTGCCGGGCGGCGGCGCGGGCGAAGCGGACCAGGGCGCTGCCGCTGGCGTACTGCTCGATGCAGCCCAGCCGGCCGCAGCCGCACTGGTGGCCGTCCGGCACGGTGAGCATGTGGCCCAGTTCGGCGGCGATGCCGTTGGCGCCGCGGACCAGGTCACCGCCGAGCACGATGCCACCGCCGACGCCGGTGCCGATGGTGAACATGACCATCGAGTCGTCGGCGTCGCGGGCCGCGCCGTAGCGGAACTCCGCCCACGCGGCCACGTTCCCGTCGTTCTCCACGATCACCGGCAGGCCGGTGGCGTCGCCGACGTACGTGCGCAGCGGCTCGTCCCGCCAGGCCAGGTTCGGGGCGAACAGCACTGTGGAGCGGGAGGCGTCGATCCAGCCGGCGGCGCCGATGCCGACCGCCCCCACGGCGTGACCGGCGGCCAGCTCGGTGACCACCTCGATGATGACGTCGCGGGTCTTGGCCACGTCGTCGGCGGGGGTGTCCCGTCGCGTCTGCACGAGTACCGTGCCGGCGTCGTCCACGACACCGCCGGCCACCTTCGTGCCACCGACGTCGACTCCGATGGTCAGCGTCACCGCTGCCACTCCCCTCTGCTGTGCTGCCCGGGAACCGGCCGAACCGGCCGTACGGTCCCGGGATGTCCGGTGGTCAGGCTCCGTCGCCTGGTGCGTCCGCGCCCACCTCGCCGGACGCCCGCGAGGCGGGCACCACGGGACGGCCGGCCGGTGGCCGGCTCGTGCCCGGCTCCGGCGGCCCGGCGGCGTCGGCGGTGGCACCCGAATCGGCCGCGCCCTCCCCCCGGGTGGCGGCGGACCACACGTCCTGCTCGGGTGCCGGCTGAGAATCATGCCCGGTACGGGTCGCCTCGCGCCACACGTGGTCCCCGGATCCGGCCGGCTCGGCGGCGCCGTCGTCGGCGGAACGCTGCGGCTCGGCGGGGGTGAACGCGCGCAGCACGCTGGCCACCCCGGCCGCCAGGTCCCCGGCGCCGGTGGCGAGCCGCTCGGCGAATTCCGGACTCGGATCCCGCAACGCGGCGATACCGCGACAGAGGGGGCAGACACAGCATTCCGGGGAGCCGGTGGCGAAACCGGTGCTGCCGGAGGGCTCCGCCGCGGAACCGGCGCCGGTCGGGGTGTGACCGAGGACACCGGAGAGGATCCCACCGAGCGGACCCCAGGCGCCCGGGCCGGGCGCGGCGGCGGCCAGCTTCGCGCCGGCGAGCAGTGTGGCGACGAGGCGCTCGGCCTCTTCCCGGGCCGAACCCGGATCAGTGGTGCCCATGGTTCGGCTCCTCCAGCGTGACTACCGGGACGACGGTCGGGTCTCCTGCGCCGCACCGGGTGGTTCTACCCGGCGCTTGAGCTGCTTCAACGCCGCGTCCATGATCATTTTCTCGGCCTTGCGGCGGAACATGCCGAGCATCGCCACGGACAGCTCCACCTCCAGGGTGTACGTCACCGTGGTCGTCCCGTCCGGGTTGCCCACCAGGTCGTACGAGCCGCGCTGGGAGCGCTGCATCTTCGACGGGGCGACCAGGCGCCACTCGATCCGCGAGATGTCCTCGGCGTACTCGTAGGCCAGCACGTACTCGTCGGCCAGCACGCCCGCGTCGAGGGTGAAGCGGACCTGGCTGGCGTAGCCGTCCTCGTACTCCTCGATCACCTCGGCCCGGCGTACCGCCTCGGCCCACTCGGGATAGCTCGGGAAGTCGCAGATGACGGCCGCCACCCGGTCCGGTGACGCGCCGACGATGATCGACTGGGTGGAGGAGTCCGCCATGGGGGGAGGCTACCCGGCCGCGTCCCGGCCGGTCCCGCTCCACCCGCCGGACGGTGTCCCACCAGCCGGGCGAGCAACCTCCCTGGCAGGCCCCCGGGGGTGTGCGGGTAGGTTTTCGACAGAGCCGACCAGGCCGGCCCCCCGCCGGTAGAGCACGAGGGAGTGCAGGTGCGCGAGTTCTCCGTCCCGCCGATCGTCACCGTCGGCGACGCGGCCAACCTGACCGACCCGGTCTGGGAAAACGCCGAGGTCGCCCCGGACACCGTGCAGTTCGTCCGCCCCGCCGCGGGGACGGGCGCGCGCGAGGAGGTGACCTGCCGCCAGTTCCGCGACGAGGTGGTGGCGCTGGCGCAGGGCCTGATCGCCGCGGGCGTCTCCCCCGGCGACCGGGTCGGCCTGATGAGCCGCACCCGCTACGAGTGGACGCTGTTCGACTACGCGATCTGGGCGGCCGGCGCGGTGACCGTGCCGATCTACGAGACGTCCAGCGCCGAGCAGGCCGCCTGGATCCTCGGCGACTCCGGCGCCGTGGCCGTGGTGGTGGAGAGCACCGCGCACGCCACCCTGGTCGCCGGCGTCCGGGACCGGCTGCCGGAACTGCGCGAGGTCTGGCAGATCGAGCTGGGCGCGGTCGGCGAGCTGGTCGCCGCCGGCGCGTCGGTGGACCCGGCCGAGGTGGCGACCCGCCGCTCGCTGCTCAAGGCCGACGACGTCGCCACGATCATCTACACCAGCGGCACCACCGGCCGGCCCAAGGGTTGCGTGCTGACCCACCGCAACATCTACACCGACATCGCCAACGCGGTGCCGGTGCTGCCGAACCTGTTCCGCCAGGGCGCCTCGACGCTGCTGTTCCTGCCCCTCGCGCACGCCTTCGCCCGGCTCATCCAGGTGGGCGTGGTGCACGCCCGGGCCACCATGGCGCACTGCGCGGACACCAAGGACCTGGTCGCCGAGCTCCAGGACTTCAAGCCGACGTTCGTGCTCTCCGTACCCCGGGTCTTCGAGAAGGTCTACAACGGCGCGCGGCAGAAGGCCGAGGCCGAGGGGAAGGGCAAGATCTTCGAACGGGCGGAGAAGGTCGCCATCGCGTGGAGCGAGGCGCAGGAGCTGCCCGGCGGTCCGGGCCTTGGCCTGCGCGCGCAACACGCCCTCTTCGACAAGCTGGTCTACCGCAAGCTGCGGGCGGCGATGGGCGGCCGGTGCCGCGACGCCATCTCCGGCGGCGCGCCGCTCGGCGCGCGGCTCGGGCACTTCTTCCGCGGCGTCGGGGTGACCATCTGCGAGGGGTACGGCCTCACCGAGACCTCGCCGGCCGCCGCCGCCAACCTGCCCAGCGGCACCCGGATCGGCACCGTCGGCCGGCCGCTGCCGGGCGTCACCATCCGGATCGACGACGACGGCGAGGTCCTGATCGCCGGCGACATCGTCTTCCAGGGCTACTGGCGCAACGACGCGGCCACCGCCGAGGCGCTCACCACCGACGGCTGGTTCCGCACCGGCGACCTCGGGCAGCTCGACGAGGACGGCTACCTGAGCATCACCGGCCGGAAGAAGGAGATCATCGTGACCGCCGGCGGCAAGAACGTCGCCCCGGCGGTGCTGGAGGACCAGGTACGGGCGCACCCGCTGATCAGCCAGTGCGTGGTGGTCGGCGACCGGCAGCCGTTCATCGCCGCCCTGGTCACCATCGACGAGGAGGCGCTGCCGAAGTGGCTGGCCGGGCAGGGGCGCCCGGAGACCACGAGCATCGCCGAGCTGCGCGAGGACGCGGCGCTGCGCGCCGAGGTGCAGTCCGCGATCGACCAGGCCAACCAGGCGGTCTCCAAGGCCGAGGCGATCAAGGTGTTCCGGATCCTGCCGCAGGACTTCGCCGAGACCACCGGTGAACTGACCCCGTCGTTGAAGGTCAAGCGTCAGGTCGTGCACAAGACGTACGCCTCGGAGATCGCCGAGATCTACCGGGGCTGACTACCATCCGTCACGTGCCCGCCTCCACATCCCGCCAGCCGTCGACGCAGCCCCTCGCGGTAGCGGCTCGCGCGGTCCTCCTCGCGCTGGTCGCCGCCCTGACCCTGTTCGCCACCCGCGACGCCGCCCAGCTCTGGTGGATCGCGCTGCTGGGCGTCGCGGGCCTGCCCGCCGTGCTCGCACCGCAACACCGGCTGCTCGCCCCGTTCAGCCGCTTCGCCGAGGTGGTGGTGCTCGGGCTGGCCGCCAGCCAGGTCGCCGCCGACACCCATCTGTCCGGTGTGACCGGTGGGCTGGGCGCCTCGGCGGTGCTGCCGTACCTCGCCGTGCCGGTCACCGTGACCGCTCTGGGCCGCCGGTTCCGCGAGGGCGCCGCGCTGCTCGTGGTCGCGGCGGCGACGCTGCTGGCCAGCGCCGCGTTCACCAAGGTCGACGGCGGACCGCAACTCGGCCAGGTCGGTTACCTCACGGTCTGCGCCCAGTGGCTGATCCTGGCCGGGCTCGGCCTCTACACCGCGGGCACGCTCCAGCGCGTCATGCGGATGCGCGGCGAGGGCAAACCCCAGCCGTACGCCGAGGCGACCCGCCTGCTCACCCAGCTCCGTACGGTGGCCCGCCAGTTGCCCGGCGCCACCCTGGACCCGGGCGGCATCTCCGAGCACCTGCTCGAGGAGCTGCGGGTGGTGGCCAAGACCGACCGGGGCGCGGTGCTGTCCGCCAGCGGCGGCGGCCGGCTCGTGGTGCTCGCGCAGATCGGCGCGGACCGGGTGGACTGGGAGACGACGCTCGACGCCGACTCGGCCATCGCCGACGCCTGGGCCAGCCAGCAACCGACCGTCTCGTCGCGCTCGCAGGCCCGGTCGCGGCACTCCGGCGAGGTGTCCGCGCTGATCGTCCCGCTGGTGGCGGGCGTACGCACGGTCGGCCTGGTGGTGATCGAGGCGGACACCGCCGCCGCGTACCCGCCGCCGGTGGTGTCCCGGGTGACGGCGCTGACCGGCCCGGCGGCGCTGCGGCTGGAGGCGGCGCTGCTCTTCGACGAGGTGCGTTCGCTGGCGACGAACGAGGAGCGGCAGCGGCTGGCCCGGGAGATCCACGACGGGGTCGCCCAGGAGCTGGTGATGGTCGGGTACGGCATCGACAACGCGCTGGCCACCGTGCACGACGACGCGGACGAGACCGCCGACTCGCTGCGTACGCTGCGCCAGGAGGTCACCCGGGTGATCACCGAGCTGCGGCTGAGCCTGTTCGAGCTGCGCAGCGAGGTGGACCGGCACGGTGGCCTGGCCGCCGCCATCGCCGAGTACGCCCGCACCGTCGGCGCCTCCGGTGGCCTGCGGGTGCACCTGTCGCTCGACGAGTCCACCGCCCGGCTGCCCGCCGCCACCGAGGCCGAGATGCTGCGGATCGCGCAGGAGGCGGTGACGAACGCCCGCAAGCACGCCGGCGCCTCGAACCTGTGGGTCACGTGCGAGGTGGATCCCCCGTTCGCCCGAATCGAAGTGTCGGATGACGGTCACGGCATCGGTGACCAGCGCCCGGACGGGCACTATGGCCTTGCGATCATGGCGGAGAGGGCGGAACGTATCCGAGGCCGGTTGGAGATCAGGCCGCGACAGCCGAGTGGGACGACTGTGGCGGTGGTGCTCGGTTCGTCGCCCCGGCGCGATAAGGTGCGCGGCAGCGCCGCAGCAGCAGAAGGGGAGTAACCCGAGGATGACCAGCAGTCCGACACCGGCCACCCGTACCAAGGTTCTCCTGGTCGACGATCACGACCTCATCCGCAAGGGGCTGCGTCACGCGTTCGAGCGCGACCGTCAGTTCGAGGTCGTGGGCGAGGCCGCCACCGCCGCGGAGGGCGTGCGCCAGGCCGGCGCGCTCCAGCCCGACGTGGTGATCATGGATCTGCGCCTGCCCGACGGCAGCGGCCTGGAGGCCACCCGCGCCCTGCGCAAGTCCAGCGCGTCCATGGGCATCGTCGTGCTGACCATGTACGCCGGCGACGACCAGCTCTTCGGTGCCCTGGAGGCGGGTGCGAGCGCGTTCGTGCCGAAGACCGCCCCGGCCGACGAGGTGGTGGCCGCCGCCCGGCACGCCGCCTCCTCCCCCAGCGCGTTCACCGCCGCCGACCTGGCCGAGGCGATGAAGCGCCGGCTGGCGCCGTCCGGTCCGCAGCTGTCCCCCCGCGAGGGCCAGGTGCTGCGCCTGCTCGCCGACGGCATGAGCGTGGCCGGCATCGCCAAGCAGCTCTTCGTCAGCGAGTCGACCGCCAAGACCCACATCTCCAAGCTCTACGAGAAGCTGGGCGCTGCGAACCGGGCGCAGGCGCTGATGACCGCGCTGCGGCTGGGGCTGCTGGAGGCCCCGGACGCCCCGAAGTTCTGAGGCACACCGCCGCGAGAGGCCCCGTCCGCCACGGACGCGGGCCTCTCGCGGCTCCGACGCCACGCCTGGTCGCGTACGGTGAACGGCCGGACGCGTAGCGACGGCGGTCTTTGCACCGCGACGGCGGAGGGGCAGAATACCCGGGTGGTCCACGCGACGGCGCGGACCGCGTGTCGCCGACACCCGAGGGGCAGGACATGCAGCGGCCGGACTGGGCACCCGAGACGATCGACATCGAGCGCCCCAGTGTCGCCCGGATGTACGACTACTACCTCGGGGGATCGCACAACTTCGCGGCCGACCGGGCGGCCGCCCGCGCGATGGTGGAGGCGGTGCCGGAGGCTCCGCTGATGGCCCAGGCCAACCGCGCGTTCCTGCGCCGGGCGGTGCAGTACCTCGCCCACGCCGGCATCCGTCAGTTCCTGGACATCGGCTCCGGCATCCCGACCGTCGGCAACGTGCACGAGATCGCCCAGCGGATCGACCCGGAGTCGCGCGTGGTCTACGTCGACGTGGATCCGGTGGCGGTGGCGCACAGCCACGAGATCCTGGCCGGCAACGAGAACGCGGTCGTGCTCCAGGAGGATCTGCGCAAGCCGGAGGCGATCCTGGCCCACCCGGAGGTCACCCGGCTGCTGGACTTCACCCAGCCGGTCGCCGTGATGATCGTGGCGGTGCTGCACTTCATCCCGGACGCCGACCGTCCCGAGGAGATCCTGCGGACGCTGCGCACGGCTCTGGCGCCCGGCAGTCACCTGGTGCTCTCCCAGGCGAGCGAGGACGGCCGCGCCGGCACCGGCGAGCGGGCCGAGGCGGAACGGGTCTACCGGCGCACCGACAGCCGGCTCTGGATCCGCAGCCGGGCCGAGCTGACCACGCTGTTCGACGGCTTCGAGGTGGTCGACCCGGGCGTGGTGTGGGTGCCGCAGTGGCGGCCGGACTCCCCCGACCAGGCGGAGAACGCCGAGCGGGCCGTCTTCATGGGCGGGGTGGGGCGGCTCGGTGCGTGACGACGCGGCCCGCTGCCGCCCGGGCGTCTTCGCCCGGGCCTGGGCCAAGGCGGTCTCCGGCACCAGCTACCTGCCGATGGCCCAGTCGCAACTCGAGGAAACGCTGCAACGGCTCACCGAGCGGCTGGCCCAGGCGCTGCGTGCCGAGCCGTTCGACATGCGGATCGGCCAGCAGGTCGGCGCGGAGCTGGTGCAGGCGCACATCGCCTCCGCGGAAGGGCTCGGCCGCACCGTCGAGGTGATCCAGCTGCGCCTGGTCCGCGATCTCGACCTGGTCGTCGACGACGTCGAGGACCGGATGGCGCGGCTGCTCGCCACAGTCGCCACCGGGTACGCCCGTGCCCTGCGCGACCGCACGCTCGACGAGCAGGAGTCCATCCGCCGGGCCGCCATGATGGCCCGGGCGCAGGCGGAACGGGCGCTGCGCGACAGCGAGGCCCGGTTCCGGCACCAGGCCACCCACGACCCGCTCACCGGCCTGCCGAACCGCACGCTGTTCACCGAACGGCTGACCGCCGCGATCACCGCGCCCGGGCGGGGCGCCGACCGGGTCGGTGTCTGCTTCCTCGACCTGGACCGCTTCAAGGTCGTCAACGACTCCCTCGGCCACCAGGTCGGCGACTCGCTGCTGGTGACAGTGGCCCAGCGCCTGCACCGGGCGCTCGGTGAACACCTGGTGGCCCGGCTCGGTGGGGACGAGTTCGTGATCCTCGTGGAACGCACCGTCGGCACCGACGACGCGGTGAAGGTCGCCGAGGTGGCGCTGGCGGCGATACGCGAGCCGGCGCTGGTCGACGGCCACGAGCTGACCGTGTCCGCGAGCATCGGCATCGTGGAGCGGCCGGTCGCGGGCACCTCGCCGATGGATCTGATGCGCGCGGCCGACAGCACGCTGCACTGGGCCAAGGCCGCCGGCGGGGCCCGCTGGTCGTTGTTCGACGCCGACCGCAACCGCCGCGACCTGGCCCGGTACGCGCTGTCCGCGGCGATCCCCGCCGCGCTGGACCGGGGCGAGTTCTACCTCGACTACCAGCCGCTGACGTCGCTGCGCGACGGGCGGGTGGTCGGCATGGAGGCGCTGGTGCGCTGGCGTCACCCGGAGCTGGGTGTGCTGCGGCCGGACAGCTTCATCCCGCTGGCCGAGGAGACCGGGTTGATCGTCCGGCTCGGCAGCTGGGTGCTGGCCGAGGCGTGCCGCGAGGCGGGCGCCTGGCCCGACGTGGACGGGGACGCGCCGTTCGTCAGCGTCAACCTCGCCGTCCGGCAGTTGCACCGCAGCGACCTGGTGACCGAGGTACGCGGCGTGATCGGGCGCACCGGCCTGCCGCCGCACCGGCTGCAACTGGAGATCACCGAGAGCACCATGATGAGCACCGTGGTCGAGCCGGTGCGGGCTCTGCGGGTGCTCCGCGACCTCGGTGTCCGGGTCGCCATAGACGACTTCGGCACCGGATACTGCAACCTCGCGTATCTGCGGGACCTGCCGGTCGACGAGCTGAAGGTGGCGGGCGAGTTCGTGAGCGGCCTGCGCGCGCCGGGCAGCCGCACCGACGAGCGGATCCTCGCCTCGCTCGTCTCGCTGGCGCACGCGCTGGACCTGACCGTCACCGCCGAGGGGGTGGAGACGGCCGACCAGGCCGAACGGCTGCGCGCGATCGGCTGCGACGCCGGGCAGGGCTGGCACTTCGGCCGTCCCGGTCCGGCCGCGCCGCACCTGGGCCGGGTGCCCGCCCACGTCGACGCGGCCCCCTGAGACGCGGCCTCCTGAGACGCGGCCTCCTGACCGGCCGGCCCTGCCACCTGACCCCGCCACCTGATCCGGCGGCGCGCGGTCAGCCGGTCAGCAGGGCGGCCATCCGCTGCGCCTGCGTCTCCCAGCGCCACTCGCGCTCCACCCAGGCACGGCCGGCGGCGCCGAACTGCCGGGCCAGATCCCGGTCGGCGAGCAGCGTGGCCACCCGGTCGGCGAGCTGGGCCACGTCCCGGCCACCGACGACGTACCCGGTCTCCCCCTCGCGGACCGCGTCCGGGGCGCCGCCGGAGTCACCGGCCACCACCGGCAGTCCGGTCGCGCTCGCCTCCAGGTAGACGATCCCGAGGCCCTCCACGTCCAGCCCCCGGTTGCGGGTGCGGCACGGCATCGCGTAGACGTCGCCGGCCGCGTAGTGGGCGGGCAGTTCGGCCGAGGGCACCGACCCGGTGAAGACCACGTCGCGTTCCAGCCCGGTCTGCCGGGCCAGTTTCTCCAGCGTCGAGCGGTACGGTCCGCCGCCGACCACGAGCAGCGCGGCGTCGGGCACCCGGCGGCGGATCGCCGGCAGCGCGCGGATCAGCATGTCCTGGCCCTTGCGGGGCACCAGCCGTGACACGCACACCACCACCGGGCGGTCGGCCAGCCCGAGCCGCCTGCGGACCTCCTTGCCGTCGACGTCCGGGTGGTAGGTGTCCACGTCCACGCCGGGTGCGAGCCGCCGCAGCTCGGTCAGCCCGTCCAGCGCGCGGGCCAGCCGCTCCCGGGTGTACTCGCCGAGGTAGGTGGTCACGTCCACGCCCCGGCCGATCCGGCGCAGCGCCGACCGGGCGCCGGGCAGCGCCGCCCAGCCGACCTCGTGCCCGTGGGTCAGCGCCACCGCCCGGCGGATCCCGGCCCGCCGCCGCAGGCCCGCGGCGAGGAACCCCAGCGGGGCCGCCGCACCGAACCAGACGGTGTCGCAGTCGTAGGCGCGGGCCAGCCGCGCCGCCCGCCGGGCGATCAGCGGCGTGGGCAGCAGCACCCGGGTCCGCTCCCGGACCACCTCGAACGGCTGGTCGGCGTCGAACTTCTCCGCACCGCGCCAGCTCGACGCGTACACCACCACCGAGCCGGGCGGCTGGCGCACCGCGAGGTTGTGGACGAACGACTGGATGCCGCCGGGGCGCGGCGGGAAGTCGTTGGTGATCAGCAAGGTGCGGCTCATCGGCCCGGCTCCCTGGCGTAGGCGCGGGCGGCGGCCATCCGCTCCACGGTGGACGGGTGGGTCGCCGACCAGAGGCGCTCCCAGCGCGGCGGGTCGGGGTCGGCCAGGTTGACCCCGGCCAGCCGCCGCTGCATCGCCTCGAACGTCGCCGGGTCGCCGGTGAGCGCCAGCGCGTGGGCGTCGGCGCGGGCCTCGATCCGGCGGGAGACGAGCGCCTGCGCCGGGGTGGCGAGCAGGCCGGCGATCGTGACCAGCGCGATCAGCAGCGGGAACGCCCGGGGCTGGGCGATCGAGTCGACGCCCGCGAGCCGCAGCAGTGGCGTCCAGGACCCGATCAGGTAGAGCGCCACCACCGCGGCGGCGGCGCCGAGCGCGCCGAGCAGCGTGCCGGTCCACACGTCCCGGTCCTTGGCGTGCCCCAGCTCGTGGGCGACCACGCTGGTCACCTCCGCCGGCTCGGCCTCGCGCAACAGCGTGTCGTAGACGACCACCCGCCGCGTCGGACCGAGTCCGGAGACGTACGCGTTCACCGCGCTGGTACGCCGGGACGCGTCGGCGACGAGCACGTCGCGCACCGGTACGCCGTCCCGGGCCGCCATCGCGGTCAGCTCGCTGCGCAGCGGACCCGGCTCCATCGGGGTGAACCGGTTGAACACCGGCTCGACGAGCACCGGCAGCACGAACGACAGCACCACCACCAGGGCTGCCGCACCGGCCGCGCCGAACGCCCACCACCAGCGCGGGGCGAGCCGGACCACCGTGTAGAAGCCGAGCAGGACCAGCGCGCCGATCAACGCGCTGACCGCGTACGACTTGAGCAGGTCGACCGCCCAGCCACCCCAGCTCTGGGTGCTCAGCCCGTAGCGGACCAGCACGGTACGGCGCCAGGCCGCGAACGGCAGCGTGAGCAGGTCGGCGAGGAAGATGACGGCCAGCCCGCCGAGCACCGCCTGTGCGACCCAGTGCCCGCCGAAAGGACGGCCGACCAGTTCGACCAGGCGCGCGCCCAGCGGGGTCAGCCCGAGCAGCAACGCCACCACCAGCCCGACCGCGAGCGCCGACCAGGCCGACGGGCGGAGCGCGCCGTGGAACTCCCGGCCCCGGGCCACCTGCCCGGCCGGAAGTTCCCCCAGCGCCGCGAGTTGGTCGGCGCGGGGCGCCGGCGGCCGGCTCCACGGCACCAGCAGCACCACCGCCACCAGCAGCGCGACCGCCAGGCCGCCGAGGGTCAGCAGCGCCCAGGCGCGCGGGGTCACCGACCCACCCCGCCGTGGTGCCCCGTCCGCGTCATGCCGCTCCCCCCGCCGTGACCGCCCATCCTATGGCCCGGCCCCGATCGGGGCCCACCGCGCCGACACGTGCCCGGCCGCGCCGTCCCCGGCCCCGGCCGAACGCGCCGATCTTGGAGTTGTGCCACCTCGCAAGGCTCGCAGCGGGCAGCGTCAGGCGATCCGGCGACGGCCGGGACGGCGGGGTGCCGGCGCCCGTCGCGCGGCGGGCACGGGCGCCGCGACCGGTGCGGACGGCAGCACCTCCACCTCGAATCCGGCCCGGGCGAACACCTCGATCGCCCGGTGCTCGGCCGGACCCAGGTCGGCCGGGTCGGAGTCGAGCAGGGCGGTCACCAGGCAGCCGGAGCAGCCGGCACCACGGTTGGCGCAGGTGTCGCAGTCGATCAGCATCAACGCCTCCTGACGGGTCGCCGGTGGCGGTCGGGGAAGAAGCCACCACCGTCGGTCACCACGACGCTAACGCTCGGGTATGACAGAACCGGACAACGAGGCAGCAGCCGCCGCGAACACGATCATCCGGTCAGGAACGGGCCAGGCGCCGCAGCAGCGAGTCGGCGCCCAGCGGGTACGCGCCGTGCCGGCGTACCCCGTCGGCGACCTCGCGGTCGGAGGAGACCACCACCACCGGCCGCCCGGCCGGCTCGGCGCGCACCAGGCGGCGGATCAGCTCGTCGGCGGTCTCGCCCTTGCGGGAGAACAACACCCGCACGCCGCGCGGCGCCGGGGGCAGACCGTGGATCCGCTCCGCCCCGTCGAAGACGACAGTGACCTCGTCCCCGGTCTGCGCGGCGATCCCGCCCAGCCCGGTGATCAGCCGCTTGCGCTGCTGCTCCAGCGACATCTCGCCGAAGCCGCGCTTGGTGACGTTGTAGCCGTCCACCACCAGGTGCGCCCGCGGCAGCGCGAGCAACTGGTCGAGGCGGGCCGGGTCGTCGGTGTCGCGGGCCCGCGTCGACGGCCCGGCCGGCGCGGTGCCCGGCTGCTCGGCGAACGCGTCGGCGACGAAGTCGGCCGGGAGCTTGTCCACCGGGTCGAGCGCCAGCTCCCGGCGCAGCCCCACGGCGGCCTGGCCGATGGTCTCCAGCAGCAGCCACAGGCGCGCGTCGTCGACCGAGCGGGCCTCCTTGGCGCTGGCCCGGGCCACCCCGGCGGCGGCCTCCGCCTCGGCCAGCCGGGCCCGGGCGCGGCGCAGCTCGGCGTCCGCGTCGGCGGCGGCGCGGGCCGCCCGCCCCCGCTCGGTGGCGAGCGTCTCGGTGGCCTTGCGCTCGCGGGCCTGGGTCTCCCGCAGGGTACGGGTCAACTGGCGGGCCTCCTCGCGGAGCTGACCCAGCTCCTCCCGGACCCGGGCCAGTTCGTCGCGCAGCTTCTCCGCCTCGACCCGGGCCACCGCCCGGTCGTGCTCGGCGCGGGCGGCGCGCTGCTCAGCCTCGCGGACCAGTTCGGCCACGACCGCGCTGTCGGCCTCGGCGCGTACCGCCTCGCCGCTGGCCTCGATCAGTTCCCGCCAGCCCCGGGGCCGGGCCAGGTAGGCCAGGGCGGCCACCTCGACCGGATCGGCGGCGGCGGGCGCGGTGCCCTCGACCACCGCCGCGCCGAGGTCGCCGGCGTCGGCGAGCACCCGGGCGGTGATCCGCTGCCGGAACAGCGGGTCGGCGGTGAGCTGGGTGGCGATCGCGGGCGCGCCGAGGCGGGCCCGGCGGTTGGGAGCGAACTTGGCGACCCGCCGCAGCGGCACCGGCACCTCGTCGGCGGGCAGGCCGGGCAGCACGGCGGCGGTGAGCGTGACGATCCGCTGCCGGACCGGCTCGGGCAGCACGGGCTCGGGCTCGACCGTCGGGGGTGTGCCCTCATCGGCGGGCACGCCGACCACCGGCTCCTCCGCGGAGGAGTGGTCGTCGTTCGGCTCGGTGAGGGGCATGAGGCAAGTCTCCCACCCCGAACGGGCCCACCGCCCGGTGAGTGAGCCGATCTCTCATCGTACCCCGTGGTAGCTCCTGGGACGGCAGTGACAGGAGTGTCGGACCGTGCCGCTAGCGTCCCGCGGGTGACACGAGCGGAGTACGTCCAGGAGCCGCTGGCCGGCCTGGACCCGGCGGGCAGCGGTGTCGACCCGGCGCTGCCGCTCTACGCGACCACCTTCGTGGTGGTCGACCTGGAGACCACCGGGGGCGCGCCCGACGGCGGCGGGATCACCGAGATCGGCGCGGTGAAGGTCCGCGGCGGGGAGGAGCTGGGCGTGCTCGCCACGCTCGTCAACCCGGGCGTGCCGATCCCGCCGTTCATCACCGTGCTCACCGGCATCACCCAGGCCATGCTGCTGCCCGCTCCGCCGATCGAGCAGGTGCTGCCGAGTTTCCTGGAGTTCATCAGCGACGCCGTGCTCGTCGCCCACAACGCGCCGTACGACGTGGGTTTCCTCAAGGCGGCCTGCGCGAAGCACGGCTACCGCTGGCCCAACCCCCGGGTGCTGGACACGGCCGCGCTGGCCCGGCGGGTGCTCACCCGCGACGAGGTGCCCAACCGCAAGCTGGGCACGCTCGCCGCCTACTTCCGCACCGCCACCCAGCCCAACCACCGGGCGCTGGACGACGCCAAGGCCACCGTCGACGTGCTGCACGGGCTGATCGGCCGCCTCGGCGGGCACCGGGTCGACACGGTCGGCGAGGCGATCGAGTTCGCCCGCGCGGTCACCCCGACCCAGCGCCGCAAGCGGCACCTCGCCGACGGGCTGCCCAAGGTGCCGGGCGTCTACATCTTCCGGGCCGCCGACGACCGGCCGCTCTACGTCGGCACGTCCGGCGACATCGCCACCCGGGTCCGCAGCTACTTCACCGCCGCCGAGAAGCGGGCCCGGATCTCCGAGATGCTCGCCGCAGCCGAACGGGTGGAGGCGGTCGAGTGCGCCCACTCGCTGGAGGCGGAGGTCCGCGAGCTGCGGCTGATCGCGTCGCACGCGCCGCCGTACAACCGCCGGTCGAAGTATCCGGAGCGCCAGGTGTGGCTGAAGCTCACCGACGAGGCGTACCCCCGGTTGTCGATCGTGCGCGACATCGCGCCCACCGACACGGCCTACCTGGGGCCGTTCCGGTCCCGGCAGGCCGCGGAGCTGGCCGCCGCCGGCTTCCACGACGCGGTGCCGCTGCGTCAGTGCACGCACCGGCTCTCCCGGCGCACCACCATGCCGGCCTGCGCGCTGGCCGAGCTGGGCCGCTGCCCGGCGCCCTGCGAACACCGGATCACCCCCGAGGAGTACGACGACCGCGCGGCGACGCCGTTCCGCACCGCCACCAGCGACGACCCGGGTGTGGTGGTGGACGCGCTGCTCGCCCGCATCGAGGTGCTGTCGGCCGCCCAGCGCTACGAGGAGGCAGCAGCGGTACGCGGCCGGCTGGTGGCGGTGCTGCGCGCGGCGGTCCGGATGCAGCGGCTGGCCGCGTTGACCGGCATCGCCGAGCTGGCCGCCGCCCGCCCGGCCGCCCGGGGCGGCTGGGAGCTGGCGCTGGTCCGGCACGGCCGGCTCGCCGGGGCCGGGGTGTCCCCGCCCGGTGTCCACCCGCGCCCCACGATCGCCGCGATCCGGGCCACCGCCGAGACGGTGCTGCCCGGGCACGGTCCGGTGCCGGCCGCGACCGCCGAGGAGACCGAGCGGATCCTGTCCTGGTTGGAGCGACCGGAGACCCGGCTGGTCGAGACGACCGCCGGATGGGCCTCGCCGGTGGCCGGCGCGGGGCGTTTCCGCGACCTGCTGGCGAAGGCGGAGAGTGGCGGATCCGCCAAACTCTCGACCGAACGCTCATGACCAACTGACCGATCGGACTACCTTGCCTCCCTTAGTCTGTTAAAGGAGTGCAGACCTGCCCGTTTCGCGGGCTCTGCTCCCGGCCGCCGGCTTCCGGTGGCCGAGGGCCGGGGTGAGGAGGTGTCCCAGGTGGACGTCGACGCCGGACACGGCGCCGCCCTGGGTGGCGCGCTCCCGACCCAGGGCGAGTTGCCGCTGGGCCGCCGCCTCCGTTCCCTGCTCACCTGGCCGACTGCCGACGGAGATCCGGTCACCACACTGGTCCGGGCTCATCGCGGCATCCACCCGAGCGCCGACGCCTCGGTGCTGCGCCGGGCCTACACGATCGCCGAGAACATGCACCGCGGTCAGTTCCGCAAGAGCGGCGAGCCGTACATCACCCACCCGCTGGCGGTGGCGCAGATCTGCGCCGGCCTCGGCATGGACACCATCACGCTGGTCGCCGCCCTGCTGCACGACACGGTGGAGGACACCCGCTACACGCTCCAGGCGCTCCAGGAGGACTTCGGTCGCGAGGTCGCCCACCTGGTCGACGGCGTGACCAAGTTCGACAAGGCGTTCTACGGCAAGGCCGCGGAGGCGGAGACCGTCCGCAAGATGATCGTTTCGGCCGGCAAGGACGTCCGGGTGCTGGTGATCAAGCTGGCCGACCGGCTGCACAACATGCGTACGCTCGGCGTCCGCTCGGCCGCATCCCGGGAGCGGATCGCCCGCAAGACCCAGGAGGTGCTGGTCCCGCTCTGTGACCGGCTGGGCATCCAGACGCTCAAACGCGAGCTCGACGACGTGGTGCTGCTGCACCTGCGACCCGAGGAGCACGCGCGGATCGCCCGGTTCGTGCACGACCGGCCCGGCTGGGACGCCTACCTCGCCGACGTGGTGGCCCGCACCCGGGTGGCGCTGCGCCGCAACCGGGTCGACGCCGAGGTCTCCCCCCGTCCCCGGCACCTCTACTCGATCTGGAAGGACACCGTCGCCGGCGACCACACCGCCCCGTACGACCTGCCCCGCATCGCGATCGTGGTGGACGGTCCGGCGACCGACTGCTACGCCGCGCTGGGCGCCGTGCACGGGCTCTGGCGTCCGGTGCCGGGCCGCTTCAAGGACTTCATCGCCTCCCCGAAGAACAACCTCTACCGGTCGCTGCACACGAGCGTCTGCGGGCCGCAGGACCGCACTGTCGAGGTGCTGATCCGCACCACCGAGATGCACCGCTCGGCGGAGTACGGCGTGGCCGCCCACTACCGTTTCCCCCGCACCGCGGGCCGGGCCGTCGACCGGGCGGACGAGCTGGCCTGGCTGCGCCGGGTGCTCGACTGGGAACAGGAGACGGTCGACCCCACGCAGTTCATGGAGTCGCTGCGCTGCGACCTGTCCGAGGCGCAGATCCAGGTGGTCGCCGACGGGCGGCAGGTGGTGCTGCCGGCCGGCGCGACCCCTGTCGACCTCGCGTACGAGCTGGGCACGGAGCGCGGGGACCGCTGCCTGGCGGCCCGGATCAACGGCCGGCTCGCGCCGCTCGCCTCCGAACTGGAGGAGGGCGACGTGGTGGAGATCTTCACCGAGAACGACGCGGAGAGCGGGTTCGAGGCGGACGCGGCCCCGCGCGGCCCACGCCGGGAGTGGCTGGGCTTCGTGAAGTCCCCGCACGCCCAGATGCAGATCAACCGCTGGTTCGCCGAGCACACCGAGCCGGGCATCTCGATCGCCGACAAGGTCCGGCTCGGCCGGGCCTCCATCGGCCTGGCGTTGCGCAAGCACAACCGGGGCCTGGCCAACGACCTTCCGCTGCTGCGGTTGTCCGAGGAACTGGGCTACCCCGACCTGGAGACGCTGCTGGTGGCGGTCTTCGACCGCACCGTCGAGCCGGACACGGTGGTCCAGCAGCTGATCGATCTGGTCGACCACCGGCAGTAGGCGGAGCCGGCCCGCCCGGGGACCACTAGCCTGAACGGCATGATCCCCCGCGCGCGTGCCACCGGACGGGCCCTCGGCTACAAGCTCTTCTACCGGCTTCCGGTCCCGCTGCGGCGGCGGCTGGTCCGGCTGGCCGTACCGAAGTACATCGTCGGCGCGGTCACCCTGCTGCGGGACGCCGAGGCCACCGGCGCGGGCCGTCTCCTGCTGCTGCGCCAGCCGCCCGGGTACAGCTGGACGCTGCCGGCCGGGCTGCTGCAACGCGGCGAGGCCCCGGTGGTCGGCGCCGCCCGCGAACTGTACGAGGAGTCCGGCGTCCGCCTGTCGCCCGACGCGCTGCGCCCGGCGGTGCCGAACGCGGTGGTGCACGCCAAGGGCTGGGTCGACGTGGTCTTCGAGGCGGAGGTGCCGGCCTCCCGCACCGAGCTGAAGGTGGACGGCGCCGAGGTCTTCGAGGCCGCCTTCCATCCGCTCGACGACCTGCCCCGGCTCAGCCGCGCCACCGCCAACCTGCTCGGGTACTACGGCATCGGCCCGCGGGCGGGCGAGCACCCGCCGGCCGCATGAGCACCCCGGTCGCGTACGCGGGCGCCGCGGCCGCGCCGGGCGTCGAGGTGTGCGCTGTGGTGCTGGCCGCGGGCGAGGGCACCCGGCTGCGTCCGCTCACCGAGCGGGTGCCGAAGGCGCTCTGCCCGGTCGGCAACGTCCCGCTGCTGGACCGGGCGCTGGCCCGGCTGGCCGGGCTCGGCCTGACCGGCCCACGCCGGGTGGCGGTGAACGCCTGCTACCTGGGTGACCAGGTGGTCGCGCGGGTGGGCGAACGGGCGCACCTGTCCGTCGAGCCGGGCGCTCCGCTGGGCACCGCCGGGGGCGTGGGCCGGCTGCGGGACTGGATCGACGGCCGGGGGGTGCTGGTCGGCAACGCCGACGCGTACCTGGCCGATCCGCAGGCGCCACCCGGCAAGGACATCGCCGCGCTGCTGGACGGCTGGGACGGGCACGGCGTACGCCTGCTCGGCCGGCCCGCCGACGACCCGGACGCCCTCGGGACCTTCGACGGCCACGACTTCGTGGGTTTCTCGCTGCTGCCCTGGCGGCTGGTCCGCGACCTGCCGGCCACGTTCGGCGACCTGGTCCGGGCGGTGTGGCGGCCCGCGGAGGCGGCCGGTGAGCTGACCGTGGTGCCCTACCGGGGCACGTTCTACGACACCGGCACCCCGGCCGACTACCTGGCCGCCAACCTGCACGCGGCCGGCCCGCACGGGCTGGTGGACCCGACCGCGACGGTGACCGGCCGGGTCGACGGCTCGGTGGTCGGCGCCGGGGCGCTGGTGCACGGCGACGTCGACCGGTCGGTGGTGTGGCCGGGCGCGAGCGTCGCGGCCGGGGAACGCCTGCGCGAGGTGATCCGGGCCGGCGACGACCTGACCGTCCCGGCGGCGCGGTGAGGGCCACTGGCTCTAGCATTGGCCTCGTCGCCGACGAACGGAGAAACGTCCCGTGATCACCGCGATCGTGCTGATCGACTGCGCCACCGACTCCATCCCCGAGGTGGCCGAGGCCCTGGCCGACCTGCCCGGCGTCAGCGAGGTCTACTCGGTGGCCGGACACGTCGACCTGATCGCCATGGTCCGGGTCCGGGAGTTCGAGCAGATCGCGCAGGTCATCGCCGGCAGCATCTCGAAAGTGCCGGGCGTGCTGAACACCGAGTCGCACATCGCGTTCCGCGCCTACTCGCAGCACGACCTGGAGTCGGCGTTCGCGATCGGGCTGGCGAACGCCGACTGACACGAGCCGGTGACCGGCCTGCCCTCCCGGGCGGACCGGCCACCGTCGACCGTGCGATACGTCAGCTCTGGCTGGGCACCGGGGTCTCCGTGGTGCCCGGAGCGGGCTCCTCGGTCTGGGTGCCGCCCGGAGCCGGCGACTCGGTGCCCCCCGGGGACGTGGTGCCGCCCGGGCTGGGCGTACCGCTGGCGCTGGTCTGCGGCACCGGGACGCCCAGGGTCTGCGCCAGGGCCACAAGCGCGTCGTAGTGCGCCTGGAGGACCGGCAGCGCGTCCTGCGCGATCTGCACCACCGACTGCTCCGAGCCCTGCGAGATCTCGGTCTGGGTGGCCTGGATCGCCTGGACGTGACCGGCGAGCTGCGCGGTCACCCACGCCTTGTCGAACTCGGCGCCGTTGAGATTGTTCAGCTTGTCCAGGACCTTCTGCTGGTCGGCGCTCGGGTCGGCCGGCAACTGCACGTTGAGCTGCTGCGCGGTCGACTGCACCGTCTGGTCCAGCTGGGTGTGGTCCGTGACGAACATCTTGCCCAGGTCCTTGACCTGCTGGTTCTGGCCCTTCTGCTGGGCCAGGTTACCGGCGGTGATCTCGAACAGGTTGACCTGGTGCACCGCCTGCAGGTACTGCGTGTCCTGCGTCGACGGCTGCGCTGCGGCCTGCGCCGCGGCGGCGGGCGCCAGCCCCACGACCACCAGCGCGGCCAGCAGGCCCAGGCGTTTGATTCCCCACATTCGTTCCTCCCCCATGAGACGTCGGACCGCACGGATACCCGGCTGACCGGGGTTATTCCTGCGATTCCACCCGTCCGTGTCGGGGGCGACGGCCGTCGGTGCACCGGTCGCCCGGCGTGCGCGGGAGGCAACCGGACGGCAGGGGCGGAAACGGCTGTGGCGCCCGCCGGATGATCCGGCGGGCGCCACTGTCAGTCGTACCGGGGAGGGTCAGCGACGGCTCTCGCCGCTGCCGATCTCCTCCCGCTCCGGCGCGGCCTCGACCGGCGGGTGTCCCGGCGAGACCGGCGCCTCGGCCGGCTTCTCGATCGGGTAGAAGAAGCCCCGGATCGCCGGGCCGAGGGCTCCGAGCCGGTTCATCTTCTTGGGCACCACCCAGCCGACGTAGTCGAGCGCCGGCGGGTGACCGTCGTGGCCCTCGGCCGAGGTGAGCGGCTGGTGGACCTCGACGAACCGGCCGTCGGGCAGCCGCTTGATGATGCCGGTCTCCACGCCGTGGGCCAGCACCTCCCGGTCGTGCTGCTGCAGGCCCAGGCAGATCCGGTACGTGATGTAGTACGCGATCGGCGGGATGATCAGCAGGCCGATCCGGCCGCCCCAGGTCATCGCGTTCAGGCTGATGTGGAACTTGTCCGCGATGACGTCGTTGGCGCCGGAGAGGGTCAGCACGATGTAGAAGGCGAGCGCCATGGCGCCCACGGCGGTCCGGGCCGGAACGTCCCGGGGCCGCTGGAGCAGGTTGTGGTGCTTGTAGTCCTTGAGGCGGCGCGCCTCCAGGAACGGGTACATCGTCGACAGGCCGACCAGGATTCCGGGTAGCACCACCGTCGGCCAGAACAACGGTGGAATCACGTACCCGTTGCCGATCGGGATGTGGATCTCCCAGCCCGGCATGAGTCGGGTCGAGCCGTCGAGGAACATGACGTACCAGTCGGGCTGGCTGGCCGCCGAGACCACCCACGCCTCGTACGGGCCGAACAGCCAGATCGGGTTGATCTGGAACAGACCGCCCAGCAGCGCGATCACGCCGAAGACGACCATGAAGAAGCCGCCCTGCTTGAGCGCGTAGCGCGGGAACATCCGCTCGCCGACCACGTTGTCGTTGGTCCGCCCGGGGCCGGGCCACTGGGTGTGCTTCTGCTTGAACACCAGGCCGAGGTGCACGCTGATCAGCGCCACCAGCAGGCCCGGGACGAGCAGCACGTGGGCGATGAAGAAGCGGCTGATGATGATGGTGCCGGGGAACTCCCCGCCGAAGATCGACGAGCTGACCCAGGAACCGATCACCGGGATCGACAGGATGATCGCGGAGGCGATCCGCAGACCGGTGCCGGACAGGCCGTCGTCCGGCAGCGAGTAGCCGGTGAAGCCGGCCAGGAAGCCGACCCAGAACAGCAGCGAGCCGATGATCCAGTTGGTCTCACGCGGCTTGCGGAACGCGCCGGTGAAGAAGACCCGCAGCATGTGCACCACGATCGCGGCCATGAACAGCAGGGCCGACCAGTGGTGCATCTGCCGCATGATCAGACCACCCCGGACATCGAACGAGATGTCCAGACTGGAGGCGTAGGCGGCCGACATCGGGGTGCCCCGCAGCGGGGCGTAGCTGCCGTTGTAGATGACCTCGGTCATCGCCGGCTCGAAGAAGAACGTCAGGAAGACGCCGGTGAGCAGCAGGACGATGAACGAGAACAGCGCGATCTCGCCGAGCAGGAAGGACCAGTGGTCGGGGAAGACCTTGTTCAGCAGCTTGCGCAGGGGCGTGGCCACCTGGAAGCGGTCGTCCACCGCCCGCGCGCTCTTGGCCGGCAACGCGGCCGCATCAAACTTTCGGCGCTTCATGGCCGCTCCCAGAAGTCGGGACCGATGGTCTCGGTGTAGTCGGACTTCGCCACGAAGAAGCCCTCCTCGTCCACCTCGATCGGCAGCTGTGGCAGCGGCCGGTTAGCCGGGCCGAAGATCGGCTTGGCGTTGTCGGTGATGAGGAACTGGGACTGGTGGCAGGGGCAGAGCAGGCGGTTGGTCTGCTGCTCGTAGAGGCTGGCCGGGCAGCCGGCGTGCGTACAGATCTTGGAGTACGCGACGAAGTTGCCCCACATGTAGTCGCCGTGGCCCTTGCGCTCGTTCGCCTCGCGCGACTTCTGTGCGTCGTCCTCCCGCAGGTGGATGAGCAGGGTGGGCGAGTCGGCGTGCAGGTTGCTGACGCCGCCGTCGATTCCGGGGAACACGGTGAGCTGGCCGCCGACGCTGACGTCGGCGGGGCGGATCGGCCGGCCGTCCTCGCGGATCAGCCGGATCTTCTCGCCACCCTTGCCGGGCTGGAAGCCGGTGGTGAACATCTGGTTGTTCTTGTGCGGCTGCTCGATCAGGCCGCCGATCAGCGGGGCGGCGGCCACCGCGCCCACCGGGGCCAGGCCGGCGAGCAGGGAGATGCCCAGCAGCGGCCGACGCTTCACGCCGAGTTCGTCGGCCATGTAGAGCATGGTCTCACCGGTGATCTTGCGACCCTCCGGGTTGTCGACCTGGTCGTGCCGGTCCTGGATCGAGACCTCCTTGGGCAGCAGCTTCTTGCCCCAGGTCAGGATGCCGAAGCCGATGCCCAGCAGCGCGAGGCCCAGCGTCACGCCGAGCAGCGGCGTGTAGAGCTTGTCGCCGCCGCGACCCGGCTCCCACTGCCACGGCCACCAGATGTAGACCACCAGGAAGGCGGTCGCGAAGACCCCGGTCAGCAGGAACATCAGGGCGACCGTACGAGTCAGCCGGCGCTCGGCCCTGCTGCCCGGGGCCACCTGCGGCTCGTAGTGGACGATCTCGATGTCGTCGCGCCGCGCGCCCTCCTGGACGATCTCGAACCGGGAGAGCCGCGGGTCGTTCACGTCGAGCGGCTCCGGGCCCTGCTGGGCCTGGTGCTCGGTGTGGGTGCTCATGCCGTCACCTCGCTACGGGTGACGCCGGGGACCGGCGCCACGGCACTGGAAGCAATGATCGGTCCGGTCACGACTTGCCTGCGATCCACAGGCTCGCGAAGACCAGCGCGACGATGCCGACCAGGAAGATCGCCAGACCCTCGGTCGACGGGCCGTAGCGGCCCAGGTTGAAGCCGCCCGGGTCGCCGTCGTGCTTCAGCGTCTCCTGGATGTAGGCGATGATGTCCGCCTTCTCCTCGGGCGTGATCTGGTTGTCGCCGAACACCGGCATGTTCTGCGGGCCGCTCAGCATCGCGGCGTAGATCTGCCGGTCACTGGCCGGGGCGAGACTCGGGGCGTACTTGCCGGAGGACAGCGCGCCGCCGCCACCGCCGAAGGCGTGGCACTGGGAGCAGTTGATCCGGAACAGCTCACCGCCGGTGGAGAGGTTGGCGCCCTCACGCAGGTCGCCGTTGGGGACCTCCGGGCCGCCGCCGAGCTCCTGGACGTACTGCCCGAGCTGGCGCACCTGCTCGTCGGTGAACTGCGGCGGCTTGCGCATGGCCTGGGCCTCCTGCCGGGCCATCGGCATGCGACCGCTGCTGACCTGGAACTCCACCGAGGCCGCCCCGACGCCGATCAGGCTCGGACCGCGGCCCTCGACGCCCTGGGCGTTGCGACCGTGACAGGTCACACAGCTCACGTCGAACAGCGCCTTGCCCTCGTTGCCTGCGGCGGTCAACGGAGGGTTGTCCTGCGCCTGCACGCCGGGGGCGAAGACGGTGTAGGCACCGCCGGCCAGCATCAGCGCGGCGAACAGCCGGACCGCGGCGCCCAGCCGGCGGCGGCCCCTGCTGCGCGCCACGGGCCGCCCGCGCAGCCGCGCGAGCAGACCGCGTCGGCGGTCGTTGTCAGAAGTCATGACCTGTGTCCTTAACCGGTTGGACCTTGTCTCAGGGGACGGAGCAGCGGCGCGGTTCGTGACGCGCCAAGATCACTGGAGCCAGTAGATCATGACGTAGAGCCCGATCCACACGACGTCCACGAAGTGCCAGTAGTAGGACACGACGATCGCCGAGGTCGCCTGCGCGGGGGTGAACCGGCCCATCGTGGTCCGGATCATGAAGATCACGAAGGCGATGAGACCGCCGGTCACGTGCAGACCGTGGAAGCCGGTGGTGAGGTAGAACATCGACCCGTAACCGTCTTCGTTGATCTTCACGCCCTCGTGCACCAGGGTCCGGTACTCGTTCAACTGACCGAGCACGAAGATCAGACCCATCACGAAGGTGATCGTGAACCACCGGCGCAGAGCGTGGACGTCACCGCGCTCGGCCGCGAACACGCCGATCTGACAGGTGATCGAGGAGAGCACCAGGATCACCGTGAACGTGGTCGCGTACGGGATGTTCAGCACCTCGGTGTGCTTCTCCCACTGCTCCGGCGCCGCCGCGCGGATGGAGAAGTACATCGCGAACAGCGCCGCGAAGAACATGAGTTCGCTGGAGAGCCACACGATCGTCCCGACGCTGACCATGTTGGGTCGGGTCAGGGAGTGGATCCGGCTCTTGTCAATGGCTGGGGCCGCAGTCACGCGGTCATTATTGCCCCTGACCGGGACCGAGGATCAGCGGGGTGCCAAACCTGGCCCTTCCGTGGCCCGATCGTGGTGGTCCGCTTCGCCTGACCTACCCTGAAAAGCGTGCTGCACGTCGATCAGATCCGCGCCGTCACCTCGGCTGTTCCGGCGACGCTGGCCGCGGGAGGCGAGGGTGCCCCGCCGCCGTTCACCGTGACCCGGGTGTTCACCGAGACCCGGCTGGACAGCTGGCTCACGCTGGGCATCGTCCTGGCCGCCGGCCTCTACCTCTACGGGGTGCACCGGCTGCGGCTGCGCGGCGACCGCTGGCCGGTCATCCGTACCGTCTCGTTCCTCGGCCCCGGCCTCGGCGGCATCGCGCTGGTCACGCTCACCGGCCTCGGCGCGTACGACACCGCGCTGCTCTCGGTGCACATGGTCCAGCACATGGTGCTGTCCATGGTCGCGCCGATCTTCCTGGCGCTCGGCGCCCCGATGACGCTGGCGCTGCGCACGCTGCCGGTGCGGCCCCGCAAGCGGCTGCTCGCGATCGTGCACAGCAAGGTGATCCGGATCTACAGCTTCCCGCTTGTGGCGTTCGCCATCTTCGTGGTGAATCCGTTCGCGCTGTACTTCACCGACCTCTACGAGTTCACCCTGCGCCACGAGTGGGCGCACGAGCTGGTCCACGCGCACTTCATCGCCACCGGCTGCGTCTTCTTCTGGCCGCTGCTCGGCCTGGACCCGCTGCCCGGCCGCTGGCCGTATCCGGGACGCGCGTTGCTCATGCTGCTCTCGGTGCCGTTCCACACGGTCCTCGGGCTGACCATCATGCAGAGCACCACGCTGTTCGGCGGCGACTGGTACCCGTCGCTCAACCTGTCCTGGTCCGACCCCTGGAACGACCAGGTGGTGGCCGGCGGCATCCTGTGGGCCGGCGGCGAGTTCGTCAGCGTCACCATGCTCGCCGTCCTCGTCGTCCAGTGGGTCAAGCAGTCCGAGCGCGAGGCGCGCCGGCTCGACCGCGAGCTGGACCGTCAGGAGGCCCGCCAGCGCGCCGCGGAGGCCAGCGCCTGAGACCCGTTCCGGGGTACGCCCCGAGCCCGGCCGGGCGGGCCGACGGCCCGGATGTGACAACGGCTACGATCAGCGGGCAGCTACGAGGTGGGAGCCACGTCACGATGAGCGATCGTCTTTGCACCGTCCTGCTCTACAGCGACGACCCGAAGGTCCGCGACCGGATGCGCCTCGCCGTGGGCACCCGGCCGGCGCCGGGAATCGAGATCGAGTTCGTCGAGGCCGACGAGTACAACGCGTGCATCCGGCTGGTCGACGACTACGAGATCGACCTGATGCTGCTCGACGGCGAGGCGAGCCCCGGCGGCGGCATCGGCATCGCCCGCCAGATCAAGGACGACCGGGACGACGCGCCGCCGACCTGCGTGGTGCTGGCGCGCGCCGCCGACCGCTGGCTGGCCGCGTACGCCGAGGTCGACGCCACGCTCACCCACCCGCTGGACCCGGTGGTCGCCGGCAGCACCGTGGCGGAGCTGCTGCGCCGCACCCACGCCGCGGCCTGACCCTCCGGCCTTCGCGCGCCACGGCGACGCGGCCGTGGCGTGCCCCAACCGCTTTCCTCACGCCGCTCGGGAGGCCCGTCATGGGCGAACGGACCTGGCCGCTTCTGCTCAACGCGCTGCTGCGCGGCGAGGAGCTCTCCACCGCCGACACGGCGTGGGCGATGGGCGAGATCATGGCCGGCTCGGCCACCCCGGCGCAGATCGCCGGGTTCGCCGTGGCGCTGCGCACCAAGGGCGAGACGCCCGCCGAGCTGGGCGGCCTGGTCGAGACCATGCTGACCCGCGCGGTGCCGGTGCACCTGCCCGAGGACGTACGCGCGACTGCGCTGGACGTGGTCGGCACCGGCGGCGACCTCGCCCACACGGTGAACATCTCCACCATGGCGGCGCTCGTGGTCGCCGGGGCCGGGGTGCGCGTGGTCAAGCACGGCAACCGGGCCGCCTCCTCCTCCTGCGGCACCGCCGACGTGCTGGAGCAGCTCGGCGTGCCCCTTGATCTGGAGCCCGAGCAGGTGGCCCGCTGCGTCACCGAGGCCGGCATCGGTTTCTGCTTCGCCGCCCGCTTCCACCCCGGCATGCGCCACACCGGCCCGGTCCGCCGCGAGATAGGCGTACCCACCGCGTTCAACTTCCTCGGCCCGCTGACCAACCCGGCACGGCCCCGCGCGGGCGCCGTGGGCTGCTTCGACAAGCGGATGGCCCCGGTCATGGCCGCCGTCTTCGCGGCCCGGGGCGACTCCGCGATAGTGGTACGCGGCGAGGACGGCCTGGACGAGTTCAGCACCGGCGCGCCCACCCGGGTCTGGGTGGCCCAGCAGGGCACCGTCACGGAGGCGCTGCTGGACGCCGCGGAGCTCGGGGTGCCCCGGGCCACCCTGGCCGACCTGCGCGGCGGGGACGCGGTCTACAACGCCGACGTGGTACGCCGCCTGCTCGCCGGCCAGACCGGCCCGGTACGGGACGCGGTGCTGGTCAACGCGGCGGTGGCGCTGGCCACCCAGGGCCCGCTGGACGGCGATCTGCACGAGGCGCTGCGGGCCAACCTGGGCCGCGCCGCCGAGGCGGTCGACTCGGGCGCCGCCGCCGCCGCGCTTGAGCGCTGGCTCGAGGTGGCGCGCGCCGCCTGACGGCGGCCTGACGCGGGTCTTGTCGTACCCGCGTGCCAAACTACACGGGAGTTATTTTCCTTTTTCGACCTTTCCTTTTTCGACCTTTCCGTTTGCGGCCTTTCCGTTTGCGGCCTTTCCGTTTGCGGCCTTTCCGTTTGCGGCCTTTCGGCCGGCGCCCGGAGCGAGAGGAGACACCCGTGTCGAACCGCGAGCTGCACTGCGACACCTGTGCGGACGTCGTGCTGTTCGAGGCGCCGCCGTGCGGCGACGGGCACGGCGCCGACTGCCCCGAGCTGATCTGCACCGGCTGCGGCGCGGCAGTGGTGATCGCCACGTTCACCTTCCGCCCGACGCGCCTGTCCAGCCGCCGCACCCCGCGCCGGCCGTCCCACCCCCGGGCCGCCTGAACCGCACCCCTCCCCTCCCCTCCCCTCCCCTCCGGCCCGGCTCCGGTCCGGACCCTGGTGCGAGGAGGGAACGCCGAAGGCCCGCGACCCCGGGGACGGGGGCGCGGGCCTTCGGCGTGTGTCGGGTCAGTGCTCGGCGGTGCGGCGGGTGCCGGAGTAGTACTCGAAGAGCAGCCCGCAGGCGGCGAAGACGACCGCCACCAGGCCCAGTCCCAGCAGCCAGAACTGCCAGAACACCAGGCCCAGGCCGGCGATCGCGGCGGCCAGCGCCAGGCCGAACGGCCAGTAGCTACCGGGGCTGAAGAAGCCGACCTCGCCGGCGCCGTCAGCGATCTCGCCGTCCGGCCGGTCCTCGGGGCGCAGGTCGATACGGCGGGAGACGAACCAGAAGAAGCCGCCGCACATCGCGCAGAGCAGGAAGGACAGCAGCAGCGCCACGGTGCCGATCCACTCGATGTGGCCGCCGCTGTCGCCGTACGTCCAGGCGCCGTAGAGGATCGTCGCGCCGAGGAGGAACGTGGCGATGGTGAGGAAGATCTTCCACTCGGTCTTCATGCCGAACCCCTCAGCTTCCCGCGCCGGCCGACGCGTCGGACGGGTTGAAGTTGTTCACGTCGCGCCGGGTGTCGAACGGCTTCGTCTCGGTGGCGTACTCTTCCTCACCGATCTCGCCGAGCGCCTCCTGGGTCGACTTGCCGGCCTTCTTGGCCGCCAGGAACTGGTCGTACTTCTCCGGCGAGACGACTCGCAGCTCGAAGTTCATGAAGGCGTGGTAGCTGCCGCACAGCTCGGCGCAGCGGCCGACGAACGCGCCCTCCTGGTCGATGCTGGAGACCTCGAACGTGTTGCGCACGTTGCCCGGCATGACGTCCCGCTTGAACAGCAGCTCCGGCACCCAGAACGAGTGGATGACGTCGCGGCTGGTCTCCTCGAAGCGGATCGAGCGCCCGCTGGGCAGCACCAGAATCGGGATGACCTCGCTGGTGCCGAGCACCGAGGCGACGGTGTTGGCCTCCGGGCCCTGGCCGTCGCGGTAGTTGAACTGCCAGTTCCACTTGAACGCGACGACCTCGACGGTGACGTCCGGGTTCCTCGACTGCTTGTTCACGTCGGTCTGCACGACCGCCGTGTAGTAGAAGAGCACGGAGACCACGAGGATCGGCGCGATGGTGTAGAGGAACTCCATCGGCAGGTTGTAGCGGGTCTGCACCGGCAGCTCGTTGCCGCGCTTGCGGTAGCGGACCACGCACCAGAAGATCAGGCCCCACACGAACACGCCGACGGCGAGCGCCGCGATGCAGGACGCGATCCACAGGTCGTACATGCGGTGCGACTCGGGCGTGATGCCGCCCTGCGGCCAGCCGAACCCGCCGAACGCCTTGCCGACGTCGCAGCCGGTGAGCGAGACCAGCAGCGCCGCCGCGCCGAGACCGAGCCCGGCGATTCGACCAGCACCACGCCGCCGGCGCACACCGGCCCCCGGGGAAGCGCTGTCCCGTACGGCCGAGCGCCGTACCTCCGAACTCCTTGCGACCACCTGGTCCTGCCTCCCTAGCGCGCCGCGGCGGTTGTTCTCCTGACACCGACGGCAAAGGCGTCACCGACGGTCGCAGATTACTCGACCATGACCGGCCAGGCCGTCTTGGGGTCGCTGTCCACCCCCTTCGGGGGGATCTTGGGCGTAACCGGGCGATAGCGTGGAACCTCATGAGCGCCTCCCCGGTCTACCTGGACGCCGCCACCGCGGCCCCGCTGCATCCGGTCGCGCGGCAGGCGATGCTGGCCGCCCTGGACGACGGCTGGGCCGACCCGGCCCGGCTCTACTCGGCGGCCCGCCGCGCCCGCCAGCTCCTCGACGCCGCCCGCGGGGCCGCCGCGCAGATCCTCGGCGTCCGCGCCGACGAGCTGTCCTTCACCCCCAGCGGTACGGCGGCAGCACACGCCGCCGTGCTCGGTGGCCTCACGGGGAGACGGCGGGCCGGCGCGACGCTCGTGCACTCGGCGATCGAGCACTCGGCGGTGCTGCACGCCGCGCAGCGGCACACGGCCGGTGGCGGCGCGGCGGTGTCCGTACCCGTGGACCGGTCGGGCCGGCTGGACCTGGACGCCTGGGCGGCGGCGGTGGCCGCGCCCGGCGTGGCCCTGGCCGCACTGATCGGGGCCAGTCACGAGGTGGGCACCGTGCAGCCGGTGCCCGCCGCGGCGGAGCTGTGCGCGGAGGCGGGCGTGCCGCTGTACGTGGACGCGGCGCAGCTCGCCGGCCGGGCGCCGCTGCCGCCGGGCTGGTCGGTGCTGACCGCCAGCGCGCACAAGTGGGGCGGGCCGCCCGGCGTCGGGCTGCTGGCGGTGCGCAAGGGCACCCGCTGGGAGTCGCCGTACCCGGCCGACGAGCGGGAGTCGGGGCGTACCCCCGGGGTGGTGAACCTGCCGGCGGTGGTCGCGGCGGCGGCGAGCCTGCGCGCGGCGGCGGCCGACGCGGCGGCCGAGGCGGCCCGGCTGGGTCCGCTGGTGGACCGGATCCGGGCGCGGGTGGCGGCCGAGGTGCCGGACGTGGAGGTGGTCGGCGACCCGGTGGACCGGCTGCCGCACCTGGTGACGTTCTCCTGCCTGTACGTCGACGGCGAGGCGCTGCTGCACGCGCTGGACCGGCGCGGCTTCGCGGTGTCCTCCGGGTCGTCCTGCACGTCCTCGACGGTGCGCCCGTCACACGTGCTGGAGGCGATGGGAGTGCTGTCGCACGGCAACGTACGGGTGTCGCTGCACCGGGAGACCACCGAGGCGGACGTGGAGCGGTTCCTGGCCGAGCTGCCCGGGATCGTCGCGCGGCTGCGTGCGGAGGCGGGGGTGACCGACCTGTGAGCGAGCCGGACGAGGTGCTGGACTGCCGGGGGCAGCGCTGCCCGCTGCCGGTGATCAATCTCGCCCGGCTGGTGCCCGGTCTGCCGGCCGGCGCGGTGGTGCGGGTGCTCGCCGACGACCCGGCGGCGGCGGTGGACATCCCGGCGTGGTGCCGGATGCGCGGCCACGAGTTCCTGGACGCGCGCCCGGGGCCCGCCTACGACGTCCGGGTGAGCGGCTAGCGCAGGTAGGCGAGGATGCCCGGCAGCGGGTCGCCCTCCACCGCGGTGTCGACCACCAGGCGCGGGCCGATCAGCGGCTCGTACTCGGCCCGGCGGCGCAGCGTCTGTTCCCAGGTGACGTTCTCCTCGGGCGGGCGGGCCTCGACGCGGCGGCGGTGCTCCGCCTCGTCGCCGCAGTGCACCTCGATCACCCGCAGCGGCACCCCGGCCCGTTCGGCCACGTCGTGCCAGAGGCCCCGGGCGCTGGCGACCGGGTTCACCGCGTCGACGACCACGCTGAGCCCCAGGCCGAGCTGCACCTCGGCCAGCCCGGCGACAGCGCCGTAGGCGGCCATCCCGGGCACGTCGCCGGTGAGGCCATAGCGGTGCAGGGCGCGCTCGACCGGGTCGACGGGCAGGACCGGGGCGCGCAGCGCGGCGCCGACGCGGGCGGCCAGGGTGCTCTTTCCCACCCCCGGCAGCCCGGCGAACGCGACGAGCACCGGCTGGCCGGAGCCGGGGCGGGCCGCGTTCGGGTCCAGCCCGCCGGCGGGGCCGGTCACAGCAGGTGCGGCCGGACGTCCTCGGCGGCCGCGTCCCCGTACGACTCGGCGAGTCGCTTCACGAACAGGTCCCGGCGGACCTCGTACTCCTGACCGCCGAAGTTCTCCAGCACGAGCGCGGCGAGCAGGCAGCCGACCTGGGCCGCCCGCTCCAGGCCGACGCCCCAGTCGAGCGCGGCGAAGAAGCCGGCCCGGAAGCCGTCGCCGACACCGGTCGGGTCGACCGCCTGGATCTCCCGCGCGATCGGCACCCGGAGCGTGCCGATCTCCCGGCCGGCGATCTCCACACCCTGCTTGCCGAGCGTGGTGACCCGCACCTTGACCCGGTCGAGCAGCTGCTCGTCGGTCAGGCCGGCCTTGCTCTGCAGCAGCGACTTCTCGTACTCGTTGGTCATCAGGTAGTCGGCGCCCTCGACCAGGCCGAGCACGTCCGCGCCGTCCATCCGGGCGAGCTGCTGCGACGGGTCGGCGACGAAGGAGTAGCCGCGATCCCGGCACTCGCCGGAGTGCCGGATCATCGCGGCCGGGTCGTTGGCGCTGACCAGCACCAGGTCCAGGCCACCGAGGCGCTGCGCCACCGGGGCCAGCTCGATGTTGCGGGCCTCGCTCATCGCCCCGGCGTAGAACGAGGCGATCTGGCACATGTCGGTGTCGGTGGTGCAGACGAAGCGTGCCGTGTGCGCGACCTCACTGACGTGCACCGAGTCGCAGTCGACGCCGTGCCGCTCCAGCCAGGAGCGGTAGTCGGCGAAGTCGGCGCCGACCGCGCCGAGCAGCACCGGCCGCAGCCCGAGCTGGGCCATCCCGAAGGCGATGTTCGCCGCGGTGCCGCCGCGCCGGAGCACCAGCTCGTCGACGAGGAAGGACAGCGAGACCTTGTCGAGCTGGTCGGCGATGAGTTGGTCGGCGAACCGGCCGGGGAAGCTCATCAGGTGGTCGGTCGCGATCGAGCCGGTCACGGCGATCTTCATGTCAACCCTCGGGGTCGGGAGCACGGCGCGGTCAGCCTACCGGCCTCCGGACCGGACGAACGGCGGTCAGTCACCAACCGGCCGATCAGCGCACATCCGAAGGTCCCGCGCAGGAGATACGACGAAGCGGCGGGCCGCCCCGTTCGGGGGCGGCCCGCCGCTTTCGGTCGGTCGACTCAGCTGAAGGAGTCGCCACAGGCGCAGGAGTTGCCCGCGTTCGGGTTGTCGATGGTGAAGCCCTGGGCGTCGATCCGGTCGGCGAAGTCGATGGTGGCGCCGGTCAGGTAGGGAGCGCTCATCCGGTCGACGACGACCTCGACACCGTCGTAGTCGGTGACGACGTCACCGTCGAGCGAGCGCTCGTCGAAGAACAGCTGGTACCGCAGGCCGGAGCAGCCACCCGGCTGCACCGCGACCCGGAGCCGCAGGTCGTCGCGGCCCTCCTGCTCGATCAGGGCCTTGACCTTCTGCGCCGCGACGTCGGTGAGGACGACGGTGCTGGGGGCCTTGGCCTCGGTCGACTCGGTCTGCGCTGGCGTGGTCACGTGGAAGTCTCCCTGCGCGGTATGGGTCCGGACGTCCTGGCCAACGCCGCACGTCCGCCAGTGATTCCCGGTGTGGTCCGTCTTTCGATCGTACGCCGCTCCCGGCGTCACCACCCGGCGGCGTGAGCAGCGGAACCGGTCAGCGGCTCCATTGCCGGGCCAGCCGGGCGCCGAGCGCGCGCAGCCCTTCGGCCGGGCGGGTCATCGCCGCGTCCACTCCCCCGTGTTCCTCGCCACCGAAGTGCTCGACCAGGCTGTGCGCCTCGGTCACCCCGGCCGCGGCGGCCTCCCGCCGCCCGGTGCTCACCCGTCCCGCCAGCACCACGCAGGGCACGCCCCGGTCCCGGGCGGCCCCGGCCACACCGGCGACCACCTTGCCGCGCAGCGACTGGTGGTCGAACGAGCCCTCGCCGGTGATCACCAGGTCGGCGGCGTCGAGCGCGGCGTCCAGCTTCACCGCGCGGGTGACCAGCCCGATGCCGGACTCGCACCGGCCGCCCAGCGCCAGCACCGCCGCGCCGAGACCGCCGGCCGCGCCGCCGCCGGGCAGCGCGCCCAGCCCGGACGGGCAGTCCGGCAGCCGCTCGGTGAGCACCTGCGCCCAGCGGGCCAGCGCGGCGTCCAGCAGCAGCACGTCACCCCGGTCGGCGCCCTTCTGGGGGCCGAAGACGCTGCTCGCGCCGTGCAGCCCGAGCAGCGGGTTGTCCACGTCGGTGGCGGCGACGAGCGTGGCGCCGCGCAGCCGGGGCTCGCCGTCGAGCGCGGCCACCTCGGTCAGCGCCGCGCCGCCGTACGGCAGGGCCCGGCCCGCGCCGTCCAGCGGCGTGACACCCAGCGGTACGAGCATCCCGGCGCCGCCGTCGTTGGTGGCCGAGCCGCCCAGCCCTGCCACCACCGTGCGCGCGCCCGCCTCGACCGCGGCGGCGACGAGCAGTCCCAGCCCGTACGAGGTGGTGGCCTTCGGGTCGCGTTCGGCGGCGGCGAGCAGGTGCAGTCCGCACGCCTGCGCGCTCTCCAGGTATGCCGTGCCGTCGTCGGTGAGCAGGATCTCACCGGCGGCCGGGCGGCCCAGCGGGTCGACGGTGGGCACCGGCAGCCGGCGCCCGCCGAGCGCTCCGGCGAGCACGTCGACGAACCCGGGCCCGCCGTCGGCGAGCGGCCGGACCAGCAGTTCGTCGCCGGGGGCGACGTCCCGCCAGCCCTCGGCCACCGCGGCGGCCACGTCGGGGGCCGGCAGCGTGCCGGCGAACTTGTCCGGGCAGAGCAGCACGCGCATGCGCAGCAGTGTGGCAGGCCACATCCGACGCGGCTGCGGCGCGGGCGCGCTGTGGGACCATGGGGGCGTGACTTCGACCTGGGTTGAGCCGTCCAACACCGCCACGGCGCTGCTGCTCCTCGGCCGCGGCAGCGACAGCGCCACCGAGCGTGGCGTGGAGTGTCCGGGTGATCTCCCCGCACCGAGCGACAGCGGCCTGGTGGCCCGCGCCGCCGCCGCGAAGGCCGCGCTCGGCACGAAGGTGTTCGTCCTGGGCCACCACTACCAGCGCGACGAGGTGATCCAGTTCGCCGACGTGACGGGTGACTCGTTCAAGCTGGCCCGGGAGGCGGCGGCCCGCCCGGACGCGGAGTACATCGTCTTCTGCGGCGTGCACTTCATGGCCGAGAGCGCGGACATCCTCACCTCGGACGCGCAGAAGGTGATCCTGCCCGACCTCGCGGCCGGCTGCTCGATGGCCGACATGGCGGTGCTTTCGCAGGTCGAGACCGCGTGGGACACGCTCACCGACCTGGGCATCGCGGCGGACACCGTCCCGGTGACGTACATGAACTCCTCGGCCGACATCAAGGGCTTCGTCGGCCGTAACGGCGGCGTGGTCTGCACCTCGTCGAACGCCAAGCGGGCCCTGGACTGGGCCTTCGAGCAGGGCCGCAAGGTGCTGTTCCTGCCCGACCAGCACCTGGGCCGCAACACCGCGGTGCTGGAGATGGGCTTCTCGCTCGACGACTGCGTGCTCTACGACCCGCACAAGCCGGGCGGCGGGCTGACCCCGGAGCAGCTGCGCGACGCGAAGATGATCCTGTGGCGCGGCCACTGCTCGGTGCACGGCCGGTTCACGCTCGACAGCGTCGACGACGTACGCGAGCGGGTTCCGGGCGTGAACGTGCTGGTGCACCCGGAGTGCCGGCACGAGGTGGTGAACGCCGCCGACCTGGTCGGCTCGACCGAGTTCATCATCCGGACCATCGACGCGGCCCCGGCCGGCTCGGCGTGGGCGGTGGGCACGGAGCTGAACCTGGTCCGCCGGCTCGCGCTGGCCCACCCGGACAAGCAGATCATGTTCCTCGACCGGGCGGTCTGCTACTGCTCGACGATGAACCGGATCGACCTGCCGCATCTGGTCTGGGCGCTGGAGGAGCTGGTCGCCGGTCGGGTGGTGAACCAGATCACCGTCGATCCGGAGACCGCCCGGCACGCTCGGTCGGCGCTGGACCAGATGCTCGCACTCCCGGGAGCTTGATCACCCTCGGTTACGCAGCTGGCACGGAAACGCACCGGACACCCCGGTTCGTGCCCTCCCTGGCGATGTGACCGATTCCATTTCCGTCACGGAGGGCTATGCTGCCGGGGCGACGACACACGCGGCCCGTTTTCCCATGGCCGCGTTCCGGGTAGCGATGAACTTCGTGCACCCACCACTAGACACGGCAGCACCCAACGCGCTGGAGGTTGCGTTGACCGACGACGTCCTGGTCGTACACGGAGGTACTCCGCTCGAAGGGCGGATCCGCGTGCGCGGCGCGAAGAACCTGGTGTCCAAGGCGATGGTGGCCGCCCTGCTGGGCGACACACCCAGCCGGCTGTTCGACGTGCCGCGCATCCGTGACGTCGAGGTGGTCCGCGGTCTGCTCGGCCTGCACGGCGTCAAGGTCAGCGACGGCGACGAGGAGGGCGAGCTCGTCTTCGACCCCTCCAACGTCGAGAGCGCCAGCACCGACCAGATCAACGTGCACGCCGGGTCCAGCCGGATCCCGATCCTGTTCTGCGGCCCGCTGCTGCACCGGCTCGGCCACGCCTTCATCCCCGACCTGGGCGGCTGCCACATCGGCCCGCGTCCGATCGACTTCCACCTCCGGGCGCTGCGCGAGTTCGGCGCCACTGTCGAGAAGACGCCGGAGGGCCTGCACCTGTCCGCGCCCAACGGGCTGCACGGCACGAAGTTCTCGCTGCCGTACCCGAGCGTGGGCGCCACCGAGCAGGTGCTGCTCACCGCGGTGATGGCCGAGGGCGTCACCGAGCTGCGCAACGCGGCGGTCGAGCCGGAGATCGTCGACCTCATCTGCGTGCTGCAGAAGATGGGCGCGATCATCAAGGTGCACACCGACCGGGTGATCGAGATCCAGGGCGTCAAGAAGCTGCACGGCTACACCCACCGGCCGATCCCGGACCGGATCGAGGCGGCGAGCTGGGCGGCGGCGGCGCTGGCCACCCGCGGTCACGTCGAGGTGCTGGGCGCCCAGCAGGCCGACATGATGACCTTCCTGAACATCTTCCGGTCGGTCGGCGGCGAGTACGAGGTCACCGACCTGCGCCCGCCGCGCGGCGGCGGCCCGGGCCAGGAGGGCGGCATCCGGTTCTGGCACCCGGGCGGCGAGCTGAACGCGGTGGCGCTGGAGACCGACGTGCACCCCGGGTTCATGACCGACTGGCAGCAGCCGCTGGTGGTCGCGCTCACCCAGGCCCGCGGCCTGTCGATCGTCCACGAGACGGTCTACGAGCAGCGGCTCGGCTACACCGAGGCGCTGAACACGATGGGCGCCAACATCCAGGTCTACCGGGACTGCCTCGGCGGCACCCCGTGCCGCTTCGGCCGGCGCAACTTCAAGCACTCCGCGGTGATCGCCGGGCCGAGCAAGCTGCACGCGGCCGACCTGGTCATCCCGGACCTGCGGGCCGGGTTCAGCCACCTGATCGCGGCGCTGGCCGCCGAGGGCACCTCCCGGGTGTACGGCGTGGACCTGATCAACCGCGGCTACGAGGACTTCGAGGCCAAACTGGCCGACCTCGGCGCGCACGTCGAGCGCCCCTGACCGCCCTCCGCCTTCGCTCGTCCGCGCCCGGTGCACCGTGATGTGCACCGGGCGCGGCCCGTTGGCTACCCTTGCCGCGTGCCGTCGCTGTTTCGCCGCAAGTCCGCCGACCTCGTCGAGGAGTCCGTCACCGCTGTGACGACCGACGAGGAGTCCGCCGCCCGCCCCCGGGGCTACACGCCAAGCAAGAAGGAACTCGGGCAGGTCACGCCGAAGCGCCCGGTCGCCGGTCGCCGGCCGACCGCGCCGGCCAAGCCGCTGACCAAGGAGGAGGCCCGCGCGCAGCGCCGTGCCGCCCGCGCCGAGGCCGCCGCCGAGTTCCGCCGTGAGGGCGGCCCGCGTGACCGGGGCCCGGAGCGGCTGCTGGCCCGCAACGTGGTCGACTCCCGGCGTACGATCGGCACCTGGTTCTTCGGCGGCGCGCTGATCGTGCTGTTCGGCTCCAACCAGGCCATGCCGCCGATCGTGCGGGTGCTGTCGAACGTGCTCTGGGGCGCGCTGGCCCTCGGCGTGCTGATCGACTCGGTGCTGATCTCCCGGAAGATCAAGCGGCTGGTCCGCGAGCGCTTCCCCAAGAGCACCGAGAAACTCGGCTCGCTCTACTTCTACGCGATCATGCGGTCGATCACGTTCCGCCGGATGCGCGCGCCCGCGCCCCGGGTGAACATCGGCGACAAGGTCTGACCTCGCTCGACCCGATCGGCCCCTTCCCGCCCCGGCGGTGAGGGGCCGTTCCGTGTGCGGCCGGGCCGGCGTCGTCGTCAGGCCACCCCGAGCAGGCGCAGCACCGCGGCGGTTGCCGCCGCCGCGACCACGACCAGCACGAACGGGGCCCGGCGCCAGGCGAGCAGCAGGCCGACGAGCACTCCGGCGGGCCGGGCACAGCCGGCGAAGCCGCCGGCCTCGGTGAGCGTCGGCCCCGAGACCGACCCGGTCGAGCTGGCACCCGGCGACTACGCCACCTTCCCCGGTGACATCCCGCACCAGTACGAGGCGCTGGCCCCCGGCACCTTCGCCGTGCTCGTCATGGAGCACCCGTGACCGCGGACGGCGCGCGGTAGAGGCGCGTCACCACCTCCTCGATGTCGGGCTCCACGATCGAGATGTCCCGCAACGTGGTCAGGCCGGCCAGCCCGGCCACCACCTCGGCGACGCTCGCCCGTTCCAGCGCGAAGACCAGCCGCCGCCCGTCCGCCTCCACCCGCTGCACCGGCGCGCCGGGCAGCACCGGCGGCTCGGGCAGCGCCGCGTCCAGCTCGGCGACCACCATGCGGCGCGAGCCGTACCGGCGGTGCAGCTCCGCGATCGACCCGTCGTGCACCACCCGCCCGTGGTCGATCACCACGAGCCGCCGGCACAGCCGCTCGATGTCGGCCAGGTCGTGCGTGGTGAGCACCAGCGTGGTGTCGCCGGCCCGGCCCAGCTCGGCCAGGAAGCCGCGCACGGCCTGCTTGCTCACCACATCCAGGCCGATCGTCGGCTCGTCCAGGAACAGCACCTCCGGGCCGTGCAGCAGCGCCGCGGTCAGCTCGCCGCGCATCCGCTGGCCCAGCGAGAGCTGCCGGACCGGGGTGTCCAGGAACCCGTCCAGGTCGAGCAGCTCCCGGCAGCGGGCCAGCCGGGCCGCGTGCGCGCCGGCCGGCACCCGGTAGACGTGCCGCAGCAGGTCGAACGAGTCCCGCAGCGGCAGGTCCCACCAGAGCTGCGAGCGCTGCCCGAACACCACCCCGATGCGCAGCGCCAGCCGCGTCCGGTCAGCCACCGGGCGCAGCCCGCACACCCGCGCCCGGCCCGCCGAGGGCGTCAGCACGCCGGTCAGCATCTTCAGCGTGGTCGACTTCCCGGCGCCGTTCGGGCCGATGTAGCCGAGCATCTCGCCGCGCTCCACCCGCAGGTCGACCCCGTCGACGGCGGTCACCGTCCGCTTCTCGCGCCGCAGCGGCCCGGCCTTCACCCGGATCGTGAACTCCTTGCGCAGACCGTCCATCTCGATGACGCTCATGACCCCGTACTCCGGTAGTGACGGACCCCGACGCGCCACGCCAGGGCGGCCAGCGCCGCGGCGACCACCGCGACGCCCGGCGCGGCCCAGCCCGCCCAGGGCGGCAGGCCGAGCGGGTCGGCGCGGCCCAGCAGCGCCAGCGCCGGATGGTAACTGACGAAGGCGAACCCCATCCCGTACGCGAACAGCGCGCGGAACCAGCCGCCGTACACGGTGACCGGGTACGAGGTGAAGTCGCGCCCGCCGTAGGTGACCGCGTTGGCCAGCTCGCCGGAGTCGACCCAGTAGAACGACACGGTGGCGGTCAGCACGAAGACCGAGCCGAAGAAGACCACGGCGGCCAGCGGGGCGACCACCGCCAGCGCGATCCGTCCCGGCGTCCAGTCGATGCCGGCCGAGGCGAGCGCAAAAATCAGCACGGCCAGCCCGAACACGGCCCGGGACAGCTTGCGCAACGGCAGGTCCATCAGCAGCAGTTGCGGCAGCGCACCGAGCGGGCGGACCAGCACGGCGTCGAAGAGGCCGGTGCGCACGTACCGGGGAAGCCGTTCGATGTTGCCGACCAGCAGGTCGGCGGTGGCGAAGCCGCACGACGACAGGCCGACCACGACGAGCGTCTCGCGCAGCGTGAAGCCGCCCAGCTCCCGCGTCACGCCGAAGAGCACCAGGACGGTGACCACGTCGAACACGGTGGCGCCCACGTTGCCGACCAGGTCCACCACGAACGAGGTGCGGTACGCCGCCTGCGACCGCGCCTGCGCCCCGAGCAGCGCCCGGTACGCCTTCAGCTCAGCCACCCTGGACGCGCTGCCGCGCTCAGCCACCCCGGACGCGCTACCGCGCTCAGCCACCCTGGACCACCAGACGGCGCTCGGCGCGGCGCTGGACCAGCCGGCACAGCGCCAGCAGCAGCACCGCCCAGCCGGCCTGCACCGCGACCAGGGTGAGACCGGTGGCCATCGGCTCGCGCTCGACCAGCACGTCCAGCGGCACCTGGAGGATGCTGGGGAACGGCGTGGCGTACCGCAGGATCGTCTCCAGCGGACCCGGCAGGAAGCCGAGCGGGAAGTAGAGCCCGGCCAGCACGCCGGAGCCGAGCGTCCACAGGATCATCGGGCCCCGCACGTCCTGCAACCAGTACGCGGCGGCGTTGACCAGGTAGCGGCAGCCGAAGCAGACCACCACCGCGAGCAGCGCGGAGAGCAGGAACAGCGGCGCGGTGGCCCAGTGCCGGGGCACGTACACGGCGAAGAAGAACGGGCCGATCACCAGCGGCGGCACCAGCCGGGCCAGCGACGCGAACCCGGCCCGGCCCAGGTCGGCGGCGAGGTAGCTGGTCACCGGGTGCACCGGCCGCAGCAGGTCGGCGGCCACCTCGCCGGTACGGATCCGGTCGGCCAGATCGGTCCAGCCCCAGACGGCGATGACCGCCAGCAGCCCCTGGCCGGCCCAGACGAACGTGGCGAGCTGCGCCCGGTCGTAGCCGGCCACGGTGCCCGCCGCGCCTGCCGCCGCGAGGAAGATGTAGCAACGCAGAAAGCCGAACACGGTGTTTGTGCACAACCCCGCCACGGCGGCCTGCCGGTAGGTGGCGTGCCGCCGGAACCCGGCCGCCGCGATCGCGCCGAATGTCCGAAACCATGGGGTAACGTGTGCGCCGGTAGGTGGTGCGACAGTGGCGGTGACCGAGCCCACGCCGTTACCCTCCTTCCGCAGCCACGACGTGCTGGACCGGGCGACTCTACCGGTACGTCCGGGCCCCAGCGCGAGAATTTCCAATGAGGTGACACCGCCGTGAGCGAGCGACGCGAGCCGGCCCCGGGGCCGTCCCGCGCGAGCGGCGGGAGGGGTTGCCGATGAGCGGCTGGGGTGGCTGGCGCGAGCCGGCCGAACCGGCCTGGGCCGCCGAGCCCACCCACGAGTGGCAGCCGCAGTTCCCCGGACAGCGCTACCCGGGTGACATCGGCATCGAGAACCTGACTCCGCCCCGTCGCGCCGTGGTCGGCCGGGCCGAGGTACGCCCGGTCAACCCGGCCGCTCCCCATGACGCGTACCCCGTCAGCCCGGCTGGGCCGCACGACTCGTATCCCGTCAGCCCGGCCGGCCCACACCGCCCGTACCCGGTGAGCCCGGCGGGCCCACACGGCACGCACCAGGTCAGCCCGGCGGGCCCGCACGGCACGTACCCGGTGAGCCCGGCGGGTCCGCACGGCACGCATCCGGTGAGCCCGGCCGGGTCGCGCCGGGTCGATCCGGTCAGTCCCGCTGGCGCGCACGGCACGTACCCGACCAGTCCGGCCGGTCCGCGCGGGGCCGAGTCGAGCGGTCCGCCGGCTTCACGCGGGGCGTACCCGGCCGGACCCGTGGGTCGCGGCGGGCCGCGCCCCGCCGGTGCCGCACCGGACGACCGGCGTGGACACCCGGACGGACCCGCCGCGGACGGCGGGCGGCCATGGCCGGAGGACCGGCGCCGCCCCGGGCCGCCGGTGCCGCCCGAGCGTCTCGACCAACGCTGGACGCGCCCCGACGCCGCGCCGCGCCGGCCGTCTCAGCCCGGCTGGATGCCGGAGCCGAACGAGTTCCCGCACGCCGCCGACCGCCGGGCCGATCGCCCGCACCCGGCCGAGGGCCGTCCGGCCGCTTCGGGACAGCGGTGGGGCGCCGCGCCCGACGCGCGGCCCGACCACTCCCCCACCGGGCGTCGCGAGTCTCCGTCCGACGGACGCCGTGGCGTCTTCCCGGACGACCGGCGGGAACCCCCGTCGGACGGACGGCGTGACCACGGCACCGGGCGCCCCGTCGACCGGCGCGACGGCGCTGTGACTCCGCCGGTGCGGGGCGCGGCCGGATGGGTCGGACCGGCCCGTGACGGCCGGCGCGAGCCGCACCGTGACGGCTGGCAGGAGCCGGACCGCCGCCCTCCGGGGGACCGGCGCGAGCCGGTGGACGGCCGTACGCCAGTGGACGGCCGTACGCCAGTGGACGGCCGTATGCCAGTGGACGGCCGTACGCCAGTGGACGGTCACGCGCCGGGCCGGGAGGCCGCCGCGCACCCCGAGACCCGGCGTCGCGCGCCGGAGAACGGGCGGTCCCAGACCGAGCCGCCCGATCGCTACGGCACGTCGCGTCCCGCCGCCGACCAGCGGTGGCAGGGTCAGCGCCAGCCGGTCGACCGGCCCCGCCCGCACCAGGGCGAGTGGCCGATCGTCGAGCCACGTTCCCGCCCGGAGCCGGATCCGCGGCAGCCGGACGACCGCCGGCACCCGTCCACGGACCGGCCCGCGGCGCCGCGGTACCCGATGCCGCCGTCCGAAGCCGCCCGCGCCGACGTACGCCACCCGGAGCAGGGCGGTTCCGGCCGTCCCGGCTCGCGGGACACCCGGCCGGCCGATCCGGGCGACCAGCTCGACCTCGCCGGTTCCCGCGACGAGCCGCGCTCCCAGCCCTCCGCCACCCGGCCGCCCACCGCCCCGTCCCGCCCCGAACCCGGTCGGCCGCAGCCAGACGTCACCGTCCGCCCCGAGGCCCGCGCCCAGCAGTGGCCGGCACGCCCCGACGGGCACCGGCCGGGATCACCCGACCGGGGTCCGGCACCGCCGGACGTACGCGGGTCGGCACCGCCGGATTCGCCCAGGTCCGCGCCGCCGGCGCAGTGGCCGGTACGGCCGGCCGCTCACCCGCCGGCCCCGGTCGGCGACGCCCCACCATCCCCATCTCCCGCGCCGGGGGCCGGCGCGCCTGTCGCGACCGCCCCGGCTCCCGGCGTGGTCACACCCATGCCGCCGCGTGCCGACGTGCCCGCTTCCAGCCCGCCCGCCTTCGAGGCGCCTGCTTCCGACCCGCCCGCCTCCGGCGCGTCCGCTCCCGGCGGACGGGGTGCCGGCGGCACCGAATCGGCAGACCGGACCGAGGACGCGACCCGGCCGACGCCGCCGCAGGACCGGGCCGAAGGCGCGACCCGACCGGCATCACCGCAGGACCGGACCGGCGATCGTCACGGCCCGCCTTCCGCCGAGCGGGCGATGCCCACGCCCCCGGGCTCGGTGGAGCGCCCGGTCGCCCCACCGGTCCCGATCGTGCCCCGGCCCGCCGCCGAGGCGGACGCGACCGAGCAGCCCAACGCCGAGGCGGACGCGACCAGCCGGCCCGAGGCCGCGGTGCCCGGCGTGGTCGCGCCGGGCACGGATGCCGATCGTCGGCAGTCCGAAGTAGCCGCCCTGCCCACACCGGCCATCGAGGCCAACCGTCCGGAGGGCGTCGTGGACGCCGCAACGACGGCGGGCACGACACGGCGTGAAACCGGGGCGACCACCGGCCGCCCTGTCGAGCCGTCGGAGCGGGCGGAGCACGGACCTGCGGACAAGACCTCTCCGGTCACGGCCTCCGGCCCCGAGGCGTGGTTCCGCCCGAGCCAGCCCGCACCCCCGCCCTCGCAGAACGCGGAACCGCCAGAGATCTTGGAAGGTTCCGGCCCTCCTGGGGGCCCTTTCCTACCAAGATCTTCGACGGACGGGGCCGAGCCGGCGACCGGCGATGCCGCGCCCGCCGCGCGGCGGCCCGGCGACGACGTGGTGGCGCCGCCCGCCGGTGCGGCGCCTTCGGGTACGCGCTCGCCCGCTGAGGACCAGCCGCAGGCGATGGGGGCCTCGACGACGACGTCCGACGCGCCTACGGCAGACGCCGCGGCGACGCCTGCCCCCGCGGCCGGGCACCCGAGCACGCCGGCCCGCCCCACCGGCGACGAGCAGGCCACGCCAGGCGGCGCGCCCACGGTTCTCGGGAACGCCGACCCCGGGAACGCCGACCGCGTATCGGCAGGCGGCACGCCGGGATCGGCCGACACCGGTCGTGCCGATGTCACGCGCACCGGCCCCGCAACGGGCGACAGGCCCGGCGGCACTGCGGATCCGGTCGACGCCGGCCACGCCGACGTGACGCCGGCCCGGCAGGTGGCCGACGACGAGCCCGCGCCCAGCCGCACCACGACCGGCGCTACCGCCCATGCCGAAGCCGACGACGCCACGGGACCTGCCGGCGTCGGCCACACCGGTGTCGCCCCCACCGAGCCCGCACCCGGCGACGAGCCCGCCGATACGGCCGAACCCGCCGGCACGCCGCAGGACACCCCGGTCACGCCCGCCGAGACGGCGACCGACGAGCCCGGCGCCGAACCGGAGCACGGCCGCGAGCGGGCAGCACGACCGGAGCCGGCCGGTCGGACCGACGACGCGCCGTCTCCGCGTACCCCCGAGCCGGCGACGCCACCCCCGGCGGACCCGGAGCAGGCCCTCGCCGCTGTCGCCTGGCGGCTGGACCCGCGGACGCTGCGCGAGGAGGCGCCCGATCCGGCGCGGTTGCGGGTCATCCGGGACGGGCTGACGGGCAAGCTGGACACGGCGCTCGACAACCGCAGCCGGGCCCGGCTGCTCAGCCTGCGCGCGGTGGCGTCCCGCGTGCTGGGTGACCTGGACGACGCGCTGGACGACGCGCGGCTGGCCGTCACGTACGCCGAGGCCACGGGCGAGTTCCGGCGGACCGCGATGGCCCGCGCGCGGCTCGCCGAGGCGCTGCGGTGGCGGGGTGACCACGCGGAGGCGGACCGGCTGTTCGCGGAGGCGAACTCGCCGGAGCTGCCGGACCGGCTGCGCGCGCTGCTGCACGAACACGCCGGGCGGTGCTGCTACGACCAGGGCCGGCTGACCGAGGCGTGCCTGCACTTCGAGCGGGCACTGGACCTGCGTCACGGCGAGGACGCGCAGTTGAACGGCCGGGTCGAGATCGCGCTCGCGGCGGTCGCCGAACGGGCCGCCGCCGACGGCTTCGGGCCCGCGCCGCGCCGGCCCGAGGAGGTGCTCGGCACGCCGCGGCCGCCGGTGGCGACGTTCGACGAGGAACAGCAGCTCTGGGGGTACGCGGACGCCGACGGCGAGATGGTCGTCGCGCACCGGTACGCCGAGGCGCAGCCGTTCCACGAGGGAGTGGCCTGGGTACGGCGACCGGAGGCGTCCCGCTGGGCGCTGATCGACACGTCCGGCGCGGCGCTGATCGAGGCGAACAACGGCTACCGGTCGGTGCTGCCCTTCTCCGACGGGCTGTCCTGGGTGTCGATGGACGGCAAGAGCCGGTGGATGGCCGTCGACCGGATGAACATCGTGAAGATCCCGCCCGGGTACGAGGAGGCCCGGCCGTTCCGCAACGGCCTGGCGGCGGTACGGCAGAACGGCGGCTGGGGCGCGGTGAACCTCGCCGGCGAGGTGGTGGTGCCGACCCGCTACCACCGGATCGGCATGCCGCCGGTGGACGGGCGGGTGGCCGACGGGTTCACCGCCGACGGACTGGCGGTGGTCGAGCTGGCCGGCCGCCGGGGCGTGGTGGACCGGACCGGCCGGGTGGTGGTAGCGCCCGCGTACCCGACGGTCGTGGTACACCCGGTGGCGTTCCTGTTCACCATCGAGTCGGGCCGGTGGGGGGCGCTGGACCGGCGCGGCGAACCGCTCATCGACCCGGTGCACCCGGGCCGCGCGGCCGTGATCGAGGAGATCGACAGGCTGCTGGCCGATGCCAGCCCGGTGCTCTGACCTGTGCCTCACGCCGCCGGGGAGCGCCGGACGGCGTCCGGGACCGGGCGGGTCTAGGGTCGGGAGCATGGAATTCCGTCACCTGGGCCGCTCCGGCCTGATGGTCAGCGAGATCTCGTACGGCAACTGGATCACCCACGGCTCGCAGGTGGAGGAGGACGCGGCGGTCGCGTGCGTCCGCGCCGCCCTCGACAGCGGCATCACCACCTTCGACACCGCCGATGTGTACGCGGGCACCCGCGCCGAGTCGGTGCTCGGCCGCGCGCTCAAGGGCGAGCGTCGCGAAGGGCTGGAGATCTTCACCAAGGTTTACTGGCCGACCGGTCCCGGCCGCAACGACAGGGGCCTGTCCCGCAAGCACATCATGGAGTCGATCGACGGCTCGCTTCGCCGTCTCCAGACCGACCACGTGGACCTCTACCAGGCCCACCGCTACGACTACAGCACCCCGCTGGAGGAGACGATGGAGGCATTCGCCGACGTCGTCCACTCCGGCAAGGCGCACTACATCGGCGTCTCCGAGTGGAAGGCGTCGCAGCTGCGCGAGGCGCACACGCTGGCCCGTGAGCTGCGCATCCCGCTGATCTCGAACCAGCCGCAGTACTCGATGCTGTGGCGGGTCATCGAGACCGAGGTCGTCCCCACCAGCGAGGAGCTGGGCATCGGCCAGATCGTCTGGTCGCCGATGGCCCAGGGCGTGCTGTCCGGCAAGTACCTGCCGGGCCAGCCGCCGCCGGCCGGTTCCCGCGCCACCGATGAGAAGTCCGGGGCCGGGTTCATCGCCCGGTTCATGACCGACGACGTGCTGACCCGGGTGCAGCGGCTCAAGCCGCTGGCCGAGCAGGCCGGGCTGACCATGCCGCAGCTGGCCGTCGCGTGGGTGCTGCAGAACCCGAACGTCTCCTCGGCGATCGTCGGCGCGTCCCGGCCGGAGCAGGTGCACGACAACGTGAAGGCGGCGGGCGTGAAGCTCGACGCCGATCTGCTCAAGGCGATCGACGAGATCGTCGAGCCGGTCACCGAGCGGGACCCGGCGAAGACCGAGAGCCCGGCCCAGCGTCCGTGACGTCGCGTCGTTCCCGGGCCGGTTCGCGCCGGCCCGGGAACGACGGGCCTGCTACTCCCAGAAGCGGATCAGCGCGTAGCCGATCTGGTAAAGCTCGCGCGGCAGGCCGAGCGCGTCGCCGACGGCGAAGACCGCGCCGAAGAACGCCCGGTTGATCTGCGGGCTCCACAGCAGCGCGAACAGCAGGATGAAGCCGTACGGGGCGAACAGGTCGTACATCCGCCGGTAGGCGGGACTGAGCCAGGGCTGGAGCATGTTGCCGCCGTCCAGGCCCGGCACCGGCAGCAGGTTGAGCACGCTGGCGGTGAGCTGGAGGAACGCGAGCAGCCCGACGCCGGCCCAGAACTCCAGCGGCCCACCCAGCTCGGGGCCCCACGCCACCGCCGCCACCAGCACCAGCGTGAACAGCACGTTGGTGGCCGGCCCGGCCAGGCTGACGAGCGTGTGCCGCAGCCGGCCGGGAATGGCGTGCCGGTCCACCCAGACCGCGCCACCGGGCAGGCCGATGCCGCCGAGCAGCACCACGACCACCGGCAGCACGATCGACAGCAGCGGGCTGGTGTACTTCAGCGGGTTGAGCGTGAGATAGCCGCGGTGTGCGATGTCCCGGTCACCGGCCCGGTACGCGACCACGGCGTGCGCGTACTCGTGCAGGCAGAGCGAGACCAGCCACCCGGAGACGACGAAGAGGAACACGTCGAAGCCGACGTTGCCGTACCGGTTCCAGGTCATCACCCCGGAGGCGACGAAGAGCGCCACCAGGGCCAGGAAGATCGGGCTCGGCCGGAACGCCGCCCGGGGCACGCCGAGGACCAGCGGCTCACCCGGGCGGTCGTAGCCGGTCATTCGGCCGGGGGTTGCAGGCTCATCCGGTAGTCCACCCGGTCGTCCTCGACAAGCACGACCGTGGTGACGCCGGATGTCGCGAGCTCCCGCCAGGTCTGGCCGATCCACGACTCGGCGTCCGCCTGGCTCGGGAACGATTCGTCGGGTCCGTCGACCGCGTCGCCGTTCGCGCCCTCGTACCGCCAGCTCCACGCCATGCCGCGTCTCCCCTCGCCGCCGTCGCCCCGTAGGACGCCAAACCTCCGCAAGCCTAGTCGCCCGCCCACGACGCTTCACCCCTCGACCGGCGCGGGCCGACGCGCGGGTGCCCGCAAGGTTCGGCCGTCACCAACGGGGTATCCACGCCGGACGTCGTCGGCGAGGGAGGACACCATGCGGCCGTTGCGGGAGATGGACACCGAGGAGGTGCGGGCGATGGCGGTACGCGGCGGCATCGAGGCGGCCCACGAGATGGACCGGGAGGAGCTGCTCGACGCGCTCCTCGCCCGCCCCGGCGAGGGAGCCTGGCAGGAGGATCCGAAGCCGGTTGACGTGAATCCCAACGACTATCGCTTCGAGGCCCCCGAGCGCCGACCGCGATGAGCCACCTCTCACTGCCCCGCCCGGGCGGCGGCATCTAAGGTACGGGGCATGTCCGTTGACGGGTGGCACACCCTCCTCGTGCTCGGCGGTATCCGCTCCGGCAAGTCCGAGTTCGCCGAGTCACTGGTCGCCGACGCGCCCACGGTCCGATACGTGGCCACCGCCCCCGCCGGGGACCCGGAGGACACCGAGTGGGCGACCCGCCTCGCGGCGCACCGCGCCCGCCGGCCGGGCAGCTGGACCACCGAGGAGACCGCCGCGGATCCGGGCCGGCTGGTCGAGGTGATCGCCGGCGCCGGAGCGAACGAGACGCTGGTCGTGGACGATCTGGGCGGCTGGGTGACGGTGCTGCTCGACCCGGCCCACCAGCCGGCTGACGACACCGCCACGATCACCGAGCTGGCCACGGCGGTGCGCTCCAGCGCGGCCCGGGTGGTGCTGGTCAGCCCGGAGGTGGGTCTGTCCCTGGTACCCACCACGCCGCTGGGCCGGGCGTTCACCGACGCGCTCGGCGCGACCAACCGCGCGGTCGCCGACGCCTGCGACGCGGTCGCGCTCGTGGTCGCCGGGCAGGCCGCGTGGCTCAAGCCGGCCGCGCCTGCGCACGCCGTGCCGCTCGCGGCCACCTCCCCCGAGGCCGCACCGAGCCGTGGCGCAGCCCTCCGGCCCGCGGCCCTCCAGCCCGCACCGAGGCAGACCGCGACAACCGGAGCCGTACCGGCCGATCTCGGCGCCGGGGACGTGACGCTGCCCGAGGTGCTCACACCCGCCGCCGCACCGGTGCCCGCACCGGCCACCCCCGGAGCACCGGATACCGGCGACTGGGCCGCGCCGACCATGGCGCTGCCGATGATCGCCACCGGCCTGGTCATCCAGCCGGGCATGGAACTGCCGATGCCCGACGACTACACCGGGCCGCAGGCCGTCGACCGGCTCGCCACCCTCGACATCCCCGGCGCCGGCCTCGGCGTGCTCGAACAGGTGGTCGGCTTCGCCGCCGCCACCCAGGGCACCTCGACGCCGCGGCCGTGGGACTCGGTTCGCGTACTGCTGATCCGGGGCGACCACGTGGGCGGCGCGTCGGCCGGCGCGACGACCGGTGAGTCGGACCGCCGCGCCCGGCAGGCCCGCGCCGGCCGGGGCGCGCTGGCCCGGCTCGCCGCCGAGAACCGCGCCGGCCTCCAGATCGTCGAGGCGCCCGCCTCGGCGCCGATCGAGGACGGTCCGGCCCTGTCCGCCGACGAGGTGGAGGCGGCGCTGCGCTACGGCTGGCGGCTCGCCGAGCAGGCCGCCGACGCGGGCGTGCAGTTGCTGGTGCTCGCCGCGTGCGGTGCGGGTGCCGAGGCCGCCGCCGCGGCGGTGCTCGCGGCCACCGCGGGCGCGGAGCCGCCGACGGTGCTCGGCCGGGTGGTCACCGAGCAGGGCGAGATCGACGACGCCGCCTGGATGGTCCGCTGCGCGGCGGTGCGGGACGCGCTGCACCGCACCCGGCGCTCCGCCCGGGAGGCGAAGGACGTCCTGGCCGAGCTGGGCGGCGGCGACATCGCGCTGGCCACGGGCGTGCTGCTGGGCGCCACCGCCCGTAAGGTGCCGGTGCTGCTGGACGGGCCGGTCGGCGCCGCCGCCGCCATGGTCAGCCGCGATCTGGCCGGCCAGGCCCGGCACTGGTGCCTGCTGCCCGACCACGGCGGTCGTCCGGGCGTGCGGCTCGCCGCCGACGTGCTCGGCCTGACCCCGCTGGTGGACCTGCGGCTGGACCTGGGCGAGGGGGCGACCGCGCTGGCCGCGCTGCCGCTGCTGCGCTCCGCGCTGACGCTCGCCGCCACGCTGCCGGTGCACCCGTCGCTGGGCGGCCCCGACGACGACGAACAGACCGGCGACGACGCGGACTTCGCCGAGCCGGAGCCGGCCGGGCCGGGACCGGCCACGACCGGGTCCGACGAGCCGGTCGCCCCCGGCCGACGTGCCGACTGAGGCACGGCTCGCCGACGGCATCCGGCTGGCGCTCACCACGTTCACCACCCTCCCGGTACGCGCCGGACGCGTCGACCGGGCCGCCGCGGGCACCGCGATGGCGCTCGCCCCGCTGGTCGGCGCGCTGCTCGGCGTCGTACTCGGCGGGGTGCTGCTGCTCACCGGCACGCTCGCGCCACCACTCGTCGCCGCCGTGGTCACGGTGGGACTGGGCGCGCTGCTCACCCGGGGCCTGCACCTGGACGGGCTGGCCGACACCGTGGACGCGCTCGGCTCGTACCGGCGCGGTCCGGCCGCGCTGGAGATCATGAAGCAGCCGGACGTCGGCCCGTTCGGGGTGGTCGCGCTGGTGCTCGTACTCCTGCTCCAGAGCGCGGTGCTCGCGGAGCTGGCCGGCCGGGACGCGCTCGCCGCGCTCGCCGCCGTGGTCGCGGCCACCGCGGCCGGGCGGCTCGCCGTCGGCCTGGCCTGCCGCCGCGGCGTGCCGGCGGCCCGGCCGGAGGGCCTGGGCGCGCTGGTCGCCGGCACTGTCGGGTGGGGCGCGCTGGCGCTCGGCGCGCTCGCCGTCGCGCTGGCGGCCGTGCCCGCCGTACCGGACCGTCCGTGGCAGGGGCCGCTCGCCGTGCTCGGCGCGCTCGCCGTCGCGGCCGGGCTGCTCCGGCACCTGGTACGCCGCTTCGGCGGCATCACCGGCGACGTGCTCGGGGCGCTCGTGGAGGTCGTCACCACGCTGTCCTACCTGGGACTGGTGCTGACCGGCTGAACGTCACCGGTCCGGGCAGGTAGCGTTCGGGGCGAGTGCACCGGCACGGTCGAGGGGGACGGCATGCTCATCACGGACGACTTCCTGCCGGTACCGGTGCCCGAGTCGCTCGACGCGACCTACCTGGTGCCGATCACCGGGCTGCCGAAGGTGAGCCCGAAGACAGCTGTGGAAGGGCTGGCCGGCCGGCTCGCCGAGCCGGTGCACGGGCTCGCCCGGCAGATGCTCGACAGCCCGCTGATGACCGTGGACACCCGTACCGTCGACGAGTTCCCCGAGCTGCCGCCGGACCTGCTCACCGCGTTCGGCGCCACCGAGGAGCAGCTGGCCCGGCTGGCCGCCGCCACCCACCTGGTGGTGGTGCAGGCCGAGTACCGGCCGGGCTGGCCGCCCGCGCACGAGTGGGCTGCCCGCGCGGTGGCCGCGGCGGTCGCCGAGACGGTCGGCGGGGACGTGGTGGACGTCTTCGGGCTCCAGTTCCTCGACCCGGCCACGGCGTTGCGCTCGCTGCCCGACGAGCAGGGCCGGATCCGGCTCGTCGACTGGGTGCTGGTGCCCTACTCCTCCGACACCGACGGGCTCTGGTTCACCACCAAAGGGCTGCGCCGGTTCGGGCTGCTGGAGTTGCAGGCCCAGGGCGTACCGGACCATCTGACCCGGGCGTGGGGCGCGGTGATGACGGGCGCGGCCCGGCGGCTGCTGCGGGACTGGACCGACGGGCTCACCGCCGAGGAGGTGCCGGCGTTCGTGCAGCTACCGGTGCTGGCCACGGTGACCGGGCACGACATCGCCGTGGCGTACGGCAATCCGGAGCAGCACGGCGCGACCGCGCCGGTGCTGCTGCGGCTGGAACTGGACCCGGCCACCGACCCGGACGCGGACTCGTTCCTGAGCCTCAACCCGCCGCCCGGGCATCCGGGGCCGCCCGGCCGCTACTTCGCCGCCGCCTGCGCGACGCTGTTCAACGGCATCCAGCCGGACGTCCGCTACACCCGCACCGGTGACGCGATGAGCCGCGCGGTGGAGACCGCCCGGGAGGCGCTCGGCGACATCCGGGCCCGCTTCCTGGCCGGGCGGCTGCCCGAGGAGAGCCAGCTCGTGGTCAAGTACGGCCTGCCCGGCGACGACGGCCCCGAGTACGTCTGGGCCGGGGTGACCTCGTGGGACACCCCGGAACGGATCGTCGCGGCCAGCGCCAGTGACGCCGACACCGACCCGAGCGTGCGGATCGGCTCGCCCGTCGTGGTGGAGGCGTCGGACGTGGTCGACTGGGCGGTGCTGGACGGCACCGGCGTGCTGGAGGGCGGCTGGACGCAGGCGGTCCTCGACGCCGGCGAGCGCGGCGAGGGCTGACCCGCCCGGCTCAGCGCACCGAGGGCTCGACGAACGGCGGCCTGGTCAGGCGCATCCGGGCCCGGCGGCCCCGGATGTCCACCTCCAGCTCGTCGCCGTCGGGCATCTTCGGGTCGGTGTCGATCAGCGCCAGCGCGATGCCGTGCTTGAGCGTCGGGCTGAACGTGCCGCTGGTGACGGTGCCGACCCGCCGGTCGCCCGCGTACACGGCCATGCCGGGTCGCGGGATGGCCCGGTCCACGGCGGCGAGGCCGCGCAGCGTACGGGGCGGACCGGCGGCCTTCTCGGCGCGCAGCGCGTCGCGGCCCCAGAACGCCGCCTTGTCCCAGCCCACCGCCCAGCCGGAGCGGCCCTGCACCGGGGTGATCTCCGGGGACAGGTCCTGCCCGTGCAGCGGGTAGCCCATCTCGGTGCGCAGCGTGTCCCGGGCGGCCAGGCCGCAGGCGCGTACGTCGCCGGCGGCCGCGAAGATCGCGTCCCAGACGGCGACCGCGTGCTCGGCCGGGACGACCAGCTCGAAGCCCAGCTCGCCGGTGTAGCCGGTGCGGCACACGGTCAGCTCCACACCGTCCAGCGTGGTGGTGGAGAAGCTCATGTAGTCGTGCCCGGTGGGCAGCCCGAGCGCGTCCAGCAGGTCGGCCGAGCGCGGCCCCTGGACGGCGAGCACCGCGTACGCCTCGTGTTGGTCGGTGACCGTGACGCCCTCGGGCGCGGCGGCGCGCAGCCGGCGGGCGACCTCGGCGGTGTTCGCGGCGTTGGGGATCAGGAAGACGTGGTCGTCGGCGTGCAGGTAGGCGATGATGTCGTCCACCACGCCGCCGGTCGTGTCGTCGCAGCAGAGCGTGTACTGCGCCTGGCCGGGGCCGATCCGGCCGAGGTCGTTGCTGAGGCAGCCGTTGACGAACTCCGCGGCGCCCGGCCCGGTGACCCGGATCTTGCCCAGGTGCGAGACGTCGAACACGCCGACGCCTTCGCGGACGGCCGTGTGCTCCTTGAGCACGCCGCCGCCGGCGTACTCGAGCGGCATCTGCCAGCCCCCGAAGGGGGCGAACTTCGCGCCGAGCGCGGTGTGCCGCTCGTGCAGCGGGGAGCGGCGCAGCCGGGTCTCGGCGGCGTCGGAGGTCACCTCGGTCATGGGTGGCAACTTACCGGCCGGGGCTGCTGTGGATAGCATCGGCGGGATCCCGTCGGCACGCATCGGCGGGACAGCCATGCCTCCCGGCGGGTAGGTTGCCGCCGGAGACACTTCATCGCCGGTACGCGACGACGCGGCCGGCCCGGCCCGCCCGGAGTAGCTTTCGTGACATCGCCCCGCACCACCCTCAGCCTGGTCGACACCGACCCCGCCGAACTCGCCGTCGACGCGATCGTGATCGGCGTGCACAGCCAGACCACCGAGCCGGGCAGCGGCGCAGCCGCCCACGCCCTGCTGCTGGCCACCGGCGGGGAGAGCATCGCCGCCGCGTTCGACGGAAAGCTGACCGAGACGCTGGCCCTGCTCGGCGCGACCGGTGGCCCGGGCGAGGTGATCAAGCTGGCCACGCTGGGCACCGTGACCGCACCGCTGGTCGTGGCCGTCGGCCTCGGCCCGGAGCCCTCGGGCGCCGCTCCGGCCCCGGAGTCGCTGCGCCGGGCCGCCGGTGCGGCGGTGCGGGCGCTGGCCGGCGCCTCGCGCGTCGCCCTGGCCCTGCCGCTGCCCGACGACGCCGACGCCCCGGCCGCGCTGCGCGCGGTCGCCGAGGGCGCGCTGCTGGGCGGCTACCGGTTCGCCGGCTACAAGACCAAGCCGCAGCCGACCCGGCGGGAGCCGGTGGCCGAGGTGCTGGTGGCGGTGCCGGACGCGGCCGACGCGACCGCGCAGGCCGAGGTCGCGCGGGCGCAGGCGGTGGCCGGCGCGGTGCGCACCAGCCGGGACTGGGTGAACACCGCGCCGAACGAGCTGCGTCCCCCGGCGTTCGCCGACGTCGTCTCCGCCGCCGCCCGCGAGGCGGGGCTGGAGGTCGAGGTGCTGGACGAGGCGGCGCTGAAGGCCGGCGGCTACGGCGGCATCCTGGCCGTCGGTCAGGGCTCCGAGGCCCCGCCGCGGCTGGTGAAGCTCACCTACACGCCCGAGGGCGGCGGCAACGGCAAGCGGGTCGCGCTGGTCGGCAAGGGCATCACGTTCGACACCGGCGGCATCTCGATCAAGCCGGCGCAGGGCATGTGGGAGATGAAGTCGGACATGGCCGGCGCGGCGGCGGTCGGCGCTGCCATGCTGGCGGTCGCGGCGCTGAAGCCGTCGGTGACCGTCACCGGCTACCTGCCGATGGCGGAGAACATGCCGTCGGGCACCAGCTACCGGCCGGGCGACGTGATCAGCATGTTCAACGGCAAGAAGGTGGAGGTGCTGAACACCGACGCCGAGGGCCGGATGGTGCTGGCCGACGCGATGGCGCGGGCCTGCGCGGACGGCGCGGACTACCTGTTCGAGACCTCGACGCTGACCGGCGGGCAGGTGATCGCGCTGGGCAAGCGGATCGCCGGCGTGATGGGCACCCCGGAGCTGTGCGAGCGGGTGCGGGTGGCCGGTGACGCGACCGGCGAGCCGGCCTGGCCGATGCCGCTGCCGGACGACGTGCGCAAGGGCATGGAGTCCGACGTCGCGGACATCTCGCAGGTCAACGCCGGGATGGACCGGGCCGGGCACATGCTCCAGGGCGGCGTGTTCCTGCGCGAGTTCGTCACCGACGACGTGGCATGGGCGCACATCGACATCGCCGGTCCGGGCTACCACTCGGGCGAGGCGACCGGTTACTGGACCAAGGGTGGCACCGGCGTGCCGGTGCGTACGCTCGTGCACCTGGTCGAGGACGTCGCCGCCAACGGCTGAAGTTGTCAGGAAGGGCCCCTTCCGCAACGCCTGGCGTTGCGGAAGGGGCCCTTCTCCGCACTTGCGCTCGGACAGCTCAGTACAGCTCGGGGCGGCGCTTGCGGCGCTCGTTGTAGTCGCGCATGCGCTGCGGGTAGCCCATCAGCCGCACGTCGTAGATCGGGATGGCGGTCCGGTGCGCCCAGCGGCGGGCCTCGTCCGGCCCGCCCACCCGCCGCCGCGTCCACTCGCCGTCGTCGGCGATCAGCATGACGGTGGTCTCGGTGACCGTCGTCCGGGGCTCGATGTACGCCTCGACACCCTTGCGGGTCCGGACGAAGTTCTCCAAATGGTCCAGATCGGCGCGGTCGGCGGCGCGGTCGCGGCTCGCCGGGGCCGCCCGCTTGCGTCGTCGGAACAGCCCCACCGAATCCACTCCTCCCCCACGCGTGATCGAAGACGGTGCCAAGGGTACGTGTCACCGACGTGTCGTTGGGCACCTCGGTACGCGCCCGGTCCGTGGTGGTGACAAGATGACCGAGGTGGGGTGTGCCTGTTACTCCGCCGTAACCCCCGATGCAGTGACGCGAACTGGGAGTTGGATGTGAGCGAGCCGAACGACACGACCTTCGACATCGTCATCCTCGGAGGTGGTAGCGGCGGCTACGCGGCGGCGCTGCGTGCCGCCCAGCTGGACCTCTCCGTCGCCCTCATCGAGAAGAGCAAGCTCGGCGGGACCTGCCTGCACAACGGGTGCATCCCGACCAAGGCGCTGCTGCACGCCGCCGAGATCGCCGACCAGACCCGCGAGTCCGAGCAGTTCGGCGTGAAGGCCGAGCTCGTGGGCATCGACATGAAGGCGGTCAACTCGTACAAGGACGGCGTGATCGCCCGCCTGTACAAGGGCTTGCAGGGCCTGGTGGGCGGCAACAAGAAGATCACCTTCGTGGCCGGCGCCGGCAAGCTGGTCGGCAAGAACGTCGTCGAGGTGGACGGCAAGCGCTACACCGGCCGCAACGTGGTGCTCGCCTCCGGCTCGTACGCGAAGACGCTGCCCGGTCTGGACGTCGACGGCGAGCGGATCATCACCAGCGACCACGCGCTCACCATGGACCGCATCCCGTCCTCGGCGATCGTGCTCGGCGGCGGCGTCATCGGCGTCGAGTTCGCCAGCGTCTGGAAGTCCTTCGGCGTGGACGTGACCATCGTCGAGGCGCTGCCCCGGCTGGTCGCCGCCGAGGACGAGGAGTCGTCCAAGGCGCTGGAGCGGGCGTTCCGCAAGCGGAAGATCAACTTCAAGGTCGGCAAGCCGTTCGAGAAGGTCGAGAAGACCGACAAGGGCGTGAAGCTGACCATCTCCGGCGGCGACACGGTCGAGGCCGAGCTGCTGCTCGTCGCCGTGGGCCGCGGCCCGAACACCGCCGGCCTCGGTTACGAGGAGCAGGGCGTCAAGATGGACCGCGGCTACGTGCTGACGGACGAGCGGCTGCGCACCAGCGTGCCGAACATCTACGCGGTCGGCGACATCGTGCCGGGCCTGCAGCTCGCGCACCGCGGCTTCCAGCAGGGCATCTTCGTCGCCGAGGAGATCGCCGGGAAGAACCCGGCCGTGATCGACGAGGCCGGCATCCCGCGCGTCACCTACTGCGACCCGGAGCTGGCGTCGGTCGGCCTGACCGAGGCGAAGGCCAAGGAGCAGTACGGCGCCGACAAGGTCAAGACGTACAACTACCCGCTGGGCGGCAACGGCAAGAGCCAGATCCTCAAGACCACCGGCCACGTCAAGCTGGTCCGGGTGGACGACGGCCCGGTGGTCGGCGTGCACATGGTCGGCGCCCGGGTCGGTGAGCTGATCGGCGAGGCGCAGCTCATCTACAACTGGGAGGCGTACCCGGCCGAGGTGGCGCAGCTCGTGCACGCCCACCCGACGCAGAACGAGGCTCTGGGCGAGGCGCACCTGGCCCTGGCCGGCAAGCCGCTGCACGCGCACAACTGACCACGACAACCGCGGCGTCCGGCGACGGGCGATGATCCCACCAGGGGAACAAAGGAGTCTGGAGAACATGCCGGTATCGGTCACCATGCCCCGGCTCGGCGAGAGCGTCACCGAGGGCACCGTCACGCGCTGGCTCAAGCAGGAGGGTGACACCGTCGAGGTCGACGAGCCCCTGCTGGAGGTGTCGACCGACAAGGTCGACACCGAGATCCCGTCGCCCGCGGCGGGCGTGCTGAGCCGGATCGTGGTCGGCGAGGACGAGACCGCCGAGGTCGGCAGCGAGTTGGCCGTCATCGCCGGTGAGGGCGAGGACGCCGGCGCGGCGCCCACCCAGGAGGCCGAGCCGGCCACCGAGCCGACGGCCGCCGCCGAGGGCACCGGCCCCGAGCCGGAGCAGGCCGAGGAGGCCGAGGAGGCCGCCGCCGAGCCGGACGCCGAGGCCGAGCAGCCGGCCGTCGAGGAGCCCGCCGAGCCCGCCGCGCCGTCCGGTGAGGGCACGCCGGTGACCATGCCGGCCCTGGGCGAGAGCGTCACCGAGGGCACCGTCACCCGCTGGCTCAAGCAGGTCGGCGAGACCGTCGAGGTCGACGAGCCCCTGCTGGAGGTCTCCACCGACAAGGTCGACACCGAGATCCCGTCGCCGGTCGCCGGCACGCTGCAGGAGATCAAGGTCGCCGAGGACGAGACCGCCGACGTCGGCGCCGTGCTGGCGATCGTCGGGGTGGCCGGCGCCGCGCCCGCGAAGGCGGAGCCGAAGCCCGAACCCAAGCCGGAGCCCAAGGCCGAGGCGAAGCCCGAGCCCGAGCCCGAGCCCGAGCCCGAGCCCAAGGCCGAGCCGAAGCCGGAGCCGAAGGTCGAGGAGCCCACCCCGGGCGCGTCCTACAACGAGCCGGCCGCCGAGACGGAGCAGGCCGCGCAGCCGGCCAAGGCCGAGGCGGCGGCCCAGCCGGCCGCGCCGGCCGCCCAGCAGCGCCCGAGCGTCCCGGCCGAGTACGGCGAGGACGCCGCCGGGTACGTGACGCCGCTGGTGCGCAAGCTCGCTGCCGAGCACGGCGTGGACCTGGGCTCGCTCAAGGGCACCGGCGTGGGTGGCCGCATCCGCAAGCAGGACGTGCTGGAGGCGGCCGAGAAGGCGAAGGCTGCCAAGCCGGAGCCGGCTGCGGCCGCGCCGGCCGCCAAGGCCGAGGCCCCGGCCAAGCCGGCCGCCAAGCCGGAGCCGAGCGCCAAGCGGGGCACCACGGAGAAGCTGCCGCGGATCCGGGCCACCATCGCCAAGCGGATGCAGCAGTCGCTGCACGAGACGGCGCAGCTGACCACCGTCGTCGAGGTCGACGTCACCAAGGTCGCCAGGCTGCGGGCGCGGGCCAAGGACTCGTTCCAGGCCAAGCACGGCGTGAAGCTGTCCTTCCTGCCGTTCTTCGCGCTGGCCGCGATCGAGGCGCTCCAGACGTACCCGATCATCCAGGCCAGCATGGACCTGGACGGCGGGACGATCACCTACCCGGCAGCGGAGCACCTGGGTATCGCGGTGGACACCGAGCGCGGGCTGCTCGTGCCGGTCATCCACAACGCCGGTGACCTCAACATGGGCGGCATCGCCAAGCGGATCGCCGACCTGGCCGAGCGCACCCGGGCCAACAAGATCACCCCGGACGAGATGGCCGGGGCGACCTTCACGCTCACCAACACCGGCAGCCGGGGCGCCCTGTTCGACACCCCGATCGTGCCGTCGCCGCAGTCGGCGATGCTCGGCACGGGCGCCGTGGTGAAGCGCCCGGTCGTCGTGAACGACCCGGAGCTGGGTGAGGTCGTCGCGATCCGGTCGATGGTCTACCTGGCCATGTCGTACGACCACCGGCTGATCGACGGCGCCGACGCGGCCCGCTTCCTCACCGCGGTGAAGGAGCGGCTGGAGGGCGGCAACTTCGAGGCCGAGCTGGGTCTGTAGATCCGATACGGCTGAAGGGCGCGCGGCGACACGCCGCGCGCCCTTTCTCGTGCCAGGGCGGACCAGGGCGTGCGCCACCGGCTGGACTGACCGGAATCGGCCCGCGGCCCGGACCCACGCTGACAGACTCGGCCGGTGGGCTCGTACGGGTGGCGGGGACGCCTGGGGCCGGCCGTGCCGGTGGCCCCGGGCGCCCGGGTGGACCGTTTCGAGATCTTCTTCGACCTGGTCTTCGTCTTCTCGTTCTTCATCATCACCCGGGCCACCGCGCTCCAGGTGACCGGCGGGGCGCTGCTGCACGCGCTGCTGGTCCTCGCCGTGCTCTGGTGGTCGTGGGTGGTGCACAGCGTGGTCGCCACCCGGGTACGCCTCGGCGAGGGCTTCGTCCCGGTGCTCATGACAGTCGGCATGGCCGCGCTGTTCACGTTCGCGCTGTCACTGCCGAACGCGTTCCGCGACCCGCACGGCAACGCGGCCGGGCCGATGGTCGCGGCGCTCAGCTACACCGTCCTGCGGGTGGTGCACCTCCTGCTCTACCGGCACGCCGTCCGGGACAGCCCGAACGAGCGCCGGCAGCTGATCCGGTTCGCCCCGGAGCTGATCGGCAGCACCGCGCTGCTGCTGATCGCCGCACTGCTGCCGCCGCGGATCGACGACCTGTTCTCGGCGGCCGTGCTCCGGGACGTGCTGTGGGGCGCTGCCATCCTGCTCCAGTACGGCACCGGCATCCTCGCCGGCACCTGGGGCTGGGGCGTCGCGTCGGCCGAACACTGGACCGAGCGGTACGACCTCATCCTGATCATCGCGCTGGGCGAGTCGGTCATCTCGGTGGGCGTGGGCAGCAACCTGCGCGGGCAGCCGCCCACCTGGCCGGCCGTGACGGCGTCGGTGCTCGGCATCTTCTTCACCGCCGCGCTCTGGTGGGCGCACTACGACATGGTCGGGCCGGCCGCCCGGATCGCGTTGCACGCCGCGCAGGACGGCCCTCGGGTGGCGATGGCCCGGGACGCGTACGCGTACCTGTTCCTGCCGATGATCGCGGGCATCATCCTGTTCGCGCTCGGCGCCGAGACGATCGTGCACGGGATCGCCGACCCGAACGTGCCGCCCGGCGAGCCGGCGCACGGTCCCGGCGTGCCACTGCTGTTCGGCGGCGTCATCTGCTACCTCTGCGGCAACATGCTGTTCCAGCTCCGTACCCTGCACACGCTGAGCTGGACCCGGGTCGGCACGGCGTTGCTGCTCGGCGTGACCATCCCGGCCGCGGAACGGGTGCCGGGACTGGTCGCGCTGGGCATGCTGACCGCCGTCACCGTGGGCATGGTGGCCGTCGAGGTGATCGTCTTCGCCGAGGGCCGGCACGCGCTGCGGAGGCTGGTGTTCGAGGAACGCGCCAGCCACGAGGCGCACGAGGCGGCCTGGCGGGCCCGATGGCACGAGCCACCGGAGGACCGCGACGAGAACGGGTGAACCACGCGCCCGCGACGACCGCACAGGGCGCCGAGGGTTCGGCCGTCGGCAGAATCGGCGCGTGCGGGGTGGCCCACCGCCGCGCACGCGCCGATGCTGGGCCGATGGCGACCTTCTCCGTGCAGTCCCAGCCCACCGACGCGGCGAGCTGGACCGAGCTGGCCCGAACCGTCGAGGCCGCCGGTTTCGACGCGTTGTTCGCCGCCGACCACCCCGGCGACTGCGCGTCGCCGTTCGTCGCGCTGGCCGCCGCGGCGGCGGTGACCAGCACGCTGGGCCTCGGCTCGTACGTCTCGAACGCCGCCGTCCGGGAGCCGATCCTGCTCGCCGCCGACGTCGCCACCCTGGACGTGGTCTCCGGCGGGCGGGCCCGGCTCGGTATCGGCGCGGGCCACACCCCGGCCGAGTGGCGGGCCGTCGGGCGCGAGCGCCCCGGCGTCGCCGGCCGGGTCCGCCGCTGCGTCGCGGTGGCCGAGACGGTACGGGCGCTGCTGGCCGGCGACGAGGTCACTGTGGACACCGAGGAGCTGAGCGCGTACGCGGCCCGCCTCAAGGAGCCCCGGCCGGTCCAGGACCGCGTCCCGCTGACGGTGGGCACCGCCAACTCGACGCTGCTGCGCTGGGCCGGGGCGCACGCCGACGTGGTGGGCCTGACCGGTTTCGGCCGTACCCTGCCCGACGGCCACCAGCACGAGGTCAGGTGGCGGGCCGACCAGATCGAGGCGCAGCTCGCGCACGTGGCGGCCGGAGCGGCCGGCCGGGAGACGCCGCCGGTCCTGGAGGCGCTGGTCCAGCACGTCGCCGTCACCGACGACGCCGAGGCGGCCGCCGCCGTGACGGCCGCCGAGACCGGACTCACTCCGGCGGAGGTGCTGGCCACCCCGTTCGTGCTCGTCGGCACCGCCGACGAGATCGTCGCCGCGGTGGCCGGGCACAAACGCCGCTGGGGCGTCACCCGCTTCGTGGTACGTGCCGGGGCCGTCGACGCGCTCGCCCCGCTCCTGCCCCGGCTGGCGGGAAAAGAGCTGGACTTCGAGCACGCTCGACAGTGAACACTGTGCCCATGACGACGACACGACGGCTGGGCCGCAGCGGCATCGAGGTCAGCGCGATCGGGATGGGCTGCTGGGCGATCGGCGGGCCCCTCTGGGACGGCAGCCAACCGCTCGGCTGGGGCGAGGTGGACGACGACGAGTCGGTACGCACCGTCCACCGGGCTCTCGACCTGGGCGCGACGCTCTTCGACACCTCCAGCAACTACGGCGCGGGGCACAGCGAGCGGGTGCTCGGGCGCGCGCTCGCCGGCCGCCGGGAGCGGGCGGTCATCGCCACCAAGTTCGGCTACCCCACCGACGAGGAGACCCGCCAGGCGCTCGGTGAGGACGCCACAGCCGAATACCCGCGCCGCAGCCTGGAGGGCTCGCTGCGCCGGCTCGGCACCGAGCACGTCGACCTCTACCAGCTCCACCTGGGCGGCCTGCCGGTGCCGCGGGCACTGGACCTCGTCGGCACGCTGGAGGACCTGGTGACCGAAGGCAAGATCCGGGCGTACGGGTGGAGCACCGACGACCCCGCCTCGGCGCGCGCCTTCGCCGGGGCGGGAGCGCACTGCGCGGCGATCCAGCACGACCAGTCGGTGCTGCGGGACAACGCCGCCATGCTCGCGGTGTGCGCGGAGTTCGACCTGGCCAGCCTCAACCGGGGGCCGCTGGCGATGGGCCTGCTCACCGCGAAGTACCAGGACGCGCCGGCCGCCCGGGGCGGCGACGACGTGCGCGGCGTGGCGCCGGAGTGGCTGGACTGGTTCTCCGGTGGCGTACCCCGCGCCGAGTGGGCGCAGCGGGTGGCCCGGGTCCGCGAGGCGCTGACCGCCGACGGCCGGACCCTCGCCCAGGGCGCGCTCGGCTGGCTGCTCGCCCGCAGCCCGCACACGCTGCCGATCCCCGGCTGCCGGACTGTGGCGCAGGCCGAGGAGAACCTGGGCGCGCTGGCGTACGGGCCGCTGCCGCAGGACGCGTTCGCCGAGGTGGAACGCCTGCTCGCCGACCTGCGCACCGTCCCGGCCGGCGCCTGACCGGCTCGGCCGCACGGCCACCGGCCGACTGATGCGCGGCGTCGGCCGGTACGCAAGCGGCCGGCGTGACGAGTGAGTGATTTCGCTCAAGGCATCCGAATCCCGCTCCGTACTCGAAGATGTGAACATGCGGATCCTCATGGCCGGCGTGTCCGGCTTCCTCGGCACCCGACTGGTCGACTGCCTCACCGCGGACGGCCACCAGGTCACCCGCCTGGTCCGCCGCCCACCGCGCACGCCCGCCGAGCGGCGGTGGAACCCGTCCGCCGCGCAACTGGACCCGCAGTGCGTCGCCGGGGCCGACGCGGTGGTGAACCTGGCCGGCGCGGGGGTGGGCGACAAGCGCTGGAACGACGACTACCGGAGGGTGATCCGGACCAGCCGGGTGGACAGCACCACCACACTCGCCATCACGATCGCCGGCCTGCCCGCCGCCGACCGGCCCGCGGTGCTGCTGAACTCCTCCGCCGTCGGCTGGTACGGCGACACCGGCGACCGGACGGTCACCGAGGAGACGCCGGCCGGTGACGGGTTCCTCGCCGACGTCTGCCGGGTCTGGGAGGCCGCGACCCGCCCGGCCGAGGATGCCGGCGTACGGGTGGTCCGCCTGCGTACCGGACTGCCGCTGCACCGCGACGGCGGCCTGCTCAAGCCACAGCTCCTGCCGTTCCGGCTCGGCGTCGGCGGCAAGCTGGGCAACGGGCGGCAGTGGCTGCCGTGGATCTCGATGCGGGACTGGCTCGACGCCGCGACGTTCCTGCTGAACCGCGACGACGTGGCCGGCCCGGTGAACGTGGTCGGCCCGGCACCGGTGACGAACGCCGAGTTCACCCGGGAACTGGCCGCTCAACTGCACCGCCCGGCGGTCATGCCGATCCCGGCGCTGGCACTGAAGGTCGCGCTCGGCGGCTTCGCGCAGGAGGCGCTGACCAGCACGCGGGTGCTGCCGGGCGTGCTCGACCGGGCCGGCTTCCGCTGGACGCACCCGGACCTGCCGGGCGCGCTGCGCGCCGCCCTCACCGGCTGACCGGGAGGGCGGCGCGGCGGTTCAGCAGCCGATCACCCAGTACGCGGGCCCGGTCTGCTTGAGCGTGCTCGTGTAGAAGGTGTTGTAGAGGCCCATCCGCTGCCCGCTGCCGAGCGCGTACGCGTACCCGCCGGACTGGTAGGCCCGCCCGGCCACGACGTGCGCGTAGTTGCTCGCGGTGACACAGACCGGCGCGCTGGTCGGCGTGGGCGAGGCGGTCGGCGAGGGCGAGGCGGTCGGCGAGGGCGAGGCGGTCGGCGAGGGCGAGGCGGTCGCCGTCGGGGTCGGGCTCGGCGAGGCGCCGCCACCGCCGAGCCCGAAGAAGACCGCGTCCCGGTACGTCGAACAGATGGTGTCCAGGAAGTACGCCCCGGCGGTGCCGCACTGGTCCGCGCCCGTGCCCGGGTCGACGGGGGTGCCGTGGCCCATCCCGGAGACCCGGTAGAGGCGTACCTGGTCGGCGCCGTAGACCTCCAGGCTCGTGCCGGCCGGCAGCGTGGAGGTGCTGGTGGGCGTCGTCGGCGCACCCAGAACGTTGGTCCACTGGTCCCGCGACTCGGCGGCGTTCGCGGTCGCGACAGTGGTGTCGCTGGTGCCGTGCCAGATCGCCACCCGGGGGCGCTTGCCGGTGTAGCCGGCGTACGCGCCGCGGACCAGGTCGCCCCACTGCGCCGGGGTCTTGTCCACGCCCGGGCTCATGCAGCTGAACGCGGTGACGGTGCTGGTGGCGCAGCGGTACGGGACGCCGGCGATGATCGAGCCGGCGGCGAAGACGTCCGGGTAGGCGGCGAGCATGGCCGCGCTCATCGCGCCACCGGCGGAGAGGCCGCTGACGTAGACCCGCGCGGCGTCGGTGCCGTAGTTGGTCTTCGCGTAGTCGACCATCTGCTTGATCGACAGCGCCTCGCCCTGGCCGCGCGCGGTGTCGCCGGTCTCGAACCAGTTGAAGCAGGAGTTGGCGTTGTTGCCGCTGGGCTGCTGCGGCGCGATGAGCGTGAACTTCCACTGGTCGGCGTACTTCTGCCAGCCGGAGTTGGCCACGTAGGTGGAGGCGTTCTGCACGCAGCCGTGCAGCAGCACCACGGCGGGCGCGCCGGCGGGCAGGCCGTCCGGGCGGTACGCGTACATGGCCAGGTTGCCGGGGTTGGAGCCGAAACCGGTGACCTGGGTGAGCGTGGCGGCCTGGGCCGGAAGGGCGGCGACCAGCGCGGTGGCCGCGGCCAGCACGACTCCGGCCGCCGCCCCGGCGACGCGGGCGATGAGGGATGAGGAGCGGGGCACGGGACCTCCCGATCGTGGAATGTGAACTGAGTCACCTCCGGATTGCCGCGACGTTACGGCCGCGTTTCGTCACACCGGTATGGCCGCCGCTCACACATTCACGACCACCAAAGTGTGCGGGTGAGTTCCGCGTCCGGGCGGTCTGCCCAGGTCCGGTTGGTAACGTCCGCTGCGTGCCCTCCTCCCCGTCCCCGGCCACCGGCCCGGCGCCGACGCGCGTCCGCGACCGGCGTGCCGACCTGCTGGTCACGCTCGCCGCGCTTGCCCTGGCCCTCTGGGTGACGAGTGGCATGTGGCGGGATCCGAACAGCCGCGCCATCACCGTCAACTCCAGCGACCAGGCGCTGTTCGAGTGGCTGCTGGCGTTCGGCGGGCACGCGCTGACCCACGGACAGAACCCGCTGTACACCACGCTCATCAACGTCCCGGACGGGGTGAACCTCGCGGTCAACACCTCGATCACCGTGTACGCGGCGGTCTTCGCGCCGCTGACGTACCTGATCGGGCCGCCCGCGACGTTCCTGGTGATCCTCACGCTCAACCTGGCCGCGACGGCGGTTGCCTGGTACTGGCTGCTCAGCCGCCACCTGGTACGCAGCCGGCTGGCCGCCGCGGTGGGCGCGCTGTTCATCGCCTTCTGCCCGGCTATGGTGTCGCACGCCAACGCACACCTGAACTGGACCGCCGGATGGCTGGTGCCGCTGCTGATCTGGGGCGTGTTCCGGCTGCGCCGGCCCGGCCGGGCGGTCACCGGCGGAATCGTGCTGGGTCTGCTGGTGGCGGCCGCGTTCTCGATCGCCGCCGAAGGGCTGTTCTTCACCGCGCTGGCGCTCGGCGTGTTCCTCGCGGTCTGGGCGCTGCACCCGGTCCGCCGGTCCGAGGTACGCGCCGCGCTGCCCCGGATGGCCGCCGGGCTGGGCGTGACGGCGCTCGTCGCGGGGGCGCTGCTGGCGTACCCGCTCTGGTTGCACTTCCTCGGGCCGCAGCGGTTCCACGGCACCGGCTTCGACCCGCTGATCCACTCCGAGGACATCGCCGCGTACGGGTCGTTCCCGCGCCGGTCGCTCGCCGGCTGGGCCGGGTGGGGCACCTCGCTGGCGCCCAACCCGACCGAGGAGAACTCGTTCTTCGGCGTACCGCTGCTCCTGCTCGCCCTGGCCTGCTTCGCGCTGCTGTGGCGGCGTGCGGACCGCGCGTTCCGGGCCACGCTCGCCGCGCTCGGCGTGACGGCTGTGGTCTTCGCGGTGCTGTCGTGGGGCCCTTCGGTCAAGTGGAACGGACGCCGCTTCGACCAGACGCTGCCGTTCGGGGTGCTGGACAACCTGCCGGTGATCAACGCGGCGCTGCCGTCCCGGCTGGCGCTCGTGGTCGCGCCGGTGATCGGCCTGCTGCTGGCGTACGCGATCGACTCGCTGCGCGCCCGCCCGCTCCGGCACCGGTCGACCGGGTTCGCCTGGGCGCTCGGCTTCGTCGCCGCGCTGCTGCCGCTGGTGCCGACCCCGCTGCTGACCAGCATCCGGGAACCGATCCCGGCGTTCATCACCACCGGCGCCTGGCAGCGCTACGTCCCGCCCGACGGGGTGCTCACCCCGCTGCCGCTGACCGTCGACGTCTACCCGGACGGGCAGCGCTGGCAGGCGTACGCCCTGGCCCACCGGCAGGGCGAGTTCCGGATCCCGTCCGGGTTCTTCCTCGGACCGGGCGGCCCGGAGGGCCGGGGCCGGATCGGCCCGGTGCCACGCACCTTCGACTCGCTGATGGACCAGGCCGGCCGGACCGGGCTCGTGCCGATCATCACCGACGGCAGCATCCGCGAGTCCCGGGCGGACCTGCGCTACTGGGGCGTCCAGGCGGTCGTGCTGCCCGACCGGGTGCACGGCGCCAAGTTCGACGTCGACGAGGAGGCGCTGCGGCGCACCGCCACCGAGTTGCTGGGTCCGCCCGAGCGGGTGGAGGACGTCTGGCTGTGGCGGGTGCCGGACTGACCGCCGCCTCGGCCCGATCGCGACGAGGCTCACGGGTCCGGTTCCCGGACGGCGGGACTAGGCTGGACGGGTGAGCGTGACGACTTCCGGGTTGACCGCCGTCCGCGCCGGCCTGCTCGACTACCGGGCCGCCTGGGACGAGCAGCGCCGGCTGCACGAGGCGGTGGTGGCCGGCGAGCAGGGCGACACCGTGCTGCTGCTGGAGCACCCCAGCGTCTACACCGCCGGCAAGCGCACCGAACCGTGGGACCGGCCGATGGACGGCACCCCGGTGGTGGACGTGGACCGCGGCGGGAAGATCACCTGGCACGGCCCGGGGCAGCTCGTCGGCTACCCGATCGTCCGGCTGCCCGACCCGGTCGACGTGGTCGCGTACGTCCGCCGCACCGAGCAGCTGCTGATCGACGTCTGCGCCGAGTTCGGGCTGGCCGCCGGCCGGGTCGAGGGCCGCAGCGGCGTGTGGGTGCCGGAGGACGACAAGGGCCCGGCCCGCAAGGTGGCCGCTATCGGCATCCGGGTGGCCCGCGGCGTCACGCTGCACGGCTTCTCCATCAACTGCGACTGTGACCTGGGCTTCTTCGACCGGATCGTGCCCTGCGGCATCCGCGACGCCGGGGTCACCTCGCTGACCGCCGAGCTGGGCCGGCCGATCACCGTCGCCGACGTGCTGCCGGTGGTCGAGCGGCACCTGCCGACGCTGACCCGGGTCTGAGCCGGGTGCGGCTCGACCTGGTCACGCTCGTCGTGGCCGAGTACGACCCCGCCGTCGCGTTCTTCACCGAGGTGCTCGGGTTCGAGCTGGCCGAGGACACGCCCTCGCTGACAAACGACGGCCGGCCCAAGCGCTGGGTGGTGGTACGCCCGCCCGGCGGCGGCACCGGCCTGCTGCTGGCCCGCGCCGACGGCGAGCACCAGGCCGGCGCGGTGGGCGACCAGACCCACGGCCGGGTGGGTTTCTTCCTCCGGGTCGACGACTTCGAGGCGGTGTACCGCCGGATGGTCGACGCGGGCGTCGAGTTCGTCCGGCCACCCCGCACCGAGCCGTACGGCCGGGTCGCGGTCTTCCGGGACATCGCCGGCAACCCCTGGGACCTGCTCGGCCCGGCCTGACTGCTCCCCTGGCCCCGAGCATCCCCTCGACACGCGTGCCGACGGGCCCGGATCGCCGCCCGCCCGGCCCACCCACGAGCGGTCACCGTGAGTGACACTCCCGAGCCGAGGCTTACACCCCTCCGCGGACTTTGCTCTGCAGCCGCATACGCGACGGTAACTACCGGTCGATCGTTGCGTCCACGGCTGCAGAGCAAAGGGCACAGACACCCATCCCTCCCTCGGGGAGACCGTTCGCCATTACCCCTGCTCAGAGCAATCCGCCACCGACAAGGGCACCCAACCGGCCCGAACGCATCATCACGGAGCGTCACTTCGACGCGACACAGCCTTCCCTCACTCTCCGTGGCTGGCCTCCGCAGCCGTCAGGGCGTGAGGCGGTGCAGGTCGCGCGGGAAGGCGGTCACCTCCCGGACGTTCGCCGCGCCGGTGAGCCGGGCGACGAACCGCTCCAGCCCGATCGCGAAGCCGCCGTGCGGCGGCATGCCGTGCCAGAACGCGTCCACGTACCCGGCGTACGGCTCGACCGGCTCGCCCCGCGCCGCCAGCGCGGCCAGGTAGTCGGCGTGCCGGTGCAGCCGCTGCCCGCCGGTGACCAGCTCCACGCCCCGGAACAGCAGGTCGAAACCGTTCGAGTACACGGGCCGGGCCGGGTCCGGATGGGTGTAGAAGGGACGCTTCGCCATCGGGTACCCGGTGACGAAGAGGAAGTCGCTGCCGTGCTCGCGGAGCGCCCACTCCCCCAGCGCCCGCTCGTGCGCCGGCGCCAGGTCGGGTTCGTCGGCCGGCGCCCCGGCGATCTTCAGCGCATCGGTGAAGTGCACCGCCGGGATCTCGGCCGGCACCGACGGCACCGTCACGCCGATCGTGGCCAGCGCGCCACCGGCCCGGTCGGCGACGGTGTCGACCATGCCGGTCAAGGTGCTCCGCAGCACCGTCATCACGTCCCGGTGGTCGGTTACGAACCCCAGCTCGACGTCGAGCGACGTGTACTGGGCCAGGTGGCGCACCGTGTCGTGCGGCTCGGCGCGGAACACCGGTCCCACCTCGTAGACCCGCTCGAAGACGCCGACCATGAGCTGCTTGTAGAACTGCGGCGACTGGGCCAGGTAGGCGGGCCGCCCGAACCAGTCGAGCGCGAACACGTTCGCCCCGCTCTCGGTGGACGAGGCGACCACCTTCGGCGTGTGCACCTCGACGAAGCCCTGCCCGTCGAGCGTGGCCCGGAAGCCGGCCACGGCCGCCGCTGAGATCCGCAGCGCGGCGGACCGGACCGGGTGCCGCAGCGCGACCGGCGCGTGGTCGAGCTGGGTGGGCAGGGTGGCGGTGAGCGCCGGCCGGTACAGGTCGAACGGGGGCGGGACGGCGGGCGGCCCGAGCGGACGTACCGTCGGCTCGACGACCTCGACCCCGGCGGGCGCGGTGGGGTTCGCGACCACAGTGCCGACGACCTCGACGACCGTCTCCTCGGTGAGCGCCTCGACCTGCTCGCGCACGACGGGCGCGGCGACGACCACCTGGGCGAGCCCGGCGGCGTCCCGGAGGATCAGGAAGGCCACCGACTTGAGCAGCCGGCGACGGTGGACCCAGCCGGCGAGCCGCACTGTGGCACCCACATGGGCGGAAATCTGGTTGGACAGGATGCGTTGCACGACGACTACCTCCTTGACCAATCGCAACGCGATCCCCAGGGAGGTGTGGGCGAGCGGGAACCTCGCGGTGCCACCACACCTTCGCCCCCGACTGCGCGGGAGCCTCGTTCGTCGCCTTTTCACCGGGGCCGGCCGGGCGGGCTCTACTGGGCGCGGGGCGCCGTTCTTCCCACAGCTCGGGAGGGTCTTCGCGGACCGGCGCCAGACCGCCTCACAGCAACCGGCGGCTCTCTGTACTCGCGGATCGGTCCGTTACTCGGCTCCGTCACAGCTCTGCCCGGCACGCTAGCACCGCGCACGCCTCGCTGTGACCGGGTTTTTTCGCCCCTGGTGTCCGGTGTCACAGCGATTCCGGCGTGACGGCCGTCGCCTGCCGTTCATCGACCGGCGCCGACCGGCGTACGCTCGGTTTTGTGACGATCGAGCAATCCGCGCCGACGACTGAGCAGCCAGCGCGCACCGCGGCTGTCGCCCCCGAGGGGCGGCGGATGCTGCGGATCGAGGCGCGCAACGCCGAGACGCCGATCGAGCGCAAGCCGCCGTGGATCAAGGTGAAGGCCAAGATGGGCCCGGAGTACACCCAGTTGCGCGGGCTCGTCTCGCGCGAAGGGCTGCACACGGTGTGCCAGGAGGCCGGCTGCCCCAACATCTACGAGTGCTGGGAGGACCGGGAGGCCACCTTCCTCATCGGTGGTGACCAGTGCACCCGGCGCTGCGACTTCTGCCAGATCGACACCGGCAAGCCGGCCGAGTTCGACGCCGACGAGCCGCGGCGCGTCGCCGAGTCGGTAGCGGCGATGGGCCTGCGGTACGCGACCATCACCGGTGTCGCCCGCGACGACCTGCCCGACGGCGGCGCCTGGCTCTACGCCGAGACGGTCCGGCAGATCCACGCGCTGCAGTCCGGCTGCGGTGTCGAGCTGCTGATCCCCGACTTCAACGCCGTGCCCGAGCAGCTCGCCGAGGTCTTCGGCTCGCGGCCCGAGGTGCTGGCGCACAACGTGGAGACGGTGCCGCGCATCTTCAAGCGGATCCGCCCGGCCTTCCGCTACGAGCGTTCGCTGGACGTGATCCGCCAGGCGCGGGCCGACGGCCTGGTCACCAAGAGCAACCTGATCCTGGGCATGGGCGAGGAGCGCGCCGAGGTGTCCCAGGCGCTGCGCGACCTGCACGAGGCAGGCTGCGAGCTGATCACCATCACGCAGTACCTGCGCCCCTCCCCCCGGCACCACCCGGTGACCCGCTGGGTCAAGCCGGAGGAGTTCGTCGAGCTGCGCGAGGAGGCCGAGGAGATCGGCTTCGCGGGCGTGATGAGCGGTCCGCTGGTCCGCTCGTCGTACCGCGCGGGCCGGCTCTACCAGCAGGCGCTCACCGCCCGCGAGCAGGTCGCCGTCGCCGGCTGAGGCCGGCCGGTCACCGCGTCACCCACCGCCGGCCGCGCGCCGGATGCCATGATCACAGGCATGAGCGCCCGGGTACGCGAGGAGCCACGCGAAGTCGTGCGCCCTCGTACGCCCCGGCGGTTGCCGTCGCCGACGCTGCTCGCGGTGCTCGTCGGGTTCGTCGCTGTGGGCTACCGGCTGGCGTTGCTGTTCACCGACGCGCCGCCCACCAACAGCGACGAGGCGACGATGGGGCTGGCCGCCCTGCACATCGCCCGCGGTGACGGCTTCCCGGTGTGGTTCTACGGCCAGGCGTACATGGGCACGCTGGAGGCGTACCTGGCCGCGCCACTGGTCGCGCTCGCCGGACCGTCGGTGCTCGTGCTGCGGCTGCCCACGCTCGCGCTGTACGCGTTGTTCCTGCTGCTGTCCTGGCGGCTGGCCCGGCGACTCGGCGGTGACCGCTGGTACGCCCTGCTGGTCGTCGCCGTGCTGGCGCTCGGCTCCGACCGCGTGGTGAAGAACCAGCTCATCGCCGGTGGCGGCTACCCGGAGCTGAACCCGGCCGGCGCCGCGCTGGCGCTGCTGACGGTCGGGCTCTGCGTGACCGGGGTGGGCGCGCGGCTGCCCCGCTGGTCGGCCTGGGGCCTGATCTCCGGGGTGCTGCTCTGGGTGGACCCGCTGATCCTGCCGTACGTGCTGACGCTCGGCGCGCTACTCATGGCGTGGCGGTGGCGGGAACTGGCCGGACGGGCCGGGCTGGTGCTGGCCGGCGCGCTGCTGCTGGGCACGGCCCCGATGCTCGCCGACAGCATCCGGCACGGCCGCAACCCGGTGACGGCGGTGCTGGCCGCGGGTGGCACCGGCACGCCCGCGGACTGGGCGGACCGGCTGCACGGCGCGCTGGTCCTCGGGCCGCCACTGGCGATGGGCTTCTGCTCACCCGGCCGGTGCGCCACCTGGCAGCTCTGGTGGGCCGTCGCGTTCCCGGTGCTGCTGGTGCTCGCCGCGCTCGCCGCGTGGCACACGCTCCGTCGTGCTCCCGGCGGTCCGCGCTCGGTGGAGCGGGTGTCGGCCGGGGTGCGGCTGGCGCTGCTCGGCGGCGCGGCGGGGATCCTCGCCGCGTACGCGGTGAGCAACGCGGCCGGGCAGACGCCGATCGAGAGCAGCCGCTACCTGTCGTGCCTGGCGGTCGCCGTCCCCGCCCTGCTCTGGCCCCTGTGGCAGGCCGCCCGCCCGCTCGCCGCCCGCCGGCTGACCCACCGCGCTGACCGACGGCGCGGGATGGCCCGGGTGGCGGGGGCCGGGGCGCTGGCGGTGCTCGCGGGCGTGCTCGGCACCGGCGCGGCGGCCACCGTGGACGTGGTCCGCACCGCGCCCGACGTGCACGCCGAGGCCGACCGGCACCGGTCGCTCGTGGACACGCTGGGCGCGCTCGACGTCCGGCACGTACGCGGCGGCTACTGGACGTGCAACCGGCTCACCTACGCGACGGGCGAGAACGTGCTCTGTGCCGTGGTCGACGACGACCTGAGCCCCGGTTTCGACCGGCTGCCCGCGTACCGGCGGGAAGTGGCGGCCGACCCGGACGCGGCGTGGGTGGCGACGGCCGACTCACCGCTGGCCGCGCGGCTGGACCAGCGCGTCGGCGCCGCACCGGGCACGCTCGACGTGGTCACCGTGCCCGGCTGGCGGATCTACCTGCCTCGCCGCTGAGCAGGCCGAGGCGGTGGGCCAGCGCGGCGGCCTCCACCCGGTTGGTCACGTCGAGCTTGGCGATGATCCGGGACACGTGCACGCTCGCCGTCTTCGGCGAGATGAACAGCCGCTCGGCGATCCGGCTGTTGCTGTGCCCCTCGGCGACCAGCCGCAGCACCTCCTGCTCCCGGCTGGTCAGCAGGTCCGGACCCGGTCGCCCGGTGCCGCGCAGCCCGACCCGGCGGGCCAGCGTCGCCGCCTGCTCGCGCAGCGGGGTGGCGCCCAGCCGGGCGGCCAGCTCGGCCGTCTCCCGGACCGTGGCGGCCACCTCGTCGCGCTCGCCCGCCGCCGCTGCCACCTCGCCCAGCCCGAGCAGCGCCCGGCCCAGCGGGTACGGCTGCCCGGCGGTACGCCACGCCGCCACCGCAGCCCGCCACCTGGTGAGCGCGTCGGCGGGACCGGAGGGCGCCGTACCGCCGAGGATCGCGGCGACGTGGGCGGCGTGGGCGTGCTCGGCCGGGTGCCGGGCGGGCAGCGCGGCGGCCACCGCCGACACCTCGGCGGCGAGCGTCGCGTCCCCGGTCAGCGCGGCGACACGCGCCACCGCGTTGAGCACCGGCCAGCCCTCGCGGGGCAGGTCCGCCAGGTGCGCGTCGGCCAGGGCGGCGCGCGCCGCGCGTACCGCCTCCGGCTTGTCGTCGGCGGCGAGCGCGGCCTCCACACGCAGCTCGTGCAGCGGCAGCCGGTGGTTCGGCCAGAGGTACGGCCGGCCCAGGAACGCCAGCGCCCGCCCGACGACCTCGTCGGCGGCGGGATGGGCGCGGGCCAGGTGGAGCCCGGCGCGCAGTTGCAGCCAGTGCAGCCCGGAGACGCCGGGCGGGTCGATCCGGGCCGCCTCGGCGCAGGTGGCGTCCGCCTCGTCCCAGCGGCCCAGCGCGATCAGCGCCTCGGCCCGGTTCGACAGCAGGTACGCCCCGATCGAGCGGCTGATGCCGACCCGGCGCGCCTCGCTCACCCCGGCCGCGGCGGCCTGTTCCGACTCGTCGTAGCGGCCCAGTTCGTAGAGCACGTCGGAGAGGAAGACCAGCGCGCTGACCAGGGCCCACGAGTCACCGGCAGCGCGGGCCCGCGCCTCGACCCGGCGCAGCTCCGCCAGCCCGCGCTCCGGGGTGCCGTCGAGGCGGTGCAGCAGGGCGATCCGGGTGGGCAGCAGCACCAGGTCGGTGCCGACCTCGGACGCGCCGGCCGCGGCCTCGGCGGCGACCGAGGCGGCCTCGCGCGGGTCGACCTTCATCAGGTGCGACGCGATGTCGGCGAGCACGCCGAACCGTTCCGGGCCGTCGGGGGCGGCGGCCGCCAGCCGGTACGCCTCGCGCAGCTCGGTCGCGCCGTCACTCTTGCCGAGCAGCGCGAACAGCCGGCCCCGGTGGTCGAGCAGGCGGGCGGCGCGCAGCGGTTCGGCGTCGGAGTCGACCTCGGCCAGCGCGGCCCGGGTGAGCGTGAGCGCCCGGCTGAGGTCACCGGCGGTGACCGCCGCGGTCAGCGTGTCCTCCAGCAGGCGCAGGTGGTCCATGCCGAGCCGGTCGGCGGCGTCCGGCACCTGCTCCCACAGTTCGAGGACGCGCTCCAGCAGGCGGCTCTGCTCGGCGTACGCGTACCGTTCTTCCGCCGCCTCGGCGGCGACCCGGGCGGCGGTGAGCGCGCGAGGGTGGTCGTGCGCCGCGTACCAGTGGTGGGCGATCTCGGCCGGCGCGCGACCGGCGGCGACCAGGTGCGGTTGGGCCTCGATCGCGGCGGCGTAGCGGGCGTGCAGCCGCGCGTGCTCGCCGGGCAGCAGGTCGTCGTGCACCGCCTCGCGGACCAGCGCGTGCCGGAACTCGTAGTCGCCGTCCGGGTCGGCCACCACGAGCTGCCCGGCGACGGCGGCGCGCAGCGCGTCCTCCAGTTCGGCTTCGGGCAGGCCGGCCACCTCGGCGAGGAGCTGGTGAGCGAAGCGGGTGCCCCCGGCGGCGGCGATCCGCAGCACCCGCTGGGCCGGCTCGGGCAGCCGGTCGACGCGCGCCAGCAGCAGATCGCGCAACGTCTCCGGGATGGCCGCGCAGCCGACCGGGCCACCGGCGGCGGCCAGCTCCTCGATGAAGAACGGGTTCCCCTGGGTGCGTTCGTGCACGTCGTCCACGGTCCGGGCGTACTGCTCGACGCCCAGCAGGTCGGCCAGTACGGCGGCGGTGCCGTCCCGGTCGAGGCGGCCCAGGTCGATCCGGTCCACGCCGCGGACCCGGTCCAGTTCGGCGAGGAACGGCCGCAGCGGGTGCCCCCGGTGCAGCTCGTCGGTGCGGTACGTGCAGACGACCAGCAGGCGGGTGGCGCGGGCGGCCCGCACCAGGAAGCCGATCAGATCGCGGGTGGACCGGTCGGCCCAGTGCAGGTCCTCGATCACCAGCACCAGCGGGCGTTCCTCGGCGAGCCGTCGGAACAGCTCGGCGACCAGGTCGAACAGGTAGCCGCGCGGGGTGTCGGCGAGGGCCGGTCCGGCGGGCGCGGCGACGGCCGCCGGCATCCGGGCCAGTTCCGGCAGCAGCCGGGCGAACTCCGCCTCGTAGCCGGCGAAGGCGGCCGGCCCGTCGTGGCGCAGCACGTCGCGCAGCGCGGCGGCGAACGGGGCGAACGGCAGGCCGGCCTCGCCCAGTTCCAGGCACTGGCCGACCAGCAGCCGCGCGCCGGCCGCGTCCACCTGGGTGCCGAACTCCTCCAGCAGCCGGGTCTTGCCGACGCCCGCCTCGCCCCCGACGAGCACCGTCGTCGGCTCGCCGGACCGGGACCGGGCCAGCGCGTCGCCGAGCGCGGCCAGCTCGGGCCGGCGGCCGACGAGGACGGTGCTGGCGGCGCGTACGGTCACGTCGTCGAGCATGCCACGGCCCTCCGACGGCCCGACCGGCCCGATCGGGCCGTGCGACGTCGCCGGTCCGGCCGCGCCCACGAACCCGGTCACGGCCGCCGGTGCGGTCACCGGCGGGCGTCGGTGGTGCGGGCGTGGTGCTGGCGGCGGCCGAGCCATCCGCGCGGGTGCCGGCGCGGCAGCGACCGGGCGAGCCGGTCCTGGGCGGCGTCGGCCTGCAACTCGGCGGCGTGGCTGCGGTGGATGCTGAGGATGAGGTCTGCGTCGTTGCCGAACATCTCGAATCTCCCTGTCGTGCGGTGTCGTTCCCTGTCGAGATCGACTCTCCGCGCGAAGGTGCCCCCGGTGCATGGGTACGCCGCCTGATCTTCGCCCGCCCGGCCTCCTTACCGGCGGGCCGATTCGGGCCGCCGCGGCGGTAAGGTACTCAGCCCTCGGCGCAGGGGGCGGCCACGGATCAACGGGGTGCGCGCCGACCACTAGACTCTGCGGTATGGCAAAGCCCCAGGAGAAGGTCTCGTTCGGCCAGCGGCTGAAGCAGATCGGGATGGTGTTCCGGTTCACCGCCAAGCAGGACAAGTGGTTCGCGCCGCTGACGGCGGCGGCGGTGCTGATCCCGCTCGCGCTCACCGTGGTCGCGGTGATCGCCTGGGGCTGGATCTGGTTGCCGATCGGCATCCTGCTCGCCCTGCTGGCCGTGCTGATCGTGCTCAACCTGCGCTCGAACAAGGCGATGATGAACGCCGCCGAGGGGCAGCCGGGCGCGGCGGCGCAGATCATGGAGAGCATGCGTGGCGACTGGCGGGTCACCCCGGCGGTCAGCTCCACCACCCAGATGGACATGGTGCACCTGGTGGTGGGCCGGCAGGGCGTGATCCTGCTGGCCGAGGGCAACCCGCAGCGCGTACGCGGCCTGCTCGGCCAGGAGAAGCGCCGCCTGGCGAAGGTGATCGGCACCGCTCCCCTGCACGACTACGTGATCGGTCAGGGCGAGGGTGAGCTGCCGGTCCGCAAGCTGCGGATGACGCTGATGCGGCTGCCCCGCGCCCTGTCCCCGAAGGACGTCAACGCGCTCGACAAGCGGCTCAAGGCGCTGACCGCGCGACCGCAGATGCCCAAGGGCGCGGTCCCGAAGAACATGCGGCCGGCGCGCGGCGCGTTCCGGCAGACCCGGGGTCGCTGACGTCCGGTGTACGCGCCAAGGAGCCGGTCCCCGTGCGGGGCCGGCTCCTTCGTCGTGCGGGTCAGCGGCGCGGGGCGTCGGTGACGACCGACCCGGCGAGCCGGTCGTGCAGGCCGCGCCGGTGCTCGTCCATGAGCAGGGCCGGCACGACCAGGGCCAGCAGGAAGCCGCGCAGCAGTCCCCGGAGCACCCCGATCCGGCCGCCGTCGGCCCAGGAGACGCAGCGCAGCCGGGTCAGGTACATGCCGGGGGTCTGGGCGAACAGGCCGATGAAGAAGCCGTACTCCAGGATCAGCACCAGGACCGGCGGCCAGCCGTCGCGGACCGGGTCGGAGAAGGCCCGGGCGACCATCAGGCACAGCACCCAGTCGATGATCAGGGCGCCGAAGCGGCGGCCGAGGCTGGGCGGGGTGAAGGCGGGGTCGGTGGCGGGCGGCACCCGTGTGGCGGCGGTATCGGTCACAGCGGCCAGGGTAACGCCGCCTCGACCGTCGACGAAAATTCCGACATTCCGCACCTGAGAGCGCTAGGATGACGCTCCGCAAGCGACGTAACACGGCGGAAACAGACGGGACACGGCAGGGCAACCCCTCGGCCATAGCGTCGCCAGTAGTTAGCTACCGGAGTGAACCTGCCAGGAGGACGTGTGTTCGCCAATTCCGAGGAACTCCTGCGATACCTCGCCAACGAGGACGTGAAGTTCGTCGACGTACGTTTCTGTGACCTGCCCGGCGTGATGCAGCACTTCAACCTGCCGGTCGAGTCGTTCGACGACAGCGTGTTCACCGACGGCCTCGCCTTCGACGGCTCCTCGATCCGCGGGTTCCAGGCCATCCACGAGTCCGACATGCTGCTGCTGCCGGACGTCGCCACCGCGTTCATCGACCCGTTCCGGGCGCAGAAGACCCTCGCGCTGAACTTCTTCATCCACGACCCGTTCACCCGCGAGGCCTACTCCCGCGACCCCCGCAACGTCGCCAAGAAGGCCGAGGCCTACCTCGCCGCCAGCGGCATCGCGGACACCGCGTACTTCGGCGCCGAGGCGGAGTTCTACATCTTCGACTCCATCCGCCACGAGACCTCCGCGCACCAGTCGTTCTACTACATCGACTCGATCGAGGGCGCCTGGAACACCGGCCGGATCGAAGAGGGCGGCAACCGCGGCTACAAGACCGCCTACAAGGGCGGCTACTTCCCCGTGCCGCCGGTCGACCACTACGCCGACCTGCGCGACCGGATCGTGCGTCGCCTCGTCGACGGCGGCTTCACCGTCGAGCGCTCGCACCACGAGGTCGGCACCGCGGGCCAGTCGGAGATCAACTACAAGTTCTCGACGCTGCTGCACGCCGCCGACCAGCTCCAGATGTTCAAGTACATCGTCAAGAACGAGACCTGGGCCGCCGGCAAGACCGCGACGTTCATGCCCAAGCCGCTGTTCGGCGACAACGGCTCCGGCATGCACACCCACCAGAGCCTCTGGCGCGGCGGCGAACCGCTGTTCTACGACGAGACCGGCTACGCCGGCCTGTC